>CADBCY010000006.1 GCA_902793325.1 uncultured Eubacteriales bacterium
CAAATCCGCAGGGCGGCCTGACGCAGCAAGCGGAGATTCCCACCGCGTCAGCGGTGTCTTTCAGGGAATCTCCGCGGTTGCGGCCTTTATCGGCGCTCTACGCGGGCGGCCTCCCCAGGGAGGCCGCCCGCTTATTATATCCTATTGGATTCGCATTCAACTCCTGACCACCAGCGGTTTGCCCGCCTCGGCTTCGCCGGCCTGGTCGGCGGGAATGGCATAGCGGCGGCCCAACTGCCAGGCGGTCTCCCCCTCCTGCGGCCAGTAGATCACGATGCCCGGGCGTCGCTGCAGCGGCGCGCCCTCGGTCACGTCCCGCACCAGCTCCGCGGTCTCCCGCCGGCGGGTCTCGCAGCACACCGCCAACTGCGCCTTCAGCTCCAGCCGGTCGCTCATCAGCGCGCTGGCCTCGGCGGAGAGCACCTGTATGCCCACGATAGAATCCTCGTCCAGCGGCACGGGCAGCGCGATCTCGAAGGGCAGCTCCGACCGCGCCGACGCCGCCAGCTCCGATCCGCCGGGCAGGTACAGCACCGCGGCCTCCAGCACGCCGCAGATCCGCCCCCGGCCGTTCTCCGCGCGGAGCTCGCCCACCACCGGGTTCACGCGCGCGGCGATGACCGTGCCCACGCCCGGCGCGTTCTCGCTGATGAGCATGGCGCCGCGCACCAGCTCCGTGAACCGGTCCTGCCGGGCGGCGGCGCAGAAGCTCAGCGGGCCGCGCTCCACGTCCAGGGACGCGCCGCGGGTGGCGTAGACGTCCGCCAGCGCCGTGAATTCCTCCCGCACGTTCGCGATCGCCTTCAGCCGGACGTCCGCCTCGCAGGCGAGCCCCGCCTCGCTCTCCCCCTCCCGCACCGGCTCGATGCGCGTGCGCAGCCCGACGATCTCCGCCCGCACGAACACGTCCTTCGCCAGCCAGTCCGGCAGGCCGATCAACTGGTCAAAGCCGAGCGAATAGCGCACCAGCGCGGCGGGACGGCCCTGCACGCCGCTGGAGATCAGCGTCTCCACCATGACCCTGCCCTTCACCCGCGCGCCGCCCAGGTCCGGCTCCACGCTCTCTACGGCCACCGCCGCCCAGTCCATCAGCGCGGCGCGGGCGTCCAGCGCGTCGGGCAGCGCCACCGTGTCCCGCAGGTTCGCCGTCGCCTCAGCCTCCGCCGCCAGCTTCACCGAGGTCAGCGTTTTGAAATCGGTCTGAAGCCCGTCCTGGCCCTCGATGCCGGTCACGATCTCCCTGGACGCCAGCCGGAGCAGTTGCACGTGGATGCCGCACGTGACCAGGAAGACGATGTGGCCGTTCTCGTACTTCGCCTCCACGTGCTCCACGCCGCCCCACGCGCGGCTCAGCATGCCCTCCGCCGCGCCGGGCAGCTCGATCACCTGGCTGAGGGGTGCCTGCGCGGCGATGCCCCGCAGCTCCGAGGCCTCGCCCTGACGGTACACCGCCTGGCAGGCCGCCGTGCCCTCCACCACCACGCGATCCGGCTGCAGCGTCACGCTGTCGATCACCAGCCGCGCATCCGCCAGCATGGGCTCGATCAGCTCCCGGCCCGCGCCGGGCACCAGCGTCTCCGCCCGCAGCAGCGCCTGTGCGTACTCCCGACCCACCAGTTCCTCCACTTCGACGTCACGCCGTTCCATCTCCAAAGGCAAAAGAATCCCTCCATTCGCTCCGCATGCCAGAAATTGGCTCGGTTCATGCGTATGCGACGGAGGGCGCGGTCATGCGGGCGGGGGCGCCTTCCCCGCGGGGGTTTAAAACGGGGCGGCCGATCTTCGGCCGCCCCGGCAATGGCGCGATGTGCTGGTCCTACTTGCGGATCCTGGCCTTCACGTATTCCAGCATCTCGCCCTTCTCCACGCAGTCGGTAAAGCGGGGCGCCCTGTCGCGGAGCGTGGCCAGGTTCGGCGGCACGGGCACGCCGGTCTCGGCGTTGAGGCGATCCATGGCCGCGAAGCCGGTCTCGGGCCGGGCGTCGCTGACGGCGGAGAGCACGTCGTGGCTGAACTTGTAGGGCGACGCCGTGGACAGCAGCACGTTCTTCCAGCCGTTGTCCTCCGCGTCCTTGAACTGCTGCATCACGGCCCAGCCCACGGCGGTGTGGGTGTCCATCAGGTAGCCGTAGTCGCGCCAGACCTCGCCGATGGCCTTCAGCGCCGCGGCGTCGTCCGCGCAGCCCGCGGAGAAGTGCGCACGCATCTCGTCCATCATGGCTGTGGGCGCGGTGTAGACGCCGTTCTCGCTCAGCTCCCGCATCAGGCCCGCGACCGCGTCGAAGTCCCCGCCGGAGGCCAGGAACAGGTAGCGCTCCAGATTGCTGGACACCAGGATGTCCATGGAGGGGGACGCCGTCCTGTAGAATTCCCGCCGCCGGTCGTACACGCCGGTGTTGATGAAGTCGGTCAGCACGTTGTTGGCGTTGGAGGCGCACACCAGCTTGCCCACCGGCAGGCCCATCCTGCGGGCGAATTCCCCGGCCAGGATGTCCCCGAAGTTGCCCGTGGGCACGATGAAGTTCACCGCGTCGCCCAGGCCGATCTCCGCGTTCAGCACCAGGTCGCAGTAGGCCTTGAAGTAGTAGGCCACCTGCGGCGCGAGCCGGCCAATGTTGATGGAGTTGGCGCTGGACAGCCGCGCCCCGGAGGCCGCCGCCCAGCGGTTCGCCTCGTCGTCGGCGAAGATGTTCTTCACGCCGGTCTGCGCGTCGTCGAAGTTGCCCTTCACCGCGCACACGCCCACGTTGTCGCCCGCCTGGGTGACCATCTGCGCCTTCTGCACGTCGCTGACGCCGCCGTCGGGATAGAACACGATGATCCTCGTGCCCGCCACGTCGTGGAAGCCCTCGAGCGCGGCCTTGCCGGTGTCGCCGCTGGTGGCGGTCAGTATGACGATCTCGTCCTCCACGCCCAGCTTTTCCCGCGCCGCCACGATGAGCCGGGGCAGCACGGACAGCGCCACGTCCTTGAAGGCCGACGTGGGGCCGCGGAACAGCTCCAGCACGAAGTCGTCGCCGACCTTTTTGACGGGCGTCAGGTCCGCGGTCTCGAACTTGTCCTCGTAGGCCGCCTCGATCAGCGCGCGCATTTCGTCCCGGGTGAAGTCGTTCAGGATCCTGCCGATGACCTCGGCGGAGATCTCCACGGCGCTCATCTCCAGGAGGTCGCCGACGTTGACCTGCATGGATGCGAAGTCCAGCGGCGTGTAGAGGCCGCCGTCCGGCGCGATGCCCTTCAGCACGGCCTCCATGGAATCGGCCGTGTGGTTGCGGGAACGGGTGCTGTAAAACTTCATATCCATCCTCCACGCTTGACTTTTTTCTGTTTCTATGATATATCCTTTGAGGGAAAAAAGCAAGCGCTCACGAAGTTTTTACCCGGATTGTTAAGACGCGGATAAACCTTCGCACAGAGCTTTGACAAAGCCCGCGCATTGTGCTATATTGTCCCTATCTGAAAAACACATGTCCTTCTACGAAAGACACGAGGGAGGAAGAGTCTATGATCATCGGACTGCTCGGCCTGGGTACCATCGGCCGCGGCATCTATGAGCACCTGGAAAAGCGGGACGACATCCGCGTCAAGCGCATCTGCGACCTGCTGCGCCATCCCGGGCTGGAGCACCTGGAGACCAGCGACTTCCGCGAGGTGCTGAACGACCCGGAGATCGACACCGTGGTGGAGCTGATCGGCGGCATGGAGCCGGCCCATACCTTCACCGTCCAGGCGCTGAGCGCCGGGAAGAACGTGGTTTCCGCCAACAAGCTGATGTTCTCCCACCACATGGAGGAGATCCTGACGCTGGCGCGGGAGAAGGGCGTGCAGTACCGCTACGACGCCAGCGTGGGCGGCAGCATCCCCTTCCTGCACAACCTGATGCGCCACCGGAGCGCGGATCGGCTGACGGGCGTGTCCGGCATCGTGAACGGCACCACCAACCTGATCCTGGACATCATGCAGCGCGAGGGCCGGAGCTTCGCCGACGTGCTGAAGGAGGCACAGGCGCAGGGCTACGCCGAGGCGAACCCGTCCGCGGACATCGACGGCATCGACGCCCAGTGCAAGATCGCCATCGCCAGCGCCGTGGCCTACGGGCAGTACGTGCGCCCGGAGGACGTGGACACCGCGGGCATCCGGCACATCGACGCCTCGGACATCATACGCTTCAAGGGCATGGACCGCGTGTGCCGGCTCATCGCGCGCTCGACGCGCAACGCCGACGGCAGCGTCAGCGCCTGGGTGGAGCCCACGCTGGTGCCCGCCGATTCCGCCGAGGCCGCCATCCGCCTGAACAACAACATCATCACCGTGGAGGGCGAATACTTCGGCAGCCAGAGCTTCACCGGCCAGGGCGCGGGCAAGGACCCCACCGCATTCGCCGTGGAGCTGGGCCTGCGGGACATCCTGGAGGGCGTCGGTCCGCGCATGAATCCCCTGCCCGAGGGCTACGCCGACGTGGACAACGCCCGCGCGGAGCACCCCTACTATCTGCGCACCGCCGCGGCGCCGGGCGTGCCCGCAAAGCCGCTGGGCGACGGCGCCTGGATCACCGAGCCCATGTCCGTCCGGGACATGCACGCCCTCGCAAAGCGCCTCGCGGAGCAGGACGAAGCCACGTTCTTCGCGGGCATCTGCGGCTGATCGCCGGGCATATCGCGGCGACCGTATCCCCCAATCATCCGGCTGAAACCAAGCAGCCATCCGAAAAGAGGTCATAGCATGAAAAAGGTCAACGTTGCCGTCCTGGGCGCTACGGGCGCGGTAGGGCGCGAGATGCTGAAGGTCCTGCAGGAGCGCAACTTCCCCATCGATCGGTTCAAGGCCCTCGCCAGCGCGCGCAGCGCGGGCAAGGAGCTGCCCTTCATGGGCGGCACGGTCGTCGTGGAGGAGGCTACCGACGCCTCCTTCGAGGGCATGGACATCGTCCTCGGCGCGGCCAGCAACGAGATGGCGAAGCGCTTCGCCCCGGCCATCAAGGCCGCCGGCGCGGTGTTCGTGGACAATTCCAGCGCCTTCCGCATGGTGGACGAGGTGCCCCTGGTGGTGCCGGAGATCAACCCCGAGGACGTGAAGAAGCACAGCGGCATCATCTCCAACCCCAACTGCTCCACCATCATCACCCTCACGGCCGTGGCGGCGCTGAACCGCATCTCCCCCATCGAGACCATGGTGGCCTCCACCTACCAGGCCGTGTCCGGCGCGGGCGCGGGCGGGCTGGCGGAGCTGGAGCAGCAGGTGGCCGACTACGCCGCGGGCATGAAGCCGGTCAGCAACGTGTTCCCCTACCAGATCGCCTTCAACGTCATCCCGCAGATCGGCAGCGACACCGGCAACGGCTACACCACCGAGGAGATGAAGATGCAGAACGAGGGCCGGAAGATCATGCACCTGCCGGCGCTGAACGTCACCTGCACCTGCGTGCGCGTGCCCGTGCTGCGCAGCCACTCCATCAGCGTGACGCTGCGCACCCGGCGCAAGATCAGCGTGGCCGAGGCCCGCGAGGCCATCGCCGCCGCCCCCGGCTGCCGCCTGGTGGACGACCTGGAGAACAAGGTCTACCCCATGCCGCTGGACACCAGCGACCAGGACATCGTGTTCGTGGGCCGCATCCGCGACGACCTGACCTCCGACAACGGCCTCAGCCTGTGGTGCTGCGGCGACCAGATCCGCAAGGGCGCGGCGACCAACGCCATCCAGATCGCCGAGCTGCTGCTGAAGTAAGCCCCACCGTTTTCATCGCCGTCCCGCGCGCCGGGGCGGCGATTTCTCGCCATGCGATCCGCCGCGCGGGACGGAGTTGGCAAGCAAGAAAATCACCGCGAGTTAGCCGCACGCACGTAGCAAGCAAGAAAATCACCGCGAGTTAACCGCCCGCCCGTGGCAAGCAGCCCCGGGATGCCATAGAATACACATTGTATGAGAATCTACCGAAAGGGGCCGCGCAGCGGCGTTTTTTATGAGCGAAACCACCTTTGAATCCCTGAACCTCCTCCCCGAGCTGCAGCGCGCCGTGGAGGCGCTGGGCTTTGAGACGCCCACGGACATCCAGGCCCAGGCCATCCCGCTGCTTCGGAGCGGCGCGGACGTCATCGCGCGCAGCCAGACCGGCACCGGCAAGACGCTGGCCTTCGCCATCCCCGCCATCGAACTGATCGACCGCACCGAGGCCGAGCCCACCGTGCAGGCGCTGATCCTCTGCCCCACCCGCGAGCTCGCCCAGCAGAACTGCGAGGAGATCAAAAAGCTGATCCGCTTCATGCTGGACGTCTGGCCGGTGGACGTGTACGGCGGCGCGGCCATGGACCGGCAGATCGCGCGGCTGCGCCGGGCGAACCTGGTCATCGGCACGCCGGGGCGCGTAATGGACCACATGCGCCGGGGCACGCTGTCGCTGGCGAACGTGAAGCTGGTGGTGCTGGACGAGGCGGACGAGATGCTCTCCATAGGGTTCCGGGAGGACATCGAGACCATCCTGCGGGACGTCCCCGAGGCGCACCAGACGGTGCTGTTCTCCGCCACCATGCCCGACGCCATCCTCGAGCTGACGGGGCAGTTCATGACCGATCCCCAGCTGGTGGAGATCAACGCCGAGCAGGTCACGCTGGACCAGATCCGGCAGATGTCCATGGAGGTGCCCATGGGCCGCAAGCTGGACGCGCTGAACCTGCTGCTGCGCCGCTACGCCCCCGAGCGCTGCATGATCTTCTGCAACACCAAGCTGATGGTGGACGAGGTGTCCGCCTTCCTGAACCGCAGCGGCTTTGGCTGCGAGGGCATCCACGGCGACATGAACCAGTCCCAGCGCACCCGCGTGATGGAGGGCTTCAAGTCCGCGCGCATCCCCATACTGGTGGCCACGGACGTGGCGGCGCGGGGCATCGACGTGAGCGACATCGACTACGTCATCAACTACGACGTCCCCCAGAACAGCGAGATCTACGTACACCGCATCGGACGCACGGGCCGCGCGGGCAAGGCGGGCAACGCCATCACCCTGCTGAGCGGGCGGCGGCAGTTCTTCTACGTGCGCGACATCGCGCGCGCCGTGAAGTCGGACATCGAGCCCATCCCCATCCCCACGGTGGCGGACATCCGCGCCCGGCTGGCGGAGGTCAGCCTAGCGTCGCTGCGCGCGGCGCTGGACGGGGAGATCCCCATGGAGTTCCAGGCGATGGTCGGCAAGCTGATGGCCGAGGGCGCGGAGCCCGCCGTGATCGCCTCCGCCGCCGCGATGCTGGCCTTCCGCCGCGACGACGCCGCGCTCTCGGACATCGCCGTGGACCGCAAGGCCGACGGCGGGCGGCTGTACCGCAAGCTCATACTGTCCGTGGGCCGCAGCCGCCGCGTGGCCCCGAACCACATCGTCAGCGCCATCGCCGGGCGGGCGAACATCCGGGGCAGCGAAATCGGCAAAATCGAGATCTACGACGAGCGCACCGTCGTGGGCGTGCCGGCGGAAAAGGCCGAGGCCATCGAGGCCGCCATGCAGGGCGCGTCCATACTGGGCATCCCGGTGGAGGCAAAGCTCAGCGCCGAGCTGCCCGCCGCCCGCCCCGCGCCCGGCAGCCGCGCGCAGCGCTTCGCGCCCCGACGGGACGGACATCCCCGCGCGGAGTCCGCGCCCGTGCGCCGGGGCAAGCTGAAGCTGTCCCGGGAGGCCAGGGCGAAGCTGCTGGACACCGGCGACCTGAGCCGCTTCGAGCTGGGTCGCGAGAAGCCCGACCGGCGCCGCCGTGACGACGATCGCCTCCGCCCCAGCAGGAGCGCCGACCGCGGCGGACGGAAGCCCCCGTCCCGCAGCGCCTCCAAGCCCCAGAACCGCGGCAAGTCGGGCCGAAAGCATTGAACGCCGAAAGGAGCCTCACCATGATTCGCAGGGCGACGCTTGCCGATCTTCCCGCCATCGCGGATATCTACGACGCCATCCACGCCGAGGAGGAGGCCGGGCGCATGACCGTCGGCTGGGCGCGGGGCGTCTACCCCACCGCCGACACCGCCCGGGAGGCCGTCCTCGCCGGGGAGATGTTCGTGCTGGACGCGGACGGCGGGATCGCCGCCTCCGGGCGCATCAACCGGGCGCAGATGCCCGCCTACGCGGCGGTTGCCTGGAAGTACCCCGCCGACGACGACCGGGTCATGGTGCTGCACACGCTGACCGTGCACCCCGGGCTGTCCGGCAGGGGCTACGCCCGGCAGTTCCTGCGCTTCTATGAGGCATACGCGCTCGAACACGGCTGCCCCTGCCTGCGCATCGACACCAACGCACGAAACGCCGTCGCCCGCGCCATGTACGCCCGGCACGGCTACGCGGAGAGCGGCGTCATCCCCTGCGAATTCAACGGCATTCCCGGCGTGCGGCTGGTGTGCATGGAAAAATGGATCGGGGACTGAGGCCGCGCCTCAATCCCCGTCATAGGTGATCTCATACGTCAGTTCCCGCCGCTCCTCGTCGGAGGAGCGGTTTTTGCGCCGCCCGTCCCTGTCGATGCAGCGCATGCCCAGCTTCTCCATCAGCCGGTAGGAGCCGACGTTCGCGGCGTCGCACTGGGCGATGTACCGGCGAATGCCCAGCGCCCTGCGGCCCCATTCCATCATCGCCACGACGGACTCATACGCGATGCCCTGCCGCCAGCGATCCCGGCGGATGATCCAGCCCAGCTCGGCCTCGTCCCGCGCGCCCTCCAGCATGTACAGCGTCAGCCCGCCCAGGTGTTCGCCGTCCTGCAGGACGGCGAATTCATAGTAGGCAGGCTCAGTCTTCGCCCACTCCGCCGCGGCGTCCCGCAGGAATTGCAGCGCCTCCGCGCGCGATTCCACCGGCAGGAACACCATCAGCCGCGTCGCCTCCGGGTCTGCGGCGTAGGCGCAGGTGCTCTCCAGGTATTCCGGGCCGTTGGGCCGCAGGACGAGTCGCGGGGTCGTGATCTGCATGGTATTCCTCCCGTTTGTCACTTAAATCATGGCAGGGCGCATCTCGCTCCTGCGCTGCGGAGGCCCGACGCCAAATTATTATACCATGATTGTCGCCGTACTGCCCTTTGGGAAGTCCGGCGACCCGGCCAACCGCGCTTCGCGCCGGTTGCCTAATCATTATACCATGATTGTCGCCGTACTGCCCTTTGGGAAGTCCAGCGACCCGGCCAACCGCGCTTCGCGCCGGTTGCCTAATCATTATACCATGATTGTCGCCATACTGCCCTTTGGGAAGTCCGGCGACCCGGCCAACCGCGCTTCGCGCCGGTTGCCTAATCATTATACCATACGTCGTTGCACAAGGAAAGGGGCTGTCCCTCGCGATCTGTCTGAGTCGTGAGGGACAGCCCCTTTGCCGGTGGGTCGAATCCGCGCCGGTGGGCGGGGATCCTGCTCTGATCTATTACCAGCGGTTGCCGCCTTCGGAACGGATGATGTCCAGGCAGGCGCGGCAGTAGACGGGCTTGCTGCCGTTGGGCTGGAAGGGAACCTGAGTGGGCTGGCCGCAGCGGGCGCAGACGACGTCGTACATGGGCCGATCGCTACGGTTGAAGCCGCCGTTCGCGGCGCGACGCTTGTCGCGGCAGGCCTTGCAGCGGCCGGGCTCGTTCTGGAAGCCCTTGTCGGCGTAGAACTGCTGCTCAGACGCGGTGAAAACGAATTCCTGACCACACTCACGGCATACCAAAGTCTTGTCTTCGAACATGGAAAAAACCCTCCTAGAATTGTGTGCCCTAGCGATGTATAGGTCTTTGTTGCCGAGTCCTGTCATCGGTAGGGTTCCACCGGAGGGCATACGGTTTGAAAGCCTCTAATCGGGGCTAAGGGTATTATAGCACAATCAAGCGGTTTTGTACAGCCTTTTCCCGACGAAATCGCCACAAAATTTGATCTTCATTTCGGCGAATCGTCGACGGGTTGAGCCGCCGCGACCTCGGGCTTCGGCGCTTCCCGCACGGTTTCCGCGGGAACCTCCGGCTTCGCGGGCTCGGGCCGCGCGGTCGGTTCCGCCGCCGGATCGTCCTTCACGGCCTCGGCCGGGCGCTCGTCCCGGTTCCGGCCGTGCCTGCGCTCGCCGCGGCCCTCGGCCTCGCCGCCCTGGCCGGCTTCCTCGCCGCGGCCCCTGCCGCGCCGCCGCCGGTGCTCCTTCGCGCCCGCGGGGGCGGTTCCGCCGCTCTCCTTCAGCTTCTCCAGGAACTGCTCGGTGCTCAGGTTCTTGGGCGCCTTCTGGTGGGGATACTGCCTGCGCCGCGCGCTCTCGGTGTTCTCCTCCGCATCCTCCTGCGGCGCGGGCTCCTGCGCGGGGCGGGGCCTGCGCGGGCGCTTGTCGCGGGGGATCTCCCGCGCCGCCGCGCTCTCGCCGGGGCCGGGCCGGCGCACGTCGTCGATGGCGTACTCGCGCACGTCGAAGCTGTCGTCGTCCACCTTCACGCGAACGCGCACGCGCTCCTTGATGGCGTTGATTTCGGTGATGATGCCCACGCCGTCAGGGGTGACGATGTCCTTCCCCACCCTGGGCAGGCGCTTGAGCACGGCGTCGTAGTTGTCCTGCTCGTACTTGAGGCAGCACATCAGCCGCCCGCACTGGCCGGAAATCTTCGCCGGGTTCAGGGAGAGGCCCTGCTCCTTGGCCATCTTGATGGACACGGGCTGGAAGTCCCCCAGGAACGCGCCGCAGCAGATGGGCCGCCCGCAGGCGCCCAGGCCGCCGAGCATCTTCGCCTCGTCGCGCACGCCGATCTGCCGGAGCTCGATGCGCATGCGGAACACGCCCGCGAGGTCCTTCACCAGGTCGCGGAAGTCCACGCGCCCGTTGGCGGTGAAGTAGAAGATGACCTTGCTGTTGTCGAAGGTGTACTCCACACTGACCAGCTTCATGTCCAGCTTGTGCCGGGCGATCTTCTCCTGGCAGATGGAAAAGGCCTCCTTCTCGCGGCGGTCGTTTTCCTCGGCGCGCCTGAGATCGGCCTCGTTGGCGATGCGCACCACCTTCTTCAGCGGCGACACCACCTGAGCGTCGCTGACGGTGCGCGCGCCGGTGACCACCTCGCCGAACTCCTCCCCGCGCGCGGTCTCCACGATCACGCAGTCGCCCGGATGGGGCCACATGCCGTCAGGATCGAAATAATACACCTTGCCCGCCTTCTTGAAGCGGACGCCGATAACGGTTGCCATGGGATCATCTTCCTCCATATGGTAAAGGATCATTGGGATCGGGCCGCCAGCGGTCGGCTGAACGGCGTTCTTTCACGGTATCGTCCCGCGCCTCCGGCGCCTGAGCCGGCGGCTGACGGCGGAGCGCGCATTCACGCCCTGCCCCCGGCGATGCGGAAGTACATGTTTTCCAGCACGTTGTTCCAGGCCACGTTGGCGGCGCGCTGGCGGCGCGCGGTGAACACGGCCTTCAGCAGCGCCTCGCCGTCCACGCGGCTTCGGCGCAGGCGGTCCAGCGCGTCCGACTGGTAGGGCGTTCCCCCGCACTGCACGGCCATCAGATCCCGCGCCCAGGCCTCCATGATCTCCAGGATCGGCCCGTCGCCGTTTTTGTCCGCCTCCAGCGGCGCGGCGGCCGTGGCCACGCTGGCCGGGTCGCTCAACGCCTCCAGCGAGGCGAGCACCTCCTCCCGGAGCCGGGCGTAGTCCTCGTCGCCGTCCAGCGCCAGCGCGCGGCCCACGGAGCCCTGCGCCATGCCCGCCAGCCGCCGCGCCTTCGCCGGCTCGACGCCCCGCCGTTCCAGCACGCCCGCGCACTCCTCCACGCTCAGGTCGCGGAAGCGCACCGCCTGGCAGCGGGATTCGATGGTGCTCAGCAGCGCGCCGGGCGCGTCGGTGACCAGGAAGAACATGGCGTCGCCCACGGGATTCTCCAGCGTCTTGAGGAGCGCGTTCTGCGCGGCGGCCGTCATGGTTTCGGCCTGTTCGATGATGACCACGCGCCGCCCGCCCTCGTAGGTCTTCATGGACAGCTTGTCCACCAGCGCGCGGATCTCTCCCACGCCGATGGATTTCTTCTCGGGCCGCAACAGTTCCACGTCCGGATGGGTGCCCGCCAGGAAGCGCTTGCAGGCGGGACAGACGCCGCAGGGCTTGTCCGCGCCCCGGCACAGCAGCGTCTGCGCGAACAGCCGCGCCGCGGTGCGCTTGCCGGAACCCTTCGGCCCGCTCAAAAGCAGGGCATGAACAATGCGCCCGGCTTGAACCGAACGCATCAACTGTTCCAGCTTATCGCCGTAGCCGGCGAATTCGGATAGCTTCAATGCGGACCTCTGACCCTGGGGAACGCGGATCTTCAGATCTTCACGAACTGCTCCACGTCCAGCACGAATATGGTCGCCCCGCCCACGGTGACTTCCACGGGATAGGGCACGTATACGCCGGTGGTGCCGGTGATGGGCGACGGCGCCGTGGTGACCTGCTTGCGGCTCTTGCACACCTTCTCGATGACAGCCTTGGCGCTGTCCAGTTGCTCGTCCTCCACACCCACCAGCAGGGTGGTGTTGCCCGCGCGAAGAAAACCGCCGGTGGTGGCCAGCTTGGTCACGCCGTAGCCCTCGCTCATCAGGTGACTGATCAGGCGGGAAGCGTCTTCATCCTGCACGATGGCGACGATCAGCTTCACGGGAATCCCTCCCCTGTAAACAATTCTGCGCATATATTATACATGATCGGGGGCGAATATGCAACAGTTTTCTCCGCATTTGCGCGATTGCTTTTGCGCGGAAGGCCGATCCGCGCGCCTCCCCCGCGCCGCTCGGCCGCCGCGGGCCGGCCGCGAATAACAGCTTAAACCACCACAAATAACCCCCGTTTAATGACGCGACCCGCCCTTCGATGTTACAATAAGGGCGTAAAAACCGGCATACGACGGATGAGGAGGCAGACTATGCAGCAGGATATGATCGTCATACTGGACCTCGGCAGCGAGCAGAACACCCTCATCGCCCGCGACATTCGCGCGCTGGGCGTATACACGGAAATCCAGCCCCACGACCTCACCGCAGAGCAGCTCTCGGCGCTCCCGAACGTGCGGGGCATCGTCCTCAACGGCGGCGTGAACCGCGTGGTGGACGGCGTGGCCATCGACGCCTCCGACGCCGTGTACAACAGCGGCATCCCGCTGCTGGCCGTGGATCACGCGGCGAAGAAGGCCGACCGCACCCTCCCCGCCTGGCCCCGGGACGAGGCCGCCCGCAGGGACGCGCTGCGCGAATTCGTATTCGACGTCTGCAAGGCCCAGGCCAACTGGAATATGGACAACTTCATCGCCGACCAGATCGAGCTGATCCGCCGCCAGGTGGGCGACAAGAAGGTGCTGCTGGCGCTGTCCGGCGGCGTGGATTCCTCCGTCGTGGCGGCGCTGCTGATCCGCGCCATCGGCGACCAGCTCACCTGCGTGCACGTCAACCACGGCCTGCTCAGGAAGGGCGAGCCGGAGCAGGTGGTGGAGGTGTTCCGCAACCAGCTCGGCGCGAACCTGATCTACGTGGACGCCGTGGACCGCTTCCTGGACAAGCTGGCCGGCGTGGCCGATCCCGAGCAGAAGCGCAAGATCATCGGCGCGGAATTCATCCGCGTGTTTGAGGAAGAGGCCCGCAAGCTGAACGGCATCGAGTTCCTGGGCCAGGGCACCATCTACCCCGACATCGTGGAATCCGGCACCAAGACCGCCAAGATGGTCAAGTCCCACCACAACGTGGGCGGCCTGCCCGAGGACCTGCAATTCGAGCTGGTCGAGCCGCTCAAGATGCTGTTCAAGGACGAGGTGCGCGCCTGCGGCGTGGCGCTGGGCCTGCCGGACAGCATGGTGTACCGCCAGCCCTTCCCCGGCCCCGGCCTGGGCGTGCGCTGCCTGGGCGCCATCACCCGCGACCGGCTGGAGGCCGTGCGCGAGGCCGACGCCATCCTCCGCGAGGAGTTCGACAGGGCCGGCCTGCGCGGCAAGGTATGGCAGTACTTCACCATCGTGCCGGACTTTAAGTCCACCGGCGTGCGCAACAACGCGCGCAGCTTCGAGTGGCCCGTCATACTGCGCGCCGTCAACACCGTCGACGCCATGACCGCCACCATCGAGCAGCTCGACTGGCCCGTGCTGCTGCGGATCACCGACCGCATCCTGAACGAAGTCAAGGGCGTGAACCGCGTGCTCTACGACCTCACCCCCAAGCCCGTCGGAACGATCGAGTGGGAATAGCAGTCAGAACGGCCGGAGGCCCTGAAAACACGGGGTTTTCAAGGCCTCCGGGATTGCCGTGACAACGTTTTGACAACATTTTTCGAGATTCGCATTACTCACTGAATGATCGATAGATTATTCCGATTGTCGGAGTGGCTCACAGATCATTCGGACAAATCCAGAGCTAACTGATTTTTGTTGAAGTCAGTTAGCTCTTTTTCGAGTTATTCATCTACAGTTTATCTTTGAACGCTTCGACGAGCGCGTCGCTCAGAGCCTGCGAAGGCACCTTGACGTAGTTCTGCGTTTCGTCGTGGGCGGGGTAGCTGTACCGCCAGGTATCGTAATCGTCCCGGCTCATGTCGCCGTTGCGGTACTTCGCGGAGACATCCGCCCACGCCGTCACCATATCCGCGATCCGCGCCGCGTCCTTGCCCTTTCGGGGGTCGAAGCGGAAGGCGACGGTTCCTTCCTTGTTCTCAATCGTCAGACCGTACAGGTCTTCCAGCGCGAACAGCGTGTGCATCAGTCCGAGATAGCTGTCGATGTCCGGCACGCGCAGCGCCAGCGGCGAAACGTCCAGCGCGTCGGCCAGAGATTTTGTCAAGTCGGCTTTCGGCGTGCGCGTGCCGGATTCGTATTGCGCCATGCGAATGTCAGCGGTCTTTTCGGGGAAGCCAACCAGTGTCCCCAGGTACTTCTGCGTCATCCCCCGTAGGTTTCGGATGAAGCGGATCCTCTCGCCAATCGCCATTGTCAATGACCTCGCTTTCGTACTACTGAGATTATGATAGCAGATTGGCTAATATGTGTCAATAGAAACAAAAGCAAATATATTTAAGAATTAACATTATGATCGCTTGACAAAAGCGGATATGTTTAGTAAAATTGGATCGACAACTAAGCGAAATAGCTTAGTTGAGAATAGAGAATCAGAATGAAAAGGATATACGGGAGGAACCAAATGCAAAGAACTGCTTTTATGACTGTGGTAGAGGTCGCGCAGACTCTGGGAATCTCCAAGTCCCACGCCTACAAGATCGTCCACCGGCTCAATCAGGAGCTGAAGGACAAGGGATTCATCACCATCGCCGGGAGAATCAACCGACGGTACTTCAACGAAAAGGTCTGCTACGGCGGATCGGACGACAAGTACGAACAGAAGGAGGTGAACTGAATGTCAGTTTATAAGGAAGCCAAGACGAACACCTGGAAGGTCTACTACCGCTACACCGACTGGCAGGGCGAGCGCAAGCAGACCACCAAGCGTGGCTTTGCCACCAAGCGAGAGGCGTTGGCCTGGGAGCGCGAGCAGATGCACAAGACGCAAAGCGACATAGACATGACTTTCAAAAGCTTTGTCGAGGTCTACACTACCGACGTGAAGAGCCGCATCAAGGAGAACACCTGGCACACCAAGGAGCACATCATCCGCACGAAGCTGCTGCCGTACTTCGGCAAGCGCAAGATTGCGGAGATTCAACCGAAGGACATCCTGGCCTGGCAGAACGAGATGCTGAACAGCAAGGACAAGAACGGGCAGCCGTATTCGCCGGTGTATCTCAAGACCGTACATACCCAGCTCAGCACGATCTTCAACCACGCCTGCAAATTCTACGGCCTGCGCGAGAACCCGGCGATGAAGGTGGGCAACATGGGCAAGACCAAGAGCCGCGAGATGCTGATCTGGACGCGGGAGGAGTACGAGAAGTTCTCCTTCGCGGTGATGGACAAGCCGCTGTCCTTTTACGCCTTCGAGATGCTGTACTGGTGCGGCATCCGCGAGGGCGAGCTGTTGGCGCTGACGCCGGCGGATTTCAACTTCGACAGGAAGGTGGTTTCCATTACGAAATCCTATCAGCGGATTGACGGGCAGGACGTCATTACCGATCCCAAGACGCCCAAGAGCGTGCGGGACATCATCATGCCGGACTTCCTGGCGGAGGAGATGAAGGACTTTATCAGCCAGATGTACGGCATCGGGGACAATGACCGGCTGTTCCCTGTGACCAAGAGCTATCTCCAGCACGAGATGACCCGCGGCGCGGACGCGGCGGGGCCACATCAGCCTGCTGATCGACATGGGATATTCTCCAGTAGCGATTGCTGACAGGGTGGGGCACGAGAGCATCCACATCACGCTGAACTACGCGCACATGTTCCCGACGACGCAGACGGACATGGCGAGCAAGCTCAACAGTTTCAGAGGGGAGGCGATGTAAATGTCGGCCAGGAACAGAGACGATCACAATCGCTGGCGCAGCATCACGGTGGGTTTCCGGGTAGCGTTCAATGCGTCCCAGGTCGGAGAGCAGACTGCGAGCCTCGGCGGTATCCTGATCCTGAAGACGCAATCGCATGGCAGCGATGGGCGTCTTGATTTGGTGAGCCCATAGGGTGTAGTAGTCCGTCATTGCCGTGAAATCTGCCTCGGCTCGTCTCTGATCTTCGTGCCGGGCGTCACACAACAGTTGGACGATTTCCCGCCAGTCTGCTGCTTCCACATCTCCGGGCTCAGGCAGCTGCTCAGGAAGACAGGACTCTAATTGTTTAAAAGCCTCCAGCGCTTTATGTCGTTTGACCATCCACAGGAAATCGACTACCCCGCAACCCGTTCCCAGCAGCAGGCACAGGCCTGCCGGGTAAAGCACCGTCTGTAAAGGAAGCCGGTATAGTGCAAAGACAATGACAAAGATCAGAATAAAAGCAAACATCAGAGCTACGATAATCGCCCTGCTCCGAAAATACTGATATAGCAGCTTCATGTGCCGCACCCCACGCTGTAGCCCATGCCGATCTTCGTGGCAATGAAGTCTTTTAGTCCCACAGCATCCAGCTTTTTGCGCAGCCTGCCGACGTTGACCGTGAGGGTGTTTTCATCCACAAAGGCGTCGGTCTGCCATAAAGCCTCCATCAGTTTCTCCCGGCTGACGACTTTTCCCTTGTTCTGCATGAGCGTCAAGAGTATGCGAAATTCGTTCTTCGTCAATTCGATCTTTTGACCGTTGAACATCAGCGCGCTGTCACCGGTGTTCAATATTGCGCCGTTGTGCTCCAGCAGCAGGGCGGCATTGCCGTAGTCATAAGTCCGACGCAACAGTGCCTGCACCTTTGCCACCAGTACGCCCGGGTCGAAGGGCTTGGCAATAAAGTCATCTCCGCCCATGTTCATGGCCATAATGATATTCATGTTCTCGGAAGCGGAGGAAATGAAGATCACCGGCACTGGCGATACCTTCCGAATCTCCGAGCACCAGTGATAGCCACTCATGAATGGGAGCGAGATGTCCATCAGCACCAAATGCGGCTGAACCCGAGCGAAATCTGCCATCACAGCGCGAAAGTCTGTTACCATCTCCGCACTCAGACCCCATTGGGCCATGTGCGCAGCAATCGCCTCTGCAATGCTGCGGTCATCTTCAACAATCAGTATGCGGTATTCCATTTCAATCTCCAGATCATTAATCAGCGATATGGGTGTTTTCTCGTAAGTGTCTAATGCTTTTCTGCCTTATGGTTAGCTAGAGTCGTGCCTGCTTTGCTCTTCTGAGTTTTAGAAGTCGATTTTGACGCCAGCGTCTTTGCTGCTTTGCCAACTTTTCCGCCATGATGCACCGCCATGCTTTTCCCTCCTTTCATGGTTTTAAACACAACCAGGATATATGGTTCATGCTACTTGCCTTATTACTTCCTACTACTCTTGAGCTTCAGACTCTTGAAATCGATAATATTGGAAACGCTCAATGTGCCTTCCGGCAGATCCAACAGATACTCTACTTCTTTTGCTGATAGACTGAATCCATAGACATAAGACAATTCATCCATAAACTCTTTGGGTGTAAACACATCTTCCTCAATCAACATAGAAACTGCTGTTTTCAATAGAGAAGGTGAGGACGTCCTGAGTATATCATCAAGAGGTTCATCTTTTCTCATGCCTCTTCGCTGTAAAGTTCGAATCGTCATTTGATACTCATCCATAGAGATTATCCCCAGTTTCTGAGCACGCCTACTCATGGCCTGGATAGACACTTTCCATCTTCTCTTCAGTTCAGTATAATAGGGGATTCGAAGCAGTTGCCTTGTGGCATCTGCTCTAAAACTCTCTTCCGGAAGAAGGAAAGCAGAGGCAAACCGATTGGCTTCATCCTCTCTTTCTTTGAATTCTTTTCTGTCAAGCGCTTCAACATCCTCGCTCCACTCATGAAGGCAAATATGGCCTATTTCGTGAGCGATATCAAAGTGGATACGGGCTGCCGATGTTTTGTTGTTTGAGTATCCAATAAGGTACACCGTATCTCCATTCACATCAACCATCTGACTGAACGCATCTATATCGTCTGTCGATGTTGCGAATGAAGTAACCAGTATACCGTGTGATTCAGCGATACTGACTATATTATCAATCGGTCCTTTGCCAAGTTTCCAATGCTCCCGAAGCTTCTTCGCCGCATCCTCTGGCGTACAATCAGAGAAGTCGGGCAATTCAAGTTTCGGAAAATCAATATACTCCTGTAAAAAACAATACAGCTGAGCCAAAAACTCCATCTTCTGAATCTGTTCTGCGCGATACTTCTTGTTTGTCGTCAGCAAAGCCCTGAAATACACTGAACCGACTGTTACAGGAGCACTGTTCTCCATGAAAAACTTAGACGGAAAACCCAGTACGTCTGCCAAGCGGGTTATTGTCGTTTCATCCATTGGCTTTGTCTTGCCATTCTCATACATCGAAACAGTCTGCCTTAAGCAGCCTGCTTTTTCTGCCAATTCAGCCACGGTCAGACCGCGATAAACTCGCGCTTTTTTCAGACGCTCGCCGTTAAATGACGTAATCATAATACACCTCTTCTGAATGCGTGTTACATTTCGTCGGTTTTATCTGCCTTTTGTTCCCTTATGCGCAGTTTATTCTTCTTGCGCGCCGCGGCTTTGCTTGTAAGCCTAAGGCCGTGGTTGGGATCTTTAGCCGTATTTGCCACATAATCTTCCATTTCAACAATCACACTGTCAGTTGACGGAATACTGCTTGTCCAGTCTTCCTCGGCAACAATGTCAAGGTTACTGTCAATCATAACGGCTCGGATCGAAGTCAGTTGGTAATTCCTACAGTCAAATAGTACCAACACATGTCTATCAATCACAGCGCCATCAGCCTGAAGAGCATAAAGCATTTTGCCGACCAATTCACTCAATTCATATTCATCAGCAAACTCCTTGGTAAACATATGGGTCTGCCCGATTGGTGCAAGTAAATCGCTATTGAAGTGACGCGTAAACATGTCGAGGTAGTGCATCCTGCGCCTCTTGGGGGTATCATGCCTGATTGTCGCAAACCGTGCCTCTCGCATAAATGTGTAAATCCATTTTGTCTTTTTTTCATATATGATAACCATTTCCCAAGGCCCACGATTGACGACATAGGTCATGCAATCAGGGCTGTCCAAGCTCTCACAGAGCGAGGTGTTTAGAAAGTCCCAGACCCGGCCAGCGTTACCATTCCGAGTTCTTAAACGATATCGACGAACATCCTCTTTGATTAAGTCGCCAACAGCATCAGATGTACTTTGAATGATGCAATTGCGGATTTGAGGGGAGACACTGAAACCGATATGATCAAGCATAATTTCACCTCCAAAGGTTTTCTGCATATAATTATAGGTTTATTTACATATTATGTCAATACTTATGCGTGTTATTTGTTTTATATGCAATCAAGGAGCTGTCAATCGAAAAAAATTAGCACGACTAAAAATGTGCTGTTTACAGTTCTTATCTTCTGCAACAGCACATCTCTCATATTCCAATTTAATTGAAGCCTTGTCGCAACGCGACATCCGTAAGCACAAAAGGTATATATAAAAGTCAAAAGAAAAGCAACAAGCACCGGTACCGCCAAAGCCTGACATTATAACCGAGAGCTTTCCGTACGGATTTCTCCTTAGAATAGAGATATCTCTTTCTCTTATTCATTTCATTGTGCGAGCCGCGATCAATGAAACGGTCGCACATTGACTATCGGAGTTTTTTTGCACATCGCACCGAATCATGCGTTCAATTTCTGCTGTCTGAGCTTTCGTAAGAGTAAGCTCAGCATTCCGATCTATCTTCATGCTGTCCGTCTTAATCAAAGGTTTCTTCATCATCGTAGATCATCCTCGCAATCATATTCTGTCTGCCTTGTATTATATGTCCATTAGGCGTTCTTTGCAACAGCGTTTTGAATTTTTATGCGCTATTTCATAAAATTTTCACATTGTAAAACATTATCATACATATCTATGCAGATTTCTGTTCATTCCAGGAAACGGTTTCCATTCGGGAATTATCATGCTGTGAAGAAACGGAAAGACTTCCGACCATTCTTGATCTGGATATCGATATGCGATGTGACCTGGATAGTGGATTAAAATAACGCTGTCCTGCGGTGCAAAGGAGCTTGCGGTCGCATCGATCAATATTTCTCCGCAAGCCATCTTACAATCCTTTTTTTCATATTCTGATTTTTCGTAACACTCGCAAATCCAAACAAACCTCGGAAGAGGCAGATCGAAAAGAATGGCCTTCAGATATTCGTAATCCTTTCTGGGCAGCTTCATCTTACTATCCTTATAGGTCTTTGAAGATGCCAGGAAAAGCCGAAGTACCAATGGTCGATCCTCAGTTCCGACATCGCGGTATCCCACTTCAGACATTCTGTCGATGCTGACTTCTGACTGAACAATGATGTTTTCAGCGATAGAAAAAGCATCCGAAGCCTCCAAAAACATCCTTTTATATAGGGGTACCAAGATGTTTATTTCGCTATTGCCACCGTAATTCTTAAGGGCCTTTAGCATATAGGGTGGGCAGTTGTCATCCATCATCACAAAACTGTCGTAATAGTCTGCGGCATTGAAATAAACAAAATCACGGGCACCTCTACGGATCTCAATATTCATTTCCGGTCGCGTATTCATCTCTCCATGCCCAATACAGACCATAGAATGGCCTAATGACTTGAATCCCGTTTCGCTCCTGTGCTCAAACAGGCCAACGCCCACAGGAATACCGGATTCAACATAAGAAAACAAGATGGATTGAAGATTATTGTAGATTGATCCTGAATACAGCCTTGGCGCGAAGCCTACTTCTGAAAGAGTCTTTGTCATGAGACTATAGGAAAGACCATGAGCGGGAATAATGCGTTCAACAGAATTCCTTTGTAATACCCGCATTAACTCCTCCGTATAGGTATTTCGATATTCATCGTACCGATGTCCATAGTATTCCAGCAGATTTAAAAGTGTTACTTCTGCACAGGTAGTCAATTCCACATCCTGCATTCGATAGGGAAAGGCTTGCAGAGTTAAACGAACGCCCCGGATATCGGTTTCATATTCAGATACGCGAATACACATATCCGGGTGACCAAGATTGATTTTTCCAGGATCAATCAGTGTTCGCCCAACTTTCCCCTCGCTGGTTGGATGGATAACAACGCTACCGACATATCCCTTCTGTAATTTAGCATGTCTTGTCTCATCAATGAAATCTGTAGCTAAAACTCGCCCGTAAAAAACGGATAGTCTTTCACAGAACCGCGTCTGACAAATATGCTTGCTCGAATAGTGAATATAGTAACCTTCGCTATAAGCTCTGTCAATGTGATTAGTCTCGCGAACAATCGTAAACGAACAGGGAATCATCTTCAAAATTTCCGTCAATATATCCTCTGATCGATTGCTCAGGGGAAAACTTTCGTTCCCACTGTTGTCATCATGGAAGTACTCGGCAATAAACCTTGAAATCTGTGTGTTTCTGTGCGACTCGTCACCGTTTATATACCAGATAAATCTCGGTCCCCTCATGCCCTCAACTCCTATGCTCTTTTTCGTTTTATAATCCGAAGAAAGTCTGTGTCAAAGAATGATTCGGACAGAATCCACAGTAACCACAATTTGCCCTTGCCGCTCCAATTGATAAAGCGTATGTATGAGCTTTTCCTCGGTTAGATTACATTTCCCTTCTTTTCTTTCCTCATAGAAGCATTCATCATATTTCGGCAAATCCGTATCGCAACTGCCGACCATGAGACTTTCCTTTACATCGGAAATAGGAAGTGTCAGTTGTCTGTGATTATAAGCCAACCTCAGCAGTTTATTGTAAATACAATATGTTTTATTATCCAGCCTCCTGACGGCGGACGTGTAAATGCCATATCCCAGCTCGACAATATTCATAAACTTACCCTTGAATTCAGTCAACTGTGTTAGCCGGAACAACGCCTTCAAGATTTCAATCATAACTGCTGAAAGCTTGATACTGAAATATGTTCCTGGAATTAGTAGCTCAACAGCATGGTCATCGGTTTCCGTTCCTTCGCCAGAGGCATAAAGATTGTTGGAATGTTTATCCCATTGCGTAACACTGATGATGTATTCTGTAAACGCATCAATACTATCCTCATTGATGTCTTTCCCCCTGATTTCCTCCCGGTTAAGGAATTCCTTTAGGTTATTGATATCTCCTTTCAACGTATAATACAACATACGTTTTTCCTCCCAACTGCTTCTGTTTTTCATTTCCTAAACCCTATCATTTATTAGACAACGCATCACCGCCTAATGCAAAACACCTCGACTGTTTTTTATGTATCTATATTAATGCTTATACCTTCATAGAATATTATTATAAATACAAAGAACAGATGCGATATGTCAATACTGTATTTTCCTGTATGGTCATGCTGAACACGTGCTTGAGGCGATACGAGTTCTGCGGCAAGCTGTTCTCGCCGAAGGGCAACCACGATACAAAGTTCTGCACAAACATCCCTGATGGCTACAACAAACCCTGCCAGGTGCTCGGCTCCAACCGCGCCTACGTCGCGAAGATGCGCGGCAAAAACGCGGACGCCGAGTACCGCAAGGTCTACAAGCGCCTGCACCAGCGTAAGCAAAAGGGCGCGATGATGGAAAAGGCATTCCGTGAATGGCAGGGCAACGCGCAGGTTTGGCTCCAGAAGTGCAGGGATGGGGAGATCACGCTCGATCAATTCAGGACGAAGATACTATAGCTTTTTTCACGTTCGCTGCGTTCCTAATTCAAATATATGTATTATAATACGCATCAACTTCACCTTATCAAATCCTTATTCACAGGCATGATATGACGCATAATATAGGCACTGGATGAAGCGTGAGAGAGGTGTCTGTATGACTTATGATCGAAAAGCTGTCGGGAAAGAGATTCGCAAGCGCAGGCTCGCCATGGGATTGACGCAGGAACAGGCCGCGGAAAAGATTGATCGCGCGCTGCGTTTCTATTCGCGAATCGAATTGGGCGATGTGGGCATGTCTGTCGATACCTTGCTGGCAATCTGCGGCATGCTCAAAACAACGCCGGATGCTCTACTGATTGACAAGCCCATAGATGCTGTAGGAGCAAATCGTCAATGGATCGCAGAGGCAATCGCGAATTGTCCCGCTGAAAAGCAGCAAACGGCTATCGACCTGTTGAAGGTATATCTGAAATCAATATAGCGAACAAAAGATTGACGTCGATCTTGTTCGCTGACATGCCAGACCACAAAAGACTGCCTGTGCTCAAGAGGTGCAATCGATATGTTTTTCCCGAAATCGCTGCTCTTTACCATACCAATCGTCATCCTGCGCATGGAGGACGAGGACGATCGGCAATTCGTGACCGAGCTGTACCAGAAGTACAAGCTGAATATGTATTATATGGCGCTTCGGATCGTGAAGGATCCCCACATCGCGGAGGACATGGTGCAGGAGAGCTGCGTCAAGATTATCCAGAAGCTCGACAAAATCAAAGCTGTGGAGATTTGCAAACGGCGCTCCTACATTGTCTCTCTGGTCAGGAACACTTCCGTCAACTACGTCGTGAAGAACAAACGGCAGAGCAAGTACTGCTTTAACGCCGATGACGAGGTGCTGGCGCAACAGCCCGACCTGGACAGCGACATCGAGGAACAACTGCTGCGCGACTGCGATGTATCCATCGTCAAGAAGGGGCTGATGAAGCTTTCCGAGAAGGATCGGACGATTCTTCGGATGCGTTATTTCGACGACCTCCGTGACGGGGACATCGCTAAATATCTCGACATCAGGGCAAACAGCGTGCGCTATTATCTGACGCTCGCGCGCAGGCGGCTCTGCGCCTGCATACAGGAATTGAACGGAGATCAGTTATAATGGATCAGCAAAACCATGAAAACCGCGAAATGAGCCGCGCGCTCTATGAGGAGCTGGCGGCTCTGAAAATTCGCATCGCCTTTGCCGAGATCGACGAGGACGAGCTCGCCGAGTTCGACCGGGACTTGTCGTCCGTGTCAGAAGGCGATTATTCTGAGGCCGCGCAGAAGCGGACCTTGAAGCTGATCGAGCGCAAGTTGAACAAGCAGCTTCGCAAGCGGTTTATACGAAAGACATTGCCTCATACGATTCAAGTCGTTGCAATTACATTGCTCCTGTTCTTCATCGGGCTGACCTCCGCCGTCGCGACGGTGCGCCCGGTTCGGTTGAGGGTGCTGGATTTCATTGCGAAGATTGAGGAGAACTATTCAGAAATCAGCCTTGTCAATGACATAGATTATGGCATTGTACCACCAGAATGGAATGGCGAATACTATCCTTCCTATATTCCCGAGTCTTTTAGGTTTTCTCACATTGATGATTTTTTCAACTCAGTTTATTATATCACAGTAGATAATCGAACGCTGGAATTCTGCGAGTTCGAGGATGCGGATTATTCAAACATTGATATCGATGAAGAAAACGCTTTCAATATCACCATCAATGGAAGCGTAGGAATCGCCATGTCAAATGGGAAAGAAACTAAAATCACATGGTGTATTGACGGAACATATCTCTATCTGTATTTAAATGGTGATTTTGATGAAGCGAAGCGAATCGCCGAAAGCGTCCGATTGATTAATCCATCAAAGATGTAATTTTGTAGGTATATATTCCTCCTTCGTATCATAGAATATGATATCAACATTAAGGAGGGAATTACCATGAAAAAACTGATCTACGCTCTCTTGTCTGTCCTGTTCATTGTCACCGTCATGGCGCCGGGATTCTGTTTCGCCATCGGGGAATACTCCGATGACTCGCCAGAGAATCCAATGAGGTACAGTTTGACCTCAAGCATTACCGCTTCCCTGTCGATCAGCGGGGGCACCGCACATGTAGCTGGCAGAGTCAGCTCAAAATACGCCAATGCGAACTGCTCGATCAAAGTGCAGCTTCAGAAGAAGATCAACGGCACTTGGTACGGCGTGAAGAGCTGGACCAATTCGGGCACGTGGAGCACCTCCGCCGGCGGGGATTATTCCGTTTCCTCCGGCTCCTATCGCACCTGCGTGACCGCCACCGTGACCTATAACGGTGATTCCGAACATCCGTATAAGTACTCCGGCACCAAGACCTGCTGACCCTTCACCGCAAACGAGCGTTCCCGAAACTGCCCAGCTTCGGGAGCGCTCCGCTTGCCGCCCGGAACAACAGAACGCATGCACGGGTTTCAATGCTCCTCGCATGCGTTTTGTCCACCTATTTATTCCATCAAGCAGAGAAAAAACCGAATAATCTTGCCATGACTATTACCAAAACAATCCACAATGCACCGACCGCAATGGAAAGCCATAGAAGCCTCTTCTTCGCCGCTGCATTAGCATTAGCTTTATCGTTAGCAAATGCTAGTTTGATGTCTTCCTTGTCCAATATGTCCTCGTAATTGCCCTTCAATCTCTCATATGAATCCTGCACCCAACCCCATTTGACCCATGTGGCGACCAATGCAACCACGCAATAGATCCCGGACAAGACTGTAATCCCCGAGCCGACAAGTCGTACGCTTTGGGGCATTTCCAGTTTTTGTAAACTGTCAATGTCGATTTTATCGGTAAGGATCGTCGAGATGATAAACACGACAACCGCAATGAAGTTATTTCTGATTCCGTCTGCCAAGTCTTTTGATAATTCCAGCACCTGTTTCGATGATTCAACGATATAGTCGGAAATCTCATTCTTCATCCTGATATACTTCTTGGCTTGCTTCTTTCGATAGATCACAAGATTGGATTTGATTGACGCGATCACGCTTTGACTGATATTCAGGATATCATTTTTGCTTTTGCAACGCAAGCTGATGACGCTTCGCGCTATTGCCGCCTTGTCCGCGCTATCCTCACCCGAAAACACCAGTTTATAGATATCGAATGCGGTATCGCATTTGCTCAATTCTTCAAACGAGTATGCCTCGCTTCGCGCAGTTGGATCGAATTGCAGCAAGATACGATTCTCCTTTATGCTGGCGCAATTGGCGATGTAGATATAGGACAATATGTTCCGGAGGCTCTGGAAAACGGTCGATATCTGCTCATCCGCGGGCGTCTGTGTAATGGAAAAATCTTCAGGAATAATCGGATAGGAATCCCTTTCTAGGAATACACCGGCTTCTATGCATTTTTGTCGTTGATTCTCACGGTTCCAGGTTTCATACGGGTTATTCAGATTATTTATATAGATAGAGTTCGAGTGTGCCAAGGCAAATGGCGATTCAAGGATCAACCGCTTCTTATCCTTCAACAATTCAGAAAACCCCTTGAGCAGGTCTTTCAGTTCCGCCGAACAAAGGAATTCCTTGAAGGCGACTGCAGAATAAACGCTGACCCTGTCTTCCCTTTCTGTCTTTTCAATTTGAAGCGTTACGCTGATCTCGTCCTCATCTTCCAGTTCCTTCAGGAAATCCGTATAAGATTGCTCCCATTTGTCTCCATCTGTTGAATGAATACTGCACTCCAAGCCTGATTCCAGTTCAAGAGTCATCTTGTCCCCTTCCGGGACAGAGCTTATGAGCTTCTTTATCTGCTGCTCGGCACCAATAATACCCCTTTTGACAGTATTGTACCGTGCGGTCAGCTCTCCAAACACTTCGCGGCATGATTCGGGAGTTCCAAACAACTCCTGTGCCAAATCCATAAAGTCCGTCATGGTTCCACTCCCGATCAGTGTTGGTCTTTATTGCCGTTTTGCAAATACATTGTAGGTTTCCTGATCAACACATCTAATCTGGAGATATCTCTTCCCTACAGAATTCGTGTATGCAGTAATATCGTCCATAAAGTCCGTTTCATCGCCGGTGATCCTGAGCTCAATACCCTCCTTAACCCGGAAAGCAAGCCTCCGCTTTTTCTTCAGTACTTCGGGGACCGTATTGAACTGCCGGTCAAATTTCTTTTTGTCAGGAAGATTCAGAAGCCTCTGCTTTATGGATTGAAGCTTGGAAGTCAATCCGTCTTCTTCAGGCTGATAGCCCGTGAATATCCGGCCAATCACATCGTCGTAATTAAATAGCTGGCGTGTTTTCATGGTCGACAGCATAGAATCGCGCAATATATAAAAATCCCTTCGGAAATGCTTTTTCATCGAGCGCTTTAGCTCCAATTCTACAGCCTCGAAGGCTCTCGACGTATTGCTCTCGTCCGAATTGGCTTCCTCCAATTCCAGGAATTGCTCTGCCCAGTATTTCGCCACATTGTCCGTATACACTCGGATTATTCCGAAATCAATCGTTCCTTCTTCATCAATTTTGATCGGTATTACCGCAGACTTCCATACATTTTTACTTTTGCTCGGAAAGCCGAAAGTCTTTCTCAAGCTTTCACCATCGTACCACTCAGAGTGCTCAACCTTGGCGATGATATACCGGATGTTATCACGATTCGTACCTATCAAAGCCTGCACAAGGCTGCCTCGCTTGATTTCTATGCCAAGGTTGGCAACTGTTTCCTGTGCATTGATCTCTTCCCGCAGCAGCTTGTTTGCAATGCTATCGGCATAGCTGTCCAGCGCAGCCGTATCCAAATCCAGCCATTCCCGGCCTTCACACTGACTGATAATGGAATCTACGCAATGAACCACAGTCGTGTTTGGGTCGCAAACCTTGTAATCCTTTGTGGATTTGTTCTCTTCCGTGGCAAATCTGATGTACTCCTCTATAAAGGAGTTGAAATCGGCGGGGATGACCTTCCGCCCGATCTGGTTTGTAGCAACATCAACATTGTGCAACGATCTGTAGTAAATCATAAAATCCTCCGTATATTCCATTGTTCTTATCAGTTTCGAAAGGCCTATAATAATATGACAATACGAAGCGTTGATATGCAAATTTATACTGGCCATGCTGTATGTATACTCGTTGTCGCATCGCTTGTGAACAGAATAGCATTGATTTGCATTAACGACATGAGCATTGTCTGTAATATGACGGGGTTTCATGAAGCAAGGGGAAAGAAAGCTCTGTCGATCAATGGGATGTGTGAAATATTAGGCTTATGCACAAATCGAGGAAGGAGGGATAGTCCGTTCCATCATCTGGTTCAACAAGAGAATTCGATCTTCTAAACACCATCGTCCAACATCAAAGTGAAAAAGGAGGAAAAACAGATGCATTCAACTGGAGAAAAGCCCGGAAAAGGCATCTATATGTGCACAAAGTGCGGTCAGTATGTCCGATTGGATGACGATACGGATACGCTTCCGCCGTGCCCCAAGTGTGAGAATACGACTTACTATAAAGTAGGGTAAAGGACACGTTTCCCCCGTCCGGAGCAGAGGCTCGGGCGGGGGTTTTGCTTATCTCAAGCTTTTGTGAACTGCAACAGCCAAACCATTTACCCTTTCTTCCGTTGTACCACCTCGTTTCTGAGGAACAGTTTGTGCTTGCTCTCCGTGTGTATGGGATGCAGTTTGTTTCTCCTGACGAGATCGTCGATGTTCTGCCGCGAGCAATCCAGCAGTTGGCACGCTTCCGTTGCGTTGATGACCCGAACCTGCACGAATCGGCAGATATCCCGAAGCGAAAGGGGGATATCAACGCCCGCCGAATACAGATTGCGATCTGAGATAACGGCCTGTTCGCTCCACCTTACGCCATAGCCGTCCGGCTGGACCTCGACTTGATTGAATCGGGCTTCATTGCCGATGTACGCCGCGCACGCGGGTGCCTTTTCCAGCAATTCATGCGTGTCCACGATCTTCACTTTGCCGTCCCGGAAGAATGTCAGCAACCGCGCATTATTCAGCGGAACGACATCCTCGACCTTGTAATTCCAGCGCTGCTTCAGCATCTCCGGCAACGCATCGGCAGGCAGTTCCTCCAGATAGCATTGATCCTGCGCACATCTGCCCTGCGAAAGCATGAGGAGCGAAAACTCGTCGTACTCGTCAAGGCCGTTCTCCTTCAGAACCTGACCGATGTTTTGCCTGTCCTGAGGGATGATCCTCTGTTCGACCCATATCCTGCTCCAGTAGCTGCCCACGCTTTTTTCGCCGCGCTTGACGAAGGAATCCAGCAGTAGCGGTGTGTGCCAGGGGTCGGCATTCTCCGGCAGTTCGATATAGAAAGCTTTGGCATTCTCGTAATAGATGAGAAAGCCAAGAATCAGAGACGGGGACAGGCTCTCATCCTTGATCGCAAATACTCTCATAGCTCTGCCACCTCCTCCATATCATCTCCCATATGCGCTCCAGCCAGCGCCGGTCGAGCGCGTCATCCAAGCCGTCCAACAGGATGTTCTTATCGGCCTCCATCAGCGGATTGAGCCGAGGCAGCTTATCACGAGGTATCAGCTTCAGGTTTTCCCACGCGGAGCGCGATCCCACAAAGCATTGCACAGGTTTGTCAGCCATAACGTCTTCCCGTCCCATGGCAGTCTCATCGGCGCATCTGCTCAAAAGGGAAACGCCATGATCAAACAGAGGTGCCAGTCGAACGGTCTTCTGATAGCGATTCCGAAGAACCTCCATATTGGCGCCGTGCCGGTCCCGGTTTAGGATCAGATAGTCCACGACCAACATCTCATAGATTTCCTTTTCCCAGCCGCAGCGGATGCAGAAGTCCATCGGGGTTTCACCCGCCAGTCGTTCGGCCTGGTAGTACGCATCCAGAGCAACCTTACTCTCTCCACGTCGTTTGAAATCGCGCGACGCGCAGAGCCAGGTTTCGATCGGCTTGTCGTCGATCATAATCTTTGCGTGGATCAGCTGGTAAGAGAGGTGCTCTATGCCCAGAATGGAGAGCAGCCGATCCGCGATGATCTCATTGACGCATTCGTGCCCAACGACCCCGTAAAAGGCGTCGTAATTGGACAGCTTGTAGTATATCTTATCTCCCGACACGTCCTCATATGCTTTAAGGAAAGAACCGGCCGTACCGGACGAATTGCGTACCTTTGTCCAACTCAGGTACGTCATGTCCCGCAATTCACGAATGATGTCAGCCATCCGAATGCACCTCCATGAATTAAGGATACACCACTACTTGATAAATGTCAAGTAGTGGTGTATCCTCCTCGTTTTTTTGCCTGGATATTTATCTTTTTGCAGAGCTACATAATAGATTGTCTTATATATAGCGTTATAGAATATAACCAATTATCATAACAATGGATTTGGGGGTATAGTAATCATGTCAGAACAGAGTAAAAAGCTTGCAAGTCCGTTACCTGCATATCGTGTGTTTGTCTCTTCAACATATTCGGATATGGTTCGCTATAGAGATTCTATGCGGGATGCGATAAACAATGCAAATTGTTTATCATATGGAATGGAAAGATTTGGTGCAAACAGTATACCGCCACTCGAAAAATGCTATGAGGAGTTAATGGACTGTCAAATCTATGTTTGTGCTATTGGTATGCGATATGGAAGCATTGATGAGCAGACACAGAAGTCATATACTCAATTGGAGTATGAGAAAGCAGAATCATTGGGAATACCTATCTTAGCTTTTCTGATTGATGAATCGAAGACTCGCTTTAGCATAGACGAAATTGATTTGGGCGATTCTGCCGTCAAGTTGGCGGCATTTAAGAACAAAATCAAAAGTTCAAAGACTGTAACTTGTGATTTTTTTGAATCTGGACCTGATTTGAAGGGGAAAGTATACCGTGCTATTATAAATGAAATCGAAAGACAAAAAGCAAGGGAAGAAGATAAAAAAGGGACATTAGATGCGTACATCGAGGGTGCTAAGTTATTCAAAAAGTTCGTAAAGAGACCAGCACAATATAGAAATCAGGAAGCGATTTTGAGAGTTCGATTTGATGGCAAGTACGGCGGATGGCGGCTTAAGGAACAACTGTTCTATGCATTCGGATTTCGACCAGGATATGCGCTGTATTTAAATGATCTTTATACACTTGGTACGAGTCCCGATGTATCTGAGAGTATATGGAGTGTCGACTGTTTTGCTGATGGAAAAGCAGCAGATTGGTTAGATGATAATGATGTTAATCAGGGAACGATTATTGAAGGTAGATTCAAACTAGCCTATGAATTAGTCAGAGATATTAAAGAAGGCAATCAATTATTAAGATCAAACCATGCAAACGATATATATATGGCTTGCCTGGTTCTACTTGAGGGCCTTCATGTGATTAGCAGGGATGTACCTATTAACCCAACTCAGTCGAACGAATAAACTCGTTTTTTGAGAGGAAGCGAGAATAGAAGTGCTTTCTGATCAACGGCTATATGCTTAATACAATTTGGAAAATGAGATGTCCCGTTTGCTGTGCCAGACACGAATACTGTGTAAACATATAGTGATAGGTATCCGAACTGCCGTATAAAATATGGGCCTCCATTTTCTGAAGGCCCATGATGATCATAATAAGTCGGAGCGGTACAATAGTTTTAGTATTTTTATTCTTTTGGTTATAAGCCAGTGGCAGAGCCTCATCCTCGTAGCGATTATCCAAGTGACGGATCGATGCCAGAATAACAAAGCGCTGAGGATAATCAAGATTAGAAGAATCACCTGTAACCACCGGGCCTTGTCAGATAGGCGAAATCACTCATACAGTTGCTGTAGGCCTTGGCTTCGCGTTGAAGTGATTCCAGGAGCATATCACCAATTGGAGTGTTGAGGTCTTCCTCAATGTCACGGTAAGTATCAATCAAGAATGAACGTGCGCTGCTTTCGAGCTTATGTACAGCGGCTATGCGATCTGCTTGTATTGCAGCTTGAATAGCAACATTCAATCTTTCCAACTGAGCAGAGGTTATCATTCTGTTTTGTCTTCTGATACCTATTAGCTGTGTTGCAATGTCGAATACATTTTTCAACCCAGTGGATACAGAGACAATTGTGGACGGCAGGTTTGGATTCATTTCTTTGTACCTCCATCTCGCATTATTGACGCACGAGTTGGATTTACACCTGGTTCAACTTCTGGCACACCTGTGGTGAATCAGAAGAAGTCGTGCACAACCAGGGATAAAGCATTGGTGTTTGTCCACCGGTGTGTTCACCTCCGTCTGGTGGAGTCGGTTCTGCATGTATTCCCTTACATGTGATATTATATGATTTTGGAATCAAGTTGTCATCCGTTAATTTCTTGACCGTTATTGAATAGCTACGATGAACATGAAAAGGCACACATAAATGATATTAGGAAGGTGAATGATTGATGGCAGACAAGATATTACCTGTTTTTGATGATGAAGGAATCAAGAAGCAGGGAAAAGTAATAGGGCTGCATTTGAGAAAAATGAGATTACGGTCTCTTTATACTCAGGATGCAGTGACTAACGATGAACTTGATACAAAACACGGCTTTCCCAGTTTATCAACATATAAGAGTATGGAAAATGGGGATACCAAGAGTAGCTTTACTTTTTATTTACAATTGTTTCACCTTTTTCATGGTACTGATAGAGATGCTGCAATACTTTTCGGGAATCGGGACTCTGAAACATTTGTTGATGAGAGCCATGATGATTCACAAGCCCATATTGCGCGGCTCAAGAAGTTTGCCTATCAGAAATACACGATTTATTTGGTGGATGAAATGGATGCCATAAAGGAAATGAAATTGTCCTTTGGCAATATAATTAATTACAGCTATGTTCAAGGGAATGCAAAAATCGGGAGGAAATACACATATGATTGTAAACTGGTCAGCCCGGTGAATAGTCCGTATGTGTTTATATATTTTACTTCCACGACAAGTATGGTTGATCGAGCTCTTTTCATCCTTCCTGAAATCGAATGGATTATTGGAAAATTCAAAAGAGGATTGGGACTCATGATATCTATATCAACAGATCATCAACGATGCCCAACTATACAGATGTTTGTTATGCTTCACGCATTATATAAAAAACCTGATCTTGAAGAAATAAAGAAATACATTGTACTGAGGGATTCTCAGGTTTCAACATATATGATGCGAGTGCAAGATCTGAAATCAAGGAATATCAAGTTTGATCAGGAAATGATATTGGAGCGAAAGCATTATGATGTTGAGAAAAAGAACGTGTTGTGAACAGCAGTTAATTTGAGAAATACAGCTCAATGCAGAGCTGCTGTTGACATATATCTTGTTGTATACTATAATGAAAACAAAAGAGGGTAGAACAAAGCTGATTTGACAACACAATGACAACAAAAATCACGATAGCCAATGCTTTGAGAATAATACGAATGATATGAATACCACGAGCTAAAGGACCTAAGCAGAATCGTTTAGAAACGATCTGATGGGAGCGAGTGGGAATGATCTCCGTGTCAAGGGGCGACCCCGTTTTCCCTGTTTGGGGCAAAAAAGTTTTCCCTTTGCTCGTATGAAAACCGAACAGAAAACCAGCTCCGGAAACCGTGCTCAGACACAGCTTCCGGAGCCTTTTATTCCCAAAAACAAAGCCCGGGAACCGTATGGAAACCATGCGGGAGCAATTTGGGAAGCATCGCGGGAACCTTTTTAGGGAGTAGTATCAGCCCCATCGTGGGAACCCATATTGGAACCTCCTTCGATGTCCACGGAGCAACCTCATACAGCCTCAAGATACCGTAATACCAGGGGTTCCAGCCCATTGGAGTGGGTTCAGAAAGAGAGAATCACAGCAGGTAATAGGGCTGGGAACAGTCATGGGAACAGCATCGGGAACCATGATGGAACCACGATGATTCCCGCGGTGTATCCACGAGGGTTCCCAAATCGGGAACCGGGTGGGGGTTGGGGGTTGCAGGGGGAAGGGGGAGGGAAATGGAGGAGCATAGAGGGTGAAAAATTGGACTTGAAACAGGGCTTAAAATGAGGCAAAAGGGAAAGCGACTTTGCCCCTAACAGGGAAAGTGACCTTGCCCCATGACATAGTATTTTTTCAAAATGGCGTTTTTGGGAGATTGTTGCAATGTACTGAAAACGTCGTAATATCAGGCATTTTGGCCATTATGCGGGGTTCCCATAAACACGTTTTTGGGGCCCCATTTTTATGCTGGGATTTTCGTAACAATTTGTTTTTTGGGAAATAAAGTACGGGAGATGATGCAGATGCGCAAGAAGAATTATAAGGGACGATGCGAGAAACGTCAGGTTTCAAAATGTGAAGATGTATGCAGAACCTACGACGCTATCCAACGTGCATATCTGGACAGGCTGGAAGCGAATAGGAATATCAAGTCTATCAGATGCAATGTCCCGCTGAAAGGCCCTACAGTGGAAGAATATACGACAGACTTTGTCTGTATTCGAGCGGATGGGGAGATGATGGTACGGGAATGTGTATTCCGACGTTTCCTTACCAAGCCATTGACGTTGAAGCTGCTGGATATGTCGCGTGAATACTGGACAAAACTGGGCGTGACAGATTGGGGGATTGTAATCGATGCAGAAGAACAGCCTGTGGAAACGGGATGACAGCGTCCTGCGTGTGTTGGATGAGCGTGAGAACGAAATGCTGGTGATTGACTGTATCCATCCGGTAATGCCAACGTGGGTCCGGAAAGATGAACTGTTGCATTATACACAAATCGAAGAATCTGAATTGTGGCCTGCTTCCAATGGTATATCACGCGAAGATGATATTCCTGTGGATGCCCAGAGAATCATGAGGGAACGCTTTACCATCATTACGGGTGTGATTCCCTATATCATGGACAAGGGCAAACGAAGCCAAATGATCGCGCAAGCTGCTGCGGAGCACGGTGTATGTCGGAAGACTGTGCGTCATTATTTCTGTCTTTACCTCGCTTATCAGGATGTCGCTGTACTTGCGCCCCAAAGCGGTGCTGTGGAGAAGGCACTCACGGAATACGAGAAGAACATCCGATGGGCGCTGAACAAGTTCTACTACACGAAGAACCGAAACAGCCTGCGGACAGCGTACACCCTGATGCTGAAAGAGCGGTATTGCGATGAGGGCGGGAACCTGTTGCCCGAATACCCCTCCTTCCACCAGTTCCGGTATTTCTATCGCAAGCACAAGAGCCTGCAGGACTACTACATTTCTCGGGAGGGCATGAGGCAGTATCAGCGGAACCACCGTCCGCTTCTGGGCGATGGCGTGCAGGAGTACGCGTCTCACGTCGGCGTGGCGATGCTGGACTCCACCATCTGTGATATCTACCTGGTCAACGAAGCCGGCGGACTGGTGGGTCGTCCCATCCTCACGGCCTGCATCGACGCCTACAGCGGACTGTGCTGTGGCTATACGCTCTCCTGGGAGGGCGGGACGTACAGCCTGAGAGGGCTCATGCTGAGCGTTATCGAGGACAAGGCGGCGTACTGCAAGCGGTTTGGCATTACGATCGTTGAAGGCCAATGGAACTGTGCAGGCATGCTTCCAGGCACACTGGTCACGGACATGGGTTCAGAATACGCTTCCCAGAATTTCGAGCAGATCGCGGAACTGGGTGTCACGGTGGTCAATCTGCCCGCCTACAGGCCGGAATTGAAGGGCGTGGTGGAGAAGTTCTTCGATCTCATCCAGAGCGCGTTCAAGCCTCACCTGAAGGGCAAGGGCGTCATCGAGCCGGACTACCAGGAGCGCGGGGCGCACGACTACAGGAAGGATGCCTGCCTGACCATGGAGCAGTTTGAGAAGGTTGTGCTGAACTGCATCCTGTACTACAACGACAAGCGGATCATCGAGAACTACCCCTACACCGACGATATGCTTGCGCAGGGGGTTCAGCCTTACGCAGCCACGATCTGGAACTATGGGCGGAAGCAGCCGTCCGCCGACCTGATCCCCGTTTCCCGTGAACAGCTCATCCTCACGCTGCTGCCGCGAACCACCGGCAGATTCTCCCGCTCCGGGCTGAAGGTCAACCAGATGCGCTACAGGCATGACGACTACACCGAACAGTACCTCCAGGGTGGAGAAGCCGTGGTGGCCTACAATCCCGATGATGTTGGCTGCGTGTGGTTGTTGGATAAGGGCGAATATGTGCGCTTCGACCTCATTGAAGGCAGGTACGCCGGGAAGGACCTGAACGGTGTGCAGCAGGCACAGGAGAGCCGAAAGCGGCTGGTCAGGGAGGCGCAGGAGGAAAGCCTCCAGGCACGAATCGACCTGGCGGACCACATCGAAACCATCGCGGGAACCGTGAAGAGGACCGGCGACACCAAGCTGAAGAACATCCGCGGGAACCGCAGCCGGGAGCAGCTTCGGAAGCACAGGGATTATATGAAGGGAGGCACGAAGGATGATTGATGCCAACGCGCTCATCGGGGCGCTTCCCCGGATGCTGTCCGGGGATGAACTGATGCGGGCGCTGAAGGTGATGCCGGAGTACGACCCCAGCGTGTGTGACCGGGATGAGGCCATGCGCCTGATGAAGCTGTCGGACCTCTACGACATCTACCTGCCCTCCGCGATGAGCGTGGAGGTTTACAGCAAGCTGTACCTTGCGCTCATCCGCAGCCTCCAGAAGAAGGGCTCCAGGCTGGCTGTCAGGCAGTACGCCGAGAACTACAAGGCGGTGAGACAGAGGGATTACAGCGGCATCCTGGGCGGCTCAGACAGCTTCACGATCATCGGCACCTCCGGCATCGGCAAGAGCAGCGCCATCTCCAAGGCGATCCGGCTGATCTCCGAAAACAGGATCATCGAGCTGAAACAGCCATGCGCGAAGATCGTGCCCTGTGTGGTGGTGCAATGCCCGTTCGACAGCTCCGTGAAGGGGCTCCTGCTGGAGATCCTGCGACAGGTGGACGAGGAACTGGACACCAGGTATTACGACAATGCCGTGAGGGCGAGAGCGACCACGGATATGCTCATCGGCTCCGTGAGTCAGGTGGCGCTGAACCACATCGGGCTGCTGGTCGTGGATGAGATCCAGCATGTCGTCAACAGCAAAAATGGCAAGGCACTGGTGGGCTCCCTGACCCAGCTCATCAACTGCTCCGGCATTTCCATCTGCATGGTCGGAACGCCCGAAAGTTGCCAGTTCTTCGAGCAGGCCATGCAGCTCGCCCGCCGCTCGCTCGGCCTTCACTACAGTGAATTGCCCTACGACAGGTACTTCCGGGAGTTCTGCGGGACGCTGTTCGGCTACCAGTATGTTCGCAACCGGACGGATATTACGGAGGCCATCATCGAGTGGCTGTACGAACACAGCGCCGGGGTCATCTCCATCTTGGTTTCCCTGATCCACGACGCCCAGGAGATCGCCATTCTGAATGGAAGGGAGACGCTGGATATCGTGGCGCTGAACGAAGCCTACCAGCGGATGCAGATGATCCACCGCTATGTGAAGCCGGCGAAGCTCCGCGTCAATCAGGTGTCGAAGCCGAAGAAAGTGGTTTCTGTGGCAGAAACAGAGAGGAATGCCATCAGCAGTATTTCCATCGTGGGAATCATAACTGAAGCAAAGAGCGGGAACTTCAGCGTTGTCGATGCGCTTCGGGAGCATTTCAGGATCGAGGAGGTGGCGGTGTGATTGGATTCATGCCGGAATTCTACCCGGACGAACTGGTGTACAGCCTGCTGGCACGATATTACCAGCGCAGCGGGTATCTGGCATACATTCACGCCGCCAGGGATCTCTATGCGGTTCCTTCGATCCGCCCGGACATGTATTTCATCAATCCCATGCGTGATGAAGCGTGGGAGCTGATCACCAGGGAGACAGGCACGGACGCAGTGATCCTGGAGCACACCATGGTTCCGGCCTATGCACGTTTCCTGCCGGTGGAGGCTCGCCAGGAGACGCTTCAGCAGATGAGCCGCATGGAGGGAAGACCCTATATGATGCTGAAGGTAACCCACAGGCGGCAGGACAGGACGCGCTATCTGAGATACTGCCCGGAGTGCGCTGAACGGGACAGGGAACTGTATGGAGAGGCATACTGGCACAGGTCTGCGCAGATCCAGGGAATCGACGTGTGCCCGGAACATGGCTGCTATCTGTGCGACAGTGAATTGGTTGTCAGCGCCAATACGCCGCCGATGCTCGTGACGGCAGAAGAGTTAATCCCGCAGGCTTCCGGGGTGGTGAAGTGTGAGAACGAGATGCAAAACAGGCTGGCGGAATATGTGTTGGAGCTCTTCAATTCTGAACTGGAGGTCGATAATCCGGTGACGGTTGGAGAGTTTCTGCACAGTCGCCTCCATGGAACGAAGTACGTATCCCTGCGAGGTGAGCAGAGGAACATAACGCTCCTGCAAAGGGACTTTGCAAACTTCTATGAGACACTTCCGGGAAATACGTTTACCCGAAAGCAGCAGTCGGAAGATCGTTTCGATACCATCTCTGGCACGAACGGTCTGCTGGGTGCTGCGGACGGCGCATTCCTGCTGACAAAGGCGAAGCGCACCGCCAATGACGCCATGTTGGACATCGCCGGGCGGGACCAGCAGGATCAGCGGCTGCACCTGGTGAGGAACACCAAGACGCTGCTTTGGGAAATGGAAAGCGCCGAGACGGAACTGTGGGAGGAAGAGCCTGACCCACTTCTGGAAGAAGTGGCAAGGGTAGCACTTCACTCCGAACAAAAAAAGCAAAAACCAATCCGTTTGAACTGGTTTTTGCCTGCCGCTCATTGCCTTGGGATAGGCCCAGCACCTGCACAGTGAGCTGGAAACGAGCGGCTATTTCCGTCACTGCCGGGAGGCTTTCTATCCCTTTCAATTATAACACTCCTCCCGGCGTTTCGTCAATGACTACCGCGACAGGCTCCGACGTTTCATAACCCCGTTGGTGCCTTTCGCAGAAAGGCTGTGTATAATCATGAAGAATTACATTATTGGTATCGCGTTGGCACTGGCTCTGGTAATGGGTGTTGTGGCGTTCGCTGAGACAGCGGAACCAGCGACGGATCCCGTTCCCGCTGTGACGGAAGAAGCTCCCACTGAAGAGGCGGCTCCCGAGGCTCCCGCTGATGAGGCGGCGAAAGCCGACGACAACGCGACGCTCCAGGAGGCTCTGGAAGCCTGGCGCAGTGCGCGGGAATCCAAGCGCGTGGACGATCTGACTGAAGAGCTGAACGGCTATGTGGAAGCCGGTATGATGACGCAGGAACAGGCTGATCTGATTCTGAACAGCGTGAAAGAACGCCTGGCTGCCAAGAATGGCGAATGCCCGAACTGCGGTTACCAGTTCCAGAACAACGCTCCCCGGATGGGCGGCCAGAAGGGCCAGCGCGGTGGCTGCATGATGCAGGGTGGTCAGATGCCCGGCAATCAGGCACAGCCCAACGGCCCGATGAACGGCCAGCAGCAGGCTCCCCGGCGGCAAGCCCATATTGAGCAAGAAGCATTGACACACTGAACCCCGACGACCATGTTGCCTGGCAAGCGGCATGGCTGGCGGGGTTCAGACAATTATTGAACGCACCTCCCTTGTTTGGAAGGTGCGTTCGAAGCATATATCAGGGGATATTGATCTCTACTCCATTGACGGCGGCCTCGCCCTCGACAGCGATCAGGATGTAACGTTTCCCGTCGATCCGCCGGGTCTCGACCAGGTCGGTGCGAGTGGGATCTACCTGGATGGTCACGTTCTCAGTCGTCACCTCGAACTTCTTAGGTTCGGCAATCGTTGCCGCCTGCATGCCAACTGCGCCGAACTGCTCCAGATATTCGTTATCGAAGGCTGCCAGCTCTTTCTCCGGCACGTCACAGGTGCCCAGCATCGAGGCGATCTCCTTCCGGCTGACCTCCAGCGGAGCGGCAGCCTTTTTGCGGTCGGTGAGCTGCTGGACGATGTTCTCGTGAAGCGTCTGTACGACGTCAAAGGTCACGCCATCTTCCAGGGTATCGGCAAGAACACTGTAGAAGGCCTGACGCCGATCGGAAGCGCTGTCGGGGGCGGCGGTATGGAACATACCATCAATGAAGTCGGCGTGGATGTCAGAGGCATCCTTGGTGTAATAGAGCGCGGCGTTGATATCCGCGCCGCCGTCGCTGAATACGGGATACATGAATCCCAACGCCGGGCCGCCCACAGCCAGATCGGGTTCGACGGTATGGAAATCCCGATCGTCAGAGAAGAAGGTCAGCAGGGGCTTCGTCAGTTTGACGGGGCAGATGCTCACCATGATATAGTTGAATACCGTATCCGAGAAATCTGGGCGATCAGTGTGCTCGTCAGCCTTGCGATAAGGGACGCTGTAGGCATCGTGCATGACCAGGATGAGATAAGAACCTTCGAACTCCATCTTCTCCCGGATGGTGTTGAAGAGCTGATCGACAGCCGCTTCATCCTTCAATTCACTGGTTTGAAGTTGACGGAGGAGACTGCCAGCTTCATCCTGAACGGGGATGGTAAACTGGTTGTGGCCCGGCGCACCTCCCAGCGTCTTTTTGAATGCAGACAGGTAGTGCTCGGCTTCGCTCTCCGGGAGGGACAGCGGAGACTTTGAAAATGTGGAAACGATCTCCCGCTTCTCGTTTACGAAGCAGCCGCGGATAACGGAGATGTCATTCTTCTCCGGGGAGAAGCGGCGGCGGAGCGTTGCAAGGTCTTTTTTGTTCATGTTGGTTCCTTTTCTGGGCAGCGTTGCCCTGTCTTTTTCTCGGGGAGAGTATACCATAACAATATGACATGAGTATTATGAGCCCCGCCCTCTTCGATCGCCGGCGTTCTTCCTCTTCGCTATGATCCAGAACAATAACAGACATGCTGGCCCCATCGTAGCAGCACACACCATCAGTCTATAAGCGCTTCTCGTCCTGTACTCTACGATCCTGCCAAAAAATCCACGCGTGACAACCACAGTTTCCCCAGTCTTTAGAGGTTGCCAGGAATTATCATGGACGGTGACTTCATGTTCCTTACCATCCAACTCCACCTTGACCGTTGCATATTCCACCGTACTCCGATGCGACGAGCGCTGGCCAATCTTCTCCTGCCGCGTAAAGGTGTCCATGACCTCAACGATTGGCACATGGTATTGTGGTCGCATGAGCAAGATGAGGCCGAGCAGAAAGATGAGCATGAAGGGGATCATCATCCAGAGCGCTTTTTTGAACATAGATAATCCTTTCAGGTAGGTTTGTCCAGACAGTTCAATTCTGAGATGGATTAATGACGGACCTTAGAGGCGCAATGGCGTTGTACAGCATGCGCTCCAGCTGTATCCTCAGCTCGGGATTGACGCTCAACAGCACAGCGATGGTGGCCACGGCAATGGTCAACCACACCAGCGCGAAGATGATTGTGCCCCGCGTGGAACGTTCCTCCATGTCGCCCCGATCCAGGTGGAAGTGGCTAGGATTGTTGGGGTCGTACAGCAGATCCACTGACAGGCCCACCGGAAATTTATCCCGGGGGACGATACCGGTGCTCTTTAACTTATATTCTACACCGTCGACCTGAAAGCGCACGATGGGATAGTAAAGCATGATGTCAGGGAAATCGTAAACGATGTAATTCCCGTTAGCGGTGTACATGATATGATAATCGTATGTGTCGAACGTGTGTATCGACACGAACCTGCAGAGGGATGTTGCAGTTGCTCAGCATTCCAACGATGACTGGGGAAGCTGGTTACCATTCTGACGGTCCAGCTCATGTTTGCATCTTCCAATGCCGGCTATGACCGCAATCGTCATCGCCGGCATTGTCGTTCTCGGAAAAACGATCCGGGCAAAACTGAATACGTTAAATATCTCGATTGCCTTCCACAAAGGAGGTTGACAACCCAATGAAACATGGTACAATGGGAGCGATAGACAGAGCCAATCGCTGTGCAGCCGCAAGTCTCTGGAGGGACAGCGCCATGAATGAAGCTATCGCACGCAGCATTGGTATCTCGCTGAACACAACGCTCAAAGACGGAATGGAGGTATGGTTATATCGGTTTAAGAAGAATGGCGTCAAGCAGGCAACCTTTGAACGACTCACCGTTTCTTACCGGCTCACTCTTCAGTACAGCATCGCATGTATGCGGATCATGGAGTTGACCACCATCGATGTCCAGGACTACATCAACGCCCTTCAGCGCGACAGCTACTCGTACTCCACCATTCGTAAGCAGTACAACCTGATCAGCGCATTTGTCAAATTTCTGATCGGCGAGGGCTTGGCTGTGCGTCCGTCATACATCAACGTCACCCTGCCCATTGAAGAAAACACCGGATACTCGAAACGCGACGTCGTCACCTACGACAAAATGGAGCAAATGAAGCTGGTCCCGGTTGCAGAGCGCAGCAACAAGCCGGGCGCGAAGGCCGCGATCCTGATGCTCGAAAGCGGAATGCGCACAGGCGAAGCGCTGGCGCTCAGCTGGGGAGACGTCCTATGGGACAGGCGGGCAATCCGCATCCACAAAACGCTCGTCCACCCCGCAAGCACCAGGCGCGGCTTCATCCAGGACAGCCCGAAGTCCCGAACGAGCGACCGAACAGTCCCCTTAAGCAGGCGCGCATACGCCATGCTCGAAGAATGGTTCGAGCGCGCTCCATCCAAAGGCAAAGACGCCCTCGTCTTCTGCCGCCCGGATGACCCCAACAAGTCCATCGGGTATAACGCGCTTCGGAATCACGTGATGGAAATCTGCGCAGAAGCCGGCCTGGACTACCGCGGAATGCACGTCTTCCGCCGCACATTTGCAACAAATTGTTATTACAAAGGTTGCGAAATCAAAAAACTTTCGAAATTACTCGGTCATGCAAGTGTAACGATAACTTATAATACCTACATCCACCTGTACGGCGACGCGCTGGAGGAATTGCGAAGTATCATCGATTAATCGTTACACACTTGGGCACATCACACAAAAATAGACGCCCTGCCCTCAGCAGAACGTCCATATAATTTGGAGGTGCCACCCGGATTCGGACCGGGGAATGAAGGTTTTGCAGACCTTTGCCTTACCACTTGGCTATGGCACCAAAAAGAGAATGGAGCGGTAGACGAGACTCGGACTCGCGACCTCCACCTTGGCAAGGTGGCGCTCTACCAACTGAGCTACTACCGCACATGGTGCCCAGGGACGGAATCGAACCATCGACACGTAGATTTTCAGTCTACTGCTCTACCGACTGAGCTACCTGGGCGAATGGCGACGCGGAAGGGGCTCGAACCCTCGACCTCCAGCGTGACAGGCTGGCATTCTAACCAACTGAACTACCGCGCCATGTGATGGTGGGAACAACAGGGCTCGAACCTGTGACCCTTTGCTTGTAAGGCAAATGCTCTCCCAGCTGAGCTATGCTCCCCAACCCGGCCGTCTCGCGACGACATGAAATATAATACAACAACGGCCGGGGTTTGTCAATACCCTGTTACACATTTTCATCGATTTAACCCGTATTTCAGGCCCTATCCGCCCTTGCGCGGCGCGACGATCTATAGTATACTTAATGTAATCTCGGCGCGCGACGCGCCCCCGGACGGGAGGTTGGCTCATGTTCCCCATCGCGGATTTCATCGCCCGATTTCAGGAGATCCTGGACGAGCTGGACGCCCTCGCGGCGGCGGCCGGGGAAGAGGCGCTGGACGATCTGAACGCGGAATTCGAGGACATGCTGCTGGCACTGGAGGAGATCCGTCCCCGCGGCGAGGGCTGGCGGGACGAGCTGCGGGACGTCGCGGACGACCTGGACGCCGTCGCCGACGACTACGCCGCCCTGGCCGGGCGCCCGGGCATGCCCGACCTCGCCGGCCCCGTCGACCGCCTGCGCCGCGCCGTCGCGCTGCTGCGCAACGGCCCGGAGGACTAGCGCGCCCGTCACCGGTCTTCGTCCCGGTCCCCGCAATCGAAGCACAGGTTCCTGCTGCGGTTGGCGCAGTCGTCGCACAGCGGCGCGCCGCAGTCGACGCAGCAGCGAAAGCGCCTGGCGTCGGCGACGCGGTGGCAGTTTCGGCATTCCATCATGGCCATGGTTCCGCCTCCCTTCCATATAGACAGGATGTCCCGCGCGGGCGCTTCGCATGCGGAAAATTTTCGCGGCGGCGCGGCGGATGCAGGGAATCCCGCCGGGCGGGACGAATGGGATAAAGATTGTTTACAGCATACATCATCGGAGGCGTTTCAATTGAACGATAACAAGACCGGCGCGGCCCGGAAGCTCCGCGCCGCCGCGAGCCTGATCCTGATCGGGCTGTACGCCGCGGGACTCGTGTGCATGTTCGCCAATGCCTTCCAGACGGGGCTGATCCTGTGGGTCATCTCCACGCTGGGCGGCATCGGCCTGCTGTACTGGATTCGCACCATGGAGCGGCGCGCCGAGGACGCGGCGAAGCGCGAGCTGGCCGCGAAGGCGCGCGCGGAGGGCGACGGCGAAGCATGAGGATGCGCAGGAAGCCCTGGACCGAGCCGCTGCTGGACAACTGTCCCTACGTGATCGACCGCCCCTCCACGCACCGCGGGCAATGGCGGGCGTTCTTCCCGGTCGAGCAGCCCGTACACCTGGAGATCGGCTGCGGCAAGGGCGTGTCCACCGTGAAGATGGCCCATGATAACCCGGGCATCAACTACATCGCCATCGACGAAGTGCGCCACGTGCTGGCGGTGACCGTGAAGAACGCGCGCGCGACGTTCGACGGAGAGCCGACCAACCTGATCCTCTCCGCCGTGGACGCCATGATGATCCACGACACCTTCGCCCCGGAGGACGGCATCGAGCGCATCTACATCAGCTTTCCCAATCCCTGGGACGAGCGCGCCAAGCACCACAAGCGCCGCCTGACCCATACGCGCCAGCTGGAGCAGTACCGCGGCTTCCTGAAGCCCGGCGGCGAGATCTGGTTCAAGACCGACGACGACGCGCTGTTCACGGCGTCGAAGCGCTACCTGCGGGAGAGCGGGTTCGAGGTCGTCTACCTGACCGACGACCTGCACGCCTCGGGCTTCTCCCCCAATTACGTCAGCGAGCACGAGCAGTTGTACCTGGGACAGGGCAAGGCCATTCACTTCCTGATTGCGAGAATGGCGCCGCGCGGCGCCGAAACCAACGACCATGAAAGGGGTATTCATTCCATGAGCAGCTTCTTTGACGCCAACCGGGACCGCCTGGAAAACTTCACCCGCATCTCCACCGCCGTCGGCGCGCGGGCGGACTACGTGCAGGGCGGCGGCGGCAACACCTCCGCCAAGCTGGAGGGCGGGCTGATGGCCATCAAGGCCTCCGGTTACTGTCTGAAGGATATCCGCCCGGACAAGGCCTACGCCGTGCTGGACTACGAGGCGCTGCGCCGGTTCTACTACGGCACCGAGCCCGCGGACCACGAGGACGTGGAGAAGGCGGGCAGCGCCGAGGCCAGGGCCAACACGCGGGTCATCGAGGGCCTGGACGCGCTGCGCCCCTCGGTGGAGGCGGGCTTCCACTCGCTGCTGGACACCTACGTGGCCCACAGCCACAGCGTGTACGCCAACCTGGCCGCGTGCAGCGAGGAGCTGGAGGCCATCGCGGAGAAGGCGCTCGCCGGCGCGGACTACACCTGGGGCTGGGTGCCCTACGTCGATCCCGGCGCGCGGCTGACCTTCTCCATCCGCGACGAGCTCAGGCGCGTCGAGGCCAGGACGGGCAAGCGCCCCGCGGCCATCTTCATGCAGAACCACGGCCTCATCGCCCACAGCGACGACCCCGAGGCGTGCGTGCGCATCCACACCGACGTGAACGACCGCATCGCCGCCGCCTTCGGCATCCGCAACGGCGACTTCCCGGCGGTATCGGTCCGCGAGATCGGCGGCGGGCTGGTGGAGGCCGTGTGCCCCACCCTCACCGAGCAGCTCGGCAGCGGCGATTTCAGCGAGAAGTTCCTGCTGGAGTCCCCCCTGTACCCCGACCAGCTGGTGTTCCTGACCGGCACGTTCGCCTTCGGCGAGGGCGCGCCGGAGGAGGGGCAGGCGCTGTACAGCCCCGCCACCGGCAGGCTGACCTTCAACATGCCCGCCGCCAGGGCGCAGGTGATCGCCGAAACCCTGACCGCCGTGGTGTTCATCTGCCGCACCGTCCGCGAAGCCGGCTACACCCTCTCCACCATGGGCGAGGCCGCCAAGGCGTTCATCGCCAACTGGGAGAGCGAGAAGTACCGCAAGTCCCTGGCGGGAAAGAAATAAACGGAATTCTACCAAAGCATCGAGGTGACCGCCATGCGCCGCAGGACGCGGTTTCGCCTGCTGTTCAACGCCGCGCTGTCGGCGTGCCTGGTGCTGATCGTATACGCGACCTCCGGGCTCACGCAGGGGGAGATCGTGGCAATGCACGCCCTCTCCCACCTGGAGGCGCCCTACGTCTACGGCAAGGCCGGGCCGGACAGCTTTGATTGCAGCGGGCTGGTGATCCACTGTTTAAAGCCGGAGGACATCCGGCTGCCCCGCTCCGCGCTGGAGATCGGCGCCGACGGGCGCTTCCGAAAGATCGACGACCCCGGCCGCCTGATGGTGGGCGACGTGCTGTGCTTCGACACCGTGCGCGACAGCGACCCCAGCGACCACGTGGGCTTCTACCTGGGCGGGGGGCAGTTCGTGCACGCCTCCTCGGCCAAGGGCAAGGTGGTCGTCAGCGACCTCGCGGACTTCTATCTCGACAAATTTACCGGCGCGCGCCGCGTGGCGCAGGTCTGGTTCTGAGGACGACACATGGAAAGCGAACTCAAGCAAATCCTGGGCGCCATACTGCCCCCCGACGAGGCCGCCATGGCGGCCGCCCGCGCGCGGCAGGAGCAGCTGGCCAAGCCGCCCCACAGCCTGGGGCGGCTGGAGGACATCTCCGTGAAAATGGCGGGCATCACGGGCCGGATCGGCACGGCGGTGGACAGGCGCCGCGTGGTGATCTTCGCCGCGGACAACGGCATCGCGAAGGAAGGCGTGTCCAGTTGCCCGCAGAGCGTCACGCTGGCGCAGACCATCAACTTCACCCGCGGGCTGACCGGCGTGGCGGTGCTGGCGAAGCACTTCCGCACCGAGCTGGACGTGGTGGACGTGGGCATCGACGCCGAGTTCAACCAGCCCGGCGTGCGCAACCGCAAGCTCGCCATGGGCACGCGCGACTTCGCCGTGGAGCACGCCATGACGCGGGCGCAGGCCGTGGAGGCGCTGCGGATCGGCGCGGAGGCCGCGCAGCGCGCGAAGGACGACGGCGTGGAGATCCTCGGCGTGGGCGAAATGGGCATCGGCAACACCACCACCTCCAGCGCCGTGCTGTCCTGCCTGCTCGGCCTGCCCGCCGCGGACACCGTGAGCCGCGGCGCTGGCATCAACGACGAATCCTACCGGCGCAAGATCGCGCTCATCGACGAGGCCCTCGCGCGCTGGCAGCCCGACCCCGCCGACCCGGTGGATGCCCTGGCAAAGGTGGGCGGCTTCGACCTGGCCGCCATGTGCGGCGCGTTCCTGGGCGCGGCCGCGCTGCGCCTGCCGGCGGTGATCGACGGCTTCATCAGCGCCGTGGCCGCGCTGTGCGCCCATCGGCTGAACCCGCTGTGCGCGGCGTACATGCTGCCCTCCCACGCCTCGATGGAGAGGGGCTATCACCTCGCCATGGAGGCCATGGGGCTGGAGCCGATGCTGAATCTCAACATGCGCCTGGGCGAGGGCAGCGGCTGCCCCATCGCCTTTGAGATCGTCGCCGCGGCGCAGACCGTCATCCGCGACATGGCCACCTTCGAGGAGGCCGCCATCGACGACGGCTACCTGGCGGAGATCCGCGGCAACCGGGTCTATCAGGGGGAAGCGTGAGCACGTTCATCTCCGGCGGCGCGAAGAACGGCAAGTCCTTCTACGCGCAGCGCATCGCCAAGGCGGCCGGGACGCCGCTGTACTACGTGGCCACCATGATCCCCCACGACGCCGAGGACGACGCCCGCGTGCTGCGACACCGGGCCGAGCGGGCGGGCTGGGGGTTCGAAACGCTGGAGTGCGGCCGGGACATACTGTCCTGCCTGGAGCGTGCCGACGCCGGCGGTTCCTTCCTGCTGGACAGCGTCACCGCGCTGCTCTCCAACGAGATGTTCGCGCCGGACGGCATCCACGCGGACGCGCACCTGCGGCTGGCGGACGAGCTGGAAACCTTCGTGCGCCGCGCGCCGAACACCGTGCTGGTGTCCGACTTCATCTATTCCGACGCCGCGCTGTACGACGACCTCACCGAGGCCTACCGCGCGGCGCTGGCCCACGTCGATCGCCGCCTGGCCCGCTGCTGCGACAACGTGCTGGAGGTCGTCGCGGGCCGGGTCGTGGTGCACAAGGGGGTGCTTCCGCTGTGAATCTGCTGGTTGCCTTCTGCATGGGGCTGGGCATGTTCACCGCCCTGCCCATCCCGTGGCGGCCGTGGGACGAATCCGCCCGGGGGCTGATGCTGACCACGCTGCCCCTCGTCGGCGCGGTGGTGGGCCTGCTGTGGGCGGGCATATCGCTGCTGGGACGCGCGCTCTTGCCCGGGCCGCTGGCGGCGGCGGTGGTCGCGGCGCTGCCCTTCCTGCTCACGGGCTTTATCCACCTGGACGGCTTCATGGACACCTCCGACGCGCTGCTCTCCTGGCGGCCGCTGGAGGAGCGAATGCGCATCCTGAAGGACCCGCACACCGGCTCCTTCGCCGTGGTGAGCGTCGCGCTGCTGATGCTGTTCCAGTACGCCGCCGCGCGGAGCCTGCCCGCCGATCGCCTGCGGGCGCTGGCGCTGATCCCGGCGGTGTCCCGCTGCGGGTCGGCCTGGTGCGTCGCCGCGCTGCCGCCGCTGGGGCACAGCGAGTACAACGGCCTGAACGGCGCGCCCGGCCATCGCCGCGCGGTGGCCTGCATGGCGGCCTTCTGCCTGCTGGCGGCGGGGCTGTGGCAGGGCCGGGCGACGGTGATCGCGCTCGTGACGGAGCTCGCGGCCTACGCGCTGTCCATGCTGTGGGCCGTGCGGACGCTGAAGGGCGTCTCCGGCGATGTCGCGGGGTTCTCGCTGACGGTGGCGGAGGCCGCGGCGCTGATCGCGCTGGCGGCGGTCTGACCGTCCGGCGGGCGGCACGGGCACAATCGCAATCGCGCTTTGGGGAGAGAGGTTATGGTTTTCATACTGGGCGGAAGCCATCAGGGCAAGCTGGAATTCGCGCGGGCGCGCTATGCGCTGACGGACGCGGACGTGTTCCTGTGCGCCGAGGATACGGCGGAGATCAACCTCTCCCGGCGCTGCGTCGCGGGGCTGGAGCGCTTCGCGCTGAACCGCGTGCGCGCGGGGGCGGAGCCCGCGGATGCGCTGTGCGAACGCCTCGGGGCGCTCCGGGACAGCGTGCTCATCGCCACGGACATCTCCTGCGGCGTGGTGCCCGTCGATCCGCTGATGCGCGCCTGGCGCGAGGCGTGCGGGCGGATGAACAACCTGCTGGCCGAGGAGGCCGACGAGGTGTGGCGGCTGTTCTGTGGGCTGCCGCAGCGGCTGAAATGAGGGCGCTGTACCTGCTGCGCCACAGCCTGACGGAGGCGAACGAGCGCCGCCTGTACTGCGGCTGGGCCGACCCGCCGCTCTCCCCCGCCGGCCGGGCGCTGGCGGAGCGGCTGCGGGAGGAGCGCCCCCTGCCCGGCTGCGAGCTCTACGCCTCCAGCGGGCTCCGGCGCGCCGACGAGACGCTGGCGCTGCTGACCGGGCGGGAGGCCGGGCTGACCCTGCCCGACCTGCGCGAGATGTCCTTCGGGGCCTTCGAGCTCCACAGCTACGAGGAACTGAAGGGCGACGCGGCCTACCTCGCCTGGATCGCCGACGAGAGCGGCGCGGTCGCCTGCCCCGGCGGGGAGAGCCGCGCGCAGTTTGAAGCGCGGGTGCTCCGCGGCGGCGCGGCGCTGCTTGCGCGTCCCTGGGATCGCGCGCTGGCGGTGCTGCACGGCGGCGTCGTGGTGCGGCTGATGCAGGCGTGGTTCCCCGGCGAGGCGCGGGGCTTCTACGACTGGCAGCCCGCCGCGTGCCATGGCTATCGCGTGGCGTTCGAGGGCGAAACGCCCCGGGCGTTCCGGGAAATCTGATACGGGAGGGTGCTTGCATGAAGCTCGGACAATTCCAGGTGTACACCGGCAATGGCAAGGGCAAGACCACCGCGGCGCTGGGTCTGGCGCTGCGGGCGTCGGGCGCGGGCTACCGGGTGTACTTCTGCCAGTTCATCAAGGAGGGCGAGTTCAGCGAGATCAAGTCGCTGCGGCGGCTGCCCAACGTGACGGTGGAGCAGTTCGGCTCGGGGCTGGGGCTGCTCGTTCGCCGCGACGCCGAGGCCACCGACCTGGACTGCGCTCGCGAGGGCTACGCGCGGCTGTCCCGCGCGCTGACCTCCGGGGAGTACGACGTGGTCATCGCCGACGAGATCAACTGCGCGCAGACCTGCGGCCTGCTCGCCGAGGATGACCTGCTGCGGCTGATCGACCAGCGGCCCGAGGGCACGGAGCTGGTGTTCACCGGTCGCGGCGCGACCGACGCCGTGCTGGCGAAGGCCGACCTCGCCACGGAGATGCACCTCATCCGGCACTACTTTCAGGACAAGAGACTGCCCGCCCGCAAGGGCATCGAAATGTAGGCAAATCCACTTCAGACAAGAAAGCAGGAGGTATTTCCATGATTGACGTCACCGCCCTGGGCGAGCTGCTCATCGACTTCGCCCCCAAGTCCAAGGATGAATCCGGTTACCCGACCCTCGCCGCCAACCCCGGCGGCGCGCCCGGCAACTTCCTCGCTGCGCTGAACCGGTACGGCTGCTCCGTGGCCATGCTCGGCAAGGTGGGCGACGACATGTTCGGCCGCCTGCTGGTGAACACGCTGAAACAGGCGGGCATCGAGACCCGCGGCGTGATCGTGGACCCCAGGCAGTTCACCACGCTGGCCTTCGTGTCGCTGGACGCCAGCGGCAACCGGGACTTCAGCTTCGCCCGCAAGCCCGGCGCGGACACCTGCCTGTGCGCGGAGGAGCTCGACACCGACCTGCTGCTGAACAGCCGCGTGTTCCACTTCGGCACGCTGTCGCTGACGGACGAGCCCGCGCGCTCGGCCACCAGAAAGGCCATCGAGCTGGCCAAGGCCCACGGCATACTCGTCAGCCTGGACCCCAACCTGAGAAAGCCCCTCTGGCCCGACGAGGACGCCGCGAAGGAGGCCATCGAATGGAGCCTCCGCCAGGCGGACATCGTGAAGATCAGCGACGAGGAGATCGAGTTCATGTGGGGCTTGTCCCCGGAGGAGGGCGCGCAGAAGCTGCTCCGCGAATACGGCGCGTCGCTGGTCTACGCCACGCTCGGGCCGAAGGGCTGCCACGCCGCCACGAAGAACGCGCGCGTCACCGTCGCCTCCCCCACCGGCATCCACGTGGTGGACACCACCGGCGCGGGCGACATCTTCGGCGGCAGCGCCATGAGCCGCTTCCTGAAGCTGGGCAAGGCGCCCGAGGCGCTGACCGAGGCGGAGCTTTGCGACATCGTGCGCTTCGCCTGCACCGCCGCCAGCCTGTCCACGCAGAAGCACGGCGGCATCTCCAGCGTGCCCGCCCCCGAGGAGGTCGAGGCGAAGCTGGCGGAATAACCGCGCCCGCGACGCAAAAGGCGCTCCCGATGGATAATCGGGAGCGCCTTCCTATGCATGTTACCTGCCATGCCTTACGGCTTCATCTCCATGTACAGGTTCCTGTACTGCCAGGCGGAGTTGTCCCAGGACACGTCCTTGTCCATGTCGCGCTGTACCATCTCGTCCCAGCACCAGCGGTTGGTGAAGTAGAGGGTCTTGGCGCGGTTCACGGCGTCCAGCAGCATGCCGGAATCGTAGCGGTTGAAGGTAAAGCCGTTGCCGTCGTTGGCGTAGCTGTTGTAGGGCTGCACGGTGTCCTTCAGGCCGCCGGTCTCGCGCACGATCGGGATTGTGCCGTAGCGCATGGCGATGAGCTGCGTCAGCCCGCAGGGCTCGAACAGCGACGGCACCAGCAGCGCGTCCGCGCCGGCGTAGATCATGTGGGCGCGACCCTCGTCGTACATGATGTTGGAGCACACGCTGCCGCGGTAGGTGTTCTCGTAGTAGCGGAAGGAATTCTCGTAGCGCGGGTCGCCGGTGCCCAGCACCACCACCTGGGTGTGGCCGTCGATCATCAGCGGCAGTATGGCGTTCACCAGGTCCAGGCCCTTCTGGTCGGTCAGGCGGGAGATGAGGCCGACGACGAACACGTGGTCGTCCTGCCACAGGCCGAGGGACTCCTGGAGCGCGCGCTTGTTCTGGCGCTTCTTCTCCAGCACGTTCCCGAGGTCGTACTTCACGGCCAGCTTGTCGTCGGTGGCGGTGTTCCACAGGTCCACGTCGATGCCGTTCACGATGCCGCGCAGCTTGCCGGAATGGAAGCGCAGGTGGGCGTCCAGCCCCTCGCCGAAGAACGAGGTCTGGATCTCCCCGGCGTAGGTGTTGCTGACGGTGGTGATCATGTCGCAGTAGGTCAGGCCGCCCTTGAGCATGTTGGCGTTCACCCAGTCCTGGGTCAGGGCGTCCTTGTTGAACACGTAGTCCGGCAGGCCCGTCCAGTACTTGATGGTGGGGATGTTGTAGATGCCCTGGAAGCGCAGGTTGTGGATGGTGAGCATGGTCTTAGCGTCGCCGATGGGCGTGCCGCGGAACAGCGTGCGCAGGAACACCGGCACCAGCGCCGCCTGCCAGTCGTGGCAGTGGATGATATCCGGCACCCAGTTCATGTAATTCAGCGCCGCCAGCGCCGCCTTGGCAAAGAAGCAGAACTTCGGGATGTCGTCCACGAGGTTCGTGTAGGGATTGCCGGTGGTGAAGAAGTCCTCGTTGTCGATGAAATCGTACACCACGCCGTCCCACACGTACTCCATGATGCCCACGTAGAACGAGCGTCCGTCGGCGCACAGGTCCATGTGGAAGGAGCCGCGATAGACCATCTTCTCCTGGTACTTCCACGGGATGCACTTGTAGCGCGGCAGGATGACCTTCACGTCGCAGTTCTGGCGGATGAGCGCCTTCGGCAGCGCGTACATGACGTCGCCCAGGCCGCCGGTCTTGACGAAGGGATAGCACTCCGACCCGATGAACGCCACGCTGCGGCGCGGTTCGGGCATCGGGAACGCCGGCGCGGGCTCGGGTTGCGGTTCGGGTTCAGGCGCGGGTTCGGGCTCAGGCTGCGGTTCGGGTTCCGGTTCGGGTTCGGGCTCAGGCTGCGGTTCGGGTTCCGGTTCGGGTTCGGGCGCGGGCTCCGGTTCGGGCTGCGGTTCCGGCTCGGGCGCGGGTTCAGGCTCGACCACTGCTTCGACAACGGGCTCTGCGACCGCTTCGACGACCGGCTCGACGACGGGCTCCGCGACCGCTTCGACGATGGGCTCCGCGACCGCTTCGACGACCGGCTCGACGACGGGCTCCGCGACCGCTTCGACGATGGGCTCAACCACCGGCTCGACGGCGGGAGCGGCTTCCTCCGCGGGCTTTTCCGGCTCGGCGGGCTTTGCTTCGGCCTTGGCCTTCTTCGGCTTCGCGGCGGGCTTTTTCGCGGTGGTCGCCTTCTTCGCGGGGGCGGCCTTCTTTGCCGCCGCCTTCTTCGCGGGCTTCTCCGCCGCAACGGCTTCTTCCGGCGCGGGTTCGGTCACGTTCGCCACGGGTTCCACGGCCTGTTCGACCTTGACGATCTCCTTCTTCGCTTTCGCGGGGGTTGTCTTCTTCGCAGGCATATTCATTCTCCTTTAAATCAATAATGTCCGTTCGTCTTTCAGAGCCGGGATCGTCCCCGGATCGCCCCGGGCCATGCTTCCCTCTCCATTATACCCAATCGCACCGGGAGAATCAAGAACCATTTTAAATTCGATACACAGGCGTCGCGCCGCGTTTACGCGCCGGTAACGCCGCCTAGCGGAAACTCTTCACCCAGTTCAGCAGCGAGCCGCGGTGGGTGTTCTCCCGCACCTCGCGCTGCATGCGGTCGGTCAGCGGGCCGTTGGCCGCCATCTTCGCGAGGATCGCCGCCTGCAGCTCCTCCACGCTCATCTCGTCGAAGGGCTTGTCGGGCACCGCCACCGCGGGCGCGCCCTGCGCGGCCTCGGCCGGCTTCGGCGCGGGCTTCGGCACCTCGATCTTCTGCCGGACGGGTTCGTAGCGCGGGCGCCCGTCGCCCTGGGGAATCCAGATCTCGCCGCTGTCGCCGGGGATCTCGAGGCGCAGCCTGCCGTTCTCCGCCGTCGCCGTCGCGCCGGTGAGCGCGCCGGTGTAGCTGCCCTCGCCGGCGACGTCGAACGCGGCGGGGTTTCCGTCGTTGTTCACGGTGACGATCAGGTCGCCCCGCGCGAAGGCGTACTTCGTGGTGGTGAGCTGCAGCTCGCGGTAATCGCCGTACCACAGCGCGGACTCGCGATTGTACACCCTGCCCAGCGCGGTCACGATCTCGAGGCACGGGTTGGGCGCGGCCTTCAGCGCCTCAAGGTCCAGGCAGGGCCGCAGGGAGGCGTCGGAGCCGCGCTCCTTCCGGCCCTCGATGCCGAACTCGGAGCCGTAATAGATCGAGGGCACGCCGGGCAGCGTGAACAGCAGCACGTGCACGGGCAGGTAGTGGGCCTTGTTGTTCAGCTTGGTGGCGATGCGCTCCACGTCGTGGTTGTCCACGAAGCTGTACAGCCGCACGCCCCGGCCGATGCCCAGGTCCATCTGGCGCTTCACGGTGTGGGCGATCTCGAAGTAGTTGTGGTCGTTGTGCGCGCTGTACAGGGCCTTGTGCAGGTGGTAGTTGGTCACGGAGTGCAGCGTGTTTTCGTTGGCCCAGCGGGCGTAATCGCCGTGGATCACCTCGCCCATCAGCCAGAACTCCGGCTTGACCTCGCCCGCCAGCGCCCGCAGGCTGCGCATGAAGTCGAAGTCCAGCACGTCCGCGGTGTCCAGGCGCAGGCCGTCGATGTCGAACGCCTTCACCCAGAAGCGGATGGTGTCCAGCAGGTAGTCGCGCACCTCCGGGTTGCGCAGGTTCAGCCGCACCAGCAGGTTGTAGCCGCCCCAGTTGTCGTAGCAGAAGCCGTCGTTGTACTCGTTGTTGCCGCCGAAGTTGACGTTGCAGTACCAGTTCAGGTAGCGGCTGTTCTGGCGGTATTGCTGTATGTCCCTGAAGGCGAAGAAGTCGCGCCCGGTGTGGTTGAACACGCCGTCCAGGATCACGCGGATGCCCGCCGCGTGGCACTTTTCCACGAAGCGGCGCAAATCGTCGTTGGTGCCCAGGCGGGAATCCACCCTGCGGTAGTCGGTGGTCTCGTAGCCGTGGCCCACGGACTCGAACAGCGGGCCGATGTAAAGCCCCGTGCAGCCGATGGATTTGATGTGGTCGATCCAGGGGAGCAGCCTGTCCAGCCGGTGGACCGGCTCCGCGTAGGGATTCTGCGCGGGCGCGCCGGTGAGCCCCAGGGGGTAGATGTGATAGAATACCGCCTTTTCGTACCAAGCCATGGTCGTATATCATCTCCTCTTGCCGCCGCGCGCACGACGCCCGCGGCCCTTCATCTCCCTATTATAGCAAAAAATCAGGCGTTCGCCAACACCTGATTCGCTTTTCCGCCCAAACAGCCTATGGACATCGCGCGCGCGGGGCATTATAATGGGGGTATCATCGTTCCGTCACGGAGGGAAAACACATGCGCAACAGCACCATCTATCTCGCGGGCGGCTGCTTCTGGGGCTGCCAGAAGTACTTCGACCTCCTCCCCGGCGTCGTCGAGACCGAGGTCGGCTACGCCAACGGGCCCACGGCGAACCCCAGCTACGAGGAAGTCAAGCGCCACTCCGGGCACGCCGAGACGGTGCGCGTGGTCTACGACCCCGACGCGCTGCCGCTCCCGGCGCTGCTGGACGCCTACTTCCGCATCATCGACCCCACCGCCGTGAACCGCCAGGGCGGGGACGTGGGCGTGCAGTACCGCACGGGCATCTACTATGCGGACGCGGCCGACCTGCCCGTGATCGAGGCGCGGCTGGAAAACCTGGCCCGGCAATACGACAGGCCGCTGGCGGTGGAGGTCCGGCCGCTGGAGAACTTCTACAGCGCCGAGGAATACCACCAGAAGTACCTGGAGAAGAACCCCGGCGGCTACTGCCACATCCGCTTCGACTGACGGGCGGAAACGCGCCCATCCAAAGCTCAGTTAATCGCCGCGCTCCGAAGACCGGAGCGCGGCGATTGTCATATGGGAACGCTCTACCTGTCCAGCAGGCCGTCCAGCAGCCGGATCAGCGTGCGCTTGGCGCCCGGGCCGGCGCTGGCGCCGACGCAGCTGGGGCAGCCGTCGCGGCAGGGGCAGGCGGCGAGCAGTTCGCGCGCCCGGGAGAGCAGCTCGCCCTCCATGTCGTACACCTTGTCGGAGAGGCCGATGCCGCCCGGCACGCTGTCGTAGAGGTAGATCGTCGGCCGCTGGGTGAAGGTGTCCTTCACGTGGTAGACCACGTGGAGGTCCTGCGGCGCGCACATCAGGTACATCGGCGCGATGTGCCGCAGCAGGTGCGCCAGGCCCACCATGGCGTTCTTCAGCGGCTCCTTGCCGTAGACCGACTCCAGGTCCTCGGGCAGCATCCACCAGGCGGCGGTGGTCTGCATCTCCAGCTCCGGCAGCGTCACCGGGCCCCAGCCGAGGTTTTCGTGGGTGTCGAAGGCGATCTTCTTGAACACCGTCACGATGGTGGAGGCCAGCACCTCGCCGCGCGCGCGGGCGAGCGGCCCGTCGTCCTCGCGTTCGAACTCGTCCAGCACCTTGAGGGAGGTGGTCATGTCGGCGTCGGTGTAGTAGCCCACGTCCACGCGGCGGATGTACGCCTTCTTGTCGTCGAAGTCCAGCTCCTCCACCTGGTACTGCGTGCCCTCGTGCATATAGATGGCGTAGCGGTGCAGCAGCATGGGCACGGTGAAGCGGTCCATCTCGCCGATGACCCGGTGCTTCTTGGGATCGGTGATGTCCACGATCAGGAAGTTCTGGTCCGTGGCCGAGCGCAGGTTGATGCCCGCCTGCGGGAATTCCTCGGCGCTCCAGTAGTACTTGCCGCCCACGTGGCGCAGGATGCTCTCGTCCTTCAGGTATTCCAGCAGCTCGCCGGTGTCCTCCACGTTGTCCAGCCGCTCCCCGTCCTCGAAGGGCAGCTCGTAGGCGGCGCACTTCACGTGGTTGAGCAGGATGTAGAGGTTGTCCGGGTTGATGAGCGCCTGCTCGGGGGACTGCCTGAAGAAGTACTCCGGATGCTGGATGATGTACTGGTCCAGCGGCCCCGAGGACGCCACCAACACCAGCAGCGACACGCTCCCGCGCCGGCCGGCGCGCCCGGCCTGCTGCCAGGTGGAGGCGATGGTGCCGGGATAGCCGCACAGCACGCAGGCGTCCAACTGGCCGATGTCGATGCCCAGCTCCAGCGCGTTGGTGGACACCACGGAGGTGATCCTGCCCGCGCGCAGCTCGCGCTCGATCTCCCGGCGCTGGGTGGGCAGGTAGCCGCCCCGGTAGCCCCGCACGCGGCCCGCGTTGCCGAGCGGGTCGCGCACCATGTCCTTCAGGTAGCGCGTCAGCACCTCCACGGTGAGGCGGGAGCGCGCGAACACGATGTGCTGCACGCCGTTCTCCAGCAGCGAGGCCGCGATCTTCCGCGTCTCGGGGATGCTGCCCGCGCGGATGCCGAGCTGCGCGTTCACCACCGGCGGGTTGTAGAACACCACGTGGCGCTCCCCTGCCGGCGCGCCGTTGTCGTCGACCAGGTAGACGGGCTTGCCGATCATGGTCTCGGTCAGCTCCCGGGGGTTGCGGATGGTGGCCGAACAGCAGATGAAGGTGGGGTGCGCGCCGTAGAAGGCGCACACGCGCTTGAGCCGTCGGATGACGTTGGCGAGATTCGACCCGAACACGCCCCGGTAGGCGTGGATCTCGTCGATGACCACGTAGCGCAGGTTCTCAAACAGCTTCACCCACTTGGTGTGGTTCGGCAGGATGCCCTGGTGCAGCATGTCCGGGTTGGTGACCACCACGTGCCCCGCCTGGCGGATGGCCGTGCGGGCGGAGGCGGGGGTGTCGCCGTCGTAGGTGTAGGCCTTGATGTCCGCGCCCATGTCCTGGATCATGCCGTACAGCTCCGCCACCTGGTCGCTGGACAGCGCCTTCGTGGGGAACAGGTACAGCGCCCGCGCGGCCTCGTCGCGGAGGATGGCGTCCAGCACGGGCACGTTGTAGCACAGCGTCTTGCCGGAGGCCGTGGGCGTGACGACCACCAGGTCCTGCCCGGCGACGGCGGCGCGGATGGCCTGGCTCTGGTGGATGTAGGGGCGCTCGATGCCCCGCTTTTTCAGCGTCTCCACGATGCGCGCGTCCAGCGCCTCCGGGAATTCCCCGTAGCGCGCCGGTCGCGCCGGCAACACCTGCCAGCCGGTCACGTTGTCCATGAATTCCGGGTCCTGGCGAAGGGCCGAAATGTATTCCTGTATGGTCATATCGTTCTCCTGCGGCCGCAGGGCGGCGAAGCGCGCCCTGCCCCCGCGTCTTCCAGCGACATCACGTAGATCTGGCACGGATTGAGCGAATTCCAGAAGCCGGGCATGACTTCGAATTCCTTGAATCCGAGGCTGCGGTAGAAAAGGTTGGTCCGGTCGTATTCCTCGTAGCATCCCATGCGGACGGTCTTGACCTGCATGAAGGAATAGCCCTCCTCCACGGCGACGCGCCTGGCGGCTTCAAAGAGGCTCCTGCCCACGCCCCGGCGGTGGTACGCCTTCAGCACGCCCATCAGCTTGAGCTACACCGTATCCTTTCCGGTTTCCTTCAGGCACAGGAAGCCGACGGGGCGGCCGTCCTCCCAGGAGGCGACCATGGTTTCGCCGGCGCTGTCCGCGATGTGGCGCTCCCTCGACTCCGGGACCTCGAACCACTCCGTCAGCGATTCGAGAATCGCCCGGGCGATCTCCCGCCTCTCCCGCGCGTCGTTCACGACGGCGATCACGGCCATCCCCTCCCTTCAAAGCGCCGCTTCCGGCGGAAAACGAAGCCCTCCGGCACAGGTCCCGGGCCGCGCCCGCGCCATCCCCCGCCGAAGGGCATCGCGGTCCATCCGCGGGCGCTCCCCGTCACTCCACGTCCTCCGGCCCGAGGATGACCACCTCGGTGTTCGCCACGGCCTCGTCCACCAGCGCGTCCACGTCCAGCTTGCTCTCGACCTTCGGCATGGTCTCCAGCTTCGGTTTGGTGACCGGGTGGCGGGGCGTGAACACGGTGCAGCAGTCCTCGTAGGGCAGGATCGAGGTTTCGAAGGTGTCGATCTTCACGGCGATGTCGGTGACCTCGTTCTTGTCCATGCCGATCAGCGGGCGGAACACGGGCATGTTCACCACCGCGTCGGTGCAGACGAGCGCCTCCATGGTCTGGCTCGCCACCTGGCCCAGGCTCTCGCCGGTGATCAGCGCCTGCGCGCCGAAGTCCCGCGCCAGCTTCTCCGCAATGCGCATCATGAAGCGGCGCGTGATCAGCGTGCCCAGCTCCTCCGGGCACTTCTCGTGGATCTCGAGCTGGCACTTCGTGAACGGCACCAGGTACACCCGCATGCCGCCCATGTACCAGGCCAGCTTCTTCGCCAGTTGCATCACCTTGTCCTTCGCCAGCTCGCCGGTGTAGGGCGGGCTCTGGAAGTGGATGGCGCACAGCTTCGCGCCGCGCTTCATCAGCTGGTAGCCGGCGACGGGCGAATCAATGCCGCCGGAGAGCAGCAGCGCGGCCTTGCCGCCGGAGCCCATGGGCAGGCCGCCCACGGCCTTGATCTCCTCCACGCAGAGGTAGGCCATGTCGCGGATCTCCACCATCAGCCGGTGTTGGGGATGGTGCACGTCCACCTTCAGGTTGGGGTTGGCCTCGAGCACGCGGTGGCCCACCTCCATGCCGATCTCCATGGAGTTCATCGGGAAGTGCTTGTCGCTGCGCTTGCCGAAGACCTTGAACGTGCCGGAATAGGGCTGCATCAGCTTCACGCACTCCGCGGCGATGACCTCGAAGTCCTTCTCCACCTCGACGGCGGGGCTGACGGAGTACACGCCGAACACGCGGCGCACGCGGTCGATGCACGCCTGCATGTCCTCCGCGCCGGAGACGTACACGCGGGAATCGGACAGCCACACGTGGCCGCCCAGGGGCTTCACCACGCGCTTGACGTTGTCGGTCAGTACCTTCAGAAAATGCGGGCGGTTCGCGCCCTTCAAGAAAACCTCGCCGTAGCGGACGAGCAATACCTGTCGCATGGTTACTCCTTTGGCCGTCGGCTTCCAGCCGTTCGCCGTTCGCTTATCTTCTAACGTATCGCTTCAGCAGGTCGTAGTGCGCCGCGATGCGCCCGGCGGCGTAGTCGATCTCATCGTCGGTGGTGTAGGGGCTCAGGCTGAAGCGGACGGCCCACTCCGCCGTCGCCGGGGCGATGCCCATGGCCGTGAGCACGGCGCTGACCTTCAGCTTCTTCGACGAGCACGCCGAGCCGGTGGAGACGTATACGCCGTCCCCCTCCAGCGCGTGGAGCATCACCTCGCCGCGCACGTTCGGGAAGCCCAGGTTCAGGATGTGCGGCGCGCCGTCCTCGGGCGCGGGGCCGTTGACGATCACCTCGGGAATCCGCTCCCGCACGAGCCGCGCGAGCCGCAGCTTCTTCTCCATCAGCGCCCGCGGCATGTCCGGCCCGAGCCCGGCCATCCGCAGCACCGCGGCGCGCAGCCCGGCAATGCCCGGGGTGTTCTCCGTGCCGGAGCGCAGGCCGCCCTCCTGCCCGCCGCCCAGCTGCCTGGGGTTGAGCAGCACGCCCTTGCGCGCGATCAGCGCGCCGACGCCCTTCGGCGCGTGGATCTTGTGCCCGCTCAGCGTGTAGAGGTCGGCATGCTTCATGTCGAAGGGCACGCGCATGAAGCCCTGCACGCCGTCCACGTGGACGAGCGCCCGGCCGTTCACGGTATCGTGGAGCCGCTTCGCGTCCAGCACCGCGCCGGTTTCGTTGTTCACCTGCATGCAGCTGACGAAGGAGGCCCCGTCGTCCAGGGCCTTCTCCAGCGCGGGCCAGTCGAGCTGCCCGGCCGCGTCCACGCCGATGACGCGCACCTCGTGGCCCAGGCGCTCCAGCTCCTCGAACGCCGCCCGCACCGAGGGGTGCTCCACCGCGGACGCGGCGACGATCTGCCGGCCGCGCATGCGGGTCACCGCGCCGAGCACGGCGAGGTTGTTGCCCTCGGTGCCGCCGGAGGTGAAGATCAGCTGGCAGCCCGCGCCGTTCACCTGGCGGAGGATGTCCTCGCGCGCCTCGCGCAGGCGGCGGAACGCATCCACCGCCGGGCGATACACCGCGGAGGGATTGTAATAGCCCTCGGCGAGGGCCTCGGTGACCGCCGCCACCGCCGCCGGGCAGGGCCGGGTGGTGGCGCTGTTGTCAAGATATGCCTGCATATTTCTGCGTGCCGTCCGCGTCGTACCAAGCGTCGCGCGGCAGGTAGGTGCTCTTGCTGCGAATCACGTCGATCATCTCCCGGTTCAGCTCCAGGACGATGACGTGCTTAGCTTCCTTGCGTTTGAAATAGAAGAAGTACAGGTTGGCCTCCCGGTTCACGAACCAGTTGTGCACCTTTATGCCGGGCTCGTTGAGGGTCTTCTGGAAGGCCGGGCCGGTCGCGGGGCCGCAGCGGATCACGTCCTTCATCTGGAGCGCGGTCAGGTAGCGCCGCCGCCGGTTGTTCAGCACGCGGGAGACGTCCAGGTTGCCGTTGGTGAAGGTGTAGTCGTACTCCACGCGGCAGTTGTCCGAGGCGCGCCAGAGCAGGAAGGCCAGCCCGCCGAACACCGCCACGATGGGCAGGTTCAGCCAGCGGATGACCAGCCCGCCGGTCTCCGGGTTCGTGCCCATCGCGCCGCCCAGGAAGATGAGCGCGATCAGCACGCACACCGCCAGCGCCGCCCAGCACAGGTAGTACAGCAGTGTAAAGGCGCCCTGTTTGCGGCGCACCGCCGTCTGTTCAAGGAAATCGTCTGTCATGTCCAATCCTCCAAATGGGTTCGCAGGCCGGCGACGCCGTCGCCGTTCCATGGCGTCGTCGCATCGCGCCCGCGTCGTTTGCTCCGCGCGTCCGGCAGGGTGCGCGGCCGCCCCTCGGGACGGTTCGCTCGTTATTATATCACATCATTTCACCGAATGTCGATACTAAAAACACGAAATTGCCCAAACATTTCTTTGTACAACGGGAAAAGATGTGCTATAATGGAAAGAGATATGTGTCCCGGAACCACCGGAAAAACGCCCCGGCGCCCCGCGCCGATCGAACCCGAGGAGGTCAACCCTTGAAGTGTCCCTACTGCGGCAGCGTGTGCGCCGACGACGCGCAGTACTGCCCGAGCTGCAAACAGCCGCTGAATCCCGCCCCCGGGCCGCGCGACGACGCGGAGCCCGAAAAGCGCCCGCATTCCCGCTGGCGCACCGCGGCCGCCGCCCTGTTCGGCGTGGTCTGCGTGCTGGCGCTGTTCGTCGGCGTCTACAAGCTGGTGATGTGGGTGCAGAACTACCAGCTCAACCGCCTGTACACCCGCGGGGCCTACACCCCCACCGTCAACACCGTGGAGATGGACGACCTGCGCCAGGGCCACGCCATCGTGTTCTACGGCAAGGACGGCGACCAGGTGTACCTGCCCGAGCTGGAGCGCTCGCTGACCATATCCGGCGGCGTGGCGCGCATCGTCGTGCCGGATTCCGACTGGTTCAACCAGAGCGTCGCCGGCATCGACCACGCGAACATCACCCTCACCCCCACCCTGGTGGCGGAGACGGGCCACAAGACCAAGCTGCCCGCCTTCAACTTCGACATCGCCGTGCCGGAGTCCCCGCTGGTCATCACCACGCCGGAGCGCGACCGCACCACCGTCATTACCAGCGTGTACCCGCTGGTGCTCAACGTGGTGCCGGGCAGCACGGTGTTCATCAACAGCGAGGACGTGACGGACAAGGTGGACCGCGCGGGCCTGCTGTCCACGCACGTGAGCGTGCAGCCCATTGGCGACAACGTAATCACCATCATCGTGCGCACGCCCCGGCACAAGGAGTATCGCAAGGACATCGTCATCTACCGCGAGCACTACGACATCAACCTGGAGCTGGACACCACCGTGTCGAACTTCTCCAGCGCGCGCACCATCGCCATCACCGGCACCGCCGAGCCCGGCGCCATGATCGCCGTGGACACCGAGTACATCCCCGAGAGCCTGGCCGTCGACATCTCCACGGGCCGCTTCTCCTTCATCGCCAAGCTCAGCCATTACGGCGACAACATCGTGCGCTTCCGCGCCATGATGGACGGCCGCAAGGACGCCTCGCTGAGCTTCACCGTGCGCTACAAGCCCACGCTGGCCGACTACTCCGCCAAGGCGTGGAAGATGGACTACAAGCAGTTGAGCCAGTTGTACGAACAGTGGCGCGAGCGCGTGTTCCTGTGCAAGGGCGAACTGCTGGACATCATCTACGACGAGAACGACGGCAACACCTACTGGGTGATGGACGTGGGCACCGAGGGCGAGCGCCAGCTCGTGGTGCTGCAGAACCAGAGCAACGTCAAGAACGTCACCATGGGCCGCCGCTACCTGGCCTACGCGCACGTGAGCGGCCAGTACATGTACATGGCCGAGCGCTACCCGATGCTGACCTGCCTGTACATCGACGTCGCCCCCGACTGACGCAGACCCGCCGACCGCCCGCCGCGCCCCGCGCGGCGGGCTTTGTCGGGGGTGTGCGCGGTCCGGCGACCGGCCGCGGGGCTTCGCCGGAAATCGTTAAAGTGCGGCATACAAATTTCTCCGTCCGTATTGCGCGCACGGGGGAAGTCATGCTATAATGATTAGGCAACCGGCGCGAAGCGCGGTTGGCCGGGTCGGCGGGCAAGGGAGCGAAGCGAGTTGCGCAGCACGCCGACAATCATGGTATAATGATTAGGAAAACCGAAGGTTTTCCGGGTCGGCGGGCAAGGGAGCGAAGCGAGTTACGCAGCACGCCGACAATCATGGTATAATGATTAGGAAAACCGAAGGTTTTCCGGGTCGGCGGGCAAGGGAGCGAAGCGAGTTGCGCAGCACGCCGACAATCATGGTATGATGATTAGGCAACCGGCGCAAAGCGCGGTTGGCCGGGTCGCCGGGCCGCAAAGCGAGCACGGCGACAATCATACTAAATAATACCAGCGAATTAAGCAGGAAAGGATGGTCCCTCCATGAACATCAAGATCCGCAGGTGCATGATCTCCGACGCCCACCGCATCTACGAGCTCTGCCGCGAGCTGCTGGGCTACGACTTCACCGAGGAGCAGGTCACCGCCAACGTCCGCCGCATGATCCGCTCGGAAAACAACCTGCTGCTGGTGGCCGAACAGGGCGACGAGATCCTGGGCTTCGTCCACGCCCACAACCACGAGCCGGTCTACGCCCCGCAGATGAAGAGCATCGTGGCGCTGGCCATCGACCCCTCCAGCCAACACCAGGGCCTGGGCCACCTGCTGGTCGGCGCGGTAGAGGACTGGGCGCGGGAATGCGGCGCCGCGGGCGTGCGCGTGAACTCGGGCGAGATGATGACCGACGCGCTGGGCTTCTACAAGTCCCTCGGCTACGAGTACATCAAGACCCAGTACAACTTCCGCAAGATGCTGTGACCGGCGGGCGAAAGCCTCGCGGGCGACGCGACCGAACTACAGAACGGGGGAACCGACCGAATGGTCGGTTCCCCCGTTCTGTTCGCCCATGGGCGCGCGCCCGTCGCCTCGCGGATCGGTTACAGCTCCTCCGCCAGCTTGCCCTCCGGGCGCACGCCGGAGACCTCAGCGATTTTCTGCAGGATCTCCCGGCGCTGCTTCTGGCTGTAGAAGGCGGCGTTCCAGTGGTAGCGCTTGTTTTCATCGGTGATGAACGCCACCTCGTGCACGGGGAACAGCTTGTTCTTCTCGTTGGCGTTGCCCTTGTCGAGGCGCTCGTAGCCCAGGTCCTCGACGTAGCCCCAGCGCACGATGCGCTTCATTTCGATGGTCTTGTCGATGAACTTCAAATCGCAGTCGCCCTGGCGGTAAATGAACATCGCGCGGCTCGCGCCGGGCTTGGGGCGGATGTTGGCCGGGAAGGCGAAGCGCACCGTGACGTCGTCGATGGCCACGCAGGCGCGGACGTACATCCACACGTAGGCCAGCGCCATCGCCAGGATCAGGTAGGAAAACATGGAAAAGCTGGCCATGTACTCGTTGAGCGTGCCGGTGATCTGGCCGTAGAGCGTATACGCCGTATCGCTCGCGCAGAGCAGCGCCAGCACGTACAGCACGATGAACCCGGCGGTGTAGGGGCGGTATTTCTTCAAGATTTCCATTCCCTTCCGTATGACTTGTCGGTTTATTATACTCCATTCGAAAGAGAATTACAAGACCGGGCGGCGAAGGCGCACCGCCTGGCTTTGTTCTGCCGGGACGGAAGAAATCCGCCGTGCTTTTCGGGTTTATTAGTGCACAAAACACAAGCGCCAATTTACTGCACAGAGCATAGACTTCGCATATCAATTTAACAATTTAGTCATAGCGTACACATCTTGACATTTGATATATATACATATATAATAGCTTTTAGGAACTTAACAATGCGGCGTTCGACAATCGCCACAATCTCCGACGAGCGGTTATTGGAGAGCGTGTGCTCTCAAAGATAACAACATCATCAAAGGAGGAACATCCAATGAAGAAACTGTTTGCTCTGGTTCTGGCTCTGGCCATGGTGCTGAGCTGCGCCGCCTTCGCTGAGGGCAACAAGCTGGGCTACACCTGCATGGACGGCACCAACCCCTTCTTCGTGGCCCTGGAGGGCGCCATCCGCGAGGTCGTTGAGGCCAACGGCGACGAGCTGATCTCCCTGGATCCCCAGAACAGCAACGAAAAGCAGATCGCCCAGATCGAGGACCTGATCTCCCAGGGCATCGTCGCCCTGTTCGTCAACCCCGTTGACAAGGACGGCATCATCGCCGCTCTGGACAAGGTGAAGGAAGCCGGCATCCCCATGTACGGCTTTGACACCGAGGTTGCCGACCTGAGCTACCTGGTGACCTACGCGGGCTCCGATAACTACAATGCCGGCTATGTGTGCGGCGTTGACCTGGCCGAGAAGCTGCCCGACGGCGGCCCCATCATCGTGCTGGATTCTCCCACCATGCAGTCCGTCGTGGACCGCACCAACGGCTTCCTGGCCGCCATCGAAGAGAAGGCTCCCGGCAAGTTCGAGGTCGTCGCCCAGATCGACTGCATGGGCAACCAGGAGCAGGGCAACCTGAACGGCACCGACGCTCTGACCGCTCATCCCGACGCCGTCGCCATCTTCGGCGGCAACGATCCGACCGCCCTGGGCGCTGCGGCCGCTGCTGACGCCGCCGGCTCCAAGGCTCTGATCTACGGCGTTGACGGCTCCCCCGACATCAAGGCCATGATCGCTGAGGGCAAGGTCACCGGCACCGGCGCCCAGTCCCCCATCAGCATCGGCAAGACCATCGCTGAGCTGTACTACAAGGTGCAGGCCGGCGAGGAGGTCGAGGATCGCTATCCCATCGCCACCTTCATGATCAACTCCGACAACATCGACGAGTACAACAACGGCGGCTGGCAATAAGCCGAAGCCCGGTTCGTACCGATCCGGTACAGCAAAAACCTGAACAACGCGGGTGGCCCTCCCTCGGGCGGGTCACCCGCGCCCGGTTCATGGGCTCCCGCAAGGTTCCACGCGGATCTGAAAGGGCTTTGTCCCCGCCGTGGGACAAGGTCCTTTCAGGTTTACGGGGAGGGGGGCCCGACCCGAAGCCGGGGATTCCATTCTACCATATGAAACGGTGGTGAAACCCAGTGAGCGAATATTTGCTCGAGATGAAGAACATCTGCAAGTCCTTCCCGGGCGTCAAGGCGCTGCAGCACGTGGATTTCCAGCTCAAGGCCGGCGAGATCCACGCGCTGCTGGGCGAGAACGGCGCGGGCAAGTCCACCCTGATCAAGGTCCTCGGCGGCATCTACATCGCCGAAGAGGGCGAGATCCTCATCGACGGCAAGCCGGTGAAGATCAACAACGTCAACGCCGCCCGCGACAACGGCATCTCCATCATCCACCAGGAGCTGGTGCTGGTGCCGCACATGACCGTGGCGGAAAACATCTTCCTGGGCCGCGAGCCCATGGGCAAGTTCGGCGTGGACATGCGCCAGATGTCGAACGACGCCCAGAAGATGCTGGACCGCTTCGGCCTGGGCATCCAGTCCACCTCCCTGATCGCCGACCTGTCCATCGCCCAGCAGCAGATGGTGGAGATCGTCAAGGCCATCTCCTTCAACTGCCGGATCCTGGTGATGGACGAGCCCACCTCCTCCATTTCCGACCGCGAAGTCGAGCAGTTGTTCGAGATCATGCGCGGGCTTGCGGCGCAGGGCGTCGGCATCGTGTACATCTCCCACAAGATGAGCGAGCTGGACGAGGTCTGCGACCGCGTGACCGTGCTGCGCGACGGCACCTACGTGGGCACCCGCGTGGTCAGGGAGACCCCCAGGGACGAGCTGATCGCCCTGATGGTGGGCCGGAGCCTGGACCAGTACTACACCCGCGACCACGTGAAGAACACCCCGGTGTTTTTCAAGGCCGAGCACATCGACGACGGCAAGAAGAGCCACAAGCGCGTCAACGACGTATCCTTCGAGGTGCGCGAGGGCGAGATCGTGGGCTTTGCGGGCCTGGTCGGCGCCGGCCGGAGCGAGACGATGCACTGCGTGTTCGGCCTGACGCGCGGCTCCAAGGGCACCGTGAGCATGGGCGGGCAGACCCTGACCATCAAGAGCCCCGTGGACGCCATGAAGTACGGCATCAGCCTGGTGCCGGAGAACCGCAAGGTGGAGGGCCTGTACCACGTGCAGAGCGTGGCCTTCAACTCCACCATCGAGGTGCTGCACGAGTTCATCAACGCCCTGCGGGTCAACGACAAGCGGGAGCACGAGATCACCCAGGAGTTCATCGACAAGATGAACACCAAGACGCCCTCCCACGAGCAGGCCGTCACGAACCTGTCCGGCGGCAACCAGCAGAAGGTCATGATCGGCCGCTGGCTGGCCACCAAGCCGAAGCTGCTGATCCTCGACGAGCCCACCCGCGGCGTGGACGTCGGCGCGAAGGCGGAAATCTACGAGATCATGAACGAGCTCACCAAGCAGGGCATGTCCATCATCATGATCTCCTCGGAGCTTCCCGAGATCATCAACATGGCGGACCGCGTGTACGTCATGAGCGAGGGTACCATCACCGGCTGCATCGATTATGAAAACGTCAGCCAGGAAGCGATCATGAAGCTCGCCACCCTGGAGACGGCAGGAGGGGCAAACAAATGAGCAAGGTAAAGCGCTATTTCAAGGACAACCTGGGCATTATCGTCGCGCTGGCGGTGATGATCGTATTCCTCTACGTCTTCCCCCGCACCCACAGCACCTTCCTGACGCAGACCAACATCTTCAACGTGCTGCGCCAGTCCTCCACCAACCTGATGCTGGCCTGCGGCATGACCATGGTCATCATCCTGGGCGGCATCGACCTGTCCGTGGGCTCCATCATCGCCATGTCCGGCGTGCTGGGCGCGGCGGCGGTGGTGTGGCACGGCATGCCCGAGATCGTGGGCATCCTCATCGCCATCGTCTCCGGCGTGGTGTTCGGCCTGCTGAACGGCTTCATCATCGCCAAGACGGAGATTCCCCCCTTCATCGTGACGCTGGCCTCCATGAACGTGGCCAAAGGCATCGCCTACGTGTACTCGGGCGGCAAGCCCATCCGCTGCATGACCGACCCCTGGAAGTTTCTGGGCGCCGGCTACGTAGGCCCCGTGCCCACCCCCGTGGTGACCATGCTCATCGTGTTCGTCGTGTCGGTGCTGTTCCTGAACCGCACGCGGATCGGCCGACACATCTACGCGGTGGGCGGCAACAACACCGCCGCGAAGTTCTCCGGTATCTCCACCGCCAAGGTCAAGTTCATCGTGTACAGCTACAGCGGCCTGATGGCCGGCCTGGCGGGCATCACCATCGCCTCCCGCCTGTACTCCGGCACCTGCACCTCCGGCGACGGCGCCGAGATGGACGCCATCGCGGCGGTCGTGGTCGGCGGCACGTCCATGAGCGGCGGCTCGGGCAAGCTGGGCGGCACCCTGATCGGCGTGCTGATCATCGGCATCCTGAACAACGGCCTGAACCTGATGGGCGTCAACTCCGACTGGCAGTACATCGTCAAGGGCCTGGTCATCCTGCTGGCCGTGTACACCGACTTCCTGCGCAGCCGCAAGAAGGCCGCGTAATCCCCCACGGCACCCCGAAGCCCCGCCGCACGGCGGGGCTTCGCCTTGCCCTGCCGACCCTTCGCGCAGGTAAACTTTCCGCAAAATCCCGGCCGCCCGCCTTGACACTCCCCTGTATTCATGTATAATGATAAAAAATGAAGATCGATAGAGGCGCGGGGTCGATGAGTCGCGCGGCGGAGCTCCTCCAGGGGCAGCGAAACCGCACAAAAGGCGAACCCGCCGAAATCCGGGGCGCGCTGGAGCCGCCGCGGGTTGGGGCGCCGGAGAACATGCGGCGCACTGTCACAATGTGCATTGTGGAGCGCTATCTCTGATCAGGAAAACCCTGCCCGTCGGGCGGATGTTCGGATGACCGGAGTATAGATACTCGGTCGTCATTTTTTATCCCGGCGCGCCCGGTCCCGGGCGTCGCATCCCATCGAAACAAGAGGAGGCAATCAACATGAAGAGAATCGTCACCATCCTGCTGGCCGCCGTGCTGCTGCTGTCCGCCTGCGCCTTCGCCGAGGGTACCTTCCGCGTGGGCATGGAATGCGGCTATCCGCCCTTCAACTGGACCCAGGTCGAGCCCGACGAGAACAGCGTTCCCATCGACGGCGGCATGGGCTTTGCCGGCGGCTACGACGTGGAGATCGCCAAGCAGATCGCGTCCGCGCTGGACAAGGAGCTGGTGGTCGTGAAGATCGAGTGGGACGGCCTGATCCCCGCCCTGCAGTCCGGCATGATCGACGCCGTCATCGCGGGCATGTCCCCCACCGCCGAGCGCAAGGTGACCGTGGACTTCACCGACGCCTATTACAACAGCGACCTGGTGGTCGTCGTGCGCAAGGACAGCCCCTTCGCCGCGGCCAAGACGCTGAAGGACTTCAACGGCGCCAAGATCACCGGCCAGTTGAACACCTTCCACTACACCGTCATCGACCAGCTCGAGGGCGTGAACAAGCTGCCCGCCATGGAGACCTTCCCGGCGATGACCGTGGCCCTGTCCTCCGGCGCCATCGACGGCTACATCTCCGAGCGTCCCGGCGCGGTGTCCGCCTGCGCCGCCAACGACGACTTCACCTACGTGGTGTTCGAGGACGGCGGCTTCTCGGCCTCCGTGGAGGAGACCTCCGTGGCCGTCGCCGTGAAGCAGGGCTCGGACGAGCTGATCGCCCAGATCAACGACGTGCTCGCCGGCATCGACACCGACACCCGCAACGCCATCATGGACGCGGCCGTGCTGAACCAGCCCGTGACCGCGGAATAACAGAAACCCGATCCCATTGCGGCTGTGGGCAACCACAGCCGCATTTGAACAGTTACGCGATCGCTGAAAAGGACTGACATCTATGCCAAACGCGCAATCCGGCTTCTTTGAATGGGTATTCTTCTTCGTGAGGACCTACGGCGGCATGTTCCTGAAGGGCGCGGGAACCACGCTGCTCATCTCGCTCACGGGCACCGTCACCGGCTTCGTCATCGGCCTGGCGGTGGGCTACGTGCGCGCCATGCCCTGCGACAGGGAGGACGGCGCGGCGCGGTATTACGTCCTGCGGTTCGTGCGTGGGCTGCTGGGGGCCTACATCGAGGTTTTCCGCTCCACGCCCATGATCGTGCAGGCCATGGTCATCTTCTACGGCGCGGCGCAAATACTGCACGTGACCATGCCCTACGTGCTGGCGGGCTACGTGATCGTGTCCATCAACACCGGCGCGTACCTGTCGGAGATCGTGCGCGGCGGCATCCAGAGCGTGGACCCCGGCCAGCGCGAGGCGGCGCTCGCCATCGGCATGACCTACGGCCAGGCGATGCTGCACGTGGTGCTGCCGCAGGCCATCCGCAACATACTGCCCGCCCTGGGCAACGAGTTCGTGGTCAACATCAAGGACACCTCGGTGCTGAACGTCATCTCCGTCACGGAGCTGTTCTTCGTTTCGAAGTCGGCGGCGGGCACCTACTTCAAGTACTTCGAGGTGTTCTTCATCACCTCGGTGATCTACTTCGTCATGACCTTCTCCATCACGCGGTTCCTGCGCTGGCTGGAGAAGAAGATGGACGGCCCGGAGAACTACACCATCCACGGCTCCCAGACCGTGCCCGTGGGCGAAATCAAGCTGAAGGGAGAGCCGGAGCATGAGTGAGACGATCGTTGAGGTGCGCCACCTGAGCAAGTCCTTCGGCGACCACGAGGTGCTGCGGGACGTGGACTTCTCCGTCGCCAAGGGCGAAGTGGTGTCCATCATCGGCAGCAGCGGCTCCGGCAAGTCCACGCTGCTTCGCTGCATGAACCTGCTGGAAAAGCCCAGCGGCGGCGAGGTGCGTTTCCACGGCCAGAACATCCGCAACGCCGGCTTCAGCCTGCAGATGTACCGCGCGCGCGTGGGCATGGTGTTCCAGCAGTTCAACCTGTTCAACAACATGACGGCGCTGGAGAACTGCGTGGTGGGCCAGATGAAGGTGCTGCACCGCAGCCGCGCCGAGGCGGAAAAGAACGCCATGGAATACCTGACCAAGGTGGGCATGGAGTGCTTCGTGCGCGCCAAGCCCCGCCAACTGTCCGGCGGCCAGAAGCAGCGCGTGGCCATCGCCCGCGCGCTGGCGATGAACCCGGAGGTGCTGCTGTTCGACGAGCCCACCAGTGCCCTCGACCCCGAGATGGTGGGCGAGGTGCTGTCGGTCATGAAGACGCTGGCCTCCTCGGGCCTGACGATGCTGGTGGTGACCCACGAGATGGGCTTCGCGCAGGACGTGTGCAACCGCGTGGTGTTCATGGACGGCGGCGTGATCGTGGAGAGCGATACGCCCGAGGTCATATTCACCCATCCCGCCCAGCCGCGGACGCGGGAATTCCTGGCCCGCATACTGGACAAGTAATCGCCCCCGCATCCCCAAAAACAATCATCGCTCCGAAAATGCGGAGCGATGATTGTTTTTCTTTTACCCTGCGTTTACCGCGCCTCTCCGGTGAGGGGATCGAGCACCACGGGCATGCGGCGCTTGTGGGCGCTGGCGCGAACCTTGGCGGCGATCTTCCCGTCGACGGCCGCGTCGCCGCTGCCGCCGAGGCGGAGGTAGTCGTGGATCTGCCGGTAGGTCACGCCCAGCCGGGCCTCGTCGCTCTGGCCGGACAGGCCGTCCGTGGGCGTCTTTTCCACCAGCTCGCGCGGCAGCTCCTCCATCGTGAGACCCACCGCCACCACCTCCACGCTGGTGAGCCCGCCCAGCAGCGCGAAGTCGCAGGAGGTGTCGCCGTCCTTGGTGCAGTAGCCCACCATGGACTCGGACAGGTTGCCCGTGCCCACCAGCCGGGCGTTCATGCTCTGGGCGATGTAGCGCAGCGTGGTCATGCGCAGCCGCGGGCCGACGTTGATATCGCTCTCCCGGCTGTAGGGGATCGCGAACTCGCCGTCCCCCGCCGCGGGCTCCAACTGGTCCGTCGCGGCCTTCAGCGCGCGGTGGATGGGGCCGATGTTGACGACCCGCTTCTGAATGCCCAGCGACGCGCACACGCGCGCGCTGTCGGCGATGTCCTTCTGCTCGCCGTCCGGCATCATGACGCCGTAGACATTTTCCTTGCCCAGCGCCCGGGCGCACAGCGCCGCGCACACGCTGGAATCCTTGCCGCCGGAAATGCCGATCACCACGCGGTGAAACCCCTGCGCCTCCGAGAGCGCGCGGATGCCGGCGATCAGGTGCTCCCTCGCCGCGACGGCGTCAAAACTGTACTCTCCCATGATGCATCCTCCTGGTTTGCACGCTAGATAATGTCGATCTGGCAACTGGCCATGGTCTCCAGCGCCGCCTCGTGGCGCTGTGGGGTGACGCCGGCGCAGCAGGCGCGGTTCACCGCCATGCGGGCCTCCGGAAAGGCGGCCTTGAGCAGCAGGGCGTTGCTGACCACGCAGATGTCGGTGCACAGCCCCACCAGCTCGATGGCGATTTCGTCGGCGTCCCCGGCCTCCGCGCGCACGATCTCCGGCAGGCGCACGCTGCCGAAGCCGGGCTTCTCCACCCGCAGCGCGTCGCCCAGCGCGTCCCGGATCTCGGGCCGGAGCGCCCAGCCCGCGGTGCCGCGGATACAGTGCCGAACCGGCAGCCGACGCCCCTCCTGGGTGTCCAGGTAATCCTCGCCGTGGGTATCCAGCGTGGCGATAACCGTTTCGCCCGCATCCCGCGCGGCCCGGATCCGCGCCGCCACGGCGGGCACGATGGCCTGCGCCTCCGCGGTGCCCAGCGCACCGTCGACGAAGTCGTTCTGCATGTCCACTACGATCAAAAAGCGCTTTTCCGCCACGTCCGTTCCCTCCCCTGTATCATACTCTTGAAAGATAGCACAGCGCGCGCGGCTTGTCAATCCATTATTCGCCCGCGCGCGGTATTTCATGCGCCGCGCCGTCCGACGGATTCGATGAAGTCCGCCGCGCCCTCGGGACCGGAGCAGGCCAGGAAATCCTCCCGCATGGCCCGCGCGCCTTCGGCCAGCGCACGGTCCGCCAGCGCACGGCGCACGGCGTCGCGGATGCCCTCGGGCGACCCGGCCGTCGCGGGGTCCAGCAGCCGCCCCGCGCCCATCTCCGCGACGCGCCGCGCCACCGCCTGCTGCTCGCCGGTCAGCGGGAACAGCAGCTCCGGCACCGCCATGTACAGGCCCTCGCTGGCGCTGTTCATGCCGCAGTGGGTGATGAACAGGCTGCATTCCGCCAGCACCGCCATCTGGTCCACGCGGCGCTCCACGCGCGCGTTCGCGGGCAGCGCGCCGAGCGACGCCGGGTCGAACGCCTCGCCGCAGGAGATGAGCACGTCCACCGGCTCGTCCTGCAGCGCGTCCAGGCAATGCCGGTAGAACGCCGGCCGGTCGTTGATGACCGTGCCCAGCGAGATGTACACCCGCGGCCGCCCGTCCCTCGCCCCCGGCTCGACGTGGCGGACCGACGGCCCGACGAAGCGGAAGTGCGCCCGGTCGAAGCTCTCCGCGAAGGGCTGGAACTTCTCGGAGGTGTACACGATGGTGTCGGTATCGTTCTTGTCGCGCACGATGTCCAGCGCGCTGCGCACCTCGTAGCCCAGCGGGCGGAGCCTGCGCATCGCCCGATTCACCCGCGGCAGGCCGAGGATCATGTCCGCCAGCTCCGCGGCGCTGTACTTCATGTAGCGGCTGGAGTATTCGTTGAACGCGAACGTGGTGGTGGAGCAGACCATCGGCAGGCGATGCTTCTGCGCCGTCAGCTTGCCCCAGAAGCACGCGGAGTCCGTGACGATCACATCCGGGCGCAGCGCCGGCACGTCCCGGGACAGCATGGCGTCCATGGCGGCCGTGGTGCGGAAGGACTGCACGCTCATCTCGGTGGTCGACACCTTGCGCAGCCTGCGCTCGGCGCGGGCGTCCAGCGCCTCAAGAAAGCCGTCGCAGGGCACGAACGCCGCTCCCGCGCCCTCGATCTTCTCCCGGAAGGCCTCGAAGGAATAATAGCGCACCTCGTGGCCGCGCGAAGTCAGCGCGCGCACGACTTCGATGGTCGGGTTGGTGTGGCCGTGGGCCGGGATGCAGAACCAGAAGATCCTCATCCGCGCTCACCCCCGAACACCCGGCTGAACCACGCCGCAAAGGCGGCCTTGGGCGGTATGGCGATGCCCTGCTCCAGGTCGCCCAGCAGGATGAGCGTGTCCCCCGGCTTGATGTCGAACAGCTCCCGCGCCTCCTTGGGAATGACGATCTGCCCCTTGGCCCCCACCGTGGCCGTCCAGGCGTACTTGTCCGCCGGTCGATTCATGTCGGTCCCTCCTTAGTATGATTTGTTATACAAATCATACCACAGGCAGGCAAAGCTGTCAAGCGAAACGGGCCGGGATTTCGCCCGGACGCAAACGAAGGAGCGCCGATAGGCGCTCCTTCGGGAAGCATATATCCTGTGCTTACGCGGCGGGCGCTTCCTCCACGGCCACGATGCGGCCCTGGCCGTAGGGTTCGGCGTAGGCATCGCCGACGATGCCGCCCAGCGTGCCGGTGATGTAGTCGATCAGCACCTGGTTGTCCAGCTTCACGGACTCCTGCAGCACGTTGCAGCCGTCGAACATGGTATAGCCGTCGCCATGCTCCATCAGCAGGTAGTTGTGGGACGCCAGCGTATACGTCTTCTCCAGATCCAGCGGCTCGCCGCCGACCATCACGTTCTTCACGCGGTACTCGCCCGCAACGCCGGTGAACATGCCGTTGTCGTCCTCGGTGCAGCTGCTCTCGAGGTAGGTGTGGATCTCATAGGTCAGGCCGCTGACCTGCAGGAAGCCGCCGGTCTCGCCGGGCACGCTCCGGGAACCCCACTCCAGCGCGTCCAGCACCTGCTGGCCGGTGACCTCGATCACGGTGAGCATGTTGCCGTAGGGATGCACCTTCAGGATGTCGCCCATGGTGATGTCGCCCTTGGCGATGCTCACGCGGATGCCGCCGCCGTTCACAAACGCGATGTCCGCGCCGGACTGGTCGATATAGGCGTCGGCGCACAGGTCGCCCAGGTTCGTCTCCGTCCGGCGGATGATGCGGATGGGCTTCTCGTTCTCATCCACGGCCACGGGGTCGTAGATGGTCAGGTCGAAGGCGGTGGTCGCCACCACCTTGGCCAGCTGGGCGTTCAGCGCTTCGGTCGCCTCCGCCACCCTGGCGGTCATATCGTTCTCGATGCCCAGCAGCTCCGGCGCGGACACGCTGTTGTTCCAGGTGTAAAGGCCGGTGTCCACGCTGCCGTCCTTGGCGCTGATGCGCAGCCAGCCGATGGCCTCCAGCTTGGTGCCGCAGGCCTGGCGCACCACGTCCTCGCCGTCCTTGTTCTGCATGACGACCTTGTCGGTATCGTGGCTGTGGCCGTCCAGGAAGGCGTCGATGCCGTTGGTGTGGGCGATCACGTCCGCATAGGTGTAGGGCTCGACCTCGGCCTCGTTGCCCAGGTGGCCCATCACGATCACGTACTGCGCGCCCTCGGCCCGGGCGTCGTCCACGGTCTTCTGCACGGCTGCGTACAGCTTCTCGCCGGTGTCGTCCTGGAGGAAGTCGTAGATGTACTCGCCGGCGTCGTTCTGGAAGTACCTGGGCGTGGAGGTCGTCGGGGTCTTCGGGGTGGTGACGCCCACGAAGGCGATCTTCACGCCGTCGAATTCCTTGATGATGTACGGATCGAACAGCAGCTCGCCCTGCTTGTTAATGTTGCAGCTGATGTAGGGGAAGTCGGCCATGTCGACCAGCTCCAGGAAACGATCCATGCCGTAGTCGAACTCGTGGTTGCCGGGGATGGCGATGTCATAGCCGAGCGCGTTCATCAGCTTGATGTTCTCCTCGCCCTCGCTCATGGTGCCGAGGGGCTCGCCCTGAATGGAGTCGCCGTCGTCCACCAGCAGCACGTGGTTGCCCGCGGCCTCGGTGGAATCCTTCACGGCCTTCAGGCCCACGTAGCCGAAGTTCTGCTCCACGCCGCAGTGCACGTCGCTGGTGAACAGCACCACCACGTCCCGGGTCAGACCTTCCGTCTCCGCCGCTTCCTCTGCAAGGGCGCAGCACGCCAGCAGCATGGCCAGCGCAAGCAGCATCGCAAGTGCTTTCTTCATCGATTTTTCGCTCCTCTCTCCCGATTCGGTTCAGTGCCGGGTTACGGTTTTAGTATACCACGCCGCCCCGCAATGCGCAACCGTTCGGACCAAAAAGCGATTGCGCAATTTCATACAAAGTGGATTGCATCCGCCCCGAAATCGCGCTATAATGGAAGCAGTCTATCATTGAGGTGAACGGTATGTTTGTGGCGGACCAATGGAAGGACTACGAGGTGCTGGACACCGGCGACGGCGAAAAGCTGGAGCGCTGGCGGGATATCCTGCTGCGCCGCCCGGACCCCCAGGCGATCTGGCCGAAGCAGCGGCCCGACCTGTGGAAAGCGGTGGACGCATGGTACCATCGCTCCCCCCGGGGCGGCGGCGAGTGGGAATTCTTCCGGAAGCTGCCCGACCGCTGGACGGTGCGCTACGGCAGCCTGGAGTTCTACGTGCGCCCCACCGGCTTCAAGCACACCGGGCTGTTCCCGGAGCAGGCGGTGAACTGGGACTGGATGGCCGGGCTGATCCGCGACGCGGGCCGACCGATCCGGGTGCTGAACCTGTTCGGCTACACCGGCGGCGCCACCGTGGCCTGCGCGAAGGCCGGGGCGAAGGTCACCCACGTGGACGCCGCCAAGGGCATGGTGCAGTGGGCCGGGGAGAACCGCAGGCTCTCGGGCGTGGACGAGACGGGCGTGCGCTGGATCGTCGACGACGCGCTGAAGTTCGTGCAGCGGGAGGCCCGGCGCGGCAACGCCTACGACGGCATCCTGATGGACCCGCCCAGCTATGGCCGCGGCCCCGGCGGCGAGGTGTGGAAGCTGGAAAACGAGCTGTTCGGCCTGGTGGACGCCTGCGAGAAGGTGCTGGCGAAGGACGCGCTGTTCGTGCTCATTAACAGCTACACCACGGGCCTGCAGCCGGCCGTGCTCGACAACATGCTGACCATGACCGTGGCCCGTACGCGGAAGGGCCACGTCCACGCGGATGAAATCGTGCTGCCCGTCACCGCGGGGGGCGTCCTCCCCTGCGGCGCGAGCGGACGGTGGGCGGCGGATCTCCGGCCCGGGCGGAGCGCGCCATGACCTATAAAACCCTCCCGCCGGGCTACCGCTGGGCAGGGACGATGGACTTCATGCGCAACCGCGGGCAGATGCTGGCGGTGGTGAAGCTGGCGCTGGCGCTGACCGTCGCGCCGCTGGCCGTCGGCTTTGTGATCGTGCCCCCCGGCGTCTCCTGGGCATTGATGAAGCGCGGCGTCCTGCCGTGGCTGGCGATGTTCGGCATGCTGATCGGCTATATTCCCCTGCACGAGCTGACGCACGGCGCCGCCATGTTCGCCCTGTCCGGCGTGAAGCCGACCTACGGCCTGAAGCTGCCCTACGCCTACGCGGGCAGCACCGCCTGGTTCGACCGCAGGTCCCACATCCTGACGGCCCTCGCGCCGATCGCGCTGTGGGGCGTCGCGCTGGGGATCGCGCTGTGGCGCGCGCCGCGGGAATGGTTCTGGCCGCTGTGGCTCGTGCAGATCTCCAACCTCTCCGGCTCGGCCGGCGACCTCTACTGCGCCTGGTTCCTGTGGCGCATGCCCGGCGAGCTGCTGATCCAGGACACCGGCGTGCGCATGCGCATCATGAGGAAGGCCGACATTCCCCCGACCCCGCCCCCGACCCCGCCCCCGACCCACGATCTCCCCCGCCGTTCCGCCGATCGCTGAACGTCGGCGCCCAAGGTACTCAATATGAACCTGCTTACCCTGCAAAACGTGAACAAATCCTTCGGCGTGAACGAAGTGCTGAAGGACATCAACCTGACGCTCCAGGCCGGCTCGCGGATGGGGCTGGTCGGCGTGAACGGCTGCGGCAAATCCACGCTGTTCAAGCTGATCAGCGGCGACATGGAGCCGGATTCCGGCAACATCGCGCTCGTGCGCGGCGCCACGCTGGGCGTGCTGACCCAGGACGCGGACATCCAGAGCGACCTGACCATCCAGGAGGAGCTGGAGCGGGTGTTCGACCCGGTGCGGGAGATGGAGGCACGCATGCACCGCATGGAGGCCGACATGGCCGAGGCCCACGCCGACCCCGACGCCTTCCGGCAGCTCTCCAACGCCTACGCCCGGCTGGTGCAGCGCTTCGAGGACGCCGGGGGCTACGAGTGGCCCAGCCGCATCCAGGGCGTGCTGGCGGGCCTGGGCTTTGCCCGCGGGCGCGAGACGCAGCCCGCGAACCTGCTCTCCGGCGGCGAGAAGACGCGGCTGTGCCTCGCGCGGCTGCTGCTCACCCAGCCGGACCTGCTCATGCTGGACGAGCCCACCAACCACCTCGACCTCGCCAGCACCCAGTGGCTGGAGGAGACGCTGAAGAAGTACCGCGGCACGGTGCTGGTCATCAGCCACGACCGCTACTTCCTGAACGCCGTGTGCGACGCCATGGCGGAGATCAGCATGAAGCGCCTCACCCAGTACGCCGGCAACTACGACCGCTTCGCCGTCCAGCGCCAGGCGAACCTGGAGCGCCAACTGAAGGAGTACAAGCTCCAGCAGCAGGAGATCGCCCGGCAGGAGGCCATCATCGCCCGCTACCGCATGTACAACCGGGAGAAATCCATCAAGGCGGCGGAGAGCCGGGAAAAGCGGCTGGAAAAGCTGGAACGGCTGGAGAAGCCCGTCAGCGACCAGAAGGTGCGCTTCAACTTCACCGCCCGGCGCCGCACCGGCGACGACGTATTGATGGTGAAGGACCTCGCCAAGGGCTTCGAGGGCCGCAAGCTGTTCGAGCACTTCAACCTGCACCTGCGCGCCGGGGACCGCGTGGCGGTCATCGGCCCCAACGGCGTCGGCAAGTCCACACTGCTCAACATCATCGCGGGCGCGCTGCCCCCGGACGGCGGCACGGTGGTGTTCGGCAGCAACGTGGACCTGGGGTACTACGACCAGCAGCAGAGCCGGCTCCACCCGGAAAAGCAGGTGCTGGACGAGCTGTGGGACGATTTCCCCCGCCTGGAGATGGACCGCGTGCGCGGCGTGCTGGCGCTGTTCCTGCTCACCGGCGACGACGTGTACCAGCCCGTGGGCACGCTGTCGGGCGGCGAGCGCGGCCGGGTGGCGCTGGCGAAGCTGATGCTGCGGCAGGACAACCTGCTGCTGCTGGACGAGCCCACCAACCACCTGGACATGGACAGCCGCGAGGTGCTGGAGGCGGCGCTGGACGACTTCGACGGCACGCTGCTCACCGTGAGCCACGACCGCTACTTCATCAACAAGGTCGCCACGCGCATCGTCGAGCTGACGCCCGGCGGCGTGCGCGAATACCTGGGCAACTACGACGCCTACCTGGAGAAGAAGCGCCTGGAGGCCTCCGGCGAGGAGGAGCTGTCCGCCTCCGGCGTGACGCGCACCCAACTGGACAAGGAGAAGCGCCGCCAGCGGCTGGCGCAGGAATCCGAGAAGGCGCTGAAGCAGAAGCTGAAGGCCGCCGAGCAGGGCATCGCCGCCACCGAGGCGCGCATCGAGGCGCTGGAGGCGCAGATGGGTCTGCCGGAGGTCTACGCCAACCCGGCGGAGTCCGCCCGCGTCGCCCGCGAGCACCGCGAGGCCCAGGAGGCGCTGGACGAGCTCTACGAGACCTGGGAGGCGCTGGACGCGGTCCTCAGCTGACGCGCCGACGCCCATCCCCGAACCATCGCACCGTCAACAAAAGCCCCGACGACCCATGAAACGGAGGGATTCCCGTGAAACGCACCATTTCCCTGCTGCTCACCCTGCTGCTCCTCGCCGCCCTGACCGGCGCGGCGCTGGCGGAGGACCTGTCGCAGACCTTTACCACGCCCTACTTCACCCTGTCCATCCCCGGGGACTGGGTGATCAAGTCCGAAGGCCTGGACAAGGAGGAGGACTTCGAGGAATTCGGCACCATGATCTCCCCCGAGGACCCCGGCCTGGTGATCGAGGCTGGCATGGTCCACTACAGCGACCTGAGCGACATCGCCCTGTGGAGCGCCGACGAGGACGCCATGCAGGACTACATCGACGCCCTGCTGGAGGACTTTGAGGACGCAAACGGCGAGTACGTGGAAACCCTGCGGTCGGGCAGCATCCCCTTTGTGGTGCTCCGCGCCTCGGACGGCGATGGCGCCTACCGCTACGTGGACACCATGACCAACGGCTACGCCATCGTGTTCTACGTCTACCACGCCAGCAGCGACGACGACAGAATCTCGGAGCCGACAGAGGCGGAGTGGGCGCTGTTCGAGCGCATACTCGCCACCTTCCGGCCCGTCGCGTAAGGGGACGGTACGATGAAGGCGCGCATCCTGTCGCTGCTGCTGGCGCTGTGCCTGCTGTGCTGCGCCCTGCCCGCCGTCGCCGCGCAGCGGGCGTGGACGGTGCTGGTCTACATATGCGGCGCGAACCTGGAGAGCGAGTACGGGCAGGCGTCGCGGGACATCGCCGAGATGGTGGCCTCGGGTGTCGGCGCGTCCGGGGACGTCGCGGTGCTGATCGCCACGGGCGGCGCCTCGGAATGGCAGCGCTACGGCATATCGTCGAAGCGGGTGCAATACTACCGCGTGGGCGCGGACGGCCCGGAGCGCGTGAAGAACGGCGGCGACGCCAGCATGGGTGACCCCGGCACGCTGTCCGCGTTCCTGCGCTGGGGGCTCGCCGAGGCGCCCGCGCAGCGCTGCGCGCTCGTGCTGTGGGACCACGGCGGCGGGCCGGTGTACGGCCTGTGCGGCGACGAGAACCACGGGGACGCGCTGTCCCTGCCCGAGCTGCGCAAGGCGCTGGCGTCGGGGCTGGGCTCGACGAAGCTGGACATACTGGCCTTTGACGCCTGCATGATGAACTGCGTCGACACCTGCGCCCTGGCCGCGGACTACGCGCGCTACGCCGTAGCCAGCCAGGACATCGTCAGCGGCACGGGGTTCGACTACGACGGCTGGCTAAAGCCGCTGATCGCCAATCCCGGCATGCCCGCCGCGGAGGTCGCGCGGCAGATGGCCGAGACCTACGTCCGCTCCAACGCCGGCGGTCGCGAGCGCGACACCGTCAGCATGGCCGTGGTGGACTGCGCCGCCATGCCCGCCGTCCGACGGGCCGCGGACGCCTTCGGCGCGGCGCTGACCCCGCTGGTCTCCACCAACCGCGCCGCCGTGATGCGCGTGCGCAGCCGCATGACGTCCTTCGGCGAGTTCATGGGCGAGGATGCCTCGGACCTCGTGGACGTCGCCGCGCTGTGCGACGCCTATGCGCCGCTTTTGCCCGGGGCGTGCGCCGCGCTCAAGCAGGCCGCCGCGAACGCCGTGGTCTTCTTCGACGCCACCGACGACTTCACGGAACAGGCGAGCGGCCTCTCGCTCTTCTTCCCCTACAGCACCGCGCGCGGGGAATCCGAGGAGATCCTCGATCACTACGGCGCGGAGTCGGGCGGCTACGCGGCGCTGGTGCGCGCCATGACCGAGGCCCGGCTCGAAGGCGGCTACGATATGGTCACCACCGCCTCGTCCCCCTTCGCCTTCTACAGCACCGACGGCGTGTCCTCGGGCGAGGGCGCGCTGGTCAACATCTGGGACGGCTTCTACGGCGACACCGTGTCCTCGGGGGACGTCGCGCAGGCGGGCGGCGGCTCCATCTGGGCGGGCCTGGCCTCGGGGAGCATCTGGGACGGGCTGCCCACGGCCGCACCCACGCAGGGTTCCATCTGGGGCGGGCTGCCCACGGCTTCCCCCACGCCGGGCTCCATCTGGGCGGGCCTGCCCACGCCAGGCCCTGCGCAGGCGGCGACGCCGGCGCTGGTCAACATCTGGGCGGGCCTCCTGAACGACGGCGCGGACTACTACCAGCCCGGCGAGGCCAACGACAACGTGCAGCCGGGCATCAGCGAGGCGCTGGCCCCGGACGCGCTGGTGTCCGCGGCGGAGGCGTACTTCTCCTCCTCCGCGCTGACGGCGCAGTCCGTGTACACGCTGCAGCTCACCCGCCGGGACCTCGACCATCTGACCGCTGCCAGCGGCGTGCTGTTCCTGCGCAGGGACGGCGCGCGCATCTGCCTGGGCGATCTGGGCGAGACGCAGATCGACTGGTCCACGGGCCTGGTCTTTTCCATGTTCGACGGTTCCTGGCCCATGCTGGAGGGCCGCATGGTGCGGGCCCAGCGGCTGTACGCCGCCGAGGACGGCAGCGCGCGCTTCGTGATCCCCGCCCGCGTGAACGGCCTGCGCATGTACCTGCTGGCCGCGGTGGACGCGGGCGGCGAGGCGCGGATACTGGGCGCGACGCAGGGCTACGACCAGGCGGGCTTCGCCGTGCGCGGCAGCATTCCGCTGACGCCGGGCATGACCGTCGAGCCGCTGTACGCCACCGTCGCCCCGGACGGCGCGGAGACGGAGTACGCGGGCGAGGCCATCGAGGTCCCCGAGGCCGGGCTGACCCTCGCCTGGGGCCCGGTGCCCGCGGGCGAATACGAGTACTGCTTCCGCCTCACCGATCTCGCCGGCCGCGCGCAGTATACCGACGCGATCGCGCTGCGCTTCTGACGAACGGGCGTCTCCCGCCGATTCCGGCCGCGCAGGCGTCGGGCAGGGGCGTGGCGATCCGCAAATTTGGTGTAAAAGATTTCCAAATCATGGTTTACACCCCGCTGGAATTGTGCTATAATGCTTCCGGCTTTTGGATAGAGCCGAAATCAATCGAGAAGTGAGGAACCCTATCATGAAGAAGATTCTTGCCATCCTGATGGTCCTGTGCATGTTTGCCTGCTCCGCCGCGCTGGCCGAGCCCGTCGAGCTGAACTGGGAAGACGTGGAGCCCGCGCTGTCCGCAGGCGGCGTCCAGGGCGATTTTGTGACCTTCGACGAGATCGCCGTGAAGATCTGGCTGCCCAGCGACCTCAAGCCCACCGAGCTGAGCGATGAGGACCGCGAAGCGGGCTACATCGGCTACTTCCAGACGGATGCCCAGGACGCCATAGTCTCCGTGATGTACGTGGACGTGGACGGCACCTCCCTGGAGGATTACGCTGCCCAGCTGCCCGACCTCGGCGCGACCGAGATCGAAATGGTCACGCTGAACGGCCTGAACGGCGTCAGCTACAAGCTGGAGGAGAACGACACCGTGTCCATCGCCTTCACCACCGAAGCCGGATACATCCTCGAGGTCACCATGTGGCCCGCCTCCGAGGAGGGCGCGGACCTCGTCTGGGGCTGCGTCGGCGCTTCCATCCAGGCGGAATAATCCCGAATACAACGCAAGCAACGGAGCCGGTCGCAACGCGACCGGCTCCGTTGTGTTTATGCATCAATCGTAGTAGTGCGGCTTGACGTCCGCGGGGATCAGGCATTTGTAGCGCCTGCCGTCCAGGCGGCGGTTGAGCTCGGCGCGGGCCTGCGCGAGGCGCTCCGGGTTTTCCAGGAGCTTTTTCGCCGTCAGCGCGATGACCCTGCCCGCGTGCAGCATGCCCTTCATGGCGATGGAGGACTTGCCCTGCGCTACCCACTGCCAGCTGTGCCCGCCCGCGCCGTAGCTGAAGCAGGCGGTGTTGCAGGTGACCGTGGGCACGACCCAGCTCACGTCGCCCACGTCGGTGGAGCCCATCCCGCAGCGGTCGGAGGGCAGCGTCTCCACGTAGGCGTCGCACAGCGGCTTTTCTCGGATGCTTTCCTCCAGCGCCTGCCGGTCGCGGACGGCGTTCGGCAGGTCGGAGAGCTGCCCCTCCACGGGGAAGGTCGCCTTGAACGCCCGCGCGTAGTCCAGCTCCTCCGCGGTGTAATCGGGCGCGCCGATCTCCCGGAACGCCTCGTCCATCACGCCCTCGAGCGTGAAGCTGGGCACGGTGTTGCTCAGGCCCTCGTCGAACACGATCTCCAGCTCTGTGCCGGTCATCAGCGCTGCGCCGCGGGCGATGTCCTTCACCCGTTCGTACAGCGCCTCGCACTTGGGGTTGGTGGCGGAGCGCACCAGGTAGCGGCTCTCGGCATAGGCCTGCACCACGTTCGGGGACGCGCCGCCGGCGTCGGAGATGGCGTAGTGCACGCGGTCGGAGTCCTCCATGTGCTCGCGCAGGTAGTTGACGCCCACGTTCATCAGCTCCACGGCGTCCAGCGCGCTGCGGCCCAGGTGCGGGGCGCTGGAGGCGTGCGCGGCCACGCCGCGGAAGCGGAAGTAGCACTGTATGCAGCTCAGGCTCGAGCCGCGCGACACCATGTGGAAGTTGTCCGGGTGCCACGTCAGCGCCGCGTCGCAGTCGTCGAACAGGCCGTCGCGCGCCATGTACGCCTTGCCGGAGCCGCTCTCCTCGCCGGGACAGCCGTACACCCGCACCGTGCCGGCGCAGCCCTTCTCCGCGAGCATGTCCCGGATCAGCAGCCCCGCGGCGATGGCGCCCACGCCCAGCAGGTGGTGGCCGCAGCCATGGCCCATGGTGAAGCCGGGCTCGGGCGAGGGTTCCGCGCAGTCCGCCCGCTGCTGGAGGCCGTAGAGCGCGTCAAACTCGCCCAGCACGGCGAACACCGGATGGCCCTCGCCCCAGCTCGCCACGTAGCCCGTGACGGTATCCGCGGCGTTCTCCGCGACCTCGAAGCCCTGGGCGCGCAGGAAGGCCACCTGGGCGCGGCTACAGGCGAATTCCCGGAAGCCCGGCTCGGGGTGCGCCCAGCAGTACCTTGCCAGCTCTTCCAGACCGGCGGCGTATTTTTCCAGCATCGTATTCCTTCCTCCGGTTCCGTGATTGCTCCCGGCGATGTGCCGGCGCGCTATTTCAGATACCTGTCGAACCAGCCGACGATCTCCTCCAGCCGCCGGATGCGGTGGCGCGGCTTGCCGGAGCGGGACAGCGAGTGGTTCTCCCCCTCGAACAGCACCATGCGCGACGGCACGCCGAAGAACTTCATGGCCGCGAACATCTCCACGCCCTGGTCCACGGTGCAGTTGTAGTCGCACAGGGAATGGATGAAGAGTATGGGCGTCTTTGCCCGGTCGGCGTACTTGAGGGGCGAGGCCTCCCACATCTTCTCCATGCCGTTCCAGGGGTTGCCCTCGAGCTCGTTGGCGTCGAACGTAAAGCCGATCTCGCTGGAGCCGAAGTCCGCCACCCAGTTGGAGATGGAGCGCTGCGAGGCGATGGCCGCGAAGCGGTCGGTGTGGCCCTCGATCCAGTTGCACATGAAGCCGCCGTAGCTGCCGCCGGCGGCGCCCAGCCGCGCGGGATCCAACTGGGGCACGGCCGCCAGCACGTGGTCGGTGAAGGCCATCAGGTCCTCGTAGTCGATGGTGCCGTAGCGCCCGCGCAGGTCCGCGAAGGCCTCGCCGTAGCCGTCGCTGCCCCGGGGATTGCAGAAGAACACCACGTATCCCGCCGCGGCCAGCGCCTGCATCTCGTGGTGCAGCGCCGCGCCGTAGGCGCCCCGCGGCCCGCCGTGGATCTCCAGCACGCCGGGATAGCGCTTCTCCGGGTCGAAGTCCGCGGGCTTCAGCACCCAGCCCTCGACGCGCACGCCGTCGCGGTTCACGAAGGCCAGCCGCTCCGGCTCCGCCACGGCGTGCTCCGCCAGGAAGGCGTCGTTGAAGTCCGTGCGCCGGACCGCTTCCCCGCCCTCCAGCGCGTACAGCTCGCTCAAGCCGTTTACGGGGTTGGCGACGAACGCGAGGCGCTCGCCGTCGCCGTCCAGGCACAGCACGTTGCCCGCGAAGGGCAGCAGCACCTCGACGGCGTTCTCCGCCGTCAGCCGCAGGATCTCCGAGTTCGCGCCGCGCTGGGCGATGAAGCACACGTCCTCCCCCATGGCCGCGGCCTGCCTGCCGCCGCCGTGGGTGGTGTCCAGCACGCCGTTGCAGCCGATGTCGAAGTCCATCTTCGCCGCCAGCGACAGCGCGCCCGACGCGGGGTCGAACCGGTACCAGTCGTGCATCTGGCACAGGCCCCAGGGCTTCATGTCGGTCAGCGAGAGCGCGACGCCGCGCGCCGTCAGCACCACCTCGCCCACGCTGTACTGCCCCGGCGCCACCATCACCGTCTCCGCTCCGGTGTCCAGGTCCACGAGCCTCGCCTCGTCGCAGGTCGGGACGACGTCGCGGTACGCGCAGCCCGCGTAGGCCAGCAGGTGTCCCCGCAAGTCCCAGGCGGCGACGTTGAAGCATTCCCCGGTCAGCCGGTCGAGCTTCCCGCTTTCGCTCTCGAAGGTGAACAGCGTATTGCGCACGCGGGACACGAAGCCCTTCCCGTTGGCCCAGAAGGGCACCTCCTCGAGCACGTGGTAGTCCCCGTAGTCCTCGCGAAGGGTCTCGTCCTGGTCCTTGTCGGGCCGGTTCAGGTCCACCGTGGCCGCTACGAGGTACTTCCCGCCGCCCAGCGGACGGATGCCGTCCGCGCTGAGGGGCAGCTCGAAGGCGCGCTGCGCCTCGCCGCCCCGGATGTCCAGCCGGTAGAACACCGTCTTTTCCTCCAGCTTGCCGGGCTTGTCGGCCTCGGCCCGCTCGGCGGGGAACAGCAGCGTGTGCCCGTCCTCCCAGGCAAAGCCCTCCTCCCTGCCGGCGTAGGTCAGCTGCCGCACCGCCCCGGTGGCGTTGTCCATGACGTACAGCCAGGATTCGTAGCGGTTCTCCTTGCGGTTCTGCTTCGAGGAAACGAAGGCCGTATGCGCGCCGTCCGGGCTGATCGCCGGGGCAGACACAAAGCGGATCTCCATGAGGGAAGCGATGTCGATGGGCTTCATGGCGTTTTCTCCTTGCGGTATGGTCGGTTCGTTGAATATCGAATGCGGGGAGCGCGCATTCGCGCTCCCCGCGTGCGGTTCGTCCGGCGGTCGCTTGCTTCGCGATGACCCCCTGGCCGTCGTTCACGGACACGCCGTCCCGCGCCCGCATTCGGATGCAGGCACAGGATTTGGTATAATTATAAATATCGGGTTTGAATTTTACCGGCACATTGCGTAAACCCGCGGTAAAATCAAACCGTTTTGCCCCGATCCCATGCATGGCAGGCTGTATATGAAGCTGCATATACAGCCCGTTATGCATGGCATTTCCCCCGCGCTACCGCTCCGCCACGCTTCGGAAGAAGGCGCACTGTTCGTCGTTGCAGCGGCGTCCTTCCGGCAGGCGCATGTTGCAGTGGAACACGTGGCCCAGCTCGCGCGTGGCGTCGCCGTAGAAGCGCATCACGTGCGGCACGCGCTGCTCGCGCAGCGTGCGCTGGAGCGCGTCCGCCTGCTCCTGCAAGAAGTCGCCGGTGCAGGTGAAGAGGAAGGTCTCCGGGAACGCGGGCGTGATCCAGCGGCGCACGTCCACCAGCGCCAGGTTCTCCGGCGTCGGGCCGTCGGGCAGCAGCTCCTCCATCAGCGCCAGGTCCTGCTCCCACTCGGGCTGCACGTCGCCGCCGATGGTGTACACGCCGCAGGCCAGGCTGACGGCGCGCGGCGTCGGGCCGAAGGGCACGTCGAAGGCGTAGCGCTCCGCGTACGCCGGGTTGGTGCAGGCGTCGCAGTACAGCCCCAGCAGGTGCGCCCCGGCGCTGTCGCCCACCGCGAAGAGCGCGTCCATGTCAAAGCCGTATGCCGCCGCGTGGTCCCGGGTCCAGGCGAACGCGGCGTTCACGTCCTCGATCTGCGCGGGAAACTTCGCCTCCGGCGCCAGGCGGTAGCTGAAGTTCACCACCGCAAAGCCCCGCTGCGCGAGGCTCATGGTGTAGTATTGGTAGAGCTCCTTGTCGCCGTAGACCCAGCCGCCGCCGTGGACGCTGACGATCACCGGCAGCTTCCCCACGGCGCCCTTCGGCCGGTACACGTCCAGCCGCTGGCAGGGATGCGCGCCGTAGGCGATGTCGACGTGGCGCTCCACGTCCGCCGGCGCGATCAGGCCTGCGTCGCGGACGGCGTCCTGTTCCCTGAACTCCCTGCGGAGTTTTTCGCTGATTCCAGACATATCTGCCGCCTCCTCGCAATGTAGACAGGGGGATGAACGCGCGGTCATCCATGCGCATTATAGCACGCCCGGGCCCGCGCGGCAATGTAAATCTTTCTCGCCCCCGCGTGCGGCGCGGCGGGCTTCGCTAATATGTATTGCAGTCCTATGATTCGGGTATTGAAAAAACCGGCCCGGCGGGGTATAATGGAAACGTTGCGGCGCGACGCGCCGGATCGGACACCGAGCGTATTTGAAGAAAAGGAGAGAACGCGCATGCGAGTCGTCATTCAGGAGAACTACGGGAAGATGTGCAAGTGGGCCGCGAACTACATCGCGGCGAAGATCAACGCCCACGGGGGCGACAGGCCCTTCGTGCTGGGCCTGCCCACCGGCTCCTCGCCCCTGGGCGTGTACACCGAGCTGGCCCGTATGAACAAGGCCGGCGAGGTCAGCTTCAAGAACGTCGTCACCTTCAACATGGACGAATACCTGGGCCTGCCCCGGGAGCACGACCAGAGCTACTGGTACTTCATGTGGTCCAACTTTTTCGACCACATCGACATCCCGAAGGAGAACGTGAACATCCTCAACGGCATGGCGGAGGACCCCGAGGCCGAGTGCGCGCGCTACGAGGCGAAGATCGCCGCGCTGGGCGGCGTGGACCTGTTCCTGGGCGGCATCGGCGTGGACGGCCACCTGGCCTTCAACGAGCCCTTCACCAGCCTGACCAGCCGCACCGGCGTGCGCGTGCTGACCAGCGACACCCGCATCGTGAACAGCCGCTTCTTCGGCAACGACCCGGAGAAGGTGCCCGCGAAGGCGCTGTCCGTGGGCATCGGCACGGTGATGGATTCCAAAGAGGTGCTCATCCTCATCAACGGCCACAACAAGGCCCGCGCGCTGGCAGCCAGCGTGGAGGGCGGCGTCAGCCAGAAGTGGACCTGCTCCGCGCTGCAAATGCACCCCGCCGCCATCATCGCCTGCGACGAGCCCGCCTGCGGCGAGCTGACCGTGGATACCTACAAGTACTTCCTGGACATCGAAAAGAGCGAGCGGCTGTAACGCCCTCTCCCCTGCCGTCGCCGTCTGCGCCTCCCGCCCCCGGGACCGGCGCGGACGGCGGGCGGCGGGGTTTCTTCTGTGCGCGGCGAGCGAAAACGGGCGGCCGATGGCCGCCCGTTCGATATTGAGCCCTGTTGTTTTTTACTGAAGCTCCAGCGGCTTCAGGCGCATGTTGCCCCACAGCCGCTCGGACCATATGAAGCCTTCGTTCACGGCGGGGTCGTCGGTGACGATGAAGCGGCTGACGTCCACGATGGTATCGTAGTACATGGTCTTGCCCCGCGGCGTGCCGGAGACCAAGGAGAGCTTGATGATGTACTCGCCCGGAGCGATGCCGTTCAGCGGGAAGCGCACGCGGCGGGTGAAGGTCTCCTCCGCGGCCACCTCGAACGGCTCGGTCTGCGTCATGGCGATGGGCGTGGCGATGCTGTTCTGCAGGATGAGGCGTATGCGAAGGCGCGGGTCGGCGATGTGCGCCACGCTGGTGAGCGTGAACTCCATGGCGGCGTCCTGCTCGTACTCCAGCGCCTGGGTGTTGTGGAACTCGATGTCCAGCATGCGCATGGTCTGGCCGCGGTAGTTGGTGCGGGTAACCTCGTCCAGATTGCGCCGCAGGCTGCGGGCGGAGCTGCCGCCGTAGAGCTCGATGGCGCGCTCCACGGTGCCGTCGTAGCCCAGCCTGCCGTTCTCCAGGTACAGGCCGCGGTTGCAGAGCTGGCTCACGGTGCGCATATTGTGGCTGACGTAGATGACCGCGCGGCCCGAGCGCGCGATCTCCGACATCTTCGTCAGGCACTTCTGCTGGAAGGCCAGGTCGCCCACGGCCAGCACCTCGTCGCAGATCATCAGATCCGGGTCCAGGTGTGCTGCCACGGCGAAGGCCAGCTTCACGTACATGCCGCTGGAATAGCGCTTCACCGGGGTGTCGATGAACTGCTCGATCTCCGAAAACTCGATGATGTCCTTCATCTTCGAGGACGTCTCCGCGCGGCTCATGCCCAGGATCGCGCCGTTCAGGTACACGTTGTCCCGGCCGCTCAGCTCCGGGTGGAAGCCCGTACCGATTTCCAGCAGGCTCGCCACCCTGCCCCGAATGCGGATCTCGCCCTCCGTGGGCGCGGTGATGCGGGAGATCAGCTTCAGCATGGTGGACTTGCCCGCGCCGTTGCGGCCGATGAGCGCCACCGCGTCGCCGCGGTCCACGTTGAAGCTCACGTCCCGCAGGGCCCAGAACCTCTCGCCATAGCTCACGTGCTCGCGGCCGATCTTGGTGTTGGGGTCCTCCTTGCCGCGCACCCGCGCGAACCAGCTCGTCAGCTCGCCGTGCAGCGTGCCGCCGCCGATCATGCCCAGCCGGTACTGCTTGGAGACGCCCTCCACTTCCAGCAATCTGTTTTCCATATCGATATCCTTTCAGGGGAAAGACGCCCGTCAGACCGTGTCCATGAAGGTCTTTTCCGTCTTCGAGAACAGGATCACGCCCAGCGCCAGCACCGCCAGCGTGACGCCCACCGACAGCAGCATGTAGTTGCTCGAATAGCCCGGCACGCCCAGGTAGGCCGCGCGGAACTGCTCGATCAGCGGGGTGACGGGGTTCAGCATGTACAGCCCCAGCAGCTTCGGGTACTTGTCCGCGATCAGGGACGTGGAATAGGTCACCGGCGTGGCGTACATCCACAGGTGCACGCCGAAGGACACCAGCATCTGCAAATCCCTGTACTTGGTGGTCAGCGCGGAGATGATGATGCCAAAGCCCAGCCCCAGTATGCCGAGCTGGACGAGCAGCAGCGGCGTCGTCAGGATCAGCCGCCAGTTCGGCACCACCTGCGGATCGGGCCGCGTGGCGTAGTAGATCACGAACACGATGAACAGCGCGAACTGCACAAAGAAGTTGATGAGCTGCGTGATCACCGTGGAGATGGGCATGCACAGCCGCGGGAAATACACCTTGCCGAACAGCGTCCGGTTGGTGATGAAGGTGCTGGACGTGGTGGTCAGGCAACTGGCGAAGTAGCTCCACACGATGTTGCCGCCCATGTAGAACAGGAACTTGGGCACGCCGTCGGTGGGCAGGCCGGCGATGTTGCCGAACACCACCGTAAACACCAGCGTGGTCAGCAGCGGCTGGATCACCACCCACGCCGGGCCCAGGATCGTCTGCTTGTACAGCACGGTGAAGTTGCGCTTCACCATCAGCAGGATCAGGTCCCGGTAGCGCACCAGGCCCTTCAGGTCGATGTCGAACCAGCCCGTGCGCGGGCGGATGACCGTATCCCAGCCCGGCCGCTTGTTCGTATTGTCCATAGGATGTCCTCCGGAATCTGTGAAGAATACACCGTTACTTATTCTATCATGATTCCCCTCCCGTTGCAAGGCGGAAAGGTTTTGCTTCGTTTAAATGTCGCCGCCTTGACAAACCCGCGCGGACGCGGTAAGATACCATCGTGCGGCCCGGCCGCGATGACAACACACTACTCAAGGAGGCGCGCGCCATGCTGGCCCGTCTGGAACTCTACTTTCTGCTCTTCTTCACCTATGCGGTCGTGGGCTGGTGCATGGAGGTCACCTGCAAGCTCATCCAGTTCCGCCGCTTCATCAACCGCGGTTTCCTCATCGGCCCCTACTGCCCCATCTACGGCGTGGGCGGCGTGGCCATCACGCTGCTGCTGGCGCGCTACGTGGGCGACCCGCCGGCGCTGTTCTGCATGAGCATGATCGTCTGCTCGATCCTGGAATACTTCACGAGCTGGATCATGGAGAAGCTGTTCCACGCCCGCTGGTGGGACTACAGCACCAAGAAGTTCAACCTGAACGGCCGCATCTGCCTGAACACCATGGTGCCCTTCGGCCTGCTGGGCGTGGTGATTATGTACGCCATCAACCCCGCCCTCATGCGCCTGATCGAACGCCTCGGCCCCATGGCGCGCAACGTGCTCTGCGCCGTGCTGGCGGCGGGCTTCCTCACGGACCTGGTGTTCTCCACCTTCGTGCTGGCCCACGTGCGCGCCGACGCGAGCCCGCTGGACAGGGACAATACCGAGGAGATGTCCGCCCGCGTCCGCGCGGCCATCGCCAGCCGCGGCTGGGCGCACCGCCGTCTGCTGGACGCCTTCCCGCAGGTGCGGCACATCGGGCGCGTGCTTAAAGAGAACGTCACCGAGCTGAAGGACGCCGTCGCCGAGGGCACCCAGGCCGCCCGCGACAGGCTGACCGAGGGCACCCAGGCCGCCCGCGACAAGTTGACCGAGAGCGCCGCCGAGGCCCGCGAGCGCATGGAGGCGGAGCTGAAGAAGCTGGAGGACGCCCATGCCCGCGCCGAGGCGGAGTTCCAGCGCCGCAGGCAGGAGCTGCAGGACGCCCTCGGCTCGATGCGAAGGGAGGACTGACATGCAAATCCGGCTGATCGCCATGGATCTGGACGGCACGCTGTACAACTCCGACAAGCGCATCGATCCGCGGGACATCGATGCGCTGCTGCGCGCGGAGCGCGCGGGCGTGCGGCTGGCGCTGGCCTCCGCGCGGCCCCTCCCCGGGCTGTACCACGCGCGGGACGCGCTGCGGCTCGCGGAATACGGCGGCGCGCTGATCGCCTGCAACGGCGGGCGCATCGCGGACGCGGCCGACGGGCGGCTGCTGCACGAGGAGAGCATGTCCCTGGGCGCAGCGCGCGGCGTGCTTCGTGCGCTCGAGGCCCTGCCCTGCACGCCCATACTGGACGACGGTGTCCGGTTCTACGTCACCGACCGCAACGCCTTCATGGTGGACTACGAGTGCCGCAACAACGCCATGACCTGCCGCGAGGTGCCGAACCTCGCGGATTTCATCGACTTCGCGCCGGCGAAGCTGCTGCTGTCCGTGCAGCCCGCGAAGCTGCCCGCGCTGCAGCGCAGCATCGCCGCCCTGCTCCCCGGGGAGCTCACCGTGGTGCAGACCGCCGCCTTCTACCTGGAGGTGCTGCCCCGCGGCGTCGACAAGGGCAAGGCGCTGCTGGACACCTGCGCGGCGCTCGGCATCGACCCGGCGGATGCGGTGGCCTTCGGCGACGAGGCGAACGACATCCCCATGCTCCGTGCGGCGGGGCTCGGCGTGGCGATGGGCAACGCCCAGGCGTCCGTGAAGGCCGCCGCCGACCGCGTGGCGCCCACCAACGACGAGGCGGGCATCTCCGCGACGCTCGGCGCTCTCGGCCTGTGAGTCGCCGACCCCTTCCCACTTTCGGAGGTTCTCATGTCCAACATACTGGATTACATCGCCTGGCGGGGCGACCTGTCCCTCGCCGCCAGCCCCTTCAACGCCGTGGACAACCTGATCCTCTCCGAGCTGATCTACGCCGACCTGAAGGGCATCGTACCCGCGCAGGGCGCGACGCTCGCCGATGCTTGGGCGGCGTACCGGAGGGAGGGGCGCGACCAGTCGCACATGGTCAACGACCCGAAGCCGCTGCTGGAGGCCGCGGCGGGATCCCGGCGCTTCGGCGGCGCGCGGCTGGACTGCTACGCCGACGAGCTCGACCCCGCCCGCGAGCTGCAGTTCGCCGCCGCCCGCTTCCTGCTGGAGGACGGCACCGCCTACATCGCCTACCGCGGCACCGACGATACCCTTACCGGCTGGCGCGAGGACTTCAACCTCAGCTTCCTGGCCGAGACGCCCGCCCAGGCGCTGGCCGTGGCTGCGCTGAACCGGGCCGCCGCGCTGGACGACCGCCCGCTGCGGGTGGGCGGCCACTCCAAGGGCGGGAACCTGGCGCTGTACGCCGCCGCATTCTGCGACGATGCGGCGCGGCGGCGGCTGATCGAAGTCTACTCCAACGACGGCCCCGGCTTCAACCGCGCGGTCGCGGAGGACGAGCGGCTCTCCGCGATCCTGGACCGGGCGGTGCAGATCATCCCCGAGGCGTCGCTGGTCGGCGTGCTGCTGGACAACCGCGCGCGGCGCATGGTGGTCAGGAGCAGCGGCAGCGGCGTGATGCAGCACGATCCCTACACCTGGGAGGTGCTGGGCACGGCGTTCGTGGAGGCGCCGCGGGCGGGCATCAGCCTATACATGGACGAGACGCTGTCCCAATGGCTGGCGGCGTTGGACGACGCCCAGCGCGCCAACCTGACCTCCGCCGTGTTCGACACGCTGGGCGCCTCGGGGGCCACGACGCTGCGGGAGCTCTCCGCCAACCGCCTGGACGCCGCGGGCAGCATCCTGAAGGCCGCCGGCGCCATGGACCCGGAGCTGCAGAAGGACGTGCTGAGCACGCTGCGAAAGCTGGCCGACGCCGGCCGCGAGGTGCTGATGGCCGACCTGCGGCGCGCGTTCCAGCAGGGGCTGGAGGAAGCGCGGGAGAAGCGCCGGGCCGACCGGCAGCGCGGCGCAGCCGACCCGAAGCGCGAAACGGTGTGAATCCGGCATGCAAAACGCCTTCGCTCTGAATTGGGCGAAGGCGTTTTGCATGCCGCGGCTCACTGGTCCCGCGCGGGCTTTTTCAGCGTGAAGGTGAACTCCGAGCCCTTGCCGGGCTCGCTCTTTGCGTCGATGGTGCCGCCCATCATGCGGGTGACCAGCTTGGCGATGGCGAGGCCGAGGCCCGTGCCGGTGGTGCGCATGCGGGATTTGTCCGCCTTGTAGAAGCGCTCCCAGATCATGGGCAGGTCCTTGGGCTCGATGCCGCAGCCGGTGTCGCGCACGCCCACGGCCAGGCGGTCGCCCTCGTCGCGGGCAAACACCGTCACGCTGCCGCCGGCGGGGGTGAAGCTGAGCGCGTTGTCCAGCAGGATCACCAGCACCTGGGTGATGCGGTCCTCGTTGCCCATGCAGGCCAGGGGGCTGCCGTCCGTCTCGATCGAGAGCGTCACGCCCGCCTCGTCGGCGATGGGCTGCATGCCGCGGACCGCGGCATGCAGGATGCCGGGCAGCTCCATGGGCTCCAGCTCCACGGTGAGCCGTCCGTCCTGCAGGCGGGACATGTCCAGCATCTCCCCCACCAGCTTTTCCAGCCGCATCGTCTCCCGCAGGATGACCCGGTAGCTCTCCTGGCGCTCCTCCTCGGTGTCCATGCAGCCGTCGATCAGCGGCTCCACCATGCCGCGGATGCCCGTGAGGGGCGTGCGCAGCTCGTGGGAGACGTTGGCCACGTACTCGCGGCGCAGTTGCTCCATGCGCTCCGCCTCGGAGACGTCCCGCAGCATGCACACGGTGCCCAGGATCTTGCCGTCGTCCTCGACGATGGGCGACGCCTCGGCGTGCAGCGCGCGGCCCGAGGGGTTCCGGCACTCCAGGCTCTCCGCGGGCCCGCCCGCCAGGCACCGGTCGAGCATCGCCCGGATCATGCCCAGCGCCACGCCCTCCGCCGCCTGGATGTCCCCGGGGCGCTCCAGCTCCATCAGCTCCAGGAAGGCGGCGTTCACGTGCACCAGGTTCCAGTTGGCGTCTACGGCCACCAGGCCCTCGCCGATGCCCTTGATGACCCACTCCAGCTTGTCGCGCTCCTTGCGCAGGTTGCGGATGACGTCCATCAGGCGCCCGGACATGCTGTTCAGCGCGCGCCCCAGGTCGCCGATCTCGTTGTCGGGCAGCGAGGTGATGCGCTCGGCGTAGATGCCGTCGGTCATCCTGCGCGCCGCCCGCGTGAGCTTCAGGATCGGGCCCACCAGCATGCGCGTCTGCTGCAGCGAGAGCAGTATGGCCGCCAGCAGCGACACGCTGCCGATGAGCAGCGCCAGCAGGCGCACCGCCCGGGTGAGGCTGTGGAGCTGCGCCACCGGCTGCGCGAGGATCACCCCGCCCGCGATGGCCCCCGCGTCGCCCGCCACCGGCACGCCCGCCAGCATGATCTCGTCCTCCATGAACTCGAAGCGGTGCGTGGCGGTGACGCTCTCGCCGTTCAGGATGCTCCGGGCGAACTCGCGGTCGATGGTGTCGATGACGTCCACCCATTGCAGCTCCTCCGCGGCGGCGTCGCCGGTCTCGGGGGAGTAGCGGCTCATGCGGATGCGCTCGGAATCGGCGTCCAGGAAGAACACCCTGGCGTCGGTCAGGTCCTCGTACACGCGCACGGTGCGGCGATTGGGGAACAGGCGGCCCTCGGCGCCGCTGTGCACCGTCTCCGCGATGCGCACCGCCTTGCGCTGCAAGTCGGCCATGCGCACGCGGCCCACGTACTGTACCGTGAGCACATAGCTGAGTACCGCCGCCAGCACCACCACGAACAGCGCCAGCAGCACGTGGCTCATCATGGTCTTGGTGCCGATCTTCAGCGAGCGCCGGAACCTGCGCAGCATGGCCGGTTACAGCTTCGGCCCGTCGCCCACCTCAAAGCGGTAGCCGACGCCCCACACGGTCTTGATGTCCCAGCCGTTTTTGTCGTTGCACAGCTTGGCGCGGATGCGCTTGATGTGGCTGTCCACGGCGCGGGTGTCGCCCAGGAAGTCGTAGCCCCAGATGGACTGGAGCAGGTTCTCCCGGCTGAACACCATGCCGGGGTTGCTGGCCAGCGTCCACAGGATCTCGATTTCCTTGGGGGTGCACTGCATCAATTCCCCGTCCAGCCGCACGGTGAAGGCGTTCATGTCGATCTCCAGGTTGTCCACCACCAGGTGGGCGGACTTGTCCTCCTCCTTCATCTCGTGCATGCGGCGCAGCACGGCCTTCACCCGCGCCACGACCTCGCGCGGGCTGAAGGGCTTGGTGATGTAGTCGTCCGCGCCGAGCTCCAGGCCCAGCAGCTTGTCGAACTCGTCGCCCTTCGCGGTGAGCATGATGATGGGCAGGTTGGAGTCCCTGCGGATCTCCCGGCACACGCCCAGGCCGTCCATGCCCGGCATCATGATGTCCAATATGGCGATATCCGGCCTGGACTGCTGCGCCTGCTGCAGCGCGGTATTGCCGTCGAAGGCGGAAATGATCTGGTATCCCTCGCGGCGGAAGTAGGCGTTCAGCGACTGGTGGACGTTCGGGTCGTCGTCCGCCACCAGAATGCGGTATCCACTGCGGCGTTCCTCCATAATTGTGTCCTCCTTGTGGTGATACATTGTGATTATATCACATAAATATGTCTAAACCATGTCCATCGTGACTATTTTTCTTCATATTCTGCACCGAATCGCCGGAAATGACGCGCGTTTGCGCGGAAACGGCGCTTCCAGAAAGATTTTCCTCGCGTGGCGCGCCGGGTTTCGGAAAACAATATCGCTTGCCGGGTGCACCGGCGACGGAGGCGAAGGCGATGCGAACGCTGCGTGCGCTGACCGGCATGCCCGTGGTCTGCGGCAACCGGCGCGTGGGCCGGGTGCTGCGGGCGGACATCGGGCCGGACCTGAAGGCGCTGACCGGCATCTGGGTCGGTGCGGGGCTGCTGGGCACGCGGTTCATTCCCGCGGATCGGCTGCAACTGCTGGGCCGGGCGGCCATACTGGCCGACGACCGGGGCCGGCGGGAGCGCCCCGGGGAGGTCTCGCTGCCGCGGCGGGCGGTGTCCACCGACGGACAGCGGCTGGGGGCTGTCACCGGCGCGGAGATCGACGAGCTGACGCTGTCGGTGGCGGCGCTGGAGCTGTCCGAGGGGCTGTGGGACGACCTCGCCCACGCCCGGCGGCGCGTCCGGCGCTTCACGGTGAACCCGGACAGCGGGGACGTGATCGTGGACCCCGACGAGGAAGGAAAGGAGGCGGAGGCGCGTGAAGAGCGGTATGATGAAGGGCCTGATTACCGGCATGGCGCTGGGCGGCGCGGCGATGACGCTGTACGGCGTGATGAACTGGCAGCAGGCCAGGGGCATGAACCGCAAGGCCAAGCAGGCGGGCGGCTGGATCGCTGAAAAGGCCGAGGATATTACCAAGAAGATGTAGGCGGAATGGGCGGGGGACGGTGTCCCCCGCCGACGCCTCGTCTTCCCGGGAGGTGCGCCATGGAATCACGCTACCGTCGAACGTGGCGGCAGGGCCGCGTCGCGCTCGTCCTCGCCGCTGCGGCGGGGGCGGCGTTCCTGCTGCGCGGGCTGCTGCTTGCGGTGCTGGGGCTGGTCGCGGGCGGCGCGGCGCTCGCGTTCCTGGCGCATCCCGTCGCGCGGCGCTTCGAGCGCAGGCTGTCCCGGCCCGCCGCCGCGCTCGCGGCCCTCGTCGCGCTCGGCGCGGCGCTCGCGCTGGGGGCGGGACTGATCGTCCCCGCCCTGGCCCGGGAGCTTGCGGGGCTGGCGCAGGCCCTGCCCCGCTCGCTCGCGGCGCTGACGGGCTGGTCGGAGCGGGTGTCCACGGCGCTGTCCCGCGCCGTGCCCGGCCTCGCGCTGCCCGGGGCGGACCTGGCTTCCCTCGCCGGGCGGCTGCCGGGGCTGGCCTCGGGCACGGTGACGCTGGCGGTCGGCGCAGCGGACGGCGCGGGCCGCCTCTCGCTGATGGTGATTCTCGGCTACTTCTTCCTGCGCGACCGGGACGCCTTCGCGCTGCGGCTGGAGCTGCTGATCCCCCGCGCGGCCCGCGGGCTGGCGGTGCGCATGGCCCGCGCCGTGGGCCGGGAGCTTCGGCTGTACCTGCAGGCGGAGCTGCTGATCTCGCTGTCGGTGGGCGCGCTGGCGGCGGCGGGACTGGCGCTCGTCGGCGTGCGCGGCGCGGCGGCGCTGGGGCCGCTGATCGGGCTGCTCAACATGATCCCCTACTTCGGCCCGTTCATCGGCGGGGTGCCGGCGGTGCTGATCGCGCTGGGGGACGGCCCGAAGCGGGCGCTGCTCGCGCTGGCCGTGCTCTGCGCGGTGCAGCAGTTGGACGGCTCGCTCATCTCCCCGCGCATCATGGGCAGCGTCACCGGGCTGTCCCCGGCGCTGGTGCTGGTGGGGCTGTTCGCCGGGGCCCGGCTGGCGGGCGTATGGGGCATGCTGCTGGCCATCCCCGCGATGATCGTTTTTCGAACGCTATTTAGAGTTTATGTTCAACGCAGCGAAAACATTTGATCTTTTGACGATAATGTGCTATAATGGTTCCGAATATGAGTGCTTTGCGCGAAAGGCGGTGCGCTATGAACAGCAGGATCGACGAAACCAGACATTTCCGCATTCCCGCGGATGCCCCGGAATCGGCGGCGGAGATCATCGAGGTGGTCTACCAGGCGCTGAAGGCCAAGGGGCACGATCCCATCATGCAGTTGGTGGGCTACATCATCTCCGGCGATCCCACCTACATAACCAGCTACAACAACGCCCGGTCCCTGATTCGCCGTCTGGAGCGGGACGAGCTGCTGGAGGAGTTCGTGCGCTTCTACGTGGTGGAGCACGACAAATAACCCAAGGTTCCCCCTCCCCGCACCGCAAAGCATGCTTCATGCGATTCCGCCCGCAACAGCCCGGAGAAGGCGCCGCTTTCTCCGGGGCTTTCAATCATAGGAACAATCCATGCAGACAATCCTCCTGGGCCGCTCGGGGCTGAAGGTCTCGCGGCTGTGCTTCGGCACGCTGACCATGTCCCCCCTGCAACGAAACATGACCCCCGCCGAGGGCGCGCGGCTGCTGGTGCACGCTTACGAACGGGGCGTGCGCTTTCTGGACACCGCCGACCTGTACGACAACTACCCCCACATCGCCCTGGCGCTCAGGGACGCGCCGGACTACGTGATCAGCACCAAGGCCTACTGCTGGGACCGTCCCACCGCCCAGGCGGCGCTGGAGCGGGCCTTCCGGGGCCTCGGGCGGGACTACGTCGACCTGTTCATGCTGCACGAGCAGGAGTCGCTGTACACGCTGCGCGGCCACGAGGAGGCGCTCGTCTACCTGGCGGAGCAGAAGGCGAAGGGCCACATCGGCGCGGTGGGCGTCAGCACCCACTACGTGGCCTGCGTGCAGGCCGCGCCGCGCTTCCCCATGATCGACGTGATCCATCCGCTCATCAACGCCGCGGGCATCGGCATCCAGGACGGCACGCGGCAGGACATGGAGGCCGCCATCGCCGCCGCGCGGGCGTTCGGCATCGGCATCTTCGCCATGAAGGCGCTGGGCGGCGGGCACCTGATCCGCGACAACCGCGACGCGCTGGCCTACGCCGTGCAGAGCCCGCTGCTTGACGCCGTGGCCGTGGGCATGAAGAGCGTGGAGGAGATCGACGCCAACGCGGCCGCGTTCGAGGATCTCGAGCGCGCGGCGCCGCGGCTGGAGGCGCTGCGGGACCAGCCGAGGCAGATCATGGTACACGACTATTGCGAGGGCTGCGGCCGCTGCGCCGCGCGGTGTCGGCAGCGCGCCATCGAGATCGTGGACGGCCGCGCGCGGGTGGACGCCGGGAAGTGCGTATTCTGCGGCTACTGCGCCCGGGTCTGTCCCCAATTCTGCATAAAGGTGGTGTGAGCATGCGCGTGCTCTGCCTGGACGTGGGCGAGAAGCGGATCGGCGTGGCCGTCACGGACGCGCTGGACCTCACCGCCCAGGGCGTGGAGACGATCTGGACGAAGGGCTTCGAGCAGGACGCCCGGCGCGTGCTGGAGCTGTGCGGGCAGTACCGGACCGACCGCGTGCTGTGCGGCCTGCCCCGCAACATGGACGGGAGCGAGGGCTTTCAGGCGCAGCGGGTGCGGCAGTTCGCGGATTTCCTGGCGGACAAGGGCCTGCAGATCCGCTTTCAGGACGAGCGCCTGACCACCAAACTGGCCCGGGACGCGCTGCTGGAGGCGGACGTGCGGCGCAAGGACCGCAAGAACGTGATCGACAAGCTGGCGGCCACCTACATCCTCCAGTCCTTTCTGGACGGCGGGGGCTGGCGGGACGCCGAAGCGAAGAAAAACAAGTTAGGGAGTGTATATCACATGAGCGAGAACATGAACCATGACCTGGATATGGAGCGCGAGGACATCGTGGAGCTGGTGGACGAAGAGGGCAACGACGTGCGCTTCGAGCACATCATGACGCTGGAGCACAAGGGCAAGGTGTACATCTGCCTGGTGCCCGTGGACCCGATGGAGGACGTGGGCGAGGACGAGCTGGTCATCATGCGCATCGAGGACGACGGCGCGGGCAACGACGTCTACGCGACCATCGAGGACGACGCGGAGCTGGACGAGGTGTTCGAGAAATACCTCGAGATCGCCGAGGCCGACGACGAGGAAGAGTAATCCCCGGGGCATGAATATGGGCGAGGCGCCACGCAAGTGGCGCCCCGTCCAGCATGTTGACAAAGTCGACATGCTGCAGAGCTTAGAGAAAGGCCGGCGCAAAGCTTCGAATTTCAATTCGAACCTTTGCGGTTTTCAGCTTCGCTGAAAACTGGAAATCCCTTCGGGATTTCCACCTCTGCGGGAATCTCCGCGGTTGCGGCCTTTATCGACGCTCTGAGCGGGGCGCCACGCAAGTGGCGCCCCGCCCTTTATGATCATGTGAGCGGCGTCTGTAAGCCGAGTTCTGTATTGGACGGTCATCTATCTGGGCCTGCGGTTGCCAGCAGGCTCTAGCGATTACCCGGAAGCGCGACGGGCCGCCGCCGGGGGAAACCCGAGGGTTCCGCCCCATGCTTCCCTATCAATCTTGCACCAGGTGGGGTTTACAGCGCGGGCCAGTCGCCAGGCCGCGGGTGAGCTCTTGCCTCGCCTTTCCACCCTTGCGTCTTCCGAAGAAGATTCGCGGACTATTTCTGTTGCACTTTCCTTGGAGTCGCCTCCACCGGCAGTTAACCGGCACCCTGCCCTGCGGTGCTCGGACTTTCCTCAAGCGCTGACGCGCCTGCGACCGTCTGGCGCCCTCACATGCTCAACCTGATTATTCGCCGGGATCGTACAGTATGCGGCCGCAGTTGTCGCACACCACGAGCTTGTCGCCGCTGCGGATGTCCAGCAGCGTCGCGCCGGCCAGCGACATGAAGCAGCCGCTGCACTGGCCGTTCACCAGCTTCGCCATCGGCGGCGTCACGTGCTGCTTGATGTCGTTGTACTTCTCCAGCAGCTCCTTCGGCAGCTTCTTCGACTCCGCCTCCGTGCGGGCGCGCATCTTCTGCAGCGCCTCGGTGTCGGCCTTGAACTCCTCGTCGTACTGCACCTTCAGCTGGTCGAAGTCCTGCTTGGTCTTGGCGGCGCGCACGCGGATCTCCTTCTGCTGGCGATCCTTGGCGTCGGCATCCTTGCGCATCTTCTGCAGCTCCTGCTCGTAGCGGGTGAGGGAATCCAGCAGCTTCGTCACGGACTCGGCCTGCCGGTCGGCCTCCTCGATGGTGGCCGGCGGGTTGGCCTCGATCTCCTGCGACAGGCCCTCGAGCACCTTCTCCAGGCGCTCGGCCTCGTCCTGCACGGCGGCCAGGCGATCCTGCATCACGGCCAGTTCCGCTTCCAGCTTTTTCATGTTGGCCTGCTGATCCTTCAGGAAATCGCGCTGCTTGATCAGCTTCTGGCGGTTGGGAGACTGGCGCATCCTGTTTTCGAATTTATCGGCCTCCATGTCCACCTGCATGAACTGCCACATGGCATCCAACTGCATATGCTTCATCCTCTCTATAGAAACAGTCCTGCTTCGCTGCGTAAAACACGTACCTTATATTGTACCGCATCGGCGGCGTTTTGTAAAGCGTCCGCCAGTGCTAAAATTCCGGGAAGCTCCGTGGCCGCGTGGCCAGCCTCCAGCACGCACAGCCCGTTGTCCGCGGCGTCCAGCGCCTTGTGGTACGCCGCCTCGCCGGTGAGGTAGACGTCCGCGCCCGCGGCCATGGCCTGGGGGATGAAATCCTCCCCCGCGCCGCCCAGCACCGCGACCCGGCCGATTTTCCGACCGAAGTCGCCATAGCAGCGGATCGGCCCGCCCAGGATCAGCTCCGCCTCGGTTGCAAACAGACCGAAGTCCGTTTCATCCACCGCGCCCAGCCGCATGCCGTTCTCCAGCGCCTCCACGTCCCGCAGGTTCAGCGCCACCGCGAGGGCGTCGTTCACGCCGGGACGGGCGTTGTCGTAGTTGGTGTGCATGGCGATCATCGCCACGCCCGAACGCACCAGCGCGCACAGCAGCCGCCCCTCGGCGTCGTCCTCGCGCAGGTTCTTCCTGCCGCGGAACAGGATCGGATGGTGGGTCACGATCAACTGCGCACCCCGCTCCACGGCCTCGTCCAGCACCCGCCGGTTGAGATCGAGCGCGCAGAGCACCGCGTCCACCGGGGCGTCCATGCGCCCGGCCAGCAGGCCCACGTTGTCCCATTCTTCCGCCAATTCGAGCGGCGCGATGGCATTCAACAGTTCGAGGATTGCTCCGACCGTCTGAGACATGCCTCGACCTCCTCCCAGATCTCAATTTCCCGCTTCAGCGGCGCCGCCTGCGCCTCGTCCCCGGCGCGTTCCGCGCCCGCGAGGGCCTTGCGCGCCACGCGCAGCCGGAACGCCGCGTAGGGCGCGAGCTCCGCCGGCAGGCGCTCCAGCAGCACAGGACCGACCAAAGTCTGTTTCAGACTATAGTCGGTTTTACCCGGCTCCGCGACGATCAGCACGTAGTTCCGCCGCCCGTCCCGGGCGATACGCTCGTCCGAGATGCGCCAGCCCAGTTCCGCCAGCGCGGAACGCAACTCGGGCGCGGCCACGTTGGGCTGGAGGATGAGCCGCGCGCTCCCCAGCCGGTCCTTCCCCGCCCGGAGGATCCCGGCGATGGTGGTTCCGCCCATGCCCGCGATCACCACGACGTCGGCGGGGCCGGTCATGGCCTTCGCGCCGTCGCCCACGCCGAAGTCCGCGCGGTCCGCCAGCCCGAGCAGGGCGACGAGCCGCCTGGCCTTGCGGAGGGAGGGCTCGGAGATGTCCAGCAACTGCACGCGCCGCGCCCGGCCGGTTTGCAGCAAAAACGCGCCGAGCCTGCCGTGGTCGCATCCGATGTCGGCGCAGCATTCGCAACGGCCGACCAGCTCAGCGATCATCGACAGGCGCGGGTCGAGGGACAGGCTATGATCGGCAGCCATCAGTCGATGGAGTCCTTCAGCTTGCGGGAGCGGCTGGGGTGGCGCAGCTTGCGCAGCGCCTTGGCCTCGATCTGGCGGATGCGCTCGCGGGTGACCTTGAACTCCTTGCCGACCTCCTCCAGCGTGCGCGCGCGGCCGTCCTCCAGGCCGAAGCGCAGCTTCAGCACCATCTCCTCCCTGGGCGTCAGGGTGGAGAGCACGCCCATCAGCTGCTCCTTGAGCACCGTGAAGGCGGCGGCCTCCGCGGGGGCGGGCGCGTCGTCGTCGGGGATGAAGTCGCCCAGGTGGCTGTCCTCCTCCTCGCCGATGGGGGTCTCCAGGGACACGGGCTCCTGGGCGATCTTGATGATCTCCCGGACCTTTTCCACGGGAATGCCCATCTCCTCGGCGATCTCCTCGGGCATGGGCTCGCGGCCGTACTCCTGCAAAAGCTGGCGGGAGACGCGGATGAGCTTGTTGATGGTCTCCACCATGTGCACGGGGATGCGGATGGTGCGCGCCTGGTCGGCGATGGCGCGGGTGATGGCCTGGCGGATCCACCAGGTGGCATAGGTGGAGAACTTGTAGCCCTTGCGGTAGTCGAACTTCTCCACCGCCTTGATGAGGCCCAGGTTGCCCTCCTGGATCAAATCCAGAAACAGCATGCCGCGGCCCACGTAGCGCTTCGCGATGGACACCACCAGGCGCAGGTTGGCCTCGCACAGGCGGTGCTTGGCCTCCTCGTCGCCCTCCTCCATGCGCTTGGCGAGCTCGATCTCCTCCTCGGCCGTCAGCAGCGGCACCTTGCCGATCTCCTTCAGGTACATGCGCACGGGGTCGTCGATGGAGATGCCCTCGGGCACGGAGATGTCGATTTCTTCCTCTTCCACCTCGTTCAGGATCTCGGGCTCGGGGATGCCCTCCTCCTTGGCGACTTCGATGTTCAGACTGCTCAGCGTATCCAGGACGTGGTCGAACTGCTCCGCGTTCAACTCGATGTCGCCCAGGGTCTCCGCGATTTCCTTGTAAGTCAGTATGCCCTTCGCCTTGCCGGTCTCAATCAGCTCGCGCACGCGCGCGGCCATGACGTCCTGGTTCACTTCTACCTTGCTCAATGAGGCCACTTCCTTTCGACCGGTCAATCAGTTCTCAGCATGGCGTCCAACTGCTGATATAACGCCTGCTTCTGCGCCTCGGAGGCCCCGGCGATCTCGCTGACGATCTCGTCGGTGCGGGCGTCGGCGCGGCTCGCGCGGATGGTCTGCAAGCAGTCCTCCGCCAGCCGCACGGCGTCCTCCCGCTCCGGGGGCAGGGGCGTGTAGCTCAGCGCGCCCACGGCCTGGGCCCGACGCGCCTCGTCCTCTATGTCCTCGATAAACGTCCCCGCCGGCTTGTCCGCCATGAGCCATTCGGCCAGCTCCACGTGCACGGGCAGGGAGAAATCCCCGGGCTTTACCATGTCGCGGGGAATGCGGCGGGCGGCCAGCAGGCTCAGCAACGCCTGCTCCGCCACCAGCGTGTCCGTGGGCGCGGCCTCCTGCGCGCGCCGGATCGTGCGGCGCGGCGGCGGGGTCGCGCCGGGCTGCGCCGCGCCGATCTGCCTGAGCAGGATCTCCCGGTCGTAGCCCGTCTCGCTCACCAGCCTGCGCAGGTGGTTTTCCATCTCCACGGGGTTTTTCATCTTCTTCAGGATGGCGCACGCGCGCAGCGCGTACTGCGTCACGCCGTCCTGGGTGGTCATGTCCAAATCGTCCTTGGCGCGCAGGAGCCGATAGCTCGCGGCGTCGTGCTTGGGCAGCGCCTCGAAGCCCGCCAGGCCGTTGGCCTTCACGAAGTCGTCGGGGTCCATGCCACCGGGATAGTCGATCACCTTCGCCGCCAGGCCCTGCTGCTCCAGGATGTCCAGCGCCCGCAGCGCCGCCTTTTGCCCGGGGGGATCGCCGTCGTAGCTGATCCACACCTCCGGCACGTAGCGCTTCATCAGGCGCGCCTGCTCCTCGGTGAGGGCGGTGCCCAGGGTGGCGACCACGCCCTGCACGCCGTACTTGCGCAGGGACACGGTGTCCATGTACCCCTCCACCAGCACGAGGTGGCCGACGGCGCGCTCCTTATGGGCGAAGTTCAGCGCGTAGAGGCCCTGGCGCTTGTTGAAGATGGGCGTCTCGGCGGTGTTCAGGTACTTGGGCTGGGCGTCGCCCATGGCGCGCCCGCCGAAGCCCAGCACGCGGCCCTGGGCGTTGATGATGGGGAACATCACCCTGCCCCGGAACATGTCGAACCAGCGGCCGTCCCGCCGGTTTGCCAGGCCCGCCTTTTCCAGCAGCTCCGGCTCAAAGCCCTGTTCCTTCAGATGACGCAAAAGGCCGTCCCAGTCCCCGGGGGACGCCCCGAGGCCGAAGCGGCGGATGTCCGAATCGTTGAGACCGCGGTCGTACAGGTAGTTCAGCGCCCCGGCACCCTCCCCCGTCCAGAGCAGGGAATGGAAGAACCGGGCGGCTTCCCGATTGGCGTCGTACATGCGCTCGCGCTCGTCCCGGGTCAGCCGGGCCTCGCCGGGCGTCGAAACGAGCTCCGGCAGCTCCATGTGGGCGCGATCCGCCAGCAGGCGCACGGCGTCCATGAACTCCAGCCGTTCCATCTCCATCACGAAGTTGATGACGGTGCCGCCCTTGTGACAGCCGAAGCAGTAGTACAGCTGCGCTTCGCTGTCCACGCTGAAGGATGCGGTCTTTTCGTTGTGGAACGGACAGCAGCCCCAGAACCGGCGGCCCTTCTGCTTCAGGGGCACGTATTCGGAGACGACTTCCTCGAGGCTGTTCCGGCTGCGAAGCTCGGACATCCACGCATCGGGCAATCTTCCGCTCATACACGCTCCTGTTCCTTCATGGTCACGCGGTTCCAAGGTGGACAAATCTATAAAGAAGCTATTCGCCGGATTTGTGGTTTTTCCTGCCGCCCTGTGTCAAATTTGAAAACAAAATCAACGCCGCGGGCATTTTGCAGGCCATTCCTGCACCGGCAATACTTATATATACAACATCGATTCAAAAATACCTTTATATTCATACATTTTTAATAGTTGCCCCCGCCCGCACCCCTCCCCCGCGGCGGCATAGGATAGACCGTGGAAACGCCGCGGAAGACCGCGGTGAATCGTGCTTTGGAGGGGTCGGGATGGGAACCATCGTTGCGAAATTCGGCGGCGGCGCCACCGCGGACGCGGAGGCTCTGCGGCGCGTGGGCGGGATCCTGCGGGCGGAGCCGGGCAGGCGCTGCGCCGTGCTGTCCGCGCCGGGCAGGTGCGGCGAATGCGGGGAGAAGGTCACGGACCTGCTGGAGTCCGCGTGGCGGATGCTGGATCGCGGGCAGGACGCCTCGGAACCGCTGCGCCGGGTCGTCGCCCGCTTCCGGGCCATCGCCGAGGGCCTGGACCAGCCCGATCCTTCGGCGGAGGTACGGCGGGAGCTGTCGCGCGCGGCGACGGCGTCCCGGGACGCCCTGCTCAGCCGGGGCGAATGCCTGTGCGCGAGGCTGTTCGCGCGCTGGATGGGCTGGGCCTTCGCGGACGCCGCCGACGTCGTGCGCATCGACGCCGCGGGCGCGCCGGACGCCCCCGCCACGGCGGCGCGGCTGGCGGCGGTGCCGCAGCCGTTCGTGCTGCCCGGTTTCTACGGCGCGGACGGGGACGGGCGGATCCGCGCCTTCCCCAGGAACGGCTCGGACATCACCGGCGCGCTGGCGGCGGCGGCGCTGGGCGCGGAGGTCTACGAGAACTGGACGGACGTGGACGGCCTGATGACCGCCGATCCCGCCGCGGTGCCGGACGCCCGGCCCATCCCCCGCCTCGGCTTCCGGCAGATGCGGCTGCTGTCCGAGGCCGGCGCAAAGGTGCTGCACCCGGACTGCCTGGCGCCCGTGGAAGCGGCGGGCATACCCATCCACCTGCGCAGCGCGCTGCGCCCGGAAGCGCCGGGCACGTGGATAGACGGCCGATGCGATGCGATCGTTCCCTGCGTGGTCGGGAAATATGTGGAAGGCCGCGCCGTCGTCACGGTGTTCGGCGCGCCGCCCGGGGCGAAGGCGCGGCTGATCCGGGCGCTGTCCGGCGCGCCGGTGGCGGAAAACGGCGCGCTCTGCCGCTTCCTGGGCGACGCAGGGCGGCTCGACGACGACCTCCGCGCCGCCCACGCCGCGCTGTTTCGCGCGTGACCGACGCGCGCAGGACGCCCTCGGGTTGAAATAGCAAACCCCCGCCAACGGCGGGGGCTTGTCCTTGGCGGGGGCTTGGGGCACGTATGCTTCGAGGGCGGGGCTCAGCCCTCCTTCGTCCGCTTGACGATCAGGTTGCGGATCTGGGTGCTGCTGGTGCCCTGGGTATAGGGGAAGTAGACGATCTTCACGCCCTTGTCGGCAAAGTACGCCTCGTAGCGCCGGAAGCGCTCCGTGCCCTGGTAGTCGGAACCCACGAACAGGCGGTCGTAGTGGTAGATGTCCCAGGCGTCGGAGTCCTCCACGCAGGCGTCCACCACCCGGTCCACGTACCGGCAGGCGCCGACGATGGCCTTGCGCTCGTCCAGCGGGATGAAGGTCTCCTTCCCCTTCCACTTGCCGCTGTCGTGCACGCCCACGATCAGGTAGTCGCACTGGCGCTTCGCGCGGCGCAGCAGGTTCAGGTGTCCGACGTGGAACAGGTCGAAGGTGCCGGACAGGTAGCCGATCACCACCCGCTTTTGGTTGTCCAGCCGCCCGGATTCATGCTTGTAGCGGTAGCTGTGCAGGCCGTAGCCGTGGGGATCGTCGTGGTAGCGCTCCAGCACGGCGCGGAAGGTTTCCTCGTATTGCGGGATGAAGCGGGTCTCCCGGGCCAGCAGGCGCGTGACGATGTCCTCCGCCAGGCCCGAGAGCTGCGCCAGGTCGTTCTCCGCGCCGTAGAAGCGCGAGCCCTTGAAGGACGCGGGCGACACGTCCAGGATGCGGTTTTCGACGCCCGCGGCCTCCAGCTCGATGTTCACCGATTCCACGAACCGCACGACGCCCGCCTTCGCCGCTGCGTACAGCGCCGCCGAGGGAGAGCTCATCCAGCCCGCGATGGAACCCATCACGCCCGCGTAGAAGGGTTCGCCGCCGCGGATGCGGTCGTAGAACACCCGGAACAGCTTCAGCGTGGACACGGTGTCCACGGTCAGCGTGCGCTCGATCTCCGCCGTGTGGAAGTACTCGAAGTCGGCGACCCTGCCCACGCCCGCGGTGACCATCAGCAGCCCGACGTCCGGGTCCGCCGCCAGCGGCGCGAGGACGTCCCCGTCGAATTCCAGCAGGTCGAAGGGCACATAGCTCCAGCCGCCCTCGGGCAGCATCGCGCAGTCGCCCTCGCAGCGGTCCAGCACGATCACCCGCCAGCCGCGGCGGATCAGGTTTTCCGCGATGGCCAGGCCGATGCCGTTGCTCCCGCCGACCACCACCGCTTTCTTCATATCAGACAACGTTCAGACACTTCCTTTACGCCTTCTTCCAGAGCACCCGCGCCTCGTAGGGGAACAGGAAGCCGGGCTTGTGCTCGGGGTAGTTGGAGATCCATTCCTCGCCGGTGCTTTCGTCGCTCAGGGCGCAGGGGGCGGTGCGGTCCGTCCAGTTGCACAGCACCGTCAGCGTTTCGCCGTCCAGCTCGCGCCTGAAGGCGTATACCTGCGGATCGTCCGTGAGCAGCGGTACGTAGTCGCCGTACACGACGATGGGGTGTCTGTGGCGCAGCGCGATCAGCTTCCTGTAGTAGTGGAACACGCTGTCCGGGTCGCGAACCTCCGCTTCGGCGTTGATCTCCAGGTAGTTGGGGGTCACGCGAATCCACGGTGTGCCGGTGGTGAACCCGGCGTTCGCGGAGGCGTCCCACTGCATGGGCGTGCGGGCGTTGTCGCGCGCGATGCGGCCGTACCAGCGCAGCATGTCCTGGGGATGGATGCGGCCGGACTCCACCCACTGCTTCCAGGCGTTGAACACCTCCACGTCCCGGTAGTCGTCCAGCGACTTGAAGTAGGCGTTGGTCATGCCCAGCTCCTCGCCCTGGTAGACGAACACGGTGCCGCGCATCATGTGCAGCAGCGTGCCCAGCATCTTGGCGCTCTTCTCACGCCACAGGGGGCTGTCGTTGCCGAAGCGGCTCACCTGCCGGGGCTGGTCGTGGTTGGACATATACGAAGTGCCCCACGCCTTGCCCTGCAGGTCCGTCTGCCAGCGGTTCAGCACCGCCCGCACCTCCGCCAGGGGCGAGCCGTGGTCGGACCACTTGCCCAGCTCGGTGTGGTCGTTGATGTCGTCGGTGTGCTCGAAGCCGAAGGTCATGTTCAGCTCGCTACCGTCCACGGAGGAATACCGGATGGCGTCCGCCGTGCCGCCGCCGGCCTCGCCCACGGTGAGCAGGTCGTACCGGTCCAGCACGCGCCTGCGCATCTCGCGGAGGTAGCGGTGGGTGGTCTCGGTGTGCTGGCAGGAGGGGATGAAGCTGCCGTACAGCGCGCCGGGGGCCACGGGGCCGTCGTCGTAGTTCTCCTTGCCGATCATGCTGATGACGTCCATGCGGAAGCCGTCGATGCCCTTGTCGCACCACCACTTCATCATGTCGAACACCGCGTCCCGCACCTTGGGGTTGGCCCAGTTCAGGTCGGGCTGCTTGCGGCTGAACAGGTGCAGGTAGTACTGGCCGCTGGCCGCGTCGTATTCCCAGGCGGAGCCGGAGAAGCAGGAGCCCCAGTTGTTGGGCGCGCCGCCGTCCTTCCCGTCCCTCCAGATGTAGAAGTCGCGGTAGGGGTTGTCCCTGCCCTTGCGGCTCTCCACGAACCACGCGTGCTCGTCGGAGGTATGGTTGGCCACCAGGTCCATCACCAGCTTCATGCCCCGGGCGTGGATGCCCTCCAGCATGCGGTCGAAGTCCTCCATGGTGCCGAACTCGGCCATGATGGCGCGGTAATCGGAGATGTCATAGCCGTTGTCGTCGTTGGGCGAGGCGTAGATGGGGCTGACCCAGATGACGTCCACGCCGAGCTGCTTCAGGTAGTCGAGGTGCGCGGTGATGCCGTTCAAATCGCCGATGCCGTCGCCGTTGGAATCGGCGAAGCTCCGGGGATAGATCTGGTAGACGACGGCTTCCTTCCACCAGGCGTGCTTTTCCATGGACATGGCGTTGCCTCCTTGTCGGGGTGTCGTTTGGGTTGCGGCTATACCTATTGTAACTGAAATCCGCGCCGGTGGCAAGAGAAAATATGGGAAACGCGCGCAAGGGACAATCCGGCGCATGTTTTTTCCGTCAACATGCACGAAATACGTAATTTTATATTGACAATCAGTTACATATTGCGCTATAATGAGCACAAGTCTTTAGGACTCAAACTGTTTAGGAGGAACGATCCATGAAGAAGATTCTCGTATTGGTTCTCGCTCTGGTCATGGCGCTGAGCGCCGTGTCCGCCCTGGCCGACATCACCATCGTCCAGAACAAGGTTGAGATCGACGCCGCGCTGCAGGAGTATGCGGCCGCCTACTCCGCCGAGACCGGCAAGAACGTCAAGGTCATCACCGCCGGCGGCTCCAGCGACTACAACACCGCGCTGAAGGCCGAGTTCGCCTCCGGCAAGGAGCCCGACATCTTCGTCATCGAGGGTCCCACCGGCTACGAGCTGTACAAGGACAAGATCGCCGACATGACCGGCGCCGAGTGGACCCAGTACACCGCCGCCGCCTACATGGATGGCGACAAGGTCGTGGGCTTCCCCGTGGCCGTCGAGGGCTACGGCATGGCCTACAACAAGGACATCCTGGACAAGGCCGGCATCGACCCCGCGACCCTGACCAACGTGGACGCCTACGCTGCCGCCTTCGAGAAGCTGGATTCCATGAAGGATGAGCTGGGTCTCGACGCCGTGGTCTCCATGGTCGCCGGCACCGCTCCCGGCATGACCTGGGTCACCGGCCTGCACAACTTCAACGTGTACCTGTCCGTGGGTCTGGACCGCAACGACACCTCCATCATCGACCAGGTGCTGGAGGGCAAGGTGGACGAGGATCGCTTCCACGCCTACTGCGAGTACGTGGCGCTGATCTTCAAGTACTCCGATCCCGAGATGCTGCTCAACGGCACCCAGGATATGCAGCTGGCCGCCTTCGCCAACGGCAAGACCGCCTTCTATCATCAGGGCAACTGGATGGATCCCAACATCGTCGCGCTGGGCGTGGAGTTCCCCATCGCCTATGCCCCCCATGCTTTCCTGCATGAGGACACCGACGGCATCCTGGTGAACGCGCCCTCCTGGTACGTCGTGAACCAGAACGCCGGCAACGCCGAGGAAGCCATTGAGTTCCTGAACGCCCTGGCCACCACCGAGGCCGGCCACGACTACATGGTCAACAAGGCCGCCATGGTGCCCGCGTTCACCAACGTGACCCTCCAGCCCGCCACCCCGCTGTCCAAGTCCGTCATGGAGTGGAACGCCGCCGGCAAGACCTACAGCTGGCAGCAGTACAAGCTGCCCGACGGCTTCGGCATGGGCACCCTGGGCGCCATCTACGAGCTGCTGGCCTCCGGCGCCATCGATGAGCCCACCTTCGAGCAGATGATGAAGGACGCCATCGCCACCATCCCCACCCTGTAAGCATCAAGTCAATGCAGGTTTTCTGCCGGAGGGGTTTTCTCTCCGGCAGAATTTGTAAATCGCCTACCTTTTCAAGCAAGACAACGAGGGGGAGATCGCTTGGAAAAGCAAAAGTTCTTCTCAGGCCGTCGTGAACGCAAGCTCACCGAGGCGCTGTTCCTGGTGCCCACGGTGCTGGCGTTCATCATGGTCATCATCATACCGTTCATCATCGGTATCTACTATTCCTTTACCGATTGGGACGGCGTGAACGCCGCCAAGAGCGTGGTGGGCATCGCGAACTACAAGAACATATTCACCGAACCCGCATTCCTGCACGCCTTCCTGGTGACGGTGAAGTTCACGCTGTTCAACGTCATCGCCGTGAACATCGTCGCCTTCCTGATGGCGCTGCTGGTCACCAGCCAGGTCAAGGGCCGCAACCTGTACCGCGCGGGCTTCTTCGTACCGAACCTGATTGGCGGTATCGTGCTGGGCTCCATCTGGCAGTTCATCTTCTCCAGCATACTGCCCGCCGTGGGCAAGGCGCTGGGCTGGGCCGGGCTTTCCGCCTCGCTCATCACCAACGCCAACACCGTCGTGGGCGCCATGGTCACCGTGAACACCTGGCAGTACGCCGGCTACATCATGATGATTTACGTCGCCTCCATCCAGGGCATCAGCCAGCAGGTCATGGAGGCCGCCAGCGTGGACGGCGCGACCTACTGGGTGCGCGTGCGGAAGATCCTGATCCCGCTGATGGCGAACTCGTTCACCATTTCGCTGTTTTTGACGCTGACCACCTCCTTCAAGATGTACGACGTCAACCTGGCGTTGACCAACGGCGGCCCCGTGGCGATGTTCATGGGCAAGCCGGTGCAGGCGTCGGAGCTGCTGGCGCTGAACATCTACAACACCGCGTTCAAGTACTCCAAGATGGCTGAAGGCCAGGCCAAGGCCGTGGTGTTCTTCGTGGTGCTGGTGGTCGTGAGTCTGATCCAGGTCTCCATCAATAAGAGCAAGGAGGTGGAGATGTAATGGCCGCTTACAACGAGCTGGACGTCGTGGGCCAGAACAAGGCCCGACAAAAACGCCTTCGCGTGCTGGCCGAGATCGGCTGTATCCTGCTGTTCATACTGTTCATGCTGCCGTTCTTCATCGTGCTGATGAACTCCATGCGCACCAACGCCGAGATCATCAACTCCGCGGTGGGCATGCCCGAGAACGCGCGCAACCTGATCGACAACATCGTGGCCGTGTGGAACAACCCCACCTTCAACTTCCTGCAGGCCCTGCGCGACTCGGTCATCATCACGGTGCTGTCGCTGGCGGTCATCTCCGTGTGCTCCGCTATGACGGCGTGGGTGCTGGTCCGCAACAAGACCAAGTGGTCCACGTTCCTGTTCATGATGTTCGTGGCCGCCATGGTCATCCCCTTCCAGGTCGTCATGTTCCCGCTGATCACCTGGTTCAAGAGCCTGGGCGACTTTTTGCACATCCCGCTGCTGCGCAGCCACGGCGGCCTGGTCTTTGCCTACCTGGGCTTCGGCGAATCCATGACCATCTTCATCTTCCACGGCTTCGTGAAGAACATCCCGCTGGAGATCGAGGAGGCCGCGGACATCGACGGCTGCACCCGCGCGGGCACCTTCTTCCGCATCGTGCTGCCCTTGCTGCAGCCGGTGTTCGTGACCGTGCTGGTGCTGAACGGCCTGTGGATCTGGAACGACTACCTGCTGCCCCTGCTGCTGCTGGGCTCCAACGGCGACGTCCGCACGATCCCGCTGGCGGTTCAGGGCTTCATCGGTTCGTTCGTGAAACAGTGGAACCTCATCATGGTCTCCACGCTGCTGGCCATGCTGCCCATCATCATACTGTACATCTTCGCGCAGAAGTACATCGTACAGGGCATGGTGGAAGGCGCGGTCAAGTAATCCCAGCCAAACAGAGAGCGCTTCGCAACTGCGAGCGCTCTCTTTCTTTTGCTTATTTTGCGATGCGCCGCCCTTCCCGGGGGAAGGATGGCGGGGCGTCAATAGCCCTTCGCCGGATCCACCCGCCGCGCCAGGGGACGGCCCGCGCAGTAGTTGTCGAAGTCCTCCAGGAACAGCGCGGCGATGCGGTCCAGCGTGTAGGGCAGCGTCATGTTGCCCGCCACGTGGGGCGTGATCAGCAGGTTGGGGCAGCTCCACAGCCCGTGCCCCGGCGGGAGGGGTTCCTCCTCGAATACGTCCAACGCCGCGCTCAGCCGGCCCGCGCGCAGCAGCCGCTCCAGCGCCGACTGGTCGACGGCGCTGCCCCGGCCCACGTTCACCAGGATCGCGCCCTCATGCAGCATCGACAGCCGCCGGGCGTCCAGCAGGCGCCGCGTGGCCTCGGTGGCGGGCAGGCACAGCACGACGAGATCCGCCTCCGGCAGCGCGTCGTCCAGCGCCTCCGGGGCGATGCAGCGGTCAAACAGCCCGCCGGGGTTGTATCCGCTGCGGTTCAGGCCTACCAGCCGCGCCGGGCGGAAGGCGCGCAGCCGCACGGCCGCTTCCCGGCCGATGTCCCCGGTGCCCAGGATCAGCGTGCGGCAACCGAGTATGGAGCGCACCGCCAGGTCGCGCCGCCACGCCCGCCGGGCCACGATGGCATCGTAGTCGCGCTGCCGCCGCATCAGCTCCAGCGTCACCATGACGATGTGCTCCGCGATGGTCACGCCGTAGGCCCCGGAGGAATTGCTCAGCATCGCGCCGCGCGGCAGCGCACCGGGAACCACGAACGCATCCACCCCCGCCGCGGGCGTGCACACCCAGCGCAACGCGCGCGCCGCCTGCGCCAGCCGCGGGGAATCCGTCAGCAACACCTCCGCCGCCTCCGCCGCGGGCAGCGCGTCCTCCACGGCATCGAAGAACAACGCCTCAAAGCCGTGGCGCGTCGCGGCGGCGCGAATCTCCGAACGATGCGCGTCCGTCAGTTGCGCGACGGCGACGACCAATCTCCTCGCCATGCTGTCGCCTCCCGATGATAGAATCGGGGAGCGACGCGCGTCGCTCCCCGTTACCGCGATCACTCCAGCGGTTCGCCGTTTTCCAGCTTCGCGATCATGTCCACGCGCAGCTGGTGGCGTCCGCCCTCGAACTGCGCGGTGAGGAAGGCGTCCACGATGGCCTCGGCCATCACGGGGCCGATGGTGCGCGCGCCCATGGCGACGATGTTGGCGTCGTTGTGCCGACGCGCCAGCGCCGCGCTCACCGGCTCGGAGCACGCCGCGCAGCGGATGCCGCGGATCTTGTTGGCGGAAATGGAGATGCCCAGGCCCGTGCCGCAGATCAGCACGCCCTTGTCGCACGCGCCGGACAGCACCGCCTTCGCCACGCGCGCCGCGTAGATGGGATAGTGGCTGCTCGCGGTGTCGTCGGCCCCCAGGTTGACGACCTCGTGCCCCTGGGCCGTCAGGTATTCGACCAGATGCTGCTTCAGCTCGACGCCGCCGTGATCGTTTGCGATAGCGATTTTCATAGCGTTTCAGCCTCCATATCACATTGTGGATAATGACAGCTTAACACACATCGCCCGATTTGTCAACGATTGCGGGCGAGCAGCCGCCGTTTCACGGCGAAGTAACAGGCCGTGTGCACCGCGAGGGTGACGATCCAGGAGACGGGGTAGGAATCGTACAGCATGGTCAGCGTGGGGTTGAGGCGGAAGGCGGTGGCGATCCACACGATGCGCAGCACGCACACGCCCACCACCGACACCACCATCGGCGCGACCGAGCTGCCCATGCCGCGCAGCATGCCCACCATGCTGTCCATCATGCCGCAGAGGAAGTAGGTCGGCGCGATGACGCCGGAGCGCATCGCCGCGGCGGCCATCACCGCCTCGTCCGAGGTGTAGATGCCGAACAGCGGCTTCATGAACAGGAGCAGCAGGCCGCCCATGCCCAGGCCGATGCCCGCCACCGCCAGCATCGCCGAACGGCACACGCGGGAGATGCGCTCGTACCGCCGCGCGCCGACGTTCTGCCCGGTGAAGGTAATGGCGCTCTGGTAGATGGCGTTCATCGAAACGTAGATGTACCCCTCCAGGTTGCTGGCGGTGGTATTGCCCGCCACCACCGTGGCCCCGAAGCCGTTCACGGTGGACTGTATGATGACGTTGGAGATCGAGAACATCATGCCCTGCATGCCTGCGGGCAGGCCCACGCGGCAGATCTCCCCCACCACGCGCCGGTCCGGGCGGATGCGCCGCGGGTCCAGGTGGATGGCGCCGTCCGTGCGCACCAGGCACAGCGTCACCAGCACCGCGGACACGAGCTGGGAAATGATGGTCGCCCACGCCACGCCCGCCACGCCCATGTGCAGGGCGATGACGAACACCAGGTTCAGCGCCACGTTCACCACGCCGGAGATGAACAGATACAGCAGCGGCCGGCGCGTATCGCCCACCGCGCGGAGGATCGCCGCGCCGAAGTTGTAGATCATGTTGGCCGGCATGCCCAGGAAGTAGATGCGCAGGTAGGCCGTGGCCAGCGGCAGCACCTCGGCGGGCGAGCTCATCCAGCGCAGGAACATTTCCGCGCCGAGGCAGCCCACCGCGCCCACCAGCAGGCCGCTCATCAGGCTGAGCGCCATGGAGGTGTGCACCGCCTTGCCCGTCTCCCGGTAGTTGCCCGCGCCGATGCGCTGGGCCACCACCACGTTCGCGCCGACGGACAGGCCCAGGAACAGGTTCACCAGCAGGTTGATGAGCGGGCCGGGCGAGCCTACCGCCGCCAGGGCCACGTCGCCCTCGAACCGGCCCACCACGATCACGTCCGCGGCGTTGAAGGCGAGCTGCAGTATGCTCGACAGCATCAGCGGCAGCGCGAAGGCCAGCAGCTTCGGCATCACCGGGCCGTTCAACATGTCGATCTCGTAGTTCTTCCTGCCAAAGGCCATGCGCCCGCTCCCTTCCTTCCGTCCGTTGCACGCCGACCGAGTAGGCATTATAGCACGCCCGCTTTTCGATTGTGTTGTGTTTCCCGGGCGCTTGTGCGTCCGTGCAAATTTAACACGCGCCGGGCCGGCGGAATCCCCCCGACCCATTTTACCTCAAATCCCTTGACGAAACCAGGGCGAGGGGGTATGATAGAATACAGTATAACGACACATTGGAGTGGTATCAACATGAGCGAGAATTGTACCCATGACTGCAGCAGTTGCAGCGAGAACTGCGCGAGTCGCACGGGCGAGAAGCCCGATTTCTCTGCGCCGGCCAATCCCAACAGCCGCGTGAAGAAGGTCGTCGGCGTCGTCAGCGGCAAGGGCGGCGTCGGCAAGAGCCTGATCACCAGCCTGATGGCCGCGCTGCTGCGCCGCCGCGGCCGCGAGGTGGCCATACTGGACGCGGACGTCACCGGCCCCTCCATCCCCCGCGCGTTCGGCGTGAAGGAAAACCTGATGGCCTCCGAGGACGGCATCTTCCCCGCCTCCAGCGCCACTGGCATCAAGATGGTCTCCCTGAACCTGTTGCTGCCCAGCGAGACCGACCCCGTGGTCTGGCGCGGCCCGGTCATCGCCGGCACCGTCAAGCAGTTCTGGACCGACGTCATGTGGGGCGACGTGGACTTCATGTTCGTGGACATGCCTCCGGGAACGGGCGACGTGCCGCTGACCGTGTTCCAGTCCCTGCCGCTGGACGGCATCATCATCGTCACCTCCCCGCAGGAGCTGGTGGGCATGATCGTCGAAAAGGCCGTCAACATGGCCAGGATGATGGACATTCCGGTGCTGGGCATCGTGGAGAACATGTCCTACTTCCAGTGCGACAACTGCGGCAAGCAGCATTTCATCTTCGGCGAGAGCCGCGTGGACGCCATCGCGGAGCGCTTCGGCATCGACGCCGTGGCCCGCATGCCCATCGATCCCGCCATTTCCTCGGCCTGCGACGCCGGCAAGGTGGAAATGATCGAGGCCCCGTGGCTGGAAGCCATGGCGGACAAGCTCGAGAGACTGTAAGCGCCACACCCACAGGAGGCATTCATGAAATATGAAAAATCCTGCGGCGCCGTGATTTTTCGGAAGGCGGAAGACGGTTGGAACGTGCTGCTGATCCGGCACACCAAGGGAAGGCACATCTCCTTCCCCAAGGGCCACGTGGAACCCGGGGAGACGGAGAGCCAGACCGCCGAGCGCGAGATCCTGGAGGAGACCGGCCTTCGCGTGAAGGTGGATCGCCGGTTCCGCGCGGAGAACCGCTACAACATCCGCCCGGACACCCAGAAGCTGGTGGTCATCTTCACCGCCCGGACAGCGCAGGCGGAGATCACCCCCCAGCCCGAGGAGATCGCCGAGGCCTTCTGGCTGCCCGTGGAGGAAGCCGCCGCCCGGCTCACCTATGAGCGCGACCGCAAAATCATGCGCGACGCCTTTGAACACATTCAGAAAGCGCAAAAGGGAACCGCCGAATGACGGTTCCCTTTGTTTTTCAATGAACGGAGGGACGGCCGACGGCCGTCCCTCCGATATACTTGCGTGATTCACGCCTCCACCACAAACTGGAGGTCTTCGTCCTTCATGTAGCCCTCGTGGCCCTGCAGCTCGATCTTGTTCCAGCCGTCGATGGATTCCACCACGGTGAGGCGCACACCGTTCTTCAGGCTGCCCAGCACGTCCGCGTCGATGGAGTCCTCGGCGTACACCGCGGCGCTGCTGCCGCTGTCGGCGCTGACCACCGCGTACTGGATGTCGTCCACCTTGGCGGGGCCGTTCTGGTCCTCCTCGTACTCCTCTTCCAGCACCTCTTCCTCCACCTCGTCCCCGAGGGCGCCGGAGGGGGCGTTCCAGAACTCCAGGTAGGCGTTCAGCAGGTAGCCGTCCTGGCCCTCGTAGCGCACCATGGACCACTCCGTGCTGTGCAGCTGCACCTTCACCTGCGTGCCCTGCTCGAGCTCGGCGAGGATGGTGCTGGCCGTGGTGGGCTGCTCCCGGAGGTTCAGCGTGATCTCCGGGCTCTCGGTGGTCACCGTGGCGTACTCGGACATGCCCTTGTAGCTGGTCAGGGAGCCGCCGCCGGCCAGGTAGTCGGCGAAGGATTCGGCGGGCGGCGTGGCGCCGTCGAAGTAGTTCTCCTTGGTATAGCCCAGCGTGAACGTGGTGTCGCCGTTCACCGCGGTGTACTTCATGGCGGTGATGTCCTGCTTGTAGTAGTCGATGTACTTGTTCATCACGTAGCCCACGTGCTTGCCGCGCTGGACCTGGGACCAGGTCTTGCCGTACTCCAGCGCCACCACCACGTCCCCGTGGGACAGGCGGGACACGGCCGAGCTCTTGGCGTCGGGCTTGCTGCGCAGGTAGATGCCCACCTCGCAGTCCACCTTGCCGAAGTACAGCGTGTCGGTGATGGACTCGGTGGTGTAGCCGCCCGTGAGGGCGAACATGGCCTTCATGCGGCCCGCCTCGTAGTAGATGGCCTTCTGCACCAGCGAGCTCGCCACGCCGTTGGTCTGGAAGCCGTAGGTGCTCTGGAACGTCTTGACGGCGTTGACCACGTCCACGTCAAAGATGCCGTCCATGTCGTCGCTGTACAGGCCCAGCTCGCCCAGGTACTGCTGCATGTTGCGCACCGCGGGGCCGCTCATGCCCTCCTTGAGGGTGACCTCCATGTCCGCGGGGGCGTCGCCGGAATAGATGGCCTCCTGGAACGCCAGGTCCGCGATGCCCGTCTGTTCCATGTTCAGCAGCGACTGGGCCCGGCGCACCGCCGTCACGGTGCTGCCGCGGTAATCGCCGTTCACGCTGTCGCTGTAGATGCCCAGATCGCGCAGGCGCATTTGCAGGTCGCGCACGTCGTTGCCGGTGCTGAAGCGGCCCATGACGCCCTCCTGGTCGGGAATGCCCAGGTACTGGCGGTAGGTCTGGCCGCTTTCGCCGGTGTAGGATGCCTGCTTGAGCAGCGCGCGCAGATCATCGTCGCGCTTGCCGCTCTTGTAGATGCGCACCTTGGTGCCCGGCAGGCACTTCTCGGCGATGAACTTCGCGTCCTGCCACAGAAGGCGGATGCAGCCGTGGGACGCGGGCTTGCCGAACATCGCCTGGTCCTTCTTGCCGATGCTGGCCTGGGACCTGCGGTTGCAGGGAATGGAGTGGAACATGATGCCCTTGAACACGCGGGTGGCGTACTGGGCGTACACGCGGAAGCCGCGGAAGTAGTACCACTCGGTGCGCTCGTCGTCGTCGTCCTTCTGGGGCATGGTGTAGGTCCCCACGGGGGTGGAATCCTTCATGCCGGAGGAGCAGAGCATTTGCCGCACGACGTTCTTGTTCTTATCGTTGGTGTAGATCGTGACGATTTGGTTGGTCAGGTCCACCTCGATGCGATACGGCATGGACTTGGCGAAGGCCGTCACGTCAAAGGCAGGCACCGCCGTCACCATGAGCAGCAGCGTCATCACCATCGTAATTACTTTTCGCAGCTTCATCGTCGAAACCTCTTCAAAATAATATACATATTATAGCATGGCGGTTCCGAGAGTGCAACGGCTCTGTGTTACGCATTCCTTGAACGATTTGTAAAGAATGCACCATGGGCGGCACCCCAACAAAAAACCGCCTCCCGGAGGAGGCGGCGCTATGGTGAGATCAGAACTTCAGGGAATTCAGCTTGATGCCGGGGCCCATGGTGCTGGACAGCACGGCGGAGCGGATATAGGTTCCCTTGGCAGCGGCGGGCTTGGCCTTGATGATGGCCTCCATCAGGGTGTGGAGGTTCTCATTCAGCTTCTGATCGTCGAAGGAAGCCTTGCCGACGGGGCAGTGGATGATGGCGGTCTTGTCCACGCGATACTCGACCTTACCGGCTTTGATATCGTGCACGGCCTGCGCGACGTTCATGGTGACGGTGCCGGCCTTGGGGCTGGGCATCAGGCCCTTGGGGCCCAGGACGCGGCCCAGACGGCCAACCTGACCCATCATGTCCGGGGTGGCGACGACGACGTCGAAATCGAACCAGCCGCCCTGGATCTTGGCGACCATGTCCTCGGCGCCCACGAAATCGGCGCCGGCGGCCTCGGCCTCGGGAGCCTTGTCGGCCTTGCAGATCACCAGGACGCGAACGGTCTTGCCGGTGCCATGGGGCAGCACCACCGCGCCGCGGACCTGCTGGTCGGCATGGCGGGGGTCGACGCCCAGGCGGACGGAGATCTCGATGGTCTCGTCGAACTTGGCCTTGGCGGTCTGCTTGACCAGCGCCACGGCCTCCTCGGGATCATACTGCTTGCTGCGATCGATCAGCTTCAAGCTGTCGGAATACTTCTTGCCCTTTTTCATGAATACATCCTCCTTGTGGTCAAACGGGCGTCAACGCCCTCCCACGATTCTATGGATCAATTAGTCAACCACCACGACGCCCATGGAGCGCGCGGTGCCGGCGATCATGCTCATGGCCGCCTCGAGGGATGCCGCGTTCAGATCGGGCATCTTCAGCTCGGCGATTTCCTTGACCTGCGCCTTGGTGATGTTGGCAACCTTCTCCTTGTTGGGACGGCCGGAAGCATGCTCGATGCCGCAGGCCTTCTTGATCAGCACGGCCGCCGGAGGCGTCTTGGTGATGAAGGTGAAGGAACGATCCTGATAGACGGTGATGACGACGGGAATGATCAGGCCGGCCTGGTTGCGGGTGCGGTCGTTGAATTCCTTGCAAAAGCCGGGGATGTTCACGCCATGCTGGCCCAGCGCGGGACCGATGGGCGGCGCGGGCGTCGCCTTGGCCGCGGGCACCTGGAGCTTGATCAGACCAGTAACTTTCTTTGCCATTGGGGTATCCTCCTTAAGATGTATGTGGTGAAGCGGAACGCCCTGCGCGTCCCTCCCACTCCCTGAAACCCAATCGGGGCGTCAGTCAGTCGGATGCCGTCCCGGGGACGGCGAGGCGGGATCAGTTCTCCCGCACGACCTCGTCGTAGGCCAGCTCCACCTCGGTCTCCCGCTTGAGCATGGGGACCGTGACGGTGATGCGCTGGGTGGCGGCGTCGATGGCGGTGACCTTGCCGGAGAAGTTCTCGAAAAGGCCCGTCAGGATGCGGACGCTGTCGCCCACCTCGATGTCGGTGCGCACCTGGGGCGCCTGCTCGAAGATGGCGGCGAAGTCGGTTTCGGACAGGGGCAGCGGCTTGTTGCCGGAACCCACAAAGCCCGTCACGCCACGGGTGTTGCGCACGACGTACCAGGTTTCGTTGGTCATTTCCATCTTGACCATCACGTAACCCGGCAGCAGCTTGCGCTGGACGACGCGGCGCCTGTTGTTCTTGATCTCTACGGCTTCCTCCACCGGAATCTGAACGTCGGTGATGCGGTCCTGCATGCCGTTGTTCTCCACGGCCTTCAGCAGGCTGTCGCGCACCTTGTTTTCATATCCGGAATAGGTATGCACAACATACCATTTGATTTCCGCGTTCTCAGACATGACTGTCTCCTATCAGAGCTTCACGATGAGATCCACCAGCGCACCGGCGCCGAGATCGATCAGCCCGATGATAATGCCCATCACGATCATGAACACGAAAACCACGACGGAATAATTCAGCACGTCCTTCTTGGTCGGCCAGGTGACGTTCTTCATCTCGTGGCCCATGTTCTTGAAGAACTTGCCGATGCCCTTGAAGAAGTTCACGAAACGCGTACCGAAGCCGGGCTTGGCGTTCTTCTTTTCCTCGTTTGCCATTCGATTCACATCCTTGTCTATGGTGTGAAGACGGAAAGCGCCTTTGCCGCATCGCGGCGGGCGATTACTTGGTCTCCTTGTGGCTGGTGTGCTTCTTGCAGAAGCGGCAATACTTGTTCATTTCGAGACGGTCGGGATCGTTCTTCTTGTTCTTCATGGTATTGTAATTGCGCTGCTTGCACTCGCTGCACGCCAGCGTAACCTTGATACGCTTATCCGATGCCATGCCTTGACACCTCCCATGTGTTTGCCTGGTTTGCCCACGACAAATAAGCCTCATCCCGGGCAGACTGGTTCATTATAGAATACCCTGCGCGCAATTGCAAGGGAAAATGCGGTAAGATTGTAAATTTTACAATCTGCGTCGCCGCATTTCACCCTGCAACGCGCCTCGCGAGGTTTTTTGTAAAAAGACCATGCGCGCGCGGCACATGGTCTTCTGGCGGGCGGCCGCCCAAGCCATCCGGCCGAAACCGCCGCCCGTCCGGCATCGAAATTACTTGATCTCGATCTCCGCGCCGGCTTCCTCGAACTTCTTCTTCATTTCCTCGGCGGCTTCCTTGGTGATGCCCTCGGCCAGAGTGGAGGGGGCGCCGTCGACCAGTTCCTTGGCTTCCTTCAGGCCCAGGCCGGGCTTGACTTCGCGGACGATCTTGATGACGTTCAGCTTCTTGGCGCCGGCGGCCTTCAGGATCACGTCGAACTCGGTCTTCTCTTCCACTTCCTCGGCGGCAGCGGCGGGGCCGGCCATGACGGCAACGGGCGCAGCGGCGGACACGCCGAACTTCTCTTCCATCTCATCGCACAGAGCCTTCAGCTCGAGAATGGTCATACCCTCGATCGCGGCAATGATCTCAGCATTGTTAGCCATGATTATATCCTCCATAATTGATTGATTGTCGATTGTGGTTCAGGCGGCGATTATTCCTCGCCGGCCTGCTTCTTGCGGATCGCTTCGACGACGCGTGCGAACCTGGAAACCTGGCTCATCATGCTGCCCATGATCCTGGCGATGAGCACTTCCCTGCTGGGCAGGTCGGCGATGCTCTGCACGCCCTTCTCGTCGAGGTAGTTGCCCTCGCAGGCGCCGCACTTGACGCTCAGCTTCTTGTTCTTCTTGGCAAACTCGGTGAGGATCTTGGCGGGAGCGGCGATATCGTCATAGCTGAACGCCACGGCGGTGGGGCCCTCCAGGTGCGCCTTCATCTCATCCAGGTTCATGCCTTCGATCGCGCGGTTGATCATGGTGTTCTTCAGCACCGCGTACTCGACGCCCGCCTTGCGCAGCTGGTTGCGCAGGTCGGTGACTTCCGCGACGGTCAGGCCGCGATAGTCGACCAGGACGACGGTCTTGGCCTTCTCAAACTTCTCTTTGATGCCGGCCACGACGCCCTTCTTGATTTCAATACTCTTGGACATATTCTAACACCTCACATTCCGTCCAGGATTAACGGCATTCAAAAACCCTTGCGCAAGACGCAAGGGCGGTGTATGATCCAACCATTGCGCCTCGGCGAGCGACCCGAAGGCCATTAAGCATCGCACTCGCTGTCTATGGCACAGAGCTTTTTCAGCCACGCTCCATTATACCGTTCCGTCCCCCGCCTGTCAATCCCCGGACGTACTTTTAACAATCCCCGGCCGTTCCCGGCTTCGCGGCGCCCTTCCCCGCCCCTGTTCGCCATTCTCTAAACCGAAATTTACATATAAATGATGAAATTTCGCCGCCGCTGTGGTAAACTATCCTTTGCACTATGGAAAGTTATGTGTTTCATGCCCGGCGCGCCGCACAGTCCGGCCGCGCCGCAGAATCGGCGGGACGCATAGCGATTCGCCGAATCGATATCTGTCAGGAGGATTATCATGGCCAGCACTTGCGAAAAACTCTCTTCCAACAAAGTAAAGCTCACCTTCAACGTCGCCCCCGAGAAGTTTGACGAGGGCCTGAAGAAGGCCTATAACAAGCTCAAGGGCCGCATCAGCATCCCCGGCTTCCGCCGCGGCAAGGCCCCGATGAAGGTCATCGAAGCCCACTACGGCGAGGGCGTATTCTACGAGGACGCGCTGGACGCCATCTTCCCCGAGATCTACCAGGAGGCCGTCAAGGAGCACGGCATCGAGGTCGTGGACCGTCCCGAGCTGGACGTGCAGCAGATCGGCCGCGGCAAGGAGCTGCAGTTCACCGTCGAGGTGTTCGTGAAGCCCGACGTGGAGCTGGGCGAGTACAAGAACCTGGGCATCGTCAAGACCGTGGACGAAGTCACCGACGACGACGTGAACGCCGAGATCGAGCGCGCGCGCGACCGCGCCAGCCGCTGGGCGGAGGTCGAGGACCGCGCCGCCAAGCTGGACGACCAGGTGAACATCGACTACGCCGGCTTCGACGGCGACGTGCAGTTCGACGGCGGCACCGCGCAGGGCCACGACCTGATCCTGGGCTCCGGCAGCTTCATCCCCGGCTTCGAGGAGCAGCTCGTGGGCGCCAAGGCGGGCGACGAGGTCGAGGTGAAGGTCTCCTTCCCCGAGGACTATCACGCCAAGGAGCTGGCCGGCAAGCCCGTGGTGTTCAAGGTGAAGGTCAACAGCATCCGCGAGAAGCAGGTGCCCGCGCTGGACGACGACTTCGTGACCGAGGCCTCCGAGACCGCCAACACCGTGGACGAGTACAGGGCCGAGATCCGCGCGAACCTGGAGAAGGCCGCCGACGAGCGCGCCGAGACCGCCTTCGAGAACGAAGTGCTGGAGACCGTGTGCGAGAACGCCAAGGTGGACATCCCCAACGCCATGGTCGAGGACCAGATCGACAGCATGCTGCGCGACATGGAGATGCGCATGATGTACCAGGGCCTCAAGCTGGACGACTACTTCAAGTACACTGGCCAGACCCGCGAGCAGGTGCGCGACATGTACCGCGACCAGGCGAAGGAGCGCGTGCTGGGCCAGCTGGTGATCGAGGCCGTGCGCAAGGCCGAGCAGATCGAAGCCACCGACGAGGAGACCGACGCCGAGATCGCCAAGTACGCCGAGCAGAACAAGAAGTCCCTGGAGGAGTTCAAGGCCATGCTGGCCGAGGGCGACCGGGAGTACTTCGCCAACGCCGCCGCCACCCAGAAGACCGTGGACTTCCTGAAGGCCAACGCGGAATAACCCCCGGTGGGAAAACCCGCCCGCGGCGGCTCCGCCACGAACCCGTCCCGTCCCCGCGGCGCCGACCGCACGGTTTGGCCGGCGCCGCGGGGCTTATCAATTCCGGTTCCGGAATGAACGCCGCGTTTCGCGGCATACTCTTATCGTATCCTGTCATCCCGTACCCAGAGGAGGTGCACCCATGAACCTGATTCCCTATGTCGTCGAACAGACCAGCCGCGGCGAGCGTTCCTATGATATCTACTCCCGCCTGCTGAAGGACCGCATCATCTTCCTCGGCGGGGAGATCGACGAGGACGTCGCCAACTCCATCGTCGCCCAGATGCTGTTCCTGGAGATGGAGGACCCCGACGCCGACATCATGCTCTACATCAACAGCCCCGGCGGCTCCGTGTCCGCGGGCATGGCCATCTACGACACCATGCGCTACCTGAAGTGCGAGGTTTCCACGCTGTGTGTGGGCATGGCGGCGTCCATGGGCGCGTTCCTGCTGGCCGCGGGCGCGAAGGGCAAGCGCAAGGCCCTCCCCCACGCCGAGATCATGATTCACCAGCCCCTGGGCGGCGCCCGGGGCCAGGCCACGGACATCCAGATCCAGGCGGAGCAGATCCTGAAGATCAAGAAGACCATGAACGAGCTGCTCGCCCAGAACACCGGCAAGAGCCTCAAGCAGGTGGAGAAGGACGTGGAGCGCGACCACTACATGACCGCCGAAGAGGCCAAGGCCTACGGCATCATCGACGAAATCATCGCCCCGAGGAGATAAGCCATGCCCAGCAACAAAGATCAATTCAGGAAGACCGTGCGCTGCTCCTTCTGCGGCAAGACGCAGGACCAGGTGCGCAAGATGATCTCCGGCCCCAACAACACGTACATCTGCAACGAGTGCGTGCTGCTGTGCAACGAGATCGTCTCCGACGACGTGGAATCCGTGAACCCCCTGGGCGAGCTGCAGATCAAGAAGCCCCAGGAGATCAAGGAGATCCTCGACCAGTACGTGGTGGGCCAGGAGCAGGCCAAGAAGGCGCTGTGCGTGGCCGTGTACAACCACTACAAGCGCATCCAGTGCATGGGCAACAAGAAGAGCGACGTGGAGCTCCAGAAGAGCAACATCGTCATGCTCGGCCCCACCGGCTGCGGCAAGACCTACCTGGCGCAGACGCTGGCGAAGATCCTGAACGTGCCCTTCGCCATCGGCGACGCCACCTCGCTGACCGAGGCGGGGTACGTGGGCGAGGACGTCGAGAACATCCTGCTTAGGCTCATCCAGAACGCCGACTTCGACGTGGAGCTCGCGCAGCGGGGCATCATCTACATCGACGAGATCGACAAGATCGCCCGCAAGAGCGAAAACCCGTCCATCACCCGCGACGTCAGCGGCGAGGGCGTGCAGCAGGCGCTGCTGAAGATTCTGGAGGGCACCATCGCCTCCGTGCCGCCCCAGGGCGGCCGCAAGCACCCGCTGCAGGAGTTCATCCAGATCGACACCAGCAACATACTGTTCATCTGCGGCGGCGCCTTCGACGGCATCGAGAAGATCGTCGAGAACCGCATCGGCAAGAAGACCATGGGCTTCGGCGCCGAGGTCAAGGGCAAGCACGACCACACCGACGCCGAGATCATGTCCCAGGTGCGCCCGGAGGATCTGCTGCGCTTCGGCCTGATCCCCGAGTTCATCGGCAGGCTGCCGGTGCTGGTCACGCTGAACAGCCTGGACGAGGAGGCCCTGGTGCGGATCCTCACCGAGCCGAAGAACGCGCTGGCGCGCCAGTACGCGAAGCTCCTGAGCTTCGACAACGTGGAGCTGGAGTTCGAGCCCGAGGCGCTGACGGCCATCGCCGAGCAGGCGCTGGCCCGCAAGAGCGGCGCCCGCGGCCTGCGCGCCATCATCGAGGGCGTCATGATGGAGACGATGTACGAGCTGCCCAGCCGGGAAGGCGTGACGAAGTGCATCATCACCCGGGACGCCGTGCTGAACGGCGAGCGCCCGAAGCTGATCTTCGGCACCCCCGCCGCGCTGCCCCAGGCCGAGGAGCCCCGGGAAACCCTCCCCGACCCCGAGGAAGCGCTGCCGTCGGCCTAGCGCCGAGCGACGACGCGAGGACGGCTTCCAACCGAAAACCCATCCGCACGGATTCCATGCGGATGGGTTTATCGTTTGGCGCAACCGTCCTCGAGTCCGTTTCCGGATCCATGCGCGCAGGGACTTGGGGACGGCTTCCTGCGTCAGTCGCCGGACCGCGCGCGCTCCCACGCGATGTGCGCGCGGTGCCAGCGCTCGCTGTGTGCGCCGAGCGCGCCGATCTGGCGCGGGTGCGCCAGGGGAAGGACCTCCAGCCGCCGCCCCGCGATCGTCGCGGGAGCGCGGTTCCCGTAGCCGTACAGGTCCACGTATTCCTGAAGCGTCGCGTAGGGCACCTCCGCCACGCGGTTCAGGTACTGAGCAATCGGAATGTCGCCCAGCAGCACGAGCAGCTTCGCCTGCGAGCGCAGCAGCTCCTCCGTGATCTCCCCCGCCCGCCGCTCGTCGCAGAACAGCGTCGGGCGCGGCGGGATCGTCACCTCGTTCAGGCCGTACTCCGCGATGAGCGGCCGGTAGCGCTCCTCGATGACCCTGACCTGGCTCGGGTTGAGCCGCGTCTCCGGGAGGCAGTCGCACAGCCATGCGTCCGCCCGGGTATAGCCCAGCGGCGCGAGGATGTGCTCGTCGAGCACCTTCGCGGAAGGCCCGTTCAGCGCGCTTCCCGCCGGCTCCAGGCTGCCCAGCCCCGCGGGGACGCGGATGCGGGCAATGATTTCCGCGGCCTCCTCCGGGTCGCCGTCCCAGAAGATCCTGGGCTCGCTGGCCACGGCGAGCGCCTGGCAGACGACCCTGCCGTCCCGCTTCCAGCGGGCGTGGACCGCGCTGGCGTACACGCCCAGCACGAACACCTGCTTCGGGGACTGATCCTCCTGCGTCAGCGGCCTGAGCTGCGCGCCAAACGGATACCGATAGGGCATTTGCCTCGCTCCTCTCGTGCTGTGTACGTCGCTCGCCCTACCCTGCGTCGCCGGGGATGTCAAAAGCGGGACGCCCACGAGGGGTGTCCCGCTTCAGCGTACCCGGCGGGATTCGAACCCACGGTCTTCAGAGTCGGAGTCTGACGCGATATCCAGCTTCGCTACGGGTACATGCGCAACTGTTATTATAGCCCAATTCCGCCCAAAGCGCAAGGGGGAATCGGGGATTTCGGGCAAAATTCAAAAAGAATTTGCTTTCCCGAACCGGTCCGATCCGGCCCGCGCGCGCCGGTGCGTTCGTTATGGCAAAAGTACTTGCCAATTTTCCCTTCTTCTGATACAATATCAACGTATATCACAATGGGGGGGATTGGGATGAGCGAATACATCATCGCGCTGGACGCCATGGGCGGCGACAACGCGCCGGACGCCATCGTCAGGGGCGGCGTCGAAGCGCTGCGGCACTTCCCCGACGTGCGCATACTGCTGGCCGGGCCCGAGGCGCGCATCAGGGCGCTGCTGGACGAGGCGGGCGACGTGCGCGACAGGGCGGAGATCCTGCCCGCGGACGACGTCATCACCATGGACGAAGCGCCGATGCTGGCCGTGCGCAAGAAGACCAACTCCTCCATGGTGCAGGCCATGCTGGCCGTGCGCGAAAAGCGCGCGGGGGCGGCGGTGTCGGCCGGCTCCACCGGCGCGGTGCTGGCCTGCGGCATGCTGCGCATCGGGCGCATCCAGGGCATCGAGCGGCCCGCGCTGGCAGTGGTCATCCCCGGCGTGAAGAAGCCCTTCCTGCTGCTGGACGCCGGCGCCAACGTGGATTGCCAGCCGCGCTACCTCGTGCAGTTCGGGCTGATGGGTTCGGTGTACATGGCGGGCGTCATGGGCGTGGAACACCCCGCCGTGGGCCTGGTGAACATCGGCGCGGAACCCGAGAAGGGCAACAAGCTCAGCAAGGAGACTTACCAACTGATGCAGGCCCAGACCAGCTACCGCTTCGCCGGGAATGTCGAGGCCCGGGACATCGCCATGGGCGACCACGACGTGCTGGTGGCGGACGGCTTCGACGGCAACATCATCCTGAAGTACACCGAGGGCATGGCCTCCGCCATGATGACCATGCTCAAGACCAACCTGATGGCCTCCAAGGTCACCAAGCTGGGCGCGGCCCTCTCCCGCCCCGCGTTCCGCAAGTTCAAGCGCACCCTGGACTACAACGCCTACGGCGGCGCGCCGCTGCTGGGCGTGGACGGCGCGGTGATCAAGGCCCACGGCAGCTCCGGCGAGACGGCCATCATGAACGCCGTGCGCCAGGCGCGCGAGATGCTCGTCGGCGACGTGGCGGGCAAGATCCGCGAAGGGCTGGCGGGGCTGGAGACCGACGACCCGACATCGATTCCCGAAAAATGAAAGGAAGGCAAACCATGGATCGCAATACCATTCTCGGCAAGGTGAAAAAGTACATTCTCGACCAGCTTCCCGTGGACGAGGACCGCGTGGTGGAATCCGCCCGCATGGTCGACGACCTGGGCGCGGACAGCGCCAACCTGATGATGCTCATCATGGACCTGGAAGATGAATTCGGCATGACCGTGGAAGACGACGCCCTGGGCAGCATCAAGACCGTGGGCGACGTGGTGGATTACATCCAGAAGAGGGTCTGACCGTGAGGACGCTTTGCAAGCGGCTGGGCTACGAGTTCAAGGACATCAAGCTGTTGGAAACGGCGCTGACGCACCCCTCCTATGGAGGGGATCATCATGTGCCCCACTACCAGCGGCTTGAATTTCTGGGCGACGCCGTCCTGGAGCTGGCCATCAGCCGTTATCTTTTCTTCGAGTTTCCGGAGGTAGACGAGGGCAAGCTGACGCGCATCCGCGCGGGGCTGGTGCGGGAGGAAACCCTGTGCCGCGCCGCGCAGCGACTGGAGCTGGGCCGCTGCATCCGCCTCTCCGTGGGCGAGGATCGCTCCGGCGGGCGCAACAAGCCCAGCATACTGTGCGACGTGATGGAGGCGGTGCTTGCCGCCGTGTACCTCGACGGGGGCTTCGATTGCGCCTGCGACGTCATTCGCCGGGCGCTGGGCGACGACCTGCGTCCCACGGCGCTGGAGGATCACCTGGACGCCAAGTCCCGACTGCAGGAGGTGCTGCAGCGGGACGGCGGCATGCCCGTGTACGAATTCGTCTCCATGGAGGGCCCGCCCCACGCGCCGCGCTTCCGCTACCGGGTGAAACTGGACGACCGCACCCTGGGCGAGGGCTGCGGCACCAGCAAGCAGCACGCCCAGCAGAACGCCGCCCGCGACGCGCTGGGAAGGCTGGAATAGACCCATTGCGAATGCGAAACCGGGGACGGGAAACCGAATCGCCCGCTTTCCCCTGTCATTGAACCAAAGAACGGAGCAAAAAGACCCTTGCGACTCAAGAAACTCATCCTTCACGGCTTCAAGTCCTTTGCGGAGCGCGTGGAGATCAATTTTGAAGACGGCATCACGGGCGTGGTGGGGCCGAACGGCTGCGGCAAGTCCAACATCGCGGACGCCGTGCGCTGGGTGCTCGGCGAGCAGAGCGCCAAGAGCCTGCGCGGCGGCAAGATGGAGGACGTCATCTTCAACGGCACCGAGTCCCGACGCCGCCTTTCCTTCTGCGAGGTCACGCTGATCTTTGACAACGAGGACCACGCGCTGCCCATCGACTTTGCCGAGGTGTCCGTCACCCGCCGGGTGTACCGCAGCAACGAGGGCGAGTACAAGATCAACGGCGCCGCCTGCCGCCTGAAGGACATCGTGGACCTGTTCCGCGACACCGGCATCGGCAAGGACGGCTACTCCCTCATCGGCCAGGGCCGCATCGACGAGATCCTGTCCCAGAAGAGCGAGGACCGCCGCCAGGTGTTTGAGGAGGCCGCGGGCATCGTCAAGTACAAGGCGCGCAAGCTGGACGCCCAGAAGCGCATTCAGCGCACCCAGGAAAACCTGAACCGCGTGGAGGATATCCTCTCCGAGCTCGAGCAGCGCGTCGAGCCGCTGCGCCAGCAGAGCGAGGCGGCCCGGGAATACCTGCAACTGCGGGACGAGCTGAAGGGGCTGGAGCTGAACATCTTCCTGGCCCGCACCGAGCGCTACGAGGCGCGCATCGCCGAGCTGAAGACCGCCGTGGAGACCCTGGGGGAATCCATACTGGAGGCCAACCAGGCGCTGGAGGAGCAGGGCGCGCGGCGCGACGAGGCCCAGGAAAGCCTGAACCTCTACGAGCTGGAGACCGGCGAGAAGCGCGAGAGCGTGCAGCGGCTCATCCGCGAGGTGGAGGCCGGCGAAGGCGCGGTGCAGGTGCTGCGCGAGCGCATCTCCGCGCTGGAGAAGGAGCGCGACCGCATCCAGGCCCAGCGCGCCGCCGCCCAGGAGGGCGGCGAGGGCATCCGCCGCCGCGCGGAGGTCATGGCGGTCGAGCTGAAGGACGAGGCCGCGGCGCTCGCGCAGGACAACGCCGCGCTGGCAGAGCGGGAGCGTGCGCTGTCCGACGCCGAGGCGGAGCTCGACGCGCTCGAGGCGCGGTCCGAGGCCACCCGCCAGCGCATCATACAGGCCATGAATCGCCTGGGCGACGTGAAGAGCCAGCGCGCCCGCCTGAGCGCCATGAAGACGGCGCTGGAGGGCCAGCTCGAGCGCATGGCGGACGACGCCAGCCGCGACGCCGAGGGCGCCGAGGCGCTGGACGCCCACGTGCAGGCCGCGCGCGCGCAAGCGGAGGCCGAGCAGCAGCGCCTGAAGGAGCTCAACGAGCAGGCCGCGCAGATGCAGGCCCGCGTGCAGGCGCTGGGCGAGGAATCGGGCGAGCTCTCCCAGAAGGTCGCCCGGCTGCAGGCCGAGCGGCAGGAGCGGGACTCCCGCCTGAGGCTGCTCCGGGAGATGCAGCGGGACTACGAGGGCTACAACAATTCCGTCAAGCAGGTGCTGCTGCAGGCTCGGCGCATCCCCTCCAGCGGCGTGCACGGCGTGGTCGCGGACCTCATCCACGTGCCCGCCCGGCTGGAGCGCGCCATGGACATGGTGCTGGGCGGGGCGCTGCAGAACGTCGTCGTCGACCGGGACGAGGACGCCAAGCGCATGATCGAATACCTGCGCGCCAACCGCTTCGGCCGCGCCACCTTCCTGCCCATCGGCTCGGTGCGCGGACGCACGCTGAGCGCGCAGGAGCGGAACGTGCTGTCCATGCCCGGCTGCGTGGGCCTCGCCTCGGAGCTGGTGGAGTTCGAACCCAGGTACCAGGGCATCATCGACAACCTCCTGGGCCGCACGGTGGTGGCGGAGGACCTGACCACCGGCATCGCCATCCAGCGGGCCGGGCGCTATCAGTTCCGCCTGGTGACGCTGGAGGGCGACGTCATGCATTCCGGCGGCTCGATGACCGGCGGCAGCGTGCAGAGCCGCGCCACCAGCCTGCTGTCCCGGGGCCGGGAGATCGAGGAGAGCGAGCGCGCGCTCAAGAAGATCGAGGAGGAATTCGAGCGCATGCGCGCGGCGCACGCCCGCATCGAGGACGAGCGCGCCTCCATGAAGCAGGAGCGCGGCGAGCTGTACGACGCGCTGCACCAGCAGGAGGTCATCTGCGCGCGCGCCGAGACCCAGCTCAAGGCCGCGCTGGACGAGCAGGAGAGCAACGGCCAGCGCGTCGCGCGGGCCGAGGGCGAGCGGGAGCGCCTGGGCGAACAGCTCAAGGACGTCTCCGCCGGGCTCGCCGTGCTGGACGAACAGCAGCAGTCCGCGGAGAGCTCCACCGGAGACCGACAGGCCGAGGTGAAGCAGCTCTCCGAGGAGATCTATCATAAGCGCGCCGCCGCCGACGCCCTTCGCGACGCGGTCGGGGACGCCCGCGTGAACCTCGCGGCCCGCCAGCGCGGGCTGGAGGCGCGCACCGCCGAGCGCGAGCGCCTGCTGGAGCAGGCGGACGACGCGGAAAAGGTGCTTGCAGAGAGCGAGGTCCAGCTCACCGGCTGCGTGAAGTCGCTGGAAGCGTGCGCGGCGCAGTTGGAGTCGGACATCGCCGCCCTCGCCGGGCGCAAGGCCGCGCTGGAAACGGCCCGCGACGACTTCAACGAGGCCGACGGGCGCCGCACCGCCGCGCAGCGCGAATTGCAGGCGTGCGCCGAGCGCATCGACGCCCTGCGCGCGAGCCTGGACGATTTCAGCGACCGGCACCACCGCAGCGAATTGCAGCTTGCCAGGGTGGAGGGCGAGTTCCAGCAGATCCAGGACCGCATCTGGGAGGACTACGAGCTCACCTACGCCGGCGCGGAGCCCTTCCGGCAGGCCGGCTTCAAGCTTGGCGAGTCGGAGAAGCGCGTGGCGGCCATTCGCCAGCGCATCCGCGCCATGGGCACGGTCAACGTGGCGGCGGTGGACGAGTACCGCCAGACCGTGGACCGCGTCAACGACATGACCGCCCAGCGGGACGACCTCATCAAGGCGCAGGACGACCTGCAGGGCATCGTGGACGAGCTGGAGGAGCGCATGCAGAAGCAGTTCCGCGAGCAGTTCACGCGGATGAACGACAACTTCCAGCGCACGTTCGTGCGGCTGTTCGGCGGCGGCAAGGCGGAGCTGCGGCTCGCCGACCCCGCGGACGCCCTCAACTGCGGCATCGACATCGTGGCGCAGCCGCCGGGCAAGAAGCTGCAGATGCTCTCGCTGCTCTCGGGCGGCGAGCGCGCGCTGACGGCCATCGCGATCCTGTTCGCCATCCTCGACCTCAAGCCCACCCCTTTCTGCATCCTGGACGAGATCGAGGCCGCGCTGGACGACGCCAACATCGACACCTACGCCGACTACCTGAAATCCTACTCGGAGAACACCCAGTTCATCGTCATCACCCACCGCAAGGGAACCATGGAGCGCTGCGACGCGCTGTACGGCGTGGTGATGGAGGAAAAGGGCGTGTCGAAGACGGTGTCCGTCAAGCTGAACGAAGCGGTATAGGCGGGAACGGCCGACGGCCTTCCCAGATCATCATGGAGGTACGAGAACAATGGGTCTTTTGGACAAGATCAAAGCCGGCCTGCGCAAGTCCCGCGAACAGGTTTCCGGTCGCATGGACGAGCTGGTCGAAGCCTACAAGGAACTGGACGACGACTTCTACGAGGATCTCACGGACATCCTCATCATGGCGGACGTGGGCGTGCCCACCGCCGAGCTGGCCGTGGGCAGGCTGAAGGAGAAGTGCAAGAGCGAGAAGATCGGCAACCCCGCCAAGGCGAAGCAGGCGCTGAAGGACATCCTGGCGGAGATCCTGTGGGCCGAGCCCATGGAGCTGAAGAGCCCCATGGTGCTGCTGATCATCGGCGTGAACGGCGTGGGCAAGACCACGTCCATCGGCAAGCTGGCCTCGCGCCTCAAGGTGATGGGCCGCAGGGTCATCATCTGCGCGGGCGACACCTTCCGCGCCGCCGCCGCCGACCAGTTGACGGTGTGGGCCGAGCGCGCCAACACGCCGATCATCAAGCACAAGGAGGGCGCCGACCCCGCCGCGGTGGTGTTCGACGGCATCCAGGCCGCCAAGTCGCGCCACGCGGACATCCTGCTGGTGGACACCGCCGGCCGCCTGCACAACAAGGCCCACCTGATGGAGGAGCTGCGGAAGATCAGCCGCGTGGTGGAGCGGGAATACCCCGAGGCCGCGCTGAGCGCGCTGCTGGTGATCGACGCCACCACCGGCCAGAACGGCCTGGCGCAGGCGAAGGTGTTCAGCGAGGTGGCCAACCTGGACGGCATCGTGCTCACCAAGCTGGACGGCACCGCCAAGGGCGGCATCGCCATCGCCATCCGCCACGAGCTGGGCCTGCCCGTGCGCTACATCGGCCTGGGCGAGCAACTGGACGACATGCAGCCGTTCAACGCGAAGGATTTCGTGGACGCGCTGTTCGGCGAATAGGCCGGAGGCGTCGCCATGCCGAACACTGAATTGTTGAGAGATCCCGCGCTGCGCGCCGTCGTGGAGCGGTTCGCCTTTCCCGGCGCGTGGACGGACGCCGCGCCCATCAAGACCGGGCACATCAACCGCACCTACCGCCTGAGTTTTGAGCAGGCGGACGGCGGGGTGCGGGACTACGTGCTCCAGCGCGTGAACACCTACGTGTTCCGCCGGCCCGTGGAGCTGATGGAGAACGTGCTGATGGTCACCGAACACCTGCGCGACGCCTACCTGCGCGCGGGCGAGGATCCCGCCAACCGCGTGCTGCGCGTGGTGCCCGCCCTGGACGGCACGCCCAGCTTCGTGGACGCCGAGGGCGGCTTCTGGCGCGCCTACGAGTTCATCACCGGCGCGTACTGCGTGGACCACGCGGGCAGCCCCGAGGTGTTCCGGGAGATCGGCGCGGGCTTCGGCGCGTTCCAGCGCATGCTGGTGGACTTCCCCATCGGGAAACTCCACGACACCATCCCCTTCTTCCACGACACCCGTCGGCGGCTTGAGGCGTTCGAGGCGTCCGTCGCGAAGGACGCCCTGGGCCGCGCCGCGTCGGTGGCGGAGGAGATCGACTTCGTCCGCGCGCACATTGCAGGCAAGTGCGCCATCGTGGACATGCTGGCCTCCGGCGCGCTGCCGCTGCGCGTGACCCACAACGACACCAAGATCAACAACGTCATGCTGGAGGAGGGCACGGGCAGGGCGCTGTGCGTCATCGACCTGGACACCGTGATGCCCGGCTCGGTGCTGTACGACTTCGGCGAGGCCATCCGCACCGGCGCATCCACCGCCGACGAGGACGAGCCGGACCTCTCGAAGGTGCGCATGGACCTGGAGCTCTACGCCGCCTACACCGACGGCTTCGTGTCCGAGACCATCGCCGGGCTCACCCCCGCGGAGCTGGAAAACCTGCCGCTGGGGCCGCTGGTCATGACCTTCGAGAACGGCGTGCGTTTCCTGACCGACCACCTGGACGGGGACGTGTACTTCCACATCGACCACCCCGGCCACAACCTCGACCGCGCGCGCAACCAGTTCCGGCTGGTGCGGGACATGGAGGCCAAGTGGGTGGAGATGGACCGCCTCACCCGCGCCGCCATCGCCAAGTACCGCTGATCTCCCTCCCCCTTCGATACAACAGTACGACTCCGCGCGGCGGGACGATCCCCCGCAGGATGAACCGGGTTCGCCAATGAAACAGATCCTTCTCCAATGGCTTCGGATTGCCGCGGGATTGCTGGTGTTCGCCTTCGGCGTGCACCTGACGATCTTCGCCAACATCGGCCTCGCGCCGTGGGACTGCCTGGGCATGGGCATCGCGGCGCACACCCCGCTGAACTACGGCCTGTCGATGACGCTGATGGCGCTGGTTATACTGGGCGTCGACCTCCTGCTGCGCGAGCGCATCGGGTTCGGGACGATCATCGACGCCCTGCTGACGGGCAACTTCGTGCAGCTGTTCAACGACCTGAACCCCTTCCCGCTGAACGGGAGCCTGCCCGCGGGCATCGCGCTGATGCTGACGGGCTTCGCGTTCATGGCGGTCGGCATGTGGATCTACATGGGCGCGGGACAGTGCTGCGGCCCCCGCGACGCGCTGCTGGTCGGGCTGGGCAAGCGGCTCCCGCGCGTGCCCATCGGCCTGGTGGAGGTGCTGCTCTGGGCGGTGGTGCTGCTGGCGGGCTGGGCGCTGGGCGGGCCCGTGGGCATCGGCACGATCCTCAGCACCCTCGGCGCGGGGCTGGTGATGCAACTGGTGTACAACCTGCTGCGCTTCGAGCCGCGCGACATCGTGCACCGCGACGTCGTCGAGACGCTGCGCAGCCTGGCGAAGCGGTGATCGCGCGCGGCGCGATCGGACCCGGGCAAACAAAAGATCCTTCGCTTCATTCCGGAGGGCGGCGCCGTCGCGCCTGTCCTCGCGGGCGAAGCGAAGGATCTTTTTAAGCTCTTCACGGAAAGTTGTGGGATTCCAGCCAGGCAACCGGCAGAGCGAGGTAACGAATGAGGGTGAAGAAGTACTCGTCATCCCTGTAGCCGTAAC
>CADBCY010000007.1:0-105162 GCA_902793325.1 uncultured Eubacteriales bacterium
ATGGACTGGTTCGTCAGGTTCAGGGTCACGTTGCCGCCGTTCCTGCCGCTCGTGCCCCAGGCGTCCGCGCTGGCGGAGAGGAACGTGTCGCCGCCGTTCCGGAAGGTCACGCCGTTCAGGTTGATGGTGGTGGTGACGTTGGTCACGTGGAACATGTCGCCGGTCTTCGAGGTCATGGTACCGCCGGTCATGGTGAAGGTGGAGCTGCCCTCGCTGGCGTCGCCGGACATGCTTTGATAGATCAGCACGTTGGTCTTGACCTTCGACTGGCCGTTCAGCGTCGAGTTGTTCCCTGTGATTTTTACGTTATTTAGCGTCACGCTGTTGCCGCCCTCGATGACCACGGCCTCGGACTTCGTCGCGCAGAGCTCCGCGCTGGTCACTGTGATGTCCGCGGTGGAGTAGATCGCCGGAGAGCCCACGCCGCCCGCGCTGTAGCTGCCGCCGGTCACTTTCACGGTTCCACCGCCCCGGTCTGAGCGGATCGCCGCAGAGGAGTTGCCGCTGGTGCTGACGGTGAGGTTGCTGGCGTTCATGGTACCGCCGCCGGTGGTCATGATGCCGCCGGAATTGTTGCCGGTGGTGGTGATGGTCGTGTCGGAGACGTTCACCGTGGTGCCGCTGCCGTAGCTGAATATGCCGTTGGCATGGGAACCGCCGGTGGTGACCTTAGAGTTGGAAACGGTGAGCGTCGCGCCGTTCTTCGCGAGCACGGCCGCGTTGATGCCGGTGAAGTCCGCGTTGTCGCCGCTGCTGTCGCCGGTCTTGGTGACGGTCGCGCCGGTCATGTTGACCTTGGAGCCAGACACCAGCACCGCGTTTTCACCGCCGGTCGTCGAAGAATAGCTCTGACCTGTGCTGTCCCCGGTGAGCGTAACCGCAGCCGTTGTCGTGGTATCGGTGGTCTGGCCGTCGCCGGGCATCTCAGGCGGCTGCTGGCCGTCTCCGGGCACCTCGGGCGACTGCTGGCCGTCGCCGGGCGCTTCGGGCGGCTGCTTTTCGCTGTCGTCGGCCTCTTCCACCGTAATGGTGATCTTGTCCTTCTTGCCGCTCGGCGTCTTCACCGTAATAACGGCCTCGCCGGTGCTCTTCGCGGTGACAACGCCGGTTTCGGAATCGACCTCGGCCACGCTCGCCTTGCTGCTCGTCCACGTCACATCCCGCGAGGCCGTGTCCGGCTTTACTTTTCCATGAATAGCTCGGCTTGTCTCAGACGATATTCTATCCCATTTTACTGATGAGCGCGACGATGATAGTCACCTTATGGTATAATGCAGTCATCGAATTCGGAAAATCCCGTGCCGTTCAGCAGGTGCGCTCCTCTGCGTTGTCCGGGCAGCTTTCCCGCTGGCTGCTGACTGAGTTCGCAAAACCGACAGGATTCCAGCGATCATATCTGAATGTCACGGACGTGGGTCAATATGCGGGGACGTACCGGGCAAGGAGGCGCCACGTGGAGTGATCATAGGGTATATACATCATGAGAAAAAGAATTGCGCATGCAGCGCTGGAGCTGCCCCTGATCGTCCTGATCGCGATGCTCCTGTCAGGATTTTCAAAACAGCCCATAACCGCCTTAGACCAGCTTGCACAGCCCGGAACCACTAATGCCGTGGCTCTGGATACGCCAGTTGCAAAATCACTGGCGGAAGATTACCCTTCCGCGAAGCTGATTCCCTACTACGATAAAACCCTGGCCTATACCGATGTCGCAAACGGACGCCTTGACGCCTACGTCGACGCCCGGCGGGAGATGGAATTCGCCATTATGCAAGGCTTCAAGGGCGTGCGCCTGTTGGAGGAGAACTATGCGATTAACAGGATCGCCGTGGCCATCTCTCCGGTATCGCCGATTGCCGACCTCACTCAAAAACTGAACACCTTCATCCGGGAAAGCAAGGCGAACGGCACGCTGGACGACATGTATGACCGATGGGTCATTCGCGATGATGAGATCATGCCGGATATCCCGCCGGCAAAGGATCCCGCGTTTACGCTTCGCGTGGGCACGACGGGCACGGTGATGCCCTATTCCTATTATTTTGGGAATGAACTGGCGGGATATGACATCGAGCTGGCCCATCGCTTCGCCAGCTGGCTCGGCGCAAAGCTGGAATTCAAGGTGTTCGACTTTGGCGGCATTATTCCCGCCGCAGAGCAGGGCCGCATCGACTGCATCATGTCGAATCTGTTCTATACGGAGGAAAAGAACGAGGCTTTGCCCTTTTCCGATGTACTGTTTGAGGTAGAAATCACCGCCATGGTGCGCGACGACGGGCAGGCTGTGGAGGGCAATGCCGGCGGGAACGCGCAGAGCGTCGATGCCCCACGGTGGGAGGACTACAACGGCAAGCGCATTGCCGTGAAGACCGGGTATGAGCGCTTAACAGATCTCGAGGACAAGCGCATCTGCGTCACCACAGGGAGCGTTCAGGCGCTTCTGGTGGAAGCGCGCTTCCCCGATGCACGTCTGTACTTTTTCAGCAACACTGTGGATATGCTGAACGCTTTGAGAACGCATAAGATCGACGCGTTTGCCGACGCGGATTCGCTTGTCAAATACATGATAGCGGAAAATCCCGACCTGACCTATCTGGACGAGCCTCTGGGCGACAGGATGCAGGTCGGGGCAATCTTCCCAAGGACGGACAAGGGCCAAAGCCTGCGTGACGCGTACAGCGCCTTCATGCGCCAGATTCGGCAGAACGGCGTCTATGACGAAATCCGGGACATCTGGTTTGGAGAGGATGAATCGAAGCGCACAGTCCCTGACCTGGATCACCTGCAGGCGACGAACGGGACCCTTCGGGTTGCCGCGGATACCACCATCGTTCCCTTTGCCTTCATCAAGGACGGAAAGCCGGCCGGCCTGGACATCGATACCGCCGTTCGCTTCTGCAAGGCCGGGGGTTACGGACTTCAGATCGTGCATACCGATTTTGCCGGGATCATTCCGGCCATCGTCTCCGGAAAGGTCGATTTTGCCTGTGGGGGTATCGCATACACGCCCGAGCGCGCCCAGAGCGTGCTCTATTCCGAGCCCACCTTTGAAGGCGGTTCGGTGATGGCTGTCCTGAAAACGGAAGAAGCAGCATCCCCCGCCGGAAGCGGATCGCCCCTTTGGGACGGCATCGTCTCCATCTTCAATAAAACCTTCATCCGTGAGGATCGATGGAAGCTGTTTGTCAGGGGCGTCATCAACACGCTGACGATCACGCTGCTGTCCATACTCTGCGGAACGGCCCTCGGCTTCTTCGTCTTCATGCTCTGCAGGAACGGCAATCCGGTTTCCAACCGGATTACCCGGTTCTCCGTCTGGCTCATACAGGGTATGCCGATGGTGGTGTTGCTGATGGTGCTCTACTACATCATCTTTGGAAGTGTGGCCATCAACGGCATCATCGTTGCGGTACTCGGCTTTACGCTGACCTTCGGCGCGTCGGTGTATGGCCTTTTGTGGATGGGTGTCGGCGCGGTGGACGCCGGTCAATACGAGGCGGCCTATGCGCTGGGCTATTCCAACCGGCGCACCTTCTTTAAGATCGTATTTCCCCAGGCATTGCCCCACATCCTGCCGGCCTACCGGGGCGAGATCGTAGGGCTGATCAAAGCGACAGCCGTCGTAGGATACATCGCCGTGCAGGACCTGACCAAAATGGGTGACATCGTGCGCAGCCGAACCTATGAAGCCTTCTTCCCGCTGATCGCCGTGACGGTGATCTACTTCCTTCTTGAAGGGCTTCTCCGGGCTCTGGTCAGCCGCATCACCGTCAACCTCGATCCCAGGCGCAGAAAGCCGGATGCCATCCTGAGAGGGATAGAACGCAGGGAGGAGACATTATGAGACGAAAAACCGGATTGTCACGGCAGGTATTGGCCGCTGTGCTGATGAGCGTACTGATGCTCCCATTGACCGCGCACGCCCAGGAACAGGACGTCATCGTCGTGAATCCCGATTCCGGGATACTGACGCGGGAAGAGACGCGCAGTATGGTCGATAAAGCCACGGAGGCCTTTTACCAAAACCGCGAATTGAAGGCGGCGCTGGCTTCCGAGATCGCGCAGGTGCGCGAAGTGGTGCCCACCGTTTTTTATCCCACCGAGGCGCGAGATTTCTATGTTCTGACCCACGGAGGAAAAGCCATGCGGTTTTTCATGGAAACCATCGGCCAGCCGGACGAAACCGGGCGGTATCCGCTGTACATAGCGCTTCACGGCGGCGGTGGCGCGCCTGAAGCGAACAACAACGATCAGTGGGTCGACATGTTCAATTATTACAGGAACGCTGTGGAGAGCGGCATCTATATCGCCTGCCGTGGGATCACAGACACCTGGGACCTGCACTTCTGCGAGGATTCCTATCCGCTGTACGACCGCCTGATCGAGGCGATGGTCGTGAACCACGGCGCCGACCCAAACCGGGTGTATCTGCTCGGCTTCTCAGCGGGCGGCGACGGCGTCTACCAGATCGCGCCGAGGCTGGCGGACCGCTTCGCCGCCGCCAATATGTCCTCCGGGCACCCGAACGGCGTCTCGCTGTTGAATCTGGCCAATTGCCCCATCAGCCTGCAGGCGGGCATTCGGGACTATTACAGCGAGAACGCCATGCGCTCTGTCCGGGCCGCCGAGTTTGAAAAAGCCCTGTCCGATTTCCACGATCAATACGGCTTCGGGTATGAACACAGGGTGTATATCCATGTTCCCGCCGGGCACAATTACGTCGATTATATGGACTGGACATCCACGGTCCTGAAGGACCCTGCCCGATTTGCCGACTGCGCGGTCCGGCAGGACGTGCTGGACCTCTTCCTGGACGTCATGGCGGACTGCGGGCTGGAGAGCGATGTGGTCGCGCTTTCGTATTATTTCCCGGGGGACAGTGAAGCGTTCGACCGGGAAATCACCGAGGCGGTGACAGAGATTCTGGGGCTTGAGACCGTCGAGGTCAACGCCAACGCAGTGCGGTATGTCTCGCAGTTCAGGCGCGATCCGGCGCCCATGCGGCTCGTCTGGGACCTATCGACCCGCGCGTCCGGGCGGGAAAAGGCTTCTTTCTACTGGCTTGAGGCCGAACCGTCCGTCGACCGGGGTATCATAACCGCAATCTTCGACGCCGCCTCCAACACGATCACGGTGGAACCGGACGCGGACGTGAACGGGGATTTTGCCATTCTCTTCCACCCTTCCCTCGTGGACGTTTCCAGGCCCGTGACCCTGCGAACCGGGACGATCACGCGCACGGTCCAGGTCAATCCCTCCCAAGCCTTTCTGGATGCCTCCATGCTCGAAAGCGGTGACCCTGAGCTGGCCTGCGTCGGCAAGCTCCTGTATAGCGCCGTTGTTTCACCGGATGACGCAGCCGGAGGCCGCCAGGGTTTTTAGAGTGTGTTTCTCAATTGACGACATTGCCTGAAAGAGGAGGTGACCCCGCCGCCCTAAAGGACAAGCTTCGCGTCGCAGGCAGGGATGGAGGGGTTTCACAGTGTTGACTCTGAACTGTAACTTGACTGGCCGTTCAAGGGAAGATAATGGGACTTCAAAAGGGCCTTGGGCAAAGAATTGCTGTTGAAGCAGCATTTCCATTGTGATATAATGGTTTCATTCCATGAAAACAGTGTAAACATGAGCCACACCGGAAGTCATTTTCAATATTGGAGCATACGCGTAACGTAGCAGGTTTCCATTCATCACCTCGGAGTACGGACCTTTGGAGGGTACGGATATGAACAAAAGATTCAAGCAATACATCAGCCAGGCATCGTGTCAGAGGACAAGTACCACGACGATCTGCTGAAGCAGAACAGCATGGTGTTTGAAGGCTGGCGCGTTTACCGCTGGACATCAGCTCAGATTGACCGGGCTCCGGAACGGGTAAAGGATGAACTGATGACGTTCCTGGGGCAATCACCGTTGTTCCGCTACATTGAGGATGCTCTGCCACCTCAGCAGGGCGAGGCCTTTGAGCTGATGGATCATCAGGAGGAAGCTCTCGATAATCTGGAACAGATGCGCAGTGAGCACAAGAGCATCGCGCTAAACGTCCAGAGCGAGACCATTGAGCGGTATATCCGTGAGGGGAAGATTATCCCGGATATGGAAGTCCCAGTTAGTGAGCACAGATCTTTCAAGTTCTTCCAGAAAGCCACGGTTGAGAAGTATGCCAAGGAATATGGGTGGACACTGATCACCAAGGCCAACATGAAGGAGATATTCCTGCAGATGGTTGGCACCATGACCATGAGTTACTCATACAAGCCGGTGTTCATGCTTGCGTTCCTCGACAACATGAATGATGCCGGGGAAGCACGTCTTGAGGACGTGGCGAGGAGCTTTGCGAAGTATTATGAGGACAGAGTGGCGCGTGGATTGCCTGCGGAGAAGAAGAAGTGCATCTTTACAAAGGGCGGCTATACGCAGAAAGATGTCGAGAAGCTGATCTTGTCGATGCCCTTCAAGCGCTTTGAGGACATGCACGTCATGCACCATTCCAAGCACCTGGGGACGCTGCAATTCTACAGGGCACTGGAGAAGCAACTGACCGAGGAGGATTACGCCGCAATCCGCGAATCGTGCCGGGCGGTAATAAAATGCTTTGGGGAAAACAATGTTTGACACTTCCTTACTGTATACAAAGACGTATGAAAAAAATAAAGTGCCCAGGAAGGAATCGGTTTGTGGAGGAAGCGGCGGCTGAACAGTATAACGGCGAAAAGGCCGCCCGGCAGATGCGGGGGCTTACCCAAAGGTAAGTTGCCCGATCTGCCGGGCGGCCTGTCGCGGCAGGCGGAGATTCCCTCCGCGCCAGCGCTCGTTCGGGGAATTCCCGCGGTCGCGGTCCTGATCGGCGGTCTGAGGGCTCAATCGAGGTGGTAGACCTCCTCCATGTCGGACCAGAACTCGCCTTCCTTGCGGTCGTCCAGCGGCTGCATCAGCGGCTTGACCACGTCCCACCACGCCTGGGTGTTGGGGTCGGCGGCCATCTTCGCCATGTCGGCGTCGAAGTCGTCGCCGTCGTACTCGAAGTAAGCGAACAGCCAGTCGCCGCGGCTGTAGATGGAGTAGTTCCTCAGGTGGCATTCCTTGATCATCTCATTGACGCCCGGCATGGGATTGGCATGCCACTTTTTGTAGGCCGCCAGCCCGTCGGGCTTCACCTTGATCATCTGTCCAAATCGCAGCATCGTTTCCGCCTCCTCAGTAAATCTTGCCCGCTTCCTCAAACAACGCCTTCACGTTCTCCGGGGGCACGTCGGCCTGCAGCGCCTCGTGGCTGGGGGAGATGATCAGGCCCGTGGGGAACACGCTGCGCAGCTCGCGCACCTTGGCGGCGACCTCCGCCGCCGTGCCGAAGGGCAGCAGGTCCTGGGTATCCACGCCGCCGCAGAAGGCGACCTTGCCGTAGAACTTCTCCTTCAGGTTCTCCGGCTGCATGCCCGCGGCCTTGGCCTGGATGGGATGGATGGCGTCCACGCCGGCCTCGATGAGCAGCGGAATGGCCTCCACGATGGAGCCGCAGGAGTGGTACACGATCTTCACGCCGTAGCTGTGGGCGATGTCGATCAGCTTTTTCGCGCCGGGGATGACGAATTCCTCCACCAGCTTGGGGGAGATCATCAGGCCGCGCTGGGAGCCCACGTCGTCGCCGATCAGTATCGCGTGCACCTTGCCCTTGGTGGCCTCCAGGAAGATGCGCAGCGCCTTCTCATAGAACGCCACGATGTGGTCGTCCACGTAATGCACCATCTCGGGCTCGGCCACCATGTTCATCAGGGCGGTCTGCATGCCGAAGGCGGCGCAGGTATCCTGGAAGTGGCAGGCCCACAGCATGCCCATCACGGTCTTGCCCTCGGGCGCTTCGGCCACCAGCCGCCGGCACAGCTCCGGGTCGATGTACTTCTCCGGGTCCGGCCAGAGGAAGTTCACGGCTTCCACGTCCTCCAGGTCCTCGCAGTGGGCAAAGCAACCGTCGGCGGTGAGCGTGCGGTGCTCGGTATCGACGTTGGTGCCGTTCATATACCAGTCGAAGGCCGCGAAGATGGCGTTGCAGGTCGGGGAATGATACGGAATCTCCACGGCGTAGAAATCGTCGCCGACGACCTTCTTCAGTTCGCTGGTGCTCTCCACGCCGTAGAACGCGCACAGCTTCCGGGCCTCTTCCGGCGTGGGATCGCCCAACCAGCAGGCGGGCCGGTCCACCGGCTCATAGGCGATGGTCTTGTAAAATCTCTCCAGACTGTTCATATTGAAGACTCCTTTCGTCATTGCGTTCGATGGTGTGCGCGGCGCGAAGGCTTCCGGGCTTCGGCGGCAAAGCGCCGCCCCCTGCCCCGCATCCTCAGCGCCCGCGGTTCAGCGCTTTGCAAACAGCTTCCGCCTCAGCAGGCCGCCCTCCATGCGGGTGCTCATGATCAGCACCACCAGCAGCAGGCCGCCCCAGATGAGGCTGGCGTAGTAGGTGTTCAGGCTGGGGAACATGTTCACGCCCGTGGCGATGATCTGTATGGTGACAATGGCGATCAGCACGTTGCCGATCTTGCCCATGCCGCCGTCCGGCAGCACGCCCGCCAGCACCAGGATCAGTATGCAGCGCATCACGTAGGAGGTGCCGTAGTCGGCCTTGGCGCTGGCCATGGTGTTCACCATCAGCAGGCAGCCGATGCAGCAGATGACGTCGCAGAGGATGTAGGTTCCCACCACCATGCGCTTGGTGTTGATGGCGGAGAACTGCGCCGCCTTGATGTTCGTGCCCACCATGTACAGCTTTTCGCCGTACACCGTGTGGTTGAGCAGGAACCAGCACAGCGCGAAGATCGCGAGGAAGATCACCAGCGGCACCGGCAGGAAGCCCAGCAGGTACCTGTGGCCGATCTCCGTGTACAGCGCGGGCAGGCCCTTGACGGTGTTGCCGCTCGTCAGCGCGACGGACAGGCCCGTCCACACCAGCTGCATGGAGATGGTCGCCATCACCGGCGGGATGTCCAGCTCGCTGACCAGCAGGCCGTTGATGAGGCCGCCCACCACGGCGATGCCCAGGGCGATCAGTATACCGACCAGGATCACTCCGCCCGCCGGGGCATCCGCGCGAGCCGCCATGTAGCGCACGGCCATGATGGTCGCGAAGTCGCCCAGCGCCATGAAGGACATGTCCATCTTGCCGCAGATGAAGCAGAACATCAGCCCCAGCGTCACCACGCCGTACTCTGGGAACTGCATCGCAATGCCCCGCCACACGTCGCCCTTCCAGAGCATCGGGCCCTTGAGGATCGTAAAGAACAGCAGCACCACCGCCATCAGGCCCAGCAGCATGAAGGTATAGCTGTGTTTTTGAAGGTTCTTCGATTTCATTGTCTCCACCTCCGTCAATGCTTCTGGCGCTTGGCCTGCAGGGCGGATACGGTAACGCCCACCAGGATGACCAGGCCGTTGAAGAACTGCTGCCAGTAGGTATCGATGCCCAGGATCAGCATGCTGTTGGAGACCAGCGATATGATGCCCACGGCCACCATGGTGCCGAACACCGTGCCCTCGCCGCCGTAGATCGACGCACCGCCGAGGATGACGGCCGGGATGATGGTCATTTCCTTGCCCACCATGGCCTTGGGGATGGACTGGCTCTCCATGCACACGCGGATCATGCCGATGAAGCCGGCGACCGCGCCCACCGCGGAGTACAGCAGGAACTTGGTCTTCTTCACGTTGTAGCCGGCGCGCTCGGCGGAGACCTCGTTGCCGCCGATGGCGTACAGCGCGCGGCCGAACATGGTCTTGTTCAACAGGAACGATACGATGGCGCACAACGCGATCAGGAACAGCACCATCGCCGACAGCGTGAAGCGTATGCCGCTGGCGGGGTCGGCGCTCTCGAAGATGTAGAGCTTGCCGAAGGCCTTCATGCCGGCGGGCAGCGTGGAGGTGATCTCCTTGAGCTTCAAAAGGCCCATCGAGATGCCGGTGAAGAAGGTCTGCGTGCCCAGGGTGACGATCATGGTGTTCAGCTTGAAATTGGAGATGATCCAGCCGTTCAGCATGCCCAGCACCCAGCCGATGCAGACGGCCAGCGCAAAGCCCGCCAGCGGGTTCGAGGCGCACCAGCCGTTGTTCAGGCAGATCGTGGTCGCCAGCGAGTACGACAGCGCCGCGATGGCCGGGAAGGACAGGTCGAAGCCGCCGGAGATCATGACCACCAGCGAACACATGGCGAACATGCCGTCCACCACCATCGTCCTGAGCACGGTGACGTTCAGCCGCGTAAACACCCCGGGCAGGGCGATCAGCTTGCCGCCGGATTTGAACTGCACCAGCGCACACAGCAGGAGCAGCACGATGAACATGTAGAATTCCGTCCTGCGCGTCATGCGCTTCAGCTTTGCGTTATTCATGTCCGCGCCTCCTTATCGAATGATCTCCAGGATGTTCTCTTCGGTGATCTTCTCGCCGGTCATCTCGCCCACGATGCCGCCGTCCTTCATCACGATCACCCGGTTGCAGTTGACGACGACCTCCGCCAGGTCGTCGGAGATGATGATGACCGCGAGGCCCTGGTTGGCCAGGTCGTGCACCAGCGCGTGGATGTCCTGCTTGGCGCCGATGTCCACGCCCACGGTGGGGCCGTTGAGGATCAGCACGTCCAGGTCGTTGTTCAGCCACTTGGAGAGCACGATCTTCTGCTGGTTGCCGCCGGACAGCGTGGAGGCGAACTTGCGGGCGTCGTCGGTGGCGATGGAGAACTTCTTCACCCACTCGTTGGCCTTGTTGAACACGTCGTCGTGCCGTATGGTGCCCAGCGTGCGCGTCAACTGTTTCAGCGACGCCAGCATGATGTTGTCGGCGATGGGCTGTCTGAGGCACAGGCCCTCGGTGAGGCGGTCCTCCGGCACGTAGCCGATTCGCAGCTTCTGCGCCATGATGGGCGAGGTGATCCTGACCTGCTTGCCGTTCAGCGTGACGGCGCCGGAGTGCACCTTGCCAAGGCCGAACAGGCTGAGCGCCAGCTCCGTGCGGCCGGAGCCCAACAGACCCGTGATGCCCAGGATCTCGCCCTTGCGCAGGTCAAAGGTGACGCCGTGGAACTTGCCGTTCCACGTCAGGTGGTCCACCTTCAGCACCGGGTCCTTGCTGATATTGGTGGGCACGAAGTAATCGTCCTCCAGCTCGCGGCCAGTCATGTAGTAGGTGAAATCCTTCTTGGTGAGGCTCTTCGTCTCGCCGGAGAACACGTTTTTGCCGTTGCGCATGATGCACACGTCGTCGGAGATCTCGAAGATCTCCTCCGTCTTGTGGCTGATGAACATGATGGCGATGCCGGAATCCCGAAGCTGGCGCACCGTCTTGAACAGCGCGTCGACCTCCTTCTTGGTCAGGGCCGTGGTGGGCTCGTCCATGATGATCAGCTTGGCGTTGAACAGCAGCGCGCGGCAGATGGCCACCAGCTGCTTGTCCGCCACGGAGAGCTCGCCCATCTTGGCGTACAGATCGATGTCGTAGCCGATCTTGGACAGCGCCTCGCGGGCGGTCTGCTCCCAGCGCTTGCGGTTCACGATCCTGCGGCCCGAGGTGATCTCGTTGTTGATGGCCAGATTCTCCATCACCGTCAGGTTCGGGAAGATGGACAGGTCCTGGTAGATGACCTGTATGCCCAGCCGCGTGGCCTCCGCCGGGGTGATGTGCTGGATGGACTTGCCCTCGAACACCACCTCGCCCGCGTCGCGGGTGTAGACGCCGGAGATGATCTTCACCAGAGTGGACTTGCCGCACCCGTTTTCCCCCGCCAGGCACATGACCTTGCCGGGCCTGACCGCGAAATTGACGTTGTCCAGCGCGTGTACGCCGCCGAAGCGCTTGTCAATTCCCGTCATTTGAAGCAGGTATTCAGACATAAAGCAACGACTCCTTTGCTTGGTTTCGCATAACCACTGATGGCGTCGCAGCGCGCCGCGCTCCGATCCCATCAGCGTTCACCGAACCGTGAACGAGGCAGGGAAGGATGCCCTTCCCTGCCTCGCGGGTTGATGGGGATGAAGGCTCGAATCCCGTGAAAGCAGCAGTTCCGGGGATTAGAAGCCGAAGGACTCCCAGTTGTCCGCGGTCACAGCCAGGTAGCCGTCGCCGAAGATGAAGTTCTTGCCCTTGCCGTTGTCGGCAACATGCACGGCATGGTAGCCCTCTTCGCCGAGGTCAGAGCCCTCGCCGATCTCCTCGCCGTTGAACATCTTCAGCGCGGTGTTGAGCTGCACGCGGGCGGTGACGGAAGCGTCCCACAGGGCGACGGACTTCAGCGTGCCGTTGATCAGGTAATCGGAAACCTCGGCGGGCATGGCCACGGAGATGGCGAACATCTGGCCGGTCAGGCCCATCTCCTCGATTGCGCGGGCGGCGCCGGGGGCGTCGAAGGAGCCGGTGCCGAGGATGCCCTTCAGCTCGGGATACTTCTCCTTCAGCTGCATGGTCAGGTTGTAGGCTTCCTGAGCGTCGGAGTTGTCCTCAACGCGCTTGTCGGGAACCAGGGTCATGTTCGGATAGGCTTCCTCCTGGCGGGCCACGGCGGCGTCGGCCCAGTTGTTCTGGGACTCCATCGTCATGGAACCGACCATGGTGATGTACTCGCCTTCGCCGCCCATCTGCGCGGCCAGCTCGTCCATCAGGAACGCGCCCAGGCCGGCCTCGTCAAAGGCCTCGATGTCCCAGTCGACGTTCTCCATGCCGGAGGCCTCGGTGGCGATGACGATGATGCCCTTCTCGCGGGCCTGCTTGCAGATCTCCTCGGTGGCGTCGGGATCGTTGGGAGAGAAGCACAGAATGTCGATGTCCTGGTTGACCAGGTCGGTCATGATCTGAACCTGCTCCGCGGCGTCCACGGTGGTGCCGCCCTTGTAGATGACATCGATGCCGTTGTCCGCGGCCCACTGCTCAACGCCCTGCTGCACATGGTCCCACCAGGGCTGGCCGATGACCTTCGGTACATAGGCGATGACGGGGGTCTTTTCGGCGAACGCGGCGGTCAGGGACATGAGCATCATGACTGCCAGAATCAGTGCGACGAGTTTCTTCATGGTTGTATCCTCCTTTTTCTATATAATCTCCGCCTGCGGCGGAAATCATCGCGCGTGAAACGAAAATACCCGTTGAATACCGTATTAAAACCTTAATCCAATAATAGCAAACAAAATCGCTAAAAACCATATATGATTTGAAGATGGTATTGTATATTTTTAAGGTATTCTGCCTCGCCGCCCATCCCCCCGACGGCACGGCCGGCGCAATGCCACTGATTACCTGTTGTCGGTGATTCGGGTATTCCTTGCGAAAGCATGGAGAAAACACCTGGGATTTGCCGGTATATCCCCCAAAACCACGATTTTAACATCTCGGCCTGCGGTTTTATCAACGGGCCGGATCGGCCCGTCCCGCGCAATATTGTATAATTATAATATGTGGCGCCGAAATGAGCATCAGAGCAAGCGCTGCGCAAAAACGACCTCGCGGGAACCCGTTCCCGCGAGGTCGTTGGGCTACAATCTTGGCGGGCCCTAAGGGATGGCGCCGTAAAGCGGCGCGGTTCCGCCGCCCAGAGAGGGACGACGGGATTTTTGTGTCCTGACCATCCTCTTGATACATGATGAGATTGGGTTAAGCGGCTGAAGGGCGAATTGTATCAAAGTGATGGCCACTTTGTATTAAAATGGCAGTCGGATACGAGGATAGTCCGAGCCAACACTTTGACACTAATCCTGTGAATACCCTTGCGGCGCAGGGCTTCTGGGGTTGTGTATCAAAATGATGGCGGGAACCCTCTATTCTTGAGTTCCGACTTTTGTCTGGTTTATCCTTCAACTGTTGTAGACTCTGTCAACTCTTATATCCGGTCAGAGCGGCAGAACGATGCGTGGATATCGCGCCTCGGTCACGTCCAGAACATCGTAATCGATGTTGTTCTGCCGAAGCTGCCTGACGAACACCCGGAAATAATCCTCTTCCCGAAAAAACTGTATGAAGTTCAGGAAGAAGTACCCGTTTACCGCGCTCAGCTCCACCGTCAGCGGCACATGGGTCGATGGCAATGCCGTGGACGGCAGCGCATCATTCTCAAGGATAGTCCTCGCTCTCCAAATCATCCTGCGTCACAACCTCGTCCACAACGCCTTCCCTCCTGTTTGATACATGCCAAAACAACCATTCTGATACTGTTTTGACTTCATAAAAACCTCTCGCTTCCATATAGATCCCGTTTTCAGCTTTCCATAGCATCTCCTGTCTTTGCCTACGCGTCTGCGATGTCCCTGCTGATCTTGCGGTAGAGCCCGTAGGCGATCGCCACGTTCAGCAGGTCCGCGACGAGCTGCGCCCACACCAGGCCGTCCATCCCGAAGAGGCGGTTCATCAGGAACAGGATCGGTATAATCAGCACCAGGTGCCGCACCACGGCCATCAGGAACGATACCTCGCCCTTGCCCACGGCGTTCATGAAATTGACGATGTGGTAGCCGATCAGCATCAGCGGCATCGCATAGCACCGCCCCTGCAGGAAGTGCGCGCCCAGCGAGACCGTCTCCGCGTCCGCGATGAACGCGCCGAGGAGCGGCCGGGCAAAGCAGCGAAACAGCACGACGCAGGCGCAGGAGATCCCCAGTATGGCGACGCGCGCCAGGCTGAAGAAGCGGTTCATGCGCGCGATGTTCCCGGCGGCGTAGTTGTACGCCACCAGCGGCACCATGCCCAGGCACACGCCCAGCCCGATGTTCAGCGGGATGCGCTCCAGCTTCAGCACGATGCCCATGGCGGCCAGCGGGATGTCCCCGTAGGACACGATCAGGCGGTTGAGGACGATGGTCACCAGGTCGAACAGGAAAATGCTGATCGCGGCGGGAACGCCCACGGAGTAGAGCGACCGGGCATGCGCCCGACCGATCCGCACGATCCGCGTGGGCAGCGTCAGCGGCGTCGTGTCGCGCACCCTGCGGAAGGCCAGTATAAAGTAGACGAGCGACGCCACGTTCGACAGCATCGTCGCGACCGCCGCGCCGAGCACCTCGTAGCCCTTCGGCAGCAGTACGAACATGAACAGCGGGTCCAGGAACACGTTCAGTATCCCGCCCAGCCCCACGCCCAGGCCCGCCTCCTTCGAGTAGCCGGCGTTGCGCAGCAGCATCGGCATGGACATGGACAGCACCGTCGGGACGCCGCCGATCACCACCGCCGCGAGCAGGTACTGCCTGCCGTAGGCGTAGGTGTTCTCGCTCGCGCCGAGCAGCCGGAGCAGCGGGTCCATGAAGGCCAGCACCAGCAGCGAAAATGCCAGCGCCGCCAGCGCCGCCGTGGCGACGCTGTAGGAAACCACGCGGCGCGCCTCGTCCGTCCGCTTCTCGCCCATCAGGCGGGCCATCAGGCTGCCGCCGCCGACGCCAAACACATTCGCCAGCGCCACCGACGCCAGGTACAGCGTCAGCACCAGCGACGATGCGCCGATCATGTACGGGTTGTTGGTGCGCCCGATGAACCAGGTGTCCGCGAGGTTGTACACCAGCACGATCAACTGGCTCGCGATCGTCGGCAGCGCCATGACCGCAAGCGCGCGGGCGGGGCGCATCGATTCAAACAGTTCGTCCTTCTTCATGGCGGTAGGGTCATCTCTTCCCAAAGCGTATGCGCGGGGCCGCGCTCATCGCACCCACAGCAGCGCGTTGTCCTCGATCACGGCCCGCAGACGCCCGTTCTCCGTGAGCCAGGCCAGGTAGGAGCGCACGGTGCTGCCCACCAGCGCGTACTGCTCAAAGGTCATCGACAGGCCGCAGGCGTCGAACAGGCGCTTCAGCAGCATTTCAAAGGAAACCGGCGCCTCGCAGAGCTCCACGATCCTGTCCGCGATCTCGTGCACCTTGTCGATGTTCGCCTGCGCGAGCGGCGCGATGTCCTCCACGGCGTCCGCGTGCGCGGGGACGAACAGCCTGCCCTCCATGGCCTTCACGGATTCCAGCGTATCCAGGTACGCTCCCACGTCGACCAGGAAGCTGATCTGGTACTTCTCCAGCGTGGCCGCGCCGGACAGGCAGTCGGCCAGGTAGACGACGCCGTCCGCCGTGCGGTAGCCCACCATGTCCCACGAGTGGCCCGGCAGCGGGATCGCCGCCATGCCCGCCGGGAGCGCGTCGTCCGTCAGCGGCAGCGCGTCGCTCTGCTGCGCCAGCAGGAACTTGTGCCTGAGCGCCTTCGGCGGAAAACCGCCGTACAGCGTAGCCGGCTCCAGGATCGTATGCCGCGCGAAGCATTGCTCGACGCCGGGCGCGTAGATGCGGCACCCGGTCTGCGCCTGCAGGAAGCTGTTCCCGCCGATGTGGTCCGCGTGGGCGTGCGTGTTGTAGATCGCGCGGAGCCTCCAGCCCCGCGCGTCGAGTATGCGCCGGACCTTCTTCCCCGCGTCCCTGTCGTTGCCGCTGTCGATCAGGCACACCTCGTCCTCGCCCGTCCGCACCAGCCCGATCTTCGCGGGACACTGGATATAGAAGCTCCGCTCCGATGCCTGGATCAATTCGTACATGATTCCTCTACACTCCTCTCCCGCCCGGGGCGCTACTTGGGCTCCACGATCCGCAGCGCCATGTCCGCGCGCAGGGGCGAGAGGGTCCGCCGCGCATCGTCCCACGCGAGGCGCGTGACGGTGTACTCGCCGCGCTCGTAGCCGTAGCCGTCGCCGGCGTCCTCGTACAGCGCAAACGTCGCGTCCGCGCCGGGATAGACCCGCAGCTCCATGGGGCCGTCCGGCGCCTGGTCGGCGTATTGCAGGCCCTCGACCATGGGGAGTATCGCGCCTGCGCGCACGAACAGCGGCATGCGGTCGAGCGGCGCGTCCACGCGCACCGCCTGCCCGCCCGCGTAGCGCCTTTCCGTCCAGAAGTCGATCCAGTCGCAGCCCGCGGGCAGGTAGCAATCCCACGCCTGCGGGCGGTCGAGCGGCTTCCCGCCCGGCGCGTACAGCATCGGCTCGGTGACGGGGCACACCAGCAGCGACGGCCCGAACAGGTACTCCGTGCTGCATGCGACGGCCCGGGGATCGTCCGGGAAGTCGAACAGCAGCGGGCGCACCATCAGGCCGTCCTCGCGCCACACGCCGCCGGCCAGCGAATAGATGTAGGGCATCAGCCGGTAGCGCAGCCGGATGGCCTTTTCGATGGCGTCGTAGAAGGGCGTGCCCGGCTCGCCGAAGTTCCAGATCTCCCGCGGCGCGTCGGTGCCGTGGGAGCGGAACATGGGCAAGAAGCCCGCGAATTGCAGCCAGCGGACGTACAGCTCCCGGAAGCCGGGGTCGTCGATGCCGGCCTCGAAGTCGCCGTTCCAGAACCACTTGGGGGTGGGGTCGTTGTTGCAGTCGCAGCCGCGCGCGCGCCAGTTCTCGCGCACCACGAAGAAGCCGCCGGCGTCCAGCGTCCACCAGGGATAGCCGCTGGCGGCCATGTTCAGCGCCTCGGCGATCTGCGCCCTCATCACCGGCCAGCGGGCCGAGATGTCCCCCGACCACAGCACCGCGCCGTAGCGCTGGCTGGAGGCGTAGCCGGAGCGGGTCAGGTTCAGCACGCGGCGCTCCGGGGCGTCTGCGCGCTGGTTTTCATAGATGCCGCGCGCGTGGGCCACGGCGTACAGGTTGGCCTTCTCCGGGGGCAGGAAGCGCTTGTGCTCGCCGCCCACCAGCCGGAAGCGCTCCTCCGGGGCGCGCAGCGTCTCCCCGCCCCAGTCCGGGCCGGAGAAGGGCTCCGAGGAATCGCACCACCAGGCGTCGAAGCCGCCCGCGAACAGCTCCCGCCGGGCCTGCCGCCAGTACATCGCGCGGGCGTCGGCGTCGAAGGCGTCGTAGGTGCTCAGGTCGTTCAGCAGATGCCCGGCGCGCAGGAATTCCTCATAATCCTCGGTATCCTGGTTCATGTTGGGCCAGATGGACACCATGCCGTGCACGTGCATCGCGTGCAGCGCGTCCATGCGCGCGCGAAGGTCGCCGTAGCGGCGCTTGTCCACGCGCTTCTCGCCCCAGCGGCCCTCCGCCCAGGTGTGCCAGTCCTGCACCACGCAGTCCAGCGGCACGCCCAGCGCGCGGTAGCGCCGCGCCACGTCCTCGAGCTCCGCGGCGGTGCGGTAGCGCTCCCTGGACTGCACGTACCCGAACGCCCACTTCGGCGGCAGCGCGGCGCGGCCGGTCAGGCGGCGGAAGGCGGCGATGATCGCGTCGAACCCGCCCGCGACGACGTAGTAGTCCAGTTGGTCCACCGTGTCCAGCTCGAGGCAGCTCTCCCCCGCCTCGTCCCGGAACGTCATCAGGCTGCCGCAATCGACGAACAGCCCGTAGCCCCGATCGGACAGGAAGAAGGGCATCGGGATGCGCATGTTGTGCTGGTACAGGTACTGCGTGTGCCCGCGCCAGTTCCACACGCCGTCCTCGCCCTGGCCGAGGCCGTAAATGCCCTCGTCCGGCGCGAAGTCGAAGCGGATCGCCGCGCGGTACGCCTGCCGGTCGCGCACGGGCTTCAGGTTTTCGATGAAGCTGCGCTCGCCGTCCACAGTCCTGACCCGCCGGATGACCGGCGGCTCGCCCCCGGTGGAATAGCGCACCACGTCCTGGGGGAGCAGGCTGTGGCCGGCCTCCCGCAGCAGCGCCCGGTCGCCCGCAAACCACGCGATGCGCCCGCTCGCCCGGTCGAAGCGCGCCGTCAGCGTTCCCGCCCGCAGGCCGTCGGGCAGCGCCTCCGCGTCCTCCGCTGTGTCCGGGAAGGGCGCCACCAGCGCCGAGGGCGGAGCAATTTCAGCCTTCAGCGTGTGGACGCAGCGAATGACCCCGGGCATCACGGCCTGGAGGCGCAGCGTCCCCGGATTCAGGTTCAATTCAATGTCCATCACGTTCAACACTCCCCCTCGCGGCGGCGCCTACAGCACCTTGTTCAGGAAGTCCCGCGTCCTGGGATTCTTCGGGCTCAGGAAGATCTCCTCCGGCGTGCCCTCCTCCAGGATCAGCCCGCCGTCCATGAAGATGACGCGGTCGCCGACCTCGCGCGCGAAGCCCATCTCATGGGTGACGACCACCATGGTCATGCCCACGTGCGCCAAGTGCTTCATGACCTCCAGCACCTCGCCCACCATCTCCGGGTCCAGCGCGGAGGTCGGCTCGTCGAACAGCATGATGTCCGGTCGCATGCACAGCGCGCGCGCGATGGCCACGCGCTGTTTCTGCCCGCCGGAGAGCTGGTGCGGGTAGGCGTCGGCCTTGTCGCTGAGCCCGACGCGGGCCAGCATCTTGAGCGCCTCCTCCCGCGCGGTATCCTTGTCCTGCTTTTTCAGGTCCACCGGCGCGAGCATCAGGTTGCGCAGCACGTTCATGTTGTTGAACAGGTTGAAGTGCTGGAACACCATGCCCACGCGCTCGCGGACCTTGTTGATGTCCGTCTTCTTGTCGGTCAGGTCGATGCCGTCAATCGTGATCTCCCCGCCCGAGCTCTCCTCCAGACGGTTCAGGCAGCGCAGCAGCGTGGACTTGCCGCTGCCGGAGGGGCCGATGATGACCACGACCTCGCCCTCGCGCACGTCCAGGCTGATGTCCTTGAGCACCTCCAGGTGCTTGAAGGACTTCTTCAGGTGGCTCACGTGAATGATGCTCCTGGCGTTACGATCCATACTTGAGCCTCCTCTCGAGCACCTTGGCGGCGCGCTGCAAGAGCAGTATCACGATCAGGTACATCGCGCCCACAATGGCCCAGGTCTGGAAGGACATGAACGTCGCCGCGACCACGTTCTTGGCGGTGTTGACCAGCTCCGGGAAGCCGATGACCGACAGGATCGAGGTGTCCTTCAGCGTGATGATGAACTGGTTGATGATGCTGGGAATCATCGTGCGGATGGCCTGCGGCAGCACCACGCGGTACATCGACCGCCAGTAGGGCAGGCCGAGCGAGCGCGCGGCTTCCATCTGGCCCACGTCCACCGACTCGATGCCCGCGCGGATGATCTCGGCCATGTACGCGCCGCAGTTGAGCGCCAGGCAGATCGAGCCCGCCTGCAGCGCCGTCAGCGTCAGCCCGCCGACGCCCATGATCGTGTTCCACAGGTAGGGCACGCCGAAGAATATGAAGTAGGCCAGCACGATCATCGGGACGCCGCGAATCAGGTTGACGAACACCGCCGCGAAGGCGCGGCAGGCCCGGCTGCGCAGCACGCTCATGATGCCCACGATCATGCCGATGATGCAGGCAAAGAACAGGCCGTACAGCGCCAGCAGCAGCGTCTGCCCCATGGCAGTCGCCAGCAGCCGGCCGTAGGTGGAAATGATTCTCGTCAATGCGCAGCGCTCCCTTCGGGCCGGGCGGCGCGCCGCCCGGCGGTTCTCTCAAAACAGGGAGGCACAACTTGTGCCTCCCCATTCGCTCCTTCGGCCCGGATTACTCGCCCAGGTACTTGGCAAGGATCTCGTCGTAGACGCCGTTGGCCTTGATGTTGGCCAGGCCCGCGTTGAATTTGTCCACCAGCTCCTGCTTGTCGGCGGAGAACACCGCGAAGCCGTAGTCCGCGCCCTCGTTGGCGGTGCCGTCCACCAGCTGCAGCGGCACGCCGTTGCTCTTGATGTAATCGGCCATGATGGGCGTATCGTCGAAGCAGGCCGCGCACTGGCCGCCGATGACCGCCTGGTACACGTCGGGAGAGCTCTCGAAGGTGGTCACGGTGAAGCCGTACTGCTCGGACAGGCTGTCGGCGTAATCCTTGCTCATGGTGCCGATCTTCACGGCCACGGACAGGCCCTTCAGGTCCTCAAAGCCGGCGATGCTGCTGCCCTGCGCCACGGCCATGGACTGGGTGGCGTTGTAGTAGCCGTCGGAGAAGATCCAGCCGGACTCCTTGCGGGCGTCGGTGATGGAAGCGCCGGCGATCATGCCGTCCTTCTGCCCCGCCTGGCAGGCCGCGATGGAAGCGTCCCAGCCGAGGGGCTCGATGGTGTAGGTGAAGCCCTGATCCTCGGCGATGGCCGCCAGGATCTCCACGTCGATGCCTACGAGCACGCCGGTGTCGTCGGTATACTCAAAGGGGCGGAAGGCGGTATCGGTGGCGATGGCATAATCCTCGGCCAGCGCGACGCCGACGCACAGCAGCATAGCGGCCGCCAGCAGAACTGCGATAATCATCTTCATGATGTGTGCCTCCTCGACTGTTCGAATTGAAACCAGGTCTGATTTCTATTTCATTATAGTAAAGCGAAAACCTGCTGTCAAGCTAATATTGCATTAAAATGAATGCATATCCTGCAATTTTCCCGTAAATTTCATCGCTTGACGTAAAAATTGCATTTTCCTGAAATCTTTCATTCATTCGAGGATTGACATGCCCGCGGCAGGGATGCTATACTTGCAGGCATCGGAGGTGATGCGCATGCGCGGCATAATCGGACTGATCCCACTGGTGGACGACGCGCGGGAGAGCCTGTGGATGCTGCCCGGCTACATGGAGGGAATCTCCGCCGCGGGCGGCCTGCCCGTCATGCTGCCGCTGGAGGCGGACGACGACGCCCTCGACCGGCTGTGCGGGCTGTGCGACGGCTTCCTGCTGACGGGCGGCCACGACGTATCGCCGGAGTTCTACGGCCAGGAACGCCTGCCCGCCTGCGGCGCGACATCCCCCGCGCGGGACCGCATGGAGGACGGCGTGCTGCGCCGCGCCATGGCGGCGGACAAGCCGGTGCTGGGCATCTGCCGCGGGCTGCAGTTCATCAACGCCGCCCTCGGGGGCACGCTCTGGCAGGACCTGCCGACCCAGCGACCCACCGACGTCTGCCACCGGCAGCGACCGCCCTACGACGCCCCCGCGCACGCCGTGGATCTCCTGCCCGACGCGCCGCTGGCCGCGCTGACCGGGGCCGAATCGCTGCAGGTCAACAGCTATCACCACCAGGCGGTCCGCGACCTCGCCGCGCCGCTGCGGCCCATGGCCCTGTCCGTCGACGGGCTCGTCGAGGCCGCCTGGCACCCGGGGCAGCGCTTCCTGTGGGCCGTACAGTGGCACCCGGAGTTCTCCTGGCGGTCCGATCCCGCCGCGCGGGCCATCTTCCGGGCGTTTGTCGACGCCTGCAATGCCCGCCCGTAGCCGTCGGCCCACCGCGCCCATCCCCCCTCCATGCGTCCCGGAACACGGCGCAGGGGCGGCAATCGCCGCCCCTGCGCCTTTGGTTTGCCTTTGGTCAGAAGAGCTGTCCCGGCAGCTTCAGCTTCTCCTTCGGCGGAAACTGCGCGTCGAAGCGCTCGAACGCCTCCGGCTCCCGCTCCGCAACGAAGTAGCCCTCCGGCGGCGCGTACTCCCCGCGGACGCCGTCCAGGTAGCCAGGGATCAGCTCCCGGCACAGGAAGAACGAGGCGTCCGCGCCCTCCGGCAGGCCGTGATAGCGGATGCCGAACGCGCTGGCAAAGCGAAAGCCGCTCTTGCCGTAGAAGTCGATGTTGCCCTCGAAGCACAGCGCGCCGCAGCCGAGCGCCGCGGCCTGCGCCAGCGAGTAGTCCAGCAGCCGCTTGCCGTAGCCCTGCCGCTTGTACGCCGGCGCAATGCCGATCGGCCCCATGGTCATGATGGGCACCGACCGGCCGTCGTCGGCCCGGATCTCGGCGCGCATGAACACGTTCTGCCCGATCAGCTCCCCGTCCTTTTCCATCACGAAGTCCAGCTCGGGCACGAAGGCGGGGTCGTTCCGGAGCCGATGCAGCACGAAGTGCTCGAAGCAGCCCGGGCGGTAGATGTTCCAGAACGATTCGCGGACGAGGTTCTCCACCGCGCGGTGGTCGGCCTCCGTCTCCCTGCGGATGATGATGTCCTGTCTCTCCATGGGATCAACCTTCTCTCTTTCTTCAGTCAAGTGCAGTCGCGCGCCCTCCAGCGCGTCGTCCAGCGCGGAGAGCACCGCATCCTTGTCCGCCGCGCCGTCGTAGACGCTGTACAGCAGGAACATCGGCGCGTAGAACGCCAGCGCCTCCCTCTCCGGCTGCGCAAGGCCCAGGCCGGCGAACAGGTCGGTCATGTAGCCCAGCGGCCCGGCGCAGAGGTACTGCTGGTACAGCCGCCCCATTTCCGCGCTGCGGAACTGCTCGAGGGTCAGCATCCGGCGGAACTGTGCCGCGAATTCGTCCTGCGTCCAGTAGCGGAACATGCCCCTGGCGAACGCCGCCACGTCGTCGATCGAGGCCGACCGGTACGCCCTCGCCATGTCCTCCGGCGCGCCCTCCGGCAGGTCGTGCTCCCTCGCCTGCTCGGCGTCGCGCCGCTCCATGCGCGAGAGTATGCTGTCGAAGAGGTCGCGCTTGCTGCGATAGTGCCTGTACAGCGCGCCCTTCGTGATGCCCAGCGCCCCCGCGATGTCGCTGACCGACACGGCCTCGTAGCCGTTCGCCGCGAACAGCCGCAGCGCCGTCAGCAGGATCCGCTCCTTCGTATCCGCCATGCCCGGTTCTCCTTTGATACAGTAAACGATCGTTTACATCCATTATAGTAAACGATCGTTTACTTGTCAAGGGGGATGCGCGGCATTTTTCGCAAAAGTTGGGCTTCGCACACCGCGGCGGGGAATTGAATTGCCGCCGCATTCATGCTATAATACCGGTATCGCGCGGGCGCGAAGCTCGACTCCGTCGACGGGAGGCATCCATGGACAGGCAGGCCCTGATACAGCGCATTTTCGACACCCTGAGCGTCGAGCCGGACTATCCGTGGTTCGACGCGCCCGACGCCGCCGTTTTCCGCCACGCGGAATCGCGGAAGTGGTTCGCGCTGTTGATGCGCGTTTCGCCGCGTTCGCTGCGCCTGCCCGGCGACGCGCCCGTCGACATCCTCAACGTGAAGTGCGACCCCATACTGGCCGGCTCGCTCCGCCAGCGGCCGGGCTTCCTGCCCGCCTACCACATGAACAAGGACCAGTGGATATCGATCGTGCTGGACGCGGTGCCCGAGGACGAGGTCCTGTCCCTGGTCTGCGCCAGCTTCGAACTGACACAGAAGCCGAAACCCCGCACCCGGCGCGCCGCCCGGAGCCGCGCCTCGACAAATCAGGAGGGAGAATGCCCATGATCTACCATGTGAACGCAATGGCCGGCAGGGACGGCAACGGCACGAAGGAAATGCCGTTCCGCCGCATCGACGACGCCGCGCGCGTGGCCGTCGCCGGAGACGAGGTCCTCGTGGCCCCGGGCGTGTACCGCGAGTACGTGAACCCCCGGAACGCGGGCCGCGAGGACGCGCGCATCACCTACCGCTCCGAAGTCCCGCTGGGCGCGGTGATCACCGGCGCGGAGCTGATGACGGGCTGGCGGCCGTACCGGGGCGACGTGTGGGTCAACCGCGTGGACAACGGCGCTTTCGGCGACTACAATCCCTATACCACCCGGGTGTGCGGCGACTGGTACTTCGCGCCCGCCGTGCGCCACACCGGCTCGGTGTTCTTCGACGACCGCATGCTCTACGAGGCGGACAGCCTGGAGGCGTGCCTGGCGGGCGAAGCGGATCCCTGCGCCTGGAACGCGGAGGAATCCCGCTGGAAGTGGTTCTCCGAGCAGGATGGGCGCGAGACCGTGCTGTACGCCAACTTCCGCGGCGAGGACCCCAACGCCCATAAGGTGGAGATCACCGTGCGGCGCAACTGCTTCATGCCGGACAGGACCGGCGTGGGCTACATCACCGTCTCGGGCTTTGACATCAACAAGGCGGCCACCACCTGGGCGCCGCCCGCGGCGTACCAGGACGGCATGATCGGCCCGCACTGGAGCCGGGGCTGGATCATCGAGGACTGCGCCGTCTGGGGCAGCCGCTGCTGCGGCATCTCGCTGGGCAAGTACCGCGACCCGGAGAACGACATGTACTTCTACACGAAGCACGTGAAGTCCCCCACCCAGATGGAGCGCGACGCCGTGTGCCGCGGCCAGTACCACGGCTGGCTGAAGGAGAACGTGGGCGGGCACATCGTGCGCCGCTGCGAGGTGCACCACTGCGAGCAGACGGGCATCGTGGGCAGGATGGGCGCGGTGTTCTCCACCATCGAGGACTGCCACATCCACCACATCTGCAACAGCCAGCAGCTCGGCGGCGCGGAGACGGCGGGCATCAAGCTGCACGCGGGCATCGACGTGACCATCCGCCGCAACCACATCCACCACTGCATCATGGGCGTGTGGCTGGACTGGGAGGCCCAGGGCGCGCGCGTGAGCCAGAACCTGCTGCACGACAACCAGCGCCCCGAGGGCCGCGAGCCGGCGAAGGGCGCCATGTTCTCCAACGACGTGTTCGTCGAGGTCGGCCACGGCCCGACGCTGATCGACAACAACGTGATGCTGTCGAAGGTCTCGCTGGTCATGCCCTCGGAGGGCATCGCCTGCGTGCACAACCTGATGCTGGGCGCGTTCGGGCTGATCAACTCCGGCGTGGACAGCGTGGTCAACGGCCAGCGGGAGCCCCGCTACACGCCCTACCACATCCGCCACCGCACCGAGGTCGCAGGCTTCATGACCATACTGCACGGCGACGACCGCATCTACAACAACATCATCGTGCAGCACTACCCGGTGACCGACCCCCAGCGCCAGCCCACCGCGCCGGACTACGAGGTCGCCGGCACCGCGCCGTTCGACATATTCCCGTCCTACGACGAGTGGATCGGCAACTTCATGATGGACCGCGAGCCGGACATGGGCGCGCTGGCCACCTACCACTTCGGCCACCTGCCGGTGTGGATCGCCGGCAACGCCTGCCTGGGCGGCGCGACGGTGAGCAAGCACGAGCAGCGCGGCCTCGCCACCGCGGCGCGGCCGGAAGTGTCGCTCGTCGAGCGGGACGGCCGGACCGTGCTGGTGACGAACCTCTACGACCTGATCGGGGACTTCCGCGTGGGCATCGTCAACAGCGATATCCTGGGCCGCGCCTTCGAGCCGGACCAGCGCTTCGAGCGCCCCGACGGCACCGCCATCACGTTCGATACCGACTTCTTCGGCGACCACCGCGGCCTCGACGCCCTCCCCGGCCCCTTCGCGGAGCCCGTCCGGGGCGAGCGCGCGCTGTGGTGACCTCCCCCGCCCCGCGCTGCGGCATCCCCCAGCAAGCAGAAAGTCCCCGCCGGCGAACCGCTCGCCGACGGGGACTGTTCCGTTCCGGGCCCCGGCCATTTTCGGCCGTGCGCCGCTTTACCTGACCCCATCCCCCGCGCTCAGGGCGTCCAGCACGAAATCGCGGAACGCGCACTGCACGGGCGAGAGGTATTTCTTCTTGTAGATGAAGTAGAGGTGGTACGGTATCGCGCCCTCCAGCGGGAAGGTCAGCAACCGACCGTCGGCCGCCTCCTCGCGCACCGCGGCCTCGGAAATCAGCGAAATGCCCACCCCGGCGCACACCAGGCGCTTGATCGTCTCGGTGTCGTCGATGGCCGCGACCACCTTCAGCTTCGTGTCCGGGGCGTTCAGCCGGATCCAGCGCATGAACTCCTGTTGCAGGCTGGAGGTGCTGCTGCGGGTAATCATCGGCTCCACGCCGAGCAGCTCCTTGGGGAAGGGCTGCCCCCGGAAGGCCCGGAACCGCGGCGCGTTGGGGGCGATCACCGTCAGGTCCGTCAGCCCGCAGTCCCGCACGGCGTAGGCGCTGTGGGTGATCTTCATGTTGCTGAAGGCGAAGGCGCAGTCCTCCTCGTCCAGCTTGGCGAGGATCTCGGAGTTGTAGCAGTTGACGAAGTTGAAGCTGGCCTCCGGGTGCGCGCGGCTGAAGCCGATGACGCACGGCGTGACGTAGTAGCGGCTGATGTACAGCGTGGCGGCGATGTCGATGGCGTGCTCGCTGCGCCGCGCGCTGGTGAGGGCGAGTATGCTGTCCCGGTTCAGCTTGAGCATCTGCCGGGCGTAGGCATAGAAGGTCCTGCCGTCGCCGGTCAGCTCCATGCTGCGGGTGGTGCGGTTCAGCAGCCGCGCGCCCAGCTCCTTCTCCAGGTTGCGCACGTGGATGGTGACCATGGACTGCGACAGCTGCAGCCGGTCCGCGGCATTGGAAAAGCTGCCCTCGTCGACCGCCGCCACAAAGCACTCGAGCTGCTTGAAATCCATGGAACATCCCCCATTTATAAGTTTTGTTCCATTATATATTAGGATTGTTCAATTGTCAAATGGGAAATGCCAAAATAGGCGCCCCGCGCACAGCGCGGGGCGAAAAGCGGAGTCCATTCCCCGCCCGAACGCACCGGAGGGCCGCCGGGCGCGCTACATGCGCCGCTTGATGTCCGAGATGAGGATGTCCCCCACCACGGTGCGGTCTTCGGCGGAGAAGGCGTCGGGGAAGTTGTCGGAGAAGAGGATCTGGCTGTTGGGCGGGAACTCGTCGTCGCCCTCCCACACCATGATCCGCACGTCGTACCCGGGCAGCACCTCCAACTGGTAGGCCGCGTCGCCGCCCTTCACGGGGAGCGCGCGCGTGCCCTCCATGGCCTTCCTGAACGCCTCCAGGCGCGTGCCGAAGGCGAACGCCGCGCGGTTCAGGCAGCGCCCGGTGAAGGGCTTCAGGTACACCTCGCCCCAGGGCATCTCCCGGTAGGTGAGAAAGCCCGACGACGGTCGCGCCTTCCGCCCCTCCAGCAGAAAGCGGATCAGCAGCATCTGCGCGGGCAGGTTGTTCAGCGCGAAGCCGCCCCCGTCCTCCGAGGCGATGCTGAACTTCGGCCAGGTGATCCGGTAGTCCACGTACAGCAGGCGCACCGTGAAGGCCTGCGCCTGCGCGTCGTAGGGCACGCCGCAGCGTGCCGCGGCCTCCGCGGGGTCCAGCGACGCGAACAGCCCTACGTAGTGCTCGAAGGGCACCATTTCCTTGTGATTCTCGATGTTGGGCATGAAAGGCTCCTTTGACGGCTCGGTCGAGCGCTCTCCCGGTTCAAAAAGGCGGCGTCCCTTGCGGGACACCGCCTTTCGGGTTCCTGCGTCAGATCTCCAGGTAGGAATCGGCGTACAGGTTGTTGTTCTTGATGATGTCGCAGGTCTTGACGGTCTCCATCAGCCGCTGATCGTTGGGGTTCACGATGGCGGAGGTCAGGCCCTGCATCATGGCCATGGCCAGCATGCAGCTGTCGAAGATGGGGCGGATGTGCTTCGGCATGCCGTTGGAGTTGTTGGACAGGCCGCCGGTGCTGTTCAGGCCCATGTCGCTGAACATCTTGATGGCCTCCAGGACCTCCATCTGCTTGTCCTGCATGCCCTTGACGACCAGGAACAGCGGGTCGAACCACAGGTCCTCGGCCTCCATGCCGTGCATCAGGCCTTCCTCCAGCATCCGCTGGCAGTGGGCCATGCGCTCGTCGTTGTCGGAGGCGATGCCGTCGGCGGAGCACAGCGCTATGACGATGGCGTCGTTGTTGGCCGCCAGTTCGATGCGGTTGAAGCGGCTGCCCGCGTCCGCGGAGTTCACGATGGGCTTGCCCTTCGAGCGGTTGTACACCTGGATGCCGGCCTCGATGGCCTTCATGTTGGAGGTGTCCAGCGCCAGGGGCACGTTGTCAAAGCGCTCCTGCAGCAGCTTGACGGCCCACTGCATAACCTCTTCGCCGTCGGACTCGGCGGGGCCGATGTTCACGTCGATGTAATGCGCGCCGGCCTTGAGCTGCTGCTCACAGCGCTGGATGATGGGCTCGGGATCGCGCTCCGCGAACGCCTTGCGCATGGTGGGGGCGGTGACGGAAATGCGCTCACCGATTACGATAAACTTTCCCATGATGAATCGCTCCTTCTCTTTATATTCCATTCCGCCCGCCGCCCGAAAAGGGCGGGCGGCAGACGGCAGAATCCGAACCAGGCATGACGCCGCGGCGCAGCGGTGCCGGGAAAATCAGGCGGTAAAGTCCTTGATGAACTTGACCAGCTGGACGGCCTCCATGGGGCCGACCACGACGTTCCAGCCGGGCAGCTTGGCCTCGATCTCGCCCTTCATGACGGCCACCTTGCCGGGGATGATGAGCGTGCGGGACTTGATCTTGTTCTCGATGTCCGCCTCGTCGAAGAACTTCTTGATGGTACCGGCGGAGAACTTGCCCGCGGCCCACGCCGTCAGCACGGACATGCCGCTGGCGTCGGTGATGAGCAGGTTGACGGGGCACTTGGAGCGCTCGTACTCGCCGGAGACCAGGAAGTAGGTCAGGGCGAAGTCCACGGTGAGGGAGCAGACGGAGTTCTCGTCCGCGCCGTTCAGGGCGTAGATGCCGGGCTCGACCTTCATGGGCTTCTGGGGATCGGTGAAGATGTTCTGCCTGAGGCCGTACAGCGCGAGCGCCTCGGCGTAGCGCATCTCGCTCATGACCACGATCGCGGCGTAGCGCAGCACGAACGCGGAGGCCAGCGCGGTCTGCATGTGCAGGTCGCCGGGAGCGATCTTGTCCAGGTTCACCAGGGTGGGATAGCCCAGCGTGCGGTCGCCGTCCTTCAGGTTGGAGCGGCGGATCAGCACGGCGTTCTCGAAGGTCTTCTTGGCGTCGGCGCCGGTGGCGTCCAGCACCAGGTTCTTGTTGCCCTTGCCCTCGGCGGCTTTGATGGTGTCGTACAGCTCGGAGATGTCCGCGCCGGACACGCCCAGGGTGACGCCCGCGGCGGTGGCGACGGCGTTCATGGCGTCCAGGTTATCCTTGTTGGCGCCGTTCAGGATGGGCTTGAGCGCCTTGCAGGCGTCCAGCGCGGCCTTGGCCACGTCGGCGTCCGCGCAGTTCAGCACCAGCACGCGGCCCAGGTCCTTGGCCTTGTTGACCAGCGCGACGTAGGCGTCCGCGCCGTTGCCGGCGTAGTCCAGGAACAGCATCTCGACGAACTCGCGCTCGCCGATGCGCTCGTAGTCGACCAGCTTGGCGGCCTCGAGCCTGGCGTCGATGTCGGCGTCGTCGGAGGCGATGGACACGGCGAAGCGGGTGCGGTTCACCAGCGTCTTCTCGTGGCGGAACAGCACGGTCTCGCCGCCCAGCTTCAGGGCCGCGTCGCCCGCGCCGACCTCGATGGTCTTCATCAGGGGCGCGGTGGCCTCAGACAGGGAGTCCAGCGCGTCCTGGGACATGTGGGGGCACTTCTCGATGGGCAGGGCGCCGGCGGCAACCTTCATGGCGAACGCCATGCAGGTGGGGCAGCCGCATTCCTTGCAGTTCTTCTTGGGAGTCAGCTTAAAAATGTCAAGACCTTTCAGAGCCATGGTATATTTCCTCCTTCCCTGCTTACATCAGGCTGTCGATAAACTGAGAAATCGTAGCGATGGAAGCGGGATGCTTCATGATGACCATATTCGAGCCGCCGATCAGGCAGGCGGACGCGGTGCAGACTTCCATCTCGATGGCGCGCTCCTCGACGTCGCCCCAGCCGGGGTTCTCGTCTTCGGGTGCGGTGGCCTCCTTGACGACCCAGGTCTCGGGAGAGACGGGCGTCACAATGGGCATCTGAAGCTGCGCGTCGCTCTGCGCAAGGGAAGCGGCCTTCACGCGGTCCAGCGTGGAGGAAAGGTACTCGAAGCCATAGCCGGCGGCGGCGGAGCCCACGTTCATGCAAACGCTGGCGGCGGGCACGCCGAGCTGGCTGAGCAGCACGTTCAGCTGCTTGGCCAGGTTGATGTCCACGGCGGACTCGGCGCCCACCTTCTGGTTGTAGGCCATGCCGGCGGAGGCTCCGACGGACTTGTAGTTCTCCTCACGGGCGGAGAGCACCAGGATGTTCTTGCCCTCCAGCGCGGAGGAAATCGCCTCGAAGAGCTTGCCGTCCTTCTCGACGTTCTTGCAGCCCATGATGATGAGCGGCATCTCGACGGCGTCGGCCACTTCCTTCGCCTTGGCCACGCACTCCTCGATGGAGGTGTTCTCGGCGTTGGGGTCGGCGGTCTCGAAGTGCAGGCAGATAGCGGAGACGCCGGGCATGGTCTCGGCCTTCCTGGCCATGTCGGCCATGGTCTCGCAGCCGGCGTAGAACGCCAGCAGCGCGGGCGCGTTCACGCCGGCGAGCAGCTTGTCGGAGATCTCCGCGGCGATGAGCGGCTTGTTGGGAATGGGCGCGTCGAAGGAGTAGAAGGGCAGGACGTTCTCGCCACCGATGGTCACGCTCTTGTCGCCCGTGCCGAGGGTGACGGCGTTAATCCTGGCGTTGAAGGCCTGCTTTTTCGGAGTGAAAGGCATGTGAAATTCCCCCTGTCAAAAATGGTTGCCTGTTACAATTCGAGGCTGCGAAGGATCTCGTCGAGCGCGGCCTTTACCGGCGCGTCAGCTGGTACCTTGGCGCTGGGCTTGCCCTCGCAGTCGTACTCGTACACGAGCTCGTCCTGCGGCAGCACCCCTGCCAGCTCCAGTCCGTACTTTTCGATTTCCTCCCTGACCCCATCGTTCAGCGCGCCGCCCGGCGCGCGATTGACGATCAGCTTCATTTGGCCGGGCTTCAGCTCCAGCTCCCGGACCATCTGGGCGATGCGGCCCGCCGCCTGCACGCCCCTGCGGGAACAGTCGCTGATGAGAAGCAGCGTGTCCACGTGGGGAAGCGTGCCGCGGGCGATGTGCTCCAGCCCCGCCTCGTTGTCCACGACCATGTACCTGTACCGGCCGTAGTACTTGTCGATCTGCGTCTTGAGGACGCCGTTGACATAGCAGTAGCAGCCCTTGCCCTCGGTGCGGCCCATGACCAGCATGTCGAAGTCGTCCTCCTCCGCCAGCGCGGCGTTGAACTTGAACTCGGCGTACTCGGCCTTGGTCATGCCCTTGGGGATGGGGCTCTCCTTCATGAGCTCGGCATGGGCCATCTCCTCGCGGATGTCGCCCAGCGTCGTCTCGATCTCCACGCCCAGCACCTCGTTGAGGTTGGAGTTGGCGTCGGCGTCCACCGCCAGGATGGGGCCTGCGCCCTTCCGGCTGAGGTATTCGATGATCATGCCGCAGGTGGTCGTCTTTCCGACGCCGCCCTTGCCGGCGACTGCGATGACATGCGTTGACATAGTTTGGTCTGCTCCCGCCCGCCCGATAGAATCATGCTGCCCGGTTCCCCGCCGCACGGCCCCGCCCGTCGCGGGCGCCGACGCGGACGCCGATACCGGCGCACAGAATTACACATATCACATCTTATCACAAAACCAATGAATAGGCAAGTGTGCGCGCAAAAATTATGACAGAATTAGCACTTCCTTCCCTCGGGAGGGTCGGAAGTGCCGCATCGTCGATATGCGCTTATATCCGGGTGAATAAAAACTTCTGGTTCAGACCCGCGGATCGAACGAAGAGCGTCAGGCTGCCGTCGCTGTGCTCCTCTCGCGTGAGCTCCTGGATCCCGTCCGCCTTCAGAAGGCCGCGCACGTATTCCTCCGGGTCGTCGGTCTCCACCTCGTCGAAGAACACGTCCCGCATCTGGTTGTTGGCGCAGCTATTCTGGATCTCGCGCACCACTTCGTATTCCGCCATGTCGCTCCTCCTCGGCAAAAAGGGGTTACGCCGTGGCCCTCGGGCGCACGATGGCCATGCCGCCGGTGAGATCGGCCAGGGCCACCTCGCCCTCGATTTCCATTTCCCGGCCCATGATGTCCGTCAGCTTCACGACGCCGTCTTTGCACTCGATCAGCATTACGTTCTGCATCATCTGGTTCTCGGGCTTTTTTTCATTCTTATACACGGTGGAAAGGCACATGCCGTCTTCCTCCCTTCCTGTGGTCATTGCTTCGGCAGGTTCATCGCGGCCAGCACGGTGGACAGCCGCATGTTGCCCTTTTCGAAGTCGGACACCGCCTGCATCACCTGCTCGAAGGCGATCTCCTCCCCCATGTCCTTCAGCCGCTGCGCGAGCTGCGCCAGCTCGTTGGCGTGGGCGGCGTTGTGGTTGACCATGTACTGCATCAGCGCGACCAGCTCGGCCTTGGGGTCTACGTCGCAGTGCGCGCAGTCGGAATTGCAGCCCGCCGCCTGGGAGGGACAGTGGGAATGGCCGTGCTCGTGGCTGTGGGTGTGTTCGTGCGGATGGCTGTGCGTGGTGCCGTCGGCATGGGTGTGCTCGTGGCTGTGGGTATGGGTATGCTCGTGGCTGTGCGCGTGGTCCGCGCCGCCGGTATGGGGATGCTCCGCGTCGTGATCGTGGTGATCGTGGGGAATGTTGTGCTCGTGCATATACTCGTGATCGTGCTCGTTTGCCATGGGGCGTCATCCTTTCCTCGCCGTCGCCGGCCGTTCTGCAGAGATTATACAACAGATGCGCGCATTTGTCAAAGCCTGCGCCCGCCGGAAAAAAGCGCGTTCCCCCCGTTGCAATTCCGCGCGAAATGCGCTACAATGACAGGGAGGTGAAACCATCCATGACCGATCATCACAGCCACGCCGGGCCGGAAGAGGTCCGCGACCACGAGGCCCTGCACGCCCACGGCATTCCCCACGACCACCCCAACCCCTTCGAGTACGGCGAGGTGACCGACCACGAGGCGGTGTACGACCACGAGTACATGCACGCCCACGGCATCCCCCACGAGCACGCGCACGGGCACGACGAAGCCCACGACGGCGCGCACGACCACGGCCACGGCCATACGCACACCCACGAGCACACCAAGGCGGTGCTGAACCGGCTGAGCCGGGCCATCGGGCACCTGCAGTCGGTGCGCAAGATGGTGGAGGACGGCCGGGACTGCACGGAGGTGCTCATCCAGATCGCCGCGGTGCGCTCCGCCATCGACAACACCGGCAAGCTCATCCTCCAGGATCACCTGAAGCACTGCATCCTGGACGCCGCGCGCGAGGGCGACCAGGCCGCCATCGACGACCTGTGCAGCGCCATCGACAAGTACATGAAATAGCCGCGGGCAGCGCGCTCCGCGGTGCAACAAAGACAGGGGGCAACCGCCTCCCTGTCTTTGTTTTGCCCGGTGTCCGTCTGTCGCCGTCGCCCGCTACGGGCCGCTTTCCTCCCCCGCCGGGCGCAGGGGCCGGATGACCAGCTCCCGGAACTCGCCGTCCTCCGCCAGCAGCTCCCATGTCAGGCCCAGCCCGACCCAGCGCGCGCGGCGCCCGTCGGCGTAGACCACGGGCGCGGCGGGACGCGGGCCGCGCCAGATCCGCCACAGCACCGCGCCGACGCCGAGGGAACACGCCAGCGCGACGAGCGCCGTCATCGCCACCAGCATCTGCCGCCAATGCCGCAAGCGCATCGCCTCCCCGATCTCATCGGGGAGTATCTATGTCCGGGGCGGGCAAAACATGCGGCCCGCACGTGGGCGACGATCCCGTTTTTTTACGGATCGGGTGCGCGATGCCCGGGGCGCAGCGGTCTTGCGCGGCGTGGGCGGCCGTCACTTCCTATCCTGTCCCGGCGGCTCCGCGCGGGCGTAGCACAGCAGGTACACCGCCGCCGCGCCCGCCTGGCGGAGCGCCTCCACGCAGGCGGAGGCCGTCGCGCCGGTGGTACACACGTCGTCCACCAGCACCACGCGCCGGCCGCGCACCGATTCGTCGCAGGCAAAGGCGCCGCGCATGTTTCCAAGGCGCGCCTCGCGGGAGAGGCGCGCCTGTTGCGTGGTATAGCGCGTGCGGGACAGCGCGTTTGAACAGTCCAGTCCCGTCAGCGCCGCCGTCTTTTCCGCCAGCAGCCCGGCGTGGTTGAAGCCGCGCCTGCGCTGGCGCCTGGGGTGCATGGGCACGGCGACGATCATCGTCGCGCCGGTGGGTAGCAGGCTCCGGTAGGCCCGCGCCATGTCCGCCGCCATGGCGTCCGCCAGGCGGTAGGTGCCGCGATACTTGAGCTGGCGCACCATGCCCTTCACCGGCCCGTTGTAGCGGTAGGCGAAGGCCGCGCCGGCAATGCCGGGCACCTCGGGCGCGGGTTGCGCGCCCAGCCACAGCTTCGCCATCAGCCGGCGGCAGTCGTCGCACAGCCAGTCCTGCGCAAACCCCGCCTGGCTGCGGCAGCCCATGCACACCGCCCGCCGGGGATAGACCAGCGCCGCCAGTCCATCCCACAGCCGGGCGATCGTCACAGCAGGTGGGCGCAGTCCTCGTCAAAGGAGATGAAGGCATGCTCGCCCACGTTGAAGATGCGCTTGTTGATGGGGCAGTTGTCGGTGATCTTCACCAGCGTATCGCCCACGCGGACGTGGTAGTTCTGGTAGGAGCCCATGAAGCAGCTCAGCTCGACGCGGCAGGGCAGCAGGCCCTCCTCGCCGATGCGGATGGCCTCGGGCCGCAGCACGATCTCGCCCTCGTCCCCCGGCCTCACCTGCTTGTCGGTGACCACGGGCACGGGCGTGCCGTCGATCGCGACCACGGCCCTGCCCTGCTCCACGCCCGTGACGGGGCCCTTCAGGAAGTTGCACTCGCCGATGAAGTCGGCCACGAACTCGCTGTTCGGGCGGTAGTAGATCTCCAGCGGCGAACCCATCTGTGCGATCACGCCGCCGCGCATCAGTATGATGTTGTCGGAGATGGACATGGCCTCGGACTGGTCGTGGGTCACGTAGATGGCCGTGATGCCCAACTGCTGCTGGATGCGGCGGATCTCGGTGCGCATCTGCACGCGCAGCTTGGCGTCCAGGTTGGAGAGGGGCTCGTCGAACAGCAGCACGCCGGGCTCCACCACCAGGGCGCGGGCCAGCGCCACGCGCTGCTGCTGGCCGCCGGAGAGCTGGTTGGTCATGCGCTGCTCCATGCCGGAGAGCTCCACCAGCGCCAGGATGTCCGTGACGCGCCGGGCGATCTCCTCCTTGGGCACCTTCCTGAGCCGCAGGCCGTAGGCCACGTTGTCGAACACGTTGTAGTGCGGGAACAGCGCGTAGCTCTGGAACACCATGGCGGTGTCGCGCTTGTTGGGGGTCAGGGCGTTGATGGGCTCGTCGCCCAGGTAGATCTCGCCCTCGTCCGGGGATTCAAAGCCCGCGATCATGCGCAGGGTGGTGGTCTTGCCGCAGCCCGACGGGCCCAGCAGCGTCACGAAGCTGCCCGGCGCGATGGACAGGTCCACGTCGTGCACGGCATAGAAGTCCTTGCCGGTCTTGGGGTCTTTATAGATCTTGGAAATATGGTCCAGCTTGACGCCCTTGGGGTTTTTGACGCGCATGTCGGCCATAATTACTCAGCCTCCTTTATCGTTCTGCTGGTGCCGAAGCGCTTGATGACCAGGTTCATCAGCACCACCGAGCCGTAGGTAATCAGGATCAGTATGGTGGCGAAGGCGCAGGCAATGCTGTACGCGCCCTTCTCCGCGAATTCGTTGATCTGCACGGTGATCAGCAGGTAGCTGGGCGTCACCAGCAGTATGATGGCGGATATGGCCGTGATGGAGCGCACGAAGGCCGTCACCAGGCCGGACAGGAAGGAATCCTTGATCAGCGGCAGCGTGACGGAGGTGAACACCTTCAGGCTGTCCGCGCCCATGTCGTAGGCGGATTCCTCGATGGACTTGTCGATCTGCCGGAGCGCCGAAATGCCGCTTCGGGTGCCGGTGGGCAGCGAGCGCACCACGAACACGATCACCAGGATCGCCCCGGTGCCGTAGATGCCGCTCAGCACGCCGGTGTGGAACAGGCCGTTGGCGAAACCGCGGATGTAGCCCACGCCGAGCACCGTGCCGGGCACGGCCATGGCCAGGATCGACACGGCCTCAATGAAGCCCTTGCCCCGGAACTGCCGCTTGACCACCAGGTAGGAGATGATCATGGACAGCAGCGCCGTGATGGGCGACGCGATCAGCGACAGCACGAAGGAATCGCGGAAGGCCTGCAGGCCCCTGTAGCGGGTGAACACCTGCTGGAACCACTTGAAGGTCAGCGGGGTGAACTTGTAGCCCCAGGTCGGGAACAGCGCGCCGATGGGCACGCAAATGTACATCATGATGACGAACACGGCGGCCAGCGAGCAGAGGATGGTCAGCGGGATGGTCACGGATTTGTCCTCGATCAGCATGCGCGCGCGGCTCGCCTTGCCGGTCAGCGTCGCCGCCGTCTTGCGCTCCAGGTAATACTTCTGCACCGCGAACATCGCCAGCGTGATGCACAGCAGCACCACGGCCATCGCCGCCGCGCCCTGCTTGTCCATCGCGCCGGTGATCTGCAGGTAGATCGTCGTGGCCAGCGTGTCGTAGCTGCCGCCGATGATCATCGGGTTGGCGAAGTCGGCGATGGATTCGATGAACGTCACCAGGAAGGCGTTGCCGAGGCCCGGCAGCAGCAGCGGAAACGTCACCGTGCAGAACACCTTCCAGCGGCTGGCGCCCATGTCCCGGGCGGCCTCCTCCATCGAGGGGTCGATGTTCTTCAGAAGGCCCTTCATCATCATGTAGCACACCGGGAAGAACGTCAGCGTCTGCACGATGACGATGCCCCAGTAGCCGTAGATGTTGTTGTCGTAGATGCCCAGCAGGAAGCGCGTGATCAGGCCTGCCTTGCCGAACAGCATAATCATCGACAGGGACAGCACGAACGGCGGCGACACCACGGGCAGCATCGAAACCACCCGGAACAGGCCGCCCACCGCGCGGCGCATCTTCACGTACACCTCCACGTAGGCGAACAGCAGGCCGATCAGCGTGGACAGTATGCCCACCACGAAGCCCACCTTCAGCGTGTTCGTGATCGCCCTGCGGAAGGTATGCATCTGGAAGATGCGCTGGAAGGTCCCCAGGGTCAGCCCGCCGTCGCCGTACAGGCTGTCTACCAGCAGGATCGCCAGCGGGTACAGTATAAACAGCGTCAGAAAGGTAATCAGGAGCACGATGGTGGTCATCATGATGGGATCCGCCATCAGCTTCTTCCGATCCAGCGCCGCGCTTTGGCCACGTGCCATGAAGCTACCACTCCTTTTTGTGTTTTTCGGGAAAGGGGGCGATCGCCCCGTTCGCCGCACATTGTACGAAAATCCCCGCCCCGGACGGGGCGGGGAAAGGGGATGTTCTCCCGCAGGGAATTATTCGGTCTTGAAGCGGTCGTCGGCGGCGGCGCCCAGCGCGTTCATGACCTCCTCCACGTACTTGGAGGTGTTGGCCGCTGCGTCCGCGAAGTCATAGCCGTCCCACACCAGGCTGGGATCGAGGCCGAAGTCGATGGCGACCTGCGGCTGGGTGGCGTTGTCCAGCACCAGGAACTGATAGGAACCGGTGCCCGCGGCCAGCTCGACGCACTCGGGGGTGAGGGCGTACTCCACGAAGAGCCTGGCGGCGTTGGGATGCTTGGCGCCCTTGAACACGGCCACCGGCCCGATCTCGCAGGAGGTGCCGTCCTTGGGGATGACCAGCTGGATGTTCTCATAGCCGTTGTCGACGATCTGGGTGATGCCGTCGTGCAGGAAGCCGATGCCGATCACGCACTCGCCGGTGCCCACGTTCTTGGAGGGGCCGGAGCCGGACTTGGTGTACACCTGGATGTTCTTGTCCAGCTCCACCAGGTACTGGATGCCCTCGTCGTGGCCCTTCATCTGCAGCAGCGTGTTCACGACCAGCTTGGCGGTGCCGGCGGTGTTGTAGTTGGACAGCCAGATCAGGCCCTTGTACTCGGGCTTGAGCAGGTCGTCCCAGGTCTCGGGCACGGCCAGGCCCAGGCGGTCCAGCTCGTCCTTGTTGACCATGAAGCCCAGGATGCCGGTGTAGATGCCGTACCAGTACCCGTCGGGATTCTTGTAGATGTCCTTGGACAGGTGCGCGGCGTTCACGGGCACGTACTCGTTGTCCAGCAGGCCCTTGGCAGCGGCGTCGTCATAGGGGTTGTTGGTGCCGCCGAACCACACGTCGGCGGAAGGATTGCCGTGCTCCTCCTCGATCTTGGTGGGAACCTCGCCGGTGGAGAGGCGCTGGAACTGGGTCTTGATGCCATAGAGCTCTTCAAAGTGCTGGCAGGCGGCGGCCAGGTATTCTTCCTCGCAGGAACCGTAGACCACCAGCTCGCCCTCTTCCTGGGCGGCGGCCACCAGGTCGGCGTCGGGCGCTTCGGCCAGGGCGCAGCAGCCCAGCAGCATCAGCGCGGCCAGCAGCATTGCAAGCAGTTTCTTCATGATCGTTAACCTCCATTCTTATTTGGGGCGACCGCCCTCGAAGGCGCGGTATCGCCGCCTTTGTTAACACAACACATTATACGCCCTTAACATTTTTCTGTCAAGGTTTATTCGATCTTAACCTTCGCCTTTTTTCGCGGGCGTTCCGCGCGGCGGTCGGCGGAAACCATTGACATCTCCCCGCCGCCGCACTATACTGCACACATGGGCCCGGCGGGCGTTCCGCGCGCCCGTTCCGAAGGCAACCGACAGGGAGGCAACCGCCATGATCCGAACCGTCGCCATCGTCAGCCTGTCCAGCGGCACGCTGGGCGAACCCTTTGCCAGGCACGAGCTGGAGCTCGGCGTCCGGCGCCTGGAGCAATACGGCCTGAACGTGCGGTTCATGCCCCACGCGCTGCGCGGCGCGGCGTTCGTGGAGGCGCACCCGGAGAAGCGCGCGGAAGACCTGCTGCGGGCCTTCCGCGACCCGGAGATCGACATGATCCTCTGCGCCATCGGCGGCGACGACACCTACCGCCTGCTGCCGTACCTGTTCGACCGGGACGAGCTGCGGCGCGCCGTTTCAAGCAAGGTGTTCCTCGGCTTTTCCGACACCACGATCAACCACTTCATGCTGCGGAAGGTGGGGCTGAACACCTTCTACGGCCAGTCCTTCCTCGCCGACGTCTGCGAGCTCGACCGGGAGATGCTCCCCTACACCCGGCGGTACTTCGAGGAGCTGATCGCCACCGGCGGTATCCGGGAGATCGTCTCCAGCGACGTCTGGTACGAGGGCAGGCAGTCGTTCGGCCCCGACCGGATCGGCACGCCGAACCCCGTCCACCCCAACCGCGGGTTCGAGCTGCTGCAGGGCCGCCCGGTGTTCTCCGGAGAGATCCTCGGCGGCTGCATCGACTCCATGTACGACTGCTTCGACGGCGAGCGCTACGCCGACATGCCCGCGCTGTGCCGCCGCTACGGGCTGTTCCCCGCCGCGGAGGAATGGCGGGGCAAGCTGCTGCTGCTGGAGACCAGCGAGGAGAAGATGCCGCCCGAAAAGTACCGCCGGGCGCTTGAAATCCTCCGGGACGCCGGGGTCCTCGGCGCGGTGTCGGGCATACTGGCGGGCAAGCCCATGGACGAGTGCCATGATGCGGCCTACCGGCAGGCGCTCGTGGAGGTCGTGGACGATCCCTCGCTGCCCATACTGTGCAACCTCAGCGTCGGCCACGCGCTCCCGCGCTGCATCATCCCCTTCGGCGTGGAGGCGCGCGTGGACGCGGAGCGCCAGCGCATCACCTTCGCCCGCTGACGGCGCAAAAAACATCGCCCCGCGCGGAACGGCGTACCTTCCGCGCGGGGCGATGTATTCTTTTTGGGAAATGCCGGGATCGGCCGCGACACGGGGCGCGACATCCGGGAAGAGCTATCTTTCGCAGGGCTCGAGGGTGATTCTGCCCACCTTGCCGGCGCGGAACTCGTCGAGCACCAGGGCGGCGGCGCGGTCGGTGTCGAAGCGCCCGCCGGAGAGCAGCCAGCCCCGGCCCCGGCACGCGGCCTCGAGCAGCACGTGCGGCTCGGCCTGCGCGCCTTCCGGCAGGTTCAGCTTGAACCGCGCGGCCACGGCGGCGGGGTTCAGCTCGTACAGCAGCGCCAGCAGCCCGCCGGCCAGGTCCTCGGTATCCATGATCTCGTCGCGGATGGAGCCCAGGCAGGCCAGCAGCCTCGCCGCCTCCTGGTCGTCCAGCCGGGGCGGGAGCATGCCGGGGGTGTCGAGGATCTCCAGGTACGGCCCCAGCCTGACCCACCGGTTGGCGCGCGTGACGCCCGGCCGGTCCGACGCCTGCACCACGGCGCTGCCGTGGAGGCGGTTGATGAAGGTGGACTTGCCCACGTTGGGGATGCCCGTCACCATGAAGCGCACGGTCTTGCGGACACCCCGCGCGGCGAAGCGCTCCAGCGCCGGCTTCGAGGCCTCCTCGATCCTGCCCAGGATGTCCTTCACCTTGCCGCCGTTGCTGTTGAAGCGCATGGCCGTCAGGCCCTGGCGGCGGAAGTACTCCGCCCAGCGGGCCGTCTCCCGGTCGTCGGCCAGGTCGGCCTTGTTCATCACCAGGATGCGCGCCTTGTCGCGGGTCAGCTTCTCCAGGTCGCGGTTGCGCGTGGCCAGCGGCGCGCGGGCATCGCACAGCTCGATCACGGCGTCCACCGCGCGCAACTGCTCCTGCAGCAGGCGGCGGGTCTTCGCCATGTGGCCGGGATACCAGTTGATTCGATCGTTGGGCATAATCGGTTTTCCTTTCAGCAGGGAATCGTAAGGCTCACCGGACGGCCTGCGCGCGGAGCGCCCGCCACGCCGCGCGCGACATGGCGTAGACCGCGGTGACGCCGTTGACGTCGTCCGCGTATTCGTCGACCTTCTGCATGCCGATGGCCCGCGCCGTGGCGGCGGAGGCGACGTTGGTGTGCTTCATGTAGCAGTAGGCGGCGTCGAAGTCCGTCTCCTCGAACAGGAAGTCCCGGCACCGCGCGGCGGCCTCCTTCGCGTAGCCCCGCCGCCAGTGCGACGGGTGGATGTGGTAGCCGATCTCGGGCAGGCGCCTGCCGCGGATGAGCTGCATGGTGACGCCGCAGTCGCCGATCAGCGCGCCGGTGTCCTTCAGGCACACCGCCCACAGCCCGAAGCCGAGGCGGGCGTAGTTGTCCCGGTTCCAGGCGATCCACCGCCGCACGCGGTCGTCGTCAAAGGGCGCGGGATAGTGGGCCATCGCCCGCGGGTCGGACAGGATCCCGCGCAGCGCGTCAAAGTCGCCGTCGTCCATCTCCCGCAGCAGCAGGCGTTGGGTTTCAAGCATGTCTGTCCTCCGTCAATCAAAAACGGGAACCGCTGTTCGCGATTCCCGAATCCGGCCGGAGGGATTAAGTCCTCTCCTTGACCTTGGCTGCCTTGCCGCTGCGCTGGCGCAGATAGTACAGCTTCGCGCGACGGACCTTGCCGCGGCGGATGACCTTGATGCTGTCCACGCGGGGGCTGTGCAGCGGGAACGTGCGCTCGACGCCGACGCCGTAGGAAGTGCGGCGCACGGTAAACGTTTCGCGGACAGAGCCGTTGCGGCGGGCGATGACCACGCCTTCAAAGGCCTGCAGACGTTCGCGGGAACCTTCGACGACCTTCACCTGGACGCGGACGGTATCGCCGACCGCGAACTCCGGGATGTCGCTCTTGAGCTGGGCGCTCTCGATGGAACGGATGATCTCATTCATGGGAATTTCCTCCTTTCCTCTCCAGGACGTTCATGCTGACCGAGGTCACAGAGGACCGCCCGTTTTCAACTTGTCTATTATAACACGGCCCGCGCCGCGTGACAAGGGTGTATTTGTGTTAAACTTGCGCAACCCAGGCGCCGGCGCGGCGGCCCGTCGCGCGCAGGAAGGTGCGCCTTCGCGCCGCGTCCGCGAGCACGACATCGCCCAGCCCCTCCGCCGCCTCCTGCGTCAGCGCGCCCGCGTCGGGGAGCCGATAGAGCAGGCCGTCCTTCGGCAGGTACAGCTCTCCTGCGCCGGACAGTCCGTCCCGCCAGGCCGCCCAGGCGTCCCCTGTCCCGGCCGCGGGAACGTAGCCCATCGTGAACGCCTGCCACAGTCCGCCCACGTGCCGGCGGCCGGGGAGGCACTGTTTCCGCGCTTCCTTCCTGCGCTCCGCGGGCACGAACGCCTCGATCCATTCCCTCGGCCAGCGGTCCGCCAGCCGCAATTCCAGCCGCTCGAACGGCACGCCCGCCGCCGCCAGCGCCGCCCCGACCGCCTCCGCGCGCTTCAGCCGCGCCAGCATCGCGCGGTCGGCGTCGTCCAGCGGCGCGCTTTCGAGCAGCTCCGGGCGGCGCGCCAGCGTGAGCGCCAGCGACTGCTCCCTGCGCCAGGCCAGGATGTCCGCGTGGTTGCCGCCCAGCAGCACGCCGGGGACCTCCGCGCCGCGAAACGCGGCGGGCCGGGTGTACTGCGGGTACTCCAGCAGGCCCGTGGAGAAGCTCTCGTCCTCGCTGGACTCGTCCGAGCCCAGCACGCCCGGCACCAGCCGGGCCACGGCGTCGATGAGCACCAGCGCGCCCAGCTCCCCGCCGGTGAGCACGTAGTCGCCGATGGAGATTTCCTCGTCGATCACCGCGTCCAGGGCCCGCTGGTCCACGCCCTCGTAGTGGCCGCACAGCAGCGCCAGCTCCTCCTCCCCCGCCAGCTCCTCCACCACGCGCTGGGTGAGCGTCCTGCCCCGGGGGGACAGGTACACCCGCCGGCCGCGGAAGTCCGGCGGCAGGTGCGCGGCGAAGGCGTCCACGATGGGCTGGGCGGACATCACCATGCCCGCGCCGCCGCCGAAGGGATAGTCGTCGGTGCGGCGGTGCCTGTCCAGCGTGTAGTCGCGGATGTTGACGAGCTCCACCGCCATCAGCCCCCGCTCGACGGCGCGGCCCAGTATGGACGCCTCCAGCATCGGGCGCAGCATGTCGGGGAACAGGGTAAAGACCTTAATCCTCATCGAACACCGCCACCTCGTCCAGGCGCTTGCCGTCCAGCAGCATCTCGCCCTTCTCCAGGTCCACCTTCACGACCACGCTCTTCAGCGCGGGCACCAGCACCTCGCCCAGGGGGCCCCTGAACACGTACACGTCGTTCCCGCCGGGCTGCAGCACGTCCTTCAGCTCCCCCAGGTCGCGCCCGTCGCTGACCACGCCGCGAAGGCCGTAAAGGTCGGCCAGGAAGGTGGTGTCCTCGTCCAGCGCCACCGCGTGGGCGCGGTCGACGTACACCCTCGTGCCGCGCAGCTTCTCCGCCCCGTCCCGGTCGGTCACGCCCTCCACGTTCAGGAACACGGCGTCGTCCTGGATGCGGTTCACGGCGACGCGCACGGGCAGGTAGGCGCCGTCGCGCCCGAAGTACACGTTCTCGAGCCCTTCGAAGCGCGCGATGTCGCAGGTGCAGGGGCGCAGCTTCACCTCTCCGCGCACGCCCTGGGGCTTGGTGATCTCGCCGATCATCAGGTATTGGCTGAGCATGGTATCCCTCCGGTGATGGTTTCGCCGCCGGCGACCGGCGCACGGCGCATCCATTATACCCCCTCCCTCCCCCTCGCCGCAAGCCCCGGCGCGTAAAACGACGAAATATTCATACAGACGCGCTTGCATCCGCGGCGGGAATTGGGTACAATAGCCACATTCACCGATCCAACCCACGACCGTTTTGGAGGAAACCCGACATGAACGAAGTAAAGAAAGCCGTCATCAGCGTGCTGGGCGCGGACCGCAAGGGCATCATCGCCGGCGTCAGCCGCATACTGTTCGAGAACGACGCCAACATCCTGGACATCTCCCAGACCATCGTGTCCGGGCTGTTCAGCATGATCCTGATCGCCGACATCGGCTCCACCCAGTGCTCCTTCGACGCGCTGAAGAGCCAGCTCGACGCCCTGGGGCGGGAGCTGTGCCTGCAAATCCGCATCCAGCGCAGCGAAATCTTCGAGGCGATGCACCAGATCTGACCGGCGCGCCGCGCACCCTTCCCCGTTTCCCACGATATCCCGAATGGCTGAGGAGCGTCACCCATGATACACACTTCCGAAATCCTGGAAACCCTGCAGATGATCGACCACCAGAAGCTGGACGTGCGCACGATCACCATGGGCATCTCGCTGCTGGGCTGCGTCAGCGACGACGAGCGCCGGCTCTGCGACAACATCTACGACACCATCACCCGCCGGGCGGAGCGCCTGGTGAAGGTCGGCGAGGACATCGAGCGCGAGTTCGGCGTGCCCATCGTCAACAAGCGCATCTCCGTCACCCCCGCGGCGCTGGTCACCGGCGCCATCCGGAACCCGGTGGAGGTGGCCGTGACGCTGGACCGCGCGGCGAAGGCCACCGGCGTCAACTTCATCGGCGGCTACTCCGCGCTGGTGCACAAGGACATGACCGCCGCCGACCGCAGGCTGATCGAATCCATCCCCGAGGCGCTGTCCCGCACCGACTTCCTGTGTTCCTCGGTAAACGTCGGCTCCACCCGCGCGGGCATCAACATGGACGCCGTGCGCCTGATGGGCGAGGTCATCCGGCAGACCGCCGCGGCCACCCGCGAGACGGGCGGGCTGGGCTGCGCGAAGCTGGTGGTGTTCTGCAACGCCGTGGAGGACAACCCCTTCATGGCCGGCGCGTTCCACGGCCCCGGCGAGGGCGACTGCGCGGTGAGCGTGGGCGTCAGCGGGCCGGGCGTGGTGAAGGTGGCGCTGGAGAAGGTCAAGGGCCGCCCCTTCGACGAGGTGGCCGAGACCATCAAGCGCACCGCCTTCCACATCACGCGCGTGGGCCAGCTGGTGGCGCGCGAGGCCAGCCGCCGCCTGGACGCGCCGTTCGGCATCGTGGACCTCTCCCTGGCCCCCACCCCCGCCGTCGGCGACTCCGTGGCGGCCATCCTGGAGGAGATGGGGCTGGAGGTCTGCGGCGCGCACGGCACCACGGCGGCGCTGGCGCTGCTGAACGACGCGGTGAAGAAGGGCGGCGTGATGGCCTCGTCCCACGTGGGCGGGCTCAGCGGCGCGTTCATCCCCGTCAGCGAGGACAACGGCATGATCGAAGCCGCCCGCCGCGGCGCGCTGAGCCTGGAGAAGCTGGAGGCCATGACCTGCGTGTGCAGCGTGGGCCTGGACATGATCGCCATCCCCGGCGACACCCCCGCGGAGACCATCGCCGGCATCATCGCCGACGAGGCCGCCATCGGCATGGTCAACAGCAAGACCACCGCCGTGCGCGTCATCCCCGCGCCGGGCAAGGACGTGGGCGACGACGTGGCGTTCGGCGGGCTGCTGGGCCACGCGCCGGTCATCCCGGTGCGCACGCTGGACAGCGCCGCCTTCATCCACCGCGGCGGCCGCATCCCCGCGCCGCTGCATTCGCTGAGAAACTGACCGCATGTCAACCGAACGGCGAAGGGGCTTTGCATCGCTTCCCGTTCATCCCGGCCCGCCGCGGCGGACGGAGGAAACCCGCTTTCCCCCGCCCTGCGCGGCGGGCGACGATCCTTCGAGGTGCGCATGGACTATCCGCTTTCCGGCATCCGGGGCATCGGCCCGGCCCGGCAGAAGGCGTTTGAGGCGGCGGGCATCCGCACGGTGCGGGAGCTGGTCATGTTCCTGCCCAGGGAATACCGCGACCTGAGCGCCCCCGTGCCGCTGAGCGCGCTCCGGCCCGGCGACACCGCCGCGGTGCGGGTCCGCGCGGCGGGCGAGCTGTCGGAGCGCCGCGCGCGCCGGCTGCTGATCTCAAAGCTGTACGTCACCGACGGCACGGACACGCTGCCCGTCGTATGGTACAACCAGCCCTGGCTCAAAAACCAGATGGCCCCCGGCCGGGAGCTGCTGCTGTACGGCAAGGCCGAGCTGAAGCAGGGCTACGTCACGCTGGTCAGCCCCGTCATCGAGAGCGGCGAGGGCCTCATTCCCGTGTACCGCAGCATCCAGGGCATCCCCGCCAAGGCGCTTCGCCAGTGCGTGGAGGCGGCGCTCAGGCTGTGCGAGGGCCAGTGGCCCGACGAGCTGCCGGAATCCCTCCGGCGGCGCTACGGCCTGTGCGAGCGCAACTTCGCCATGCGCAACGCCCACTTCCCGGACAGCCACGAGGCACTGGCGGCGGCGCGGCGGCGCATCGCCTTCGAGGAGCTGCTGCTGTACCAGGTGGCGCTGTCGCTGCTCCGGAACACCGCGCGGGAGGGCGTGCGCATCGCCTTTCCCCCGGACGCGCCGGAGGCCTTCTGGGCCGCGCTGCCCTTCGCGCCCACCGCGGCCCAGCGCCGGGTGCTCGCCGAGGTGGCGGCCGATCTCATGAGCGACCGCGCCATGGCGCGCATGGTGCAGGGCGACGTGGGCAGCGGCAAGACCGCCGTCGCCTTCGCGGCCATCGCCCTGGCGCACGCCGGCGGCTGGCAGTCGGCGCTGATGGCCCCCACCGAGGTGCTCGCCCGCCAGCACTACGAGAGCGCCGTGAAGCTGCTGGAGCCGCTGGGCATGAAGGCGGGCCTGCTGGTGGGCAGCCTGACGCCGAAGCAGCACCGCCTGGCGCACGAGGCCGTCGCCTCGGGGGCGTGGGACGTGGTCATCGGCACCCACGCGCTGATCACCGAGGGCGTGGCCTACAGGAACCTCGGTCTGGTGGTCACCGACGAGCAGCACCGCTTCGGCGTGCGCCAGCGCACGATGCTCTCGGAAAAGGGCGACGCGCCGAACGTGCTGGTCATGTCCGCCACGCCCATCCCCCGCACGCTGTCGCTGATCCTGTACGGCGACCTGGACATCTCCATCGTGGACGAGCTGCCCCCCGGCCGCACGCCGGTGCAGACGCGCATCGTGCCCGAATCGAAGCGCGAGGCCATGTACGGCTTTCTGCGGGACGAGGTGCGCCGCGGCCGGCAGGTGTACGTGGTCTGCCCGCTGGTGGAGGAATCGGAGGCGGTGGACGCCTTGCCCGCAGAGGCCGTGTACGAGGAGCTTCGCACGAAGCGCCTTACGGACCTTGAGATCGAGCTGGTGCACGGGCGGATGAAGCCCGCCGACAAGGACGCGGCGCTGGAGCGCTTCCGCCGTGGCGAGGCCGACGTGCTGGTATCCACAACGGTGATCGAGGTGGGCGTGAACGTGCCCAACGCCACGGTCATGGTCATCGAGAACGCCGAGCGCTTCGGCCTGGCGCAGCTCCACCAGCTCCGGGGCCGGGTGGGCCGCGGCGCGCACGAATCCTGGTGCTTCCTGATGGCCGAGCCCAACCCGCGGCTGCGCTTCCTGGCCTCCACCGCCGACGGCTTCAAAATCGCGCAGAAGGACATGGAGCTGCGCGGCCCGGGCGAGCTGTTCGGCACGCGGCAGTCCGGCGCGCTGTCCGCGGGAATGAACGCGCTGGCCTCCGACGCGGAGCTGCTCAAGCTCACCCACGACGAGGCGCGCGACATCCTCGCCCGGCCCGACGACCCCGAGGCGCAGGCCGTCGTCGCCCTCGCGCGCGCGCGCTTCGCGGAGCGCATGGAGGAGGTCGGGGTGAACTGACTTCGTCCCCCGGTCAGTTTTTTCCATGCGCCGCCCGGCTTGCATTTTCTGTAACTTTGTGTTATCATATGCGTTGCAAAGGAAGGTGATGCGCATGTCCGGGGTCATCCGCAGTTGTGCGGGAGGCGTGGTGTTCTGCGGCGAAAACGTATTTCTGCTGATGAGCGACCGCGGCGAATGGGTCATGCCGAAGGGCGTCATCCGCAGTTGCAACCGCTCCAACGACGTGGCGCTGTGGCGCGTGGAGGACGAGGCGGGCATCCATGCGGAGATCATCGGCATCGCCGGCAATACCCGCTACGACTTCTTCTCCGAGAGCCGGGGGCAGGAGGTCAGCAACCGCATCCAGTGGTTCGCCATGCGCGCCGCCGACGCCTCCTACCAGATATCCTACGACCAGGGCTTCCTGAACGGCGGCTACTACAGCGTGCCCAAGGCCCGGGAGATGCTCACCTATGCGGACGACAAGCAGATCCTGGACACCGCGTGGGACATCTACCTGAAATCGCAGGCGCAGGCATAAGCCGTTTCCTCCACCCCACCGTGCGCCGCGGCGGGGTGTTTTTTTGTCCCCTGGGCGCGCCTTTATTTTATCCCTTTGTAATTTGTTCGTGACAAAATCCCTCCCCGGGGACAAATTGCTTCCTTTCATTCGGAATCTGTGCTATAATGTGGGATGGTGTATAATACTGCGTATGTTATATACAGTAACAGGGGGCGGCGGCGGACGCCCGTCCCGATGCACCGGAAAGCGATGAAACCATGCGAGAACACACCCTGCCCGCGCCGCTGATCCTGGCGTCGGGCTCGCCCCGCCGGCGGGAGCTGCTGGCGAAGATGGGCTATAGCTTTGAAACCTGCTCGCCCGACGTGGACGAACACGTCGGCGGCCACCCGCGGGACATCGTGCTGACGCTGGCCCGTCGCAAGGCCGAGGCCGCGGCGGCGGACATCCCGGAGGGCATCGTGATCGCCTCGGACACGCTGGTGTCGCTGGACGGCGCGCCGCTGGGCAAGCCCGCGGATGCGGCCGACGCCCGGCGCATGCTGCGCGCCCTGTCGGGGCGGGAACACGAGGTGTTCAGCGGCGTGTGCGTGCTGGACGCGCGGACCGGCTGGCAGCGCGCCGTCGCGGTGCGCACCGGCGTCACCTTCCGGCCGCTCTCAGACGCGGAGATCGACGCATACATCGCCACCGGCGAACCGATGGACAAGGCCGGCGCCTACGGCATCCAGGGCGGCGCGGGCAGGTTCGTGGCGGCGCTGGACGGTTCCTTTGAAAACGTGATGGGCTTCCCGGTGGACGAGGTCGAGGCGCTCCTGCGCCAGGCGGCCGAGGAAGTCCGTCCCATCCAATAACGAGCTGCGGAGGTACAGCATGGGCGTATTTTCCAACGGCGGCGCAGGCATCGACCTGGGCTCCGCCAACGTGACCATCAGTCTTGAAAACGAAGGTGTGGTGCTGCGCGAGCCCAGCTACGTGCTCTGCCTGCGCGACGACACCGACGATATCCTGGCCGTGGGCCGCGACGCCCGGCAGATGCTGGGCCGCACGCCCGAGGACGTGCTGCTGCTCTCCCCCGTGATGGACGGGGCCGTGGGCAACATCGACATGGCCGCGCAGCTGCTGCGCCGCCTGGCGGAGAAGGCGCTCGGAAAGCGCCGGGCGCTGGAGAAGAACCGCCTGGTGGTGACCATGTCCCAGGGCTGCACGCGCGTGGAGCGCACGGCCCTGGAGGAAGCGGTCCGGGCCACCGGCGCGCGGCGCGCGGCGCTGGTGCGCTCCTCCGTGGCGGCGGCGCTGGGCGCGGGCATGCCCGTGGAGGCGCCCAGGGGCTCGCTACTGGTAACCATCGGCGGCTCCACCACCGAGGTGACCATCCTCTCCATGAACGGCGTGGCCGCGGCGCGCAGCATGCGCACCGGGAGCCTGGCCATGGACGAGGCCATCATGCGCTACATCCGCCGCGAGAAGGGCGTCATCATCGGCCAGCGCACCGCCGAGGATCTGAAGATCGACCTCGGCAACGCCATGGACGTGCCCGGGCTGTACCGGCAGACGGCGTCGCTGCGCGGCCGGGACGCCGCCAGCGGCAAGCCCACCACCACCGAGATCACCGGCGCGGACATCCACAAGGCCATCCAGCCCACGCTGGAAACGCTGGTCGAGAACATCCGCGACGCCTTCGAGAACATCCCCGCGGAGCTGGCCGAGGACATCCTGCCCACGGGCATGGTGCTCTCCGGCGGCGGCGCGCAGCTGGACGGCCTGAGCGACCGGCTGAGCGAGATGCTGAAGCTGAACGTGACCACGAGCGACGCCCCCGAGGACGACGCCGCGCTGGGCGCCTGCGCCGTGGCCGCCGACGACAAGCTGGCCCAGCGCCTGGAGCAGAGCGGCTGCCTCATCGAGCTGTAACGCGGCCCTCCCCCGATCATCCCCCCATTGGAGTTGTAGATATGCCTGAGAACAAGAAACCCGAACGCACGGTCGACGAAGGCGCGACCAAGGGCGCGGCGACCCGTCCCTCCGGCGGGAAGAAGCCCGCGCAGGGCGCTTCCGGGAAGCCGCAGTCGCCCCGGGCCGCGAAGGCCGAGGCGAAGCGCGCCCGCAAGGCCGCGCGCCGGGCGGCCGGGAAGGCCGCGCGCAAGCGCCCGTCCCGCTACTCGCCCCAGGAGCTGCGCCGCCGCCGCATGGCCCGCCGCCGCGCGCTGTTTGCGCTGGCGGTGCTCGTCGCCGTGGCCGCCATCGTGTTCTTCCTGGTGCTGCGCAACACCGGCGACATCTCCCTGGCGGAGAACGGCATCGGCACGCTGTTCAGCCGCGCGCAGATGGCCGTGAGCGAGGTCACGAACCGCGTGCGCCGCTTCACCCAGCGCTGGCACAACTACGAGCAGCTCGAGGCCGACTACCAGGAGCTCCAGTTGGAGAACCAGCGCCTGACGCTGCAACTGAACGCCGCCAAGGAGGACGTGAACGAGAACGAGCGCCTGCAGGACCTGCTGGACGCCAAGAGCCGCTACGAGGCGCTGGACCCCATCTACGCGAAGGTCATCGCCCGCAGCCCCGGCCAGTGGTTCGAGACCTTTTCCATCAACCGCGGCAAGAACGACGGCGTCACCCAGGGCATGTCCGTGGTGAACGGCGACGGCCTGATCGGCCGCGTGTACGAGGCGGGCAGCAACTACGCCAAGGTGCTGTGCATCGTCGACGCCCGCTCCTCGGTGGCCTGCATGGTGCAGGATACCCGCGACAACGGCATCATGCGCGGCGAGATCGCCGACGATTCCGACCACGCGGAGTGCTACGTCTACTACCTGCCGAGCCTGAACAACGTCTCGCCCGGCAACGCGGTCATCACCTCCGGCACGGACAGCCTCTTCCCCAAGGGGCTGCACATCGGCGTCGTGACCGCCGTCTCCATGGACAGCGGCAGCGAAGGCAGCTACGCCATCGTCACGCCGTCGGTGGACTTCCAGCACATCGAGGAGGTCTTCGTGCTGCGCGAGGTCGTGGAGACCGACAGCGAGAAGGCCCTGCCCAGCCTGAAGGGCGTGCAGAGCATCCTCAGCAGCACGGCCACGCCCAACCCGAACGTCACCCCGACGCCCGGCCCCACGCCGGAGGAGCCCACCTGGAGCTATCCCTCCGCCAGCGCCGGCGCGCCCATCGAACCGCTGCCCGAGGACAACTGGGCGCGGAGTTGACGGCAAGGCCGTTCGCCGTCGGCTGAACGGCCGGGCGATCGGCGGTTTCATTTCCGTTTCGGCGGCCCGGCCGGCAATGCCCGACCGGCGGCCGAAAGCGTATTCAGGAGGTTTCGCTTGCTTCGACGCATACTCCCCGCGCTGCTGATCCTCGTCAGCGTGCTGCTGGACACCGCGGTGCTCCCCGTCGTCTACGGGGGGCTGTACGCCGTGCCCGTGACGCTGGTGATGGTGTTCCTGATCGGCATGCTGCTCGGGCGGATGCGCGGGCTGCTGTACGGCACCATCGGCGGCCTGCTGCTGGACATCACCACCGGCACGCTGGGCATGCTGATGCTGGTGTTCATGTTCTGCGGGTTCATGATCGGGCTGATCGTGTACCAGCCCGAGGAGCAGTACGTCTCCGCCGCCCGGCGCAGGGCGTCCCGCCGCCGCTGGGTGTGGCCCGCCATCTGGACCTTCTCCCTGTACGCCGTGGTGGAAGTGGCGCTGCTGGTCATGCAGTACTTCTACACGGCCAACTTCAAGTGGCAATACCTGTTGTACATACTCATTCGCGCGGCGATCCTGACGGTCGCGGTGGTGCTGCTCCGGCCCCTGTTCGGGACCATGCTGCTCAGCCGCCGCCCCGCCGCCCGCGTCCGGGAGGTGAAAAACTTTTGAAGCGCACCGAGGACAACATGAAAAAGATGCGCAGGCTGTTTACGCGGCGCATGATTATCCTCTCGGGCCTGCTGCTGCTGGTGTTCGCGGCGTTCTTCCTCCGGCTTGACTGGATGATCCGCGTGCGCGGCGACAGCTACACCTCGCGCGCCGAGACCCGCTCCACCAAGACCATCACGCTGTACGGCATGCGCGGCACCATCTACGACACCAACATGGTGCCCCTGGCCTACGACCGCCGCAGCTTCAACGTCACCTTCTACCGCGACCCCACCCGCAACAACGACGCGGACCGCCTGGCATACACCCGCACGCTGGCGGAGGTCATCAAGCTGGTGGAATCCAACGGCAAGAGCACCGTGAACAGCTTCTGGCTGAAAAAGGGCGCGGACGGCGTGTGGCGCTTCGACTCCGGTTCCGGCTCCGCCACCGTGGAGGCCACGCGAGAGCGCCAGTGGCGGCAGAACTTCTACCTGACCAACACCCCCGAGGAGGATCTCTACAAATCGCTGCTGACCAAGTACCGCGTGCTGGAGGTGCTCGGCAACGACGCCAGCGAGGACATGATCGTGAAGGTGCTCTCGCTGTGGCAGGAGAGCCGCATGAACGCCTTCAACAGCACGCCCGTCACCATCGCCTACGACGTGGGCTACGAGACGGTGTCGGAGATCGAGGTGCACTCGCTGGACTTCCTGGGCATCGACGTGACGGAGAGCTCCAGCCGCGTGTACCCGCAGGGCGAAACGGCCTGCCACATCGTGGGCTATACCAGCAAGATCTCCTCCAAGAACCTGGAGACCTACCAGCGCAAGGGCTATCCCAACGACGCCTACATCGGCTCCGACGGCGTGGAGCGCTACCTGGAGGACCAGCTCTCCCCCTATACCGAGTACCGCCAGGGCAAGCGCACCGTGGAGGTGGACACCCGCGGCAAGGCCGTGCGCGAGCTGAGCTACACCGCCCCGGTGGACGGCAGCAGCGTCGTGCTCACCATCGACGTGGACCTTGAAAACGTGATGCGCGAGGCCCTGGAGGACACCATCGCGGAGATCCGCGAGACCCAGGAGAAGACCATTCGCTCCCGCCGCTGGCGCGAGCACAACAAGGAAGAGCTGAAGCCCTACCGCAAGGGCGAGAAGGCCATCCATCTGGCGGAGACCGGCGCGATGGTGGTCATGGACCCCTACAGCGGCAAGGTGCTGGGCATGGTGAGCGTGCCGGGGTTTGACCTGTCGATGTTCAACGACGGCAGCGTGGACCCGGAGAAGTGGCTGGACGTGCTGGAGGGCAACAACCCCCTCCTGAACCGCGCCGTTGGCACCAAGGACGCCCCCGGCTCCATCTTCAAGCTGTGTACGGGCCTGGCGGGCCTGTCCGAGGGCGCCATCACCCTGGACGAGCGCATCAACGACGAGGGCGGCTTCTACTACACCGACCCCACCCACCCCGCCAAGTGCTGGACCAGCTACCCGGAGAACCACCAGAACCAGACCATCGTCGAGGGCCTGAAGAACTCCTGCAACTACTTCTTCTACACCGTGGGCTACCGGCTGGGCATCGACAAGCTGTACCAGTGGTCGGCCGCCCTGGGCCTGACCAGCAAGACCAACATCGAGCTGCCCGGCGAGGCCACCAGCTTCGTGGGCAACCAGGACATGCTCTACGACCCCAACAACAGCCCCAGCTGGCAGAACACCGCCAAGCCCCTCATCACCTACAACGCCATGAAGAGCACGCTGGAGCAGGTGTTCGCCGAGCGCAAGATGACGGTGAACAGCGAGGTGATGGAGAAGGCGCTGTCCGATTTAATGCTGATCCCCGTCACCAAGGGCGTGAAGGACAACTGGTACCAGCCCATCCGCGAGATCCTGGTCTATGACCTGGGCCTGCCGCTGAGCTACGTCACCGGCCACTACATGGTCAACACCTTCACCACCTACCTCTCCGACATCTACTGGACGCCCAACGAGACCATCATGGTGGCCATCGGCCAGTCCATCACGCAGGTGACGCCCGTGGCCGTCGCGCGCTACGTCAGCGCCATCGTGAACGGCGGCACCGTGTACGACGCCCAGCTCGTGGACAAGATCATCGCCCCCGACGGCACCGTGGTGCTGGACAAGGAGCCCGTGGTCGCCAACCAGATCGACACCGATCCCGCGTACTTCGCCGCCATCCGCAAGGGCATGGAGGAGGTTACGGACGAGGTCGCCGGCGGTACCGCGGCCAAGTACTTCGAACGGGCCAAGTACAAGATCGCCGCCAAGACCGGAACCTCCCAGCGCACGGAGCTGGACGTGGAGAACAACAGCTGGATGGTGGCCTACGCCCCGGCGGACGAGCCGCAGATCGTGGTGGTCTGCTACATCCAGAACGGCTACTCCGGCGCCTACTCCTCCCCCGCCATCATCAAGACCATCGAGTACTACCTGGACCACGTACAAAACCAGGAGAGCACCGTGATGGAAAAGGACTTCACCCTGGCGGACTGACGCGCGCCGGGACCCCGACGGCCGCCCGGCCGGACATTCCCTTAGGAGATACGGTTCGATGCTGAAAAGAATTCGCGCATTTTTCAAATACGTCCGCGAGAACCACTTTGATCGCAGCCTGATGAAGTACTTCGACTGGCCGCTGATGATCAACGTGCTGGCGATCGCGTTTTTCGGCGTGGTCTGCATCTTCTCGGCCACCTCCAGCCAGGTCATGGAGAAGCCCGCCAACGTCATCGAGATGCTGCAGACGCAGTCCGTCCTCTACCCCCGCCTGCAGCTCATGTGGATCGGCGCCGGGCTCATCGCCATGGCCTTCATCATCTTCTTTCCCTACGAGCTGTACGGGCACTACGCCAACGTGTTCTACATGGGCAACATCGCGCTGCTGGTGTTCACGCTGCTGGTGGCCCGCGCGGGCCGCGGCGGCATGACCGCCTTCCTGAACTGGGGCAACGACCGCGGCTTCCAGCCCTCGGAGGTCGGCAAGATCGCCATTATCATCGCCCTGGCCAAGGCGTTCTCCGTGCGCAAGGAACCCATCATGACCTTCCACGACCTGGTGCTGCTCATCGTGTACATCTCCATCCCGCTGGTGCTGATCGTCGCCCAGCCGGACGTCGGCACGGCGCTGGTGTACGTGGCCATCTTCGCGCTGATGGTGTTCGTCTCCGGCACCAACTCCAAGATGATCTGGGGCGTGGTGATCGCCGTGGCGCTGCTGGCGATTCCCGTGTGGTACTTCATCAACAACTCCGCCTCCGACAACTTCCGCTTCACGCGCATACTGATCTGGCTGGACCCCGAGTCCTACCCCGACGACGCGCGCCAGGTCATCAACGCGCAGATCGCCATCGGCTCGGGCGGGCTGTTCGGCAAGGGCATCATCTCCCCCGGCAGCTTCGCGTCGCTGGGCTACATCTCCGACGACCACACCGACTTCATCTTCGCCATCGTGTGCGAATCGTTCGGCTTCGTGGGCGGCGCGGCGCTGATCCTGGCCTACGCGGGCATGATCGCGCGGCTCATCATACTGACGCTGCGGGTGGACGATCCCTACGGCTCCTACCTGATCGTGGGCGTGACGGGGCTGTTGCTGTTCCACGTGCTGGAAAACATCGGCATGGTGATCGGGCTGTTCCCGGTCACGGGCATTCCCCTGCCCTTCGTCAGCTACGGAGGCTCGAACATGCTGACGAACATGATGGGCATCGGCCTGGTGCTGAACGTCGTCATGCGCTCCCGCCGCCACGAGCTGCAACAGCGCACGGGCAACGAGAAGATCCGCCAGCTCAAGGGATAGGAGGGAAACCGCCATGTCCGAAGCCGTATCGCACAAGAAGAGGGAGACGCCCCAGGAGAAGCTGGAGCGCCTGACGCAGCTCGAGCGGACGCTGTGGGCCGAGGGCCGCGCCGTCGCCGGCATCGACGAGGTCGGGCGCGGGCCGCTGGCGGGGCCGGTGGTCACCGCCTGCGTGTGCATTCCCCCGGACCGGCTGGTGCCCGGCGTGGACGACTCCAAGAAGCTGTCGGAGAAGAAGCGGGAGAGCCTCTACCGGCCGCTGCTGGACGCGGCCGACTACGCCGAAACCTGCTTCATCGGGCCGGAGGTCATCGACGAAATCAACATCCTGAACGCCACCCGGCGGGCCATGGAGACCTGCGCGGCGGGCTTCGGCGGCGTGTTCCTGGTGGACGCGGTGTCGGGGCTGGCGCTCCCCGGCGAGCAGCGCGCGCTGATCCACGGCGACGCCCTCAGCTACATGATCGGCGCGGCCTCCATCGTGGCCAAGGTCGCCCGGGACCGCTACATGATCGAGCTGGACGCGAAGTACCCCATGTACGGCTTCGCGCGCAACAAGGGCTACGGCACCGCCGAGCACATCGCGGCGCTGAAGCAATACGGCCCCTGCCCGGAGCACCGGCGCAGCTTCATCGGGAAGATCCTGGGGGCGCGGCCTTGAACCGGCGCAGCTTCGGCGCCGAGGGCGAGCAGGCGGCGCGGGCGTACCTGACCGCGAAGGGCGCGAAGGTCCTGGAGATGAACTACCGCCGCCCCACCGGGGAAATCGACATCATCGCCCGGCAGGGAAAGGCGATCCTGTTCGTGGAGGTCAAGCGGCGCTCCAGCCTGCGCTACGGTCGGCCCGCCGAGGCCGTCACCCCCGCCAAGCGCGCGCACATCCTGAACACCGCCCGGCTGTACCTGCTGGAGCAGGCGCTGGAGGACGTCCCGGTGCGCTTCGACGTCGTGGAGATCCTCCCCGGCCAGATCAACCACATCGAGGCCGCCTTCACGGCGGATGAATGACGCCCCGCCCCGGGCATGTAAAAAGATCCTTCGCTTCGGCGGGGACGGCGAACGTAAAACGTCGTCGTCCGTCGCAAAGCGAAGGATCTTTTGCGTAGTCTTCTCGTCTGTCGGCGGGCGTCCGCGGGCGGATCGACCCGCTTCCACGCGCCCGGCGCTACAGTCCGGCGGCGATCTTCCGGGCGTCCTTCCCCACCAGGGCCACCGAGTGCGGGGCGGTGAGGATCTCGCGCAGCACGCGGTTGACGTCGTCGTGGCGCATGGCGTCGATGCGGCCGATGATCTCCTCCTCGGTGCGGGTGGTATTGCGCAGCAGCAGGCGCCGCCCGGCAGACTGCATGCGCGCGGACGTGGACTCCTGCCCCAGTATGAACCCGGCCTTCATCTGCTCGCGCGCCATGGTGAACTCCGTGGGCGTGATGCCGTCCTCGGCGATGCGGCGCGCCTCCTCCAGGATCATCTCCACGACGGCGACGGCGCTCTCCGGGTTGGTGCCCGCGTACACGGTCAGCATGCCGGTGTCGGTGTAGGGGTTGGAAAAGCTGTACACGCTGTAGGCCAGGCCGCGCTCTTCGCGGATCTTCTGGAACAGTCTGGAGGACATGGCCCCGCCGAACACGCTGTTGCCCGCGGCGAGCGCGAAGTTCCGCTCGTCCGCCAGCGTCAGCGCGGGATAGCCCAGGCAGATGTGTACCTGCTCGATGTCCTTCTCCCGCACCATCAGCGTCGGCGGCACGGCCCGGGTCACGCAGTCCCTGCGCTCAAAGCCCTCGGCCTTCCAGCCGCCCAGCAGCCGCTCCGCCAGCGCGCGCACGGCCGCCCAGTCGTAGTTGCCCGCCAGCGCCAGCACGGCGTTCTGCGGGCGGTACATGCGCTGCCAGTAGGCCGCCAGCTCATCGCGGGTGCAGCCGCGGATGCGCGCCTCCGCGCCCAGTATGGGCCGCGCCACCGGCTGGTCGCCGTAGTGGGCCAGCATCAGCAGCTCGTGCACCAGGTCCTCCGGCGTATCCTCGACCATGGCGATCTCCTCGATCACCACGCCCTTCTCCTTCTCCAGCTCCGCGGGGTCAAAGGAAGGGGCGGTCACGAGGTCCGCGAGCACGTCCATCGCCAGCGGCAGGTGTTCGTCCACCACCTTGGCGTAGAAGCAGGTGCACTCCTTGGCGGTGAAGGCGTTGAGCTGTCCGCCCACGGCGTCCATCTCCTCGGCGATCTGGCGCGCGGTGCGCCTGGCCGTGCCCTTGAACACCATGTGCTCCAGGAAGTGGCTGAGGCCCGCCTCCGATTCATCCTCGTACTGGGAACCGGAGCCGACCCACAGTCCCGCCGACACCGAGCGGAACTGCGGGATCCTCTCCCCGATGATCCGCAGGCCGTTGGGCAGGGTGATTTGGTCAAAAGTCATCGTTTCTCTCCTCATAGTGAACGGATGGGCATACACAGTATGCCCATCCTTCCGGTCAGTCAATCGCGCTCAGTCCCGGCGGCGCGGCCTGCGGTCGCGGTCGCCGCCGCGGCGGTCGCGGTCGCCGTCGCGGCGCGGGGGCCGACGCACCGGCATGGAGTCGTCGTCGTACACGATGTCGTTGCGCACCAGGTTCACGCGGCCCTGGCTGTCGATCTCGCCGACGCGGCACTCCAGCGTATCGCCGATGTTCACCACGTCCTCCACCTTCTCCACGCGCTCGTTGGCCAGCTTGGAGATGTGGATCATGCCGTCCTTGCCGGGCGCGTACTCGACGAACGCGCCGAAGGGCATGATGCGGACCACCTTGCCGGTGAACACGTCTCCCACCTGAAGATCCTTGGCGATGCCCTCGATGATCTGGCGGGCGCGCTTGGCGGCCTCGCTGTCCTCGGTGGCGATGAACACGCTGCCGTCGTCCTCGATGTCGATCTTCACGCCGGTCTCCTCGATGATCTTGTTGATGGTCTTGCCGCGGGGGCCGACGACCTCGCCGATCTTCTCGGGATTGATCATGAAGTGGACGATCTTGGGCGCGTGCTTGGAGAGCTCCTCGCGCGGGGCGGGCAGCACCTCGAGCATCTTGCCCAGGATGTGCATGCGGCCGTCGTAGGCCTGGGCCAGCGCCTGGCGCAGGATGGCCTCGTCGATGCCCTTGATCTTGATGTCCATCTGGATGGCGGTGATGCCCTGGGCCATGGCCACGCCCGCCACGGGGCGCTTGATCGGCACGCCGGCGTCCATCAGCGCCAGAGTGCTGCCGCACACGGAAGCCTGGGAGGTGGAGCCGTTGGAGCTCATGACCTCGCTGACCAGCCGCAGGCAGTAGGGGAACTCCTCCACGGGGGGGATCATGGGCAGCAGCGCGCGCTCGGCCAGCGCGCCGTGGCCGATCTCGCGGCGGCCCGGGCTGCGCGGGGGCTTGGCTTCGCCGGTGGAATAGCCCGGGAAGTTGTAGTGGTGCATATAGCGCTTGCGGTCCTCGGTGCCGATGCCGTCGATGATCTGCTGCTCGGACATCGGGGCCAGGGTGGCCACGGTCATGACCTGGGTCTGGCCGCGGGTGAACACGCCGGAGCCGTGGGGACGCGGCAGCACGCCGACCTCGCACCAGATGGGGCGAACCTCGGTGAGCTTGCGGCCGTCGGGGCGCACGCCCTTGTCGATGATGTGGCGGCGCATGACTTCCTTCTGCACGCCGTACAGCGCGTCGGCGACCTCCTGCTCGCGGCCCTCGAACTGCTCGGCAAAGTGCTCGGCGACCTCGGCCTTCACCTGCTCCTCGCGGGCGTTGCGCTCGCTGCGCTCGAAGGTCTCGAACATCCACTCCACCTTGGGCAGGGCGTACTCGCGCACGGCGGCCTTCACGTCCTCGCCGGGCAGCTGCAGGGGGAATTCCTTCTTGGGCGCGCCGATCTCGGCGACGATGTCGTTGATGAAAGCGACGATCTTCTTGATCTCTTCGTGGGCGAACAGGATCGCGCCGAGCATGACCTCCTCGGACACTTCCTTCGCGCCGGCCTCGACCATCAGCACGGCCTCGCTGGTGCCGGCCACGGTCAGGTTCATCAGGGAGACCTCGCGCTGGGCCACGGTGGGGTTGACGATGTACTCGCCGTCCACATAGCCGATGTTCACCGCGCCGATGGGGCCCGCCCACGGGATGCAGGAGGTGGCCAGGGCGGCGGAGGCGCCGATCATGCCGGGGATATCGGGGATGTTGTCCTGCTCGACGGACATCACCGTGCAGACCACGCAGACGTCGTGCCGCATGCCCTTGGGGAACAGCGGGCGCAGGGGGCGGTCGATCAGGCGGGAAGTCAGGATGGCCTTCTCCGCGGGACGGCCCTCGCGGCGGTTCCAGCTGCCGGGGATGTGGCCGACGGAATACAGCTTCTCTTCAAAATCCACGCTCAGGGGGAAGAAATCGATCCCGGGGCGGGGGGTATCGGCGACGGTGGCCGTCACCAGGACGCAGGTATCGCCGTAGCGCACGAAGGTCGCGCCGGTGGCCTGCTCGGCGTACTTGCCGAACTCCAGGGTGAGCGTGCGCCCGCCCAGTTCCATGCTGTAGCTCTTGAACATGTGTTGTCCCTCCTTGGGCTTACTCTATATTGACTCTTATTGATACCACGATCACGGTCCGGAAACGGCGCGTCGCGCGCGAGCCTGCGGCTCCGGCGGATGCGGCGCCCTCCCGGGTTCATCGAAGCGCGTGCGCTTCATCGGCTTGCAATGTGCAGACGCGCGCCTGCGGGCATGTCCCCGCATCCTGGCGTCCGCACATTGCGGCGGGCAAAACGGCTGACTCCGACGCCGTTTTCAATTCACACGACGCCGCCGCTCGGCAACCCAAGCGGCGGCGCGAAGAATAACCCTGTTCGACAGCGTACCGGGCGATTATTTGCGCAGGCCCAGCTTGGCGATCAGCGCGCGGTAGGCTTCGATGTCGGTGCTCTTCAGATAGTCCAGCAGACCGCGGCGCTGGCCGACCATCAGCAGCAGACCGCGACGGGAGTGGTGGTCCTTCTTGTGCACCTTCAGGTGCTCGTTCAGGTGGTTGATGCGCTCGGTCAGCAGCGCGATCTGAACCTCGGGGGAGCCGGTGTCGCCCTCATGGCGGCCGTAGGCATTGATGATTTCCTGCTTGGTCATGGATGTTTCCTCCTCTTCATGTTGCCCGCAAGCCAGGTAAGCCGGCGGAGTTCTCGGCAAACCGGGCAAACGGCCGTGGCGGAATTTCATTTTGCCACATCGTGTATTTTACCATATTCCCCGCCCCTTGTAAACGGCGGGAGCGCAGTTTGCAGAAATTTAAAGCCGTCGCCCGGGGCGTGCCGCAGCGCGCCGTCCCGCGGATCGGCGGCAATGCCCGTCGCGCCTTCGAGCGGCCCCGGGAAGGCCCGGAAAACCCCGGCGGTGCGATGTCCGTCGGGGTCCGTTGCGGCTCATGCCCGTCCGCGCGCCGGCATATGCTTCTGCATTACTTCAGCATCACCTGGCCGCCGGTCACGGGGATGGCCTGGCCGGTCTCGTACTTCTGCTCCACGCAGTAGAAGATGGCCTTGGCCACGTCCGCCGGGAAGCAGCCGCGGTTCATGGGCACCTTGCTCATGTAGTAGCGCCGCACGTCCTCCACGGTTTTTGCGCCGGGCACCTTGCCCGCGTGCAGGTACTGCACGAACAGGCCGCGCTCCGGATCGGACCACAGCGGGCCGTCCAGGTAATTGCCGGGGCAGATGGCGTTCACCTTGATGTTGTAGGGGCACAGCTCCAGCGCGAAGGACTGCGTGAGGCCGATGCCGCCGAACTTGCTGCCGGCGTAGGCGTAGTTGTTCTTGCTGCCCTCCAGGCCGGACTTGGAGTTGATGGTGATGATGTCGCCGAACCACTCCGGGTCGGCCTCGTGCTCCGCCTCCATGATGGCGGCGGCATACTTGGCGCACAGGAAGTAGCCGGTGTAGTTGATGTTGGTCACGAAGTCAAAGGTGTTCTTTTCCAGCTCCAGCAGGTTGCCGGCCTTCGCCACGCCCGCGTTGGACACCAGGATGTCCAGCCCGCCGAAGCGCTCCACGGTCTGCTGCACCATGGCGGCCACGGATTCCTCGCTGGTGACGTTCACCTCGACGGCGGCGGCGTTCGCGCCCAGCCCGTCGGCCACGGCCTGCGCACCGGGCAGGTTCATGTCCGCGATGACCACGGTGCAGCCCTCGCGGTGCATCTCCTCGGCGATGCCCTTGCCGAAGCCCTGCGCCGCGCCGGTGACGATGGCGATCTTGCCCGCCAGGCGACCCTCGGTCGCGGGGCGGTCGTGGATCTTCTCCCTGGCGACGGCCTGCCACTTGCTCATATCAATCATACGAATTCCTCCTTGTCTGGGTTCGGTTGTATTCATTATACACGAATACGCGGGAAAAAGCCAGAGGCAACCCCGGGTGAACGCCCTGTTTTTCCCGTTCTTCCCAAAAACCGCCCCACCCGCCGCTGGGCAGGGTGGGGCGGTTGCGAAGCAAAGGGATTACTTCTTGAAGAAGGGGCCGTAGTTTGCGCAGGCGCGGTAGTCGGCGCCCTCCTTGTCCATGCCGAAGGCGTTCCAGGCCGCGGGGCGATAGATCTTCTCCACGGGCACGTTGTGCAGCGCCACGGGGATGCGCAGCATGGAGGCGAAGGTGATCAGGTCCGCGCCGATGTGGCCGTAGCTGATCGCGCCGTGGTTGGCGCCCCAGTTGTTCATGACCTCGTAAGCGGTCTTGAAGGGGCTGCCCTCCTTGCCGTCGCAGCGCGGGGTGAACCACGTGCAGGGCCAGGTGTAGTCGGTGCGCTTCCACAGGATGTCGGTGACCTCGTCGGGCAGGGCGACCGTCCAGCCCTCGGCGATCTGCAGCATCGGGCCCAGGCCGTCCACCAGGTTCAGGCGGATCATGGTCGCGGGCATCTCGCAGTCGGTCACGAAGCGGCTGGAGTATCCGCCGCCGCGGAAGTAGCCCAGGTCGGCGTAGTTCCAGGTGGTGTGCTCCATGATGGCCTTCTGGTCGGCCTCGGTGACCTCGTACCAGGGCTTCATCAGGCGGTTGCCGTCCTTGTCGCGGGCCTGGCCGTTGGCGTCCAGGCAGCACGCGCCGGAGTTGATCAGGTGGATGAAGCCGCCGTTCTGCTTGGCGACGCCCTCGATGTCATAGCCGGTCACGCGCTTCACGGCCTCGGGGCTCCAGTAGGTGCGCACGTCGGCGAACATCTGCGCGCGGTTGGTGAGCAGCTTCATGAACAGCATGCTCAGGCCGTTCAGCACGTCGTTCTCGGTGGCCAGCACGTAGGGCTCGCGGGCGCCGTTGTGGTCGAAGGAGGTGTTCAGCATGGCCTCGGGGAAGTCGCAGTTCGGATAGAAGTCCGTCCACTGGCGCTGGCCCTGGAAGCCGCCGGCGATGGCGTTGTGGCCGACCATTTCCTCCTCGCGGCCCTTGGGCAGGTTGGGATTGCCGTTCATCAGGTCCTTGATGATGAGGTACATCTTCAGGGTGAACTCCCAGTCCTTGTCCTTCTGCTCGCGGGTCTTCTGCATCGCCTCGGGATTCTTGTCGAAGCTCTCCTTGACGTTCTCGTCGGCCCACTTGCGCAGCTTCTCATACTCCTTCTCGTCGTAGATGCCCTCGGTCATGCGGCGGATGATCTCCACCTCGTCCACGGACTCGACGCGCATGCCCAGGTACTCCTCGATGAACTTGGAGTCGATGATGGAGCCGCCGATGCCCATGCAGATGGAACCGATCTGCAGGTAGCTCTTGCCGCGCATGGAGGCGGCGGCGACGGCGGCGCGGCCGAACCGCAGCAGCTTTTCCTTCACGTCCTCGGGGATCACGGTGTCGTCCGCGTCCTGCACGTCATGGCCGTAGATGCCGAAGGCGGGCAGGCCTTTCTGGGCGTGGGTGGCCAGCACGGAGGCCAGGTACACGGCGCCGGGGCGCTCGGTGGCGTTCAGGCCCCACACGGCCTTGATGGTGTTGCGGTCCATGTCCATGGTCTCGGAGCCGTAGCACCAGCAGGGGGTCACGGTCAGCGTGATGGCCACGCCCTCGTGGCGGAACTTCTCCTCGCAGGCGGCGGACTCGGCCACGCGGCCGATGGTGGTGTCGGCGATGACCACCTTCACGGGCTCGCCGTTGGAATAGCGCAGATTCTCCTCGAACAGCTTCGCGGCGGACTTCGCCATGTTCATGGTCTGGTCTTCCAGGCTCTCGCGCACCTTCAGGGGGCCGCGGCGGCCGTCGATGACGGGGCGGATGCCGATGACGGGATAGCTGCCCAGGTATCTGTTCTTAGCCATATGAACCAATCCTCCTTAAAAATATAGCCGGTTTCGCAGGGTTTCCCCTTTTAAACCTAATATAGCATTGATTTTCCCGGCTGTATTGTGGTATAATGGCAAATAATAAAAGAATCTTCACTTTCCGTGGAATTCGTGAAAATCCCGCAGCTTGCCCGGATCGCCCAATTCCCGTCAAAAGGCACAAAACCGACCCCGTATCTTCCCTCAACCTGTCGACGATTCACGGGAGGCTTATCAATGCACTACCTGGATTACAACGAACAGCGACAGCATTGCACGGGCGATTTTCCCCTGGCCTACTACCCGGTGGACGAACACCACCCCCGCTATCGCATGCCCATGCACTGGCACCGGGAGGCGGAGCTGATCCGCATTCGCGAGGGCGCGCTGCACCTGTACATCGACGAGCGGGAGATCCTGGCCCGCGCGGGAGATCTGATGCTCATCGGCGAGGGCGTGCTGCACGGCGGCGAGCCGGAGGCGTGCGTGTACGAGTGCATCGTGTTCGACACGGCGCTGCTGCTGTCGGTGGAGGCCTGCAAGCGCGACCTGAGGAGCCTCCTGAGCCACAGCCTGTTCCTGCGGCGGGAGATGATCGAGGCCGACGCCGACCTGGCCCGGGCGCTGGAGGCGCTCTGCGCGCGCTGCGAGGCGGGCGTGGCCGGCGCGGAGCTCAACGTGATGGCGGCGCTGTTCGCGCTGTTCGGGGCCATGGTGGAGGGCAACCACGACGCCCACATGCAGGCGGTGTCCGACCGCTTCGTGCAGAAGGCGGCGCAACTGAAGCCCGCGCTGGAGTACATCGAGACGCACTACGGCCAGAGCATCACGCTGGACGCGCTGGCGCGGCTGACGGGCATGTCGCCCAAGTACTTCTGCCGCTTCTTCAAGACCGTGGTGCACCGCTCCCCCATTGACTACGTGAACTACTACCGCATCGAGTGCGCCAGCCACTTCCTCACCGCCACGGACATGACCGTGGCCGAGATCGCCCAGCACTGCGGCTACAACGACTCCAGCTTCTTCATCAAGCAGTTCCGCAAGTACAAGGGCACCACCCCGGGCAAGCTCCGCGCGGCGGGATAGCAAACGCCTTCATCGAACGGCTTCGATGAAGGCGTTTTTGTCCGGTTCAAACCGCGGGGCGGGGATTATTCCGCGCCCTCCGCACCTTCCGCGCTCTCCGCGTCTTCCGCGTCGGCGACCACGCGAACCAGGTAGTAGACGGCGTCGTTGTCGTAGGCGTCGTTGCTGGGCGTGCTGCGCTCCATGTCGAACTCGTATTCGATGCCGCGCTCCGACAACGCGCCGATGATGCAGCGGTCGCCCACGAGGGTCTCGAAGGAATACGAGCGGCAGGCGGGCGTACCCTCGTCGATGATGAAGGTCGTGGTGCGGGTCGCGGCCTCCTCATCGCCGAACAGGTGCGCTTCGATGGTTTCGATGGCCTCCGGGTACGGGCACTCGACGTCGTATTCCATGGTCGCCTCATGGAAGGCTTCCTCCGTGCCGTCCGGGAACACCGCCACTTCCTGATAGGACCGGCTTTCCAGCGTGTCCGCGTCCAGCACGCACACTTCCTTCGTCTCGATCCGGTCGGCGTCCTCCCTCTCCGGGTAGACGCTGGGCGCGTAGTTCTCCGCGGGCTTCACGGTCACGACGATGCTGTCCCCCTGCTCTTCGACGCTGAGGACCTCGCCCTGCACGAAGAACTCGGTGTAGAACTGCCAGGGGTCGTTCTCCATGTCCAGCGTGAGGAAGCGCCCGAACGCGCCATCCGCCGTGAGGACGTAATCGTAAGCGCTGGAGCGAACGCGGATGCCGTCCAAATACCGGGAATCCACGACATGGTAGTACGTACCCATGTAGCTCGTGGTCTCCACGCCGTCCTTATCGACGTTACGGATCACGAGGCTCTCATGGGCGGCGCGAAGCGCGTCTCCCCAGTTGGCGGCGTAGATGCGCCAGAGCAGGTTGTCCCCGTCCGCCTCCGCTGTGGCGACGGGCAGCAGCGCCGCGCACAGCAGAGCGGCGCAGAGGATCATGGCAAGCAGCTTCTTCATGACAATCTCCTTTCACGTTCCGGTTTTCCCGCCCGCGGCAGGCTTGCTTCACATTATAAATCCGACCAAAACGGTTGTCAAGCCCGAAAGCGCCGTTTGTCATTCCCCGCTCCACGGCGTGTAGCCGGATTTCCCGATGCGCCCGGCGCCCTGCGCGATGCCATGCCCGCCTGCTTGCCGCATCTTCCCGGTGCGTTCAAAGCAAGAGTCGCCCGAAGCACTCCGGACGGTGGAAGTCCGGCTGCGGGGCCTGTATGGGGTTCCAGCTGCCGAAGTGGGGGTGCAGGCTCTCGTCGCAGCAGTAGAAGTTGCCCGCCATGGCGCGCCCAGGGGCGGGCGTCCGGCCGAACAGTTCTTCGATCAGCGCGTCCGGCACGCGGTAGCTCACCGCCCACCAGCCGCCCGCGTGCCGGGAGACGGTGGGCCGCATGCCCCCGGGCAGCGCGGGCAGCAGCGCCCGCCCTTCGCGGCCCGCGCCCAGGCCGATGAGCATCGCCCCGGCGGCGTTCGCCTCCAGGTTCAGGTAGCGGTCGTCGTCCGCGAAGGGCTTCAGGAAGAACTCCAGGCAGCTGTCCTTCCAGACCTCGCCGCCGAACGCCGTCGCCGCCGCCGCGACGGTTTCCTCCCTCGCGCACAGCAGCACGGAGAGGCCGTCCCCGTCCCGGGCCACATAGGCGCGCGCCTCGGGGCGGTAGTCGCCGGGCCAGGCATAGCGGTCGATGGGCGCGAAGGGCGCGGCGCAGAAGGGCTCCGCGTCCGGGTCAAACGCCCTGCCGGTCAGTACCGGCAGGGCGCATTTCGTGGATATGATTTCATATTCCCGCATGGTTCATTGCTCCGTAGGCGTGCCGATGCTCCAGGTGTCGCCCGCGCCGCGGAGGTAGGCGGTGTCGGTCTTCAACAGGTCATAGGCCACCTGGTCCATCGGGCGACCCGAGGCGTCGCTCAGCGTCACGGTCTCGCCCTCGCTACTCAGGCGGAAGTTGGTGTGCAGGTACGCGGGGTCCCCGGTGCGGTCCAGCCCGGAGGCGAACACCCGCAGCGTGCCGCCGGCGGGGATCGAAACGCCCTTCGGGAAGCGCCACTTGCGCGTCAGCGCCGGGTCGTCTGACAGGTACCAGCCCGAGAGGTCCGCCGCGGAGGCTGCGTTGTTGCGAAGCACGATGTAGTCCTGGAACACGCCGCCCTCGTCCGGGTGGTACTTCGTGTTGGACGCCACCAGCTCCGCCAGTTGCACGTCGCTGGTCCCCGACACGCGGTTCATGGCGGCGTAGTTCTCCGCCGTGTTCATCTCGCCGGGGGTGACCTCGTCGGTGACCTCCCACTTGTCGCGGTCGCGGCGGGCAAAGGCGCTGTTGGCGGGCATGGCGGGGATGTTCACGGTATCCACCGCCACCTTGGCGTCGTTGAACAGCATCAGCACGTCGCCGCCGGAGGACAGGCGGAAGGGCGCGTGCAGCTCCTCCCCCGCCGCCGAGCGCATCTCGCCGTCGGCGTACACCACGGCGCAGCCGTTCGGCTCCAGCGTCATGGCGGGGAACACGAACACGCTGCCCGCCTTGGCGTTGCGGGCCAGCATGTAGCCCTCCAGGTTCACGGCGCGGTCGGACACGTTGGCGACCTCCGCCCAGTCGGGGCTCTCGCCCTCGCTGTCCACCAGCACGCCGCCGTTGGAGGTCATGATCTCGTTGAGGCGCACCGGCCCGCTGCCGTGGATCTCCGACACCGCCGCGGACACGGGCACGTCCTGCTCCCGGTCCTGGCGCAGTTGGAAGCCGTCGGGCATCAGGTACTGGAGCACCACGCCCACGGCGATGATGACCGCGCACAGCGCCAGCAGCGGCCAGAAGCCGCCGGGCAGGAAACCGCCGGAGCGCGGCGCGGCGGGCCGCGCCGGCCTGGGCGCCGCGGGTCTCGGCGCCGGCCTGCCGGTTGGCGCCGGTCTGCCGGTTGGCGCCGGTCTGCCGGTCGGCGCCGCGCCGGGGCGGCGAACCGGCCTGTTATACTGTGTCAAGCAAAACTCCCCCTATCCGGTGAAACCGTTGGTATCGTACTGCCCGCCCGGGGCATTCGATCAGACGGCTTCGCCCTGGTAGGAGACGAGCGTTGCGTCGTACACGCCGTTCAGCGCGTTCAGCTTGTTCAGCAGCGCGTCGGGCTTGTCCAGGCGCACCTCATAGGTGGCCTCGATGCCGTTGGCGGACACGCTCTTGCTCTTCAGCTCGTGCACCTTGATGCCGTTGATGAGCTGGTTGGCGGCCTTCTCGGCCTCCTCGCCCATGCGCACCACCAGCAGGTAGCTGTTCGTGCCCTTGGACTGGATCTTCACCAGCAGCGTAATCAGCAGGCCGATGCCCACCACCGCGCAGGCGGTGAGGAAGAACTGGCCCGCGCCCAGCAGGATGCCCATGGTGAGCGCCCAGAACATGTAGGCGGTGTCCAGCGGGTCCTTCACGGCGGTGCGGAAGCGCACGATGGACAGCGCGCCGACCATGCCCATGGAGAGCTGGATGGACTCGCGGATACACATGACCACCGGGCAGGTGATCAGCGTCATCATCACCAGCGTCAGCGCGAAGTTGTTGGAATACATCACGCCGCGGTAGTTGCGCTTGTAGATGAAGGCGATAAACAGGCCCGCCAGCAGGGCGAGGACCAGGGAGAAGAGTATGGTCAGGAAGGCCGAAGGAGCGATGGTCTGGGAGTTGAAGAGATTGGCGAAGCTGTTCATGCGGGTGTTCCTCCTGTATTTTGTCTTTTGCACGATGCGTTTTGTCTTTTCATCCGTCGGCGCGTCTGCCGCCTGCCGACAGTTCGATGCGCGTCCCCCGTCATTTCAGGGGCTCGAACCTCCGGCACAGAATGTACTTCGACACCGCGCTGCGCTCGGCCTGGATGCCGCTCAGCAGCGCCGCCACGTAGCCGGGCAGGTAGTTGTTGAACTTGACCTCCAGGATCTCCACGTTCCGGTCGTGCGGGCACACGGTGGGCAGCGCAGGGTTGAACAGATCCGTGCTGTGCAGCCCCGAGCGCAGGTTCAGATCGAACGTGACGCGCACGTCCTCGGCGGGGTGCAGGTACGCCTCGCGGGCGTAGTCCACGATCACCCTCGGCCGCAGCAGCCGCGTGCGCATCTGCACGAACAGATCCTGCAGCAGCGGGTTCTGCGCCTTCTGCAGCCCCGCGGGGTTGCCGGCGACGATCTGGTCGCACAGCCTGCGGGTAATCTGCACCGACGACTTCTGGATCAGATCCCCCAGCTTTCGCTTGCGCTCGAGGAAGATCTCCTTGTCGGAGTACCGGTAGATGCGGATGCGGTACTTGTCGCGGTGCATGACGCCCGACTGCTTGTCGAACCAGGCGGATTCGTCGATGTCGTCGAAGTACAGCGACCGGATCACGTAGGGTTTGCCGCCCCGACAGTGGCTGTCCATCGCCAGCGCGGGCCGGAGCCTGACGCGCAGGACCTCCAGCTCGGCGGGGTTGATGAAGTACTTCAGCTCGTGCCGGGCGGGCAGGCCGTTTCTCTTTTGCTGCATAATCAGCCTTCTTTCGCGCCGGTTTCCGAATCCTCGAAAACGGGCTCTAGGGTTTCTTGATCTGCTTGTAGGTCACGCCCACCTCAGCCATGGCGTCGCCGAAGTAGCGCTCCATCTCCGCCTGGCTCAGCTTCAGGTACTCGCAGTCCTTCAGGAACTGCAGCATGCGGTAGGGGCGGGACTTGGCGTAGTCCGTGAACTTCTTCATGGCGGCGTTGTAGCCCGACTTCGTCTGCCCCCAGCGCTCAAACTGCTCCGGCAGGATGGGCTTGAGCCGGTTGTAGAAGTCCTCGATCCGCGCCAGCACGCTCTCCGCGCTGTAGGTGGTGGCCATCTGCTGCCCGAGGTAGGTCAGGAAGCGATCGCGGAAGGTGTCGTTCTTCATGCAGGCGATGAACAGCGAATTGTCCGTGCGGTTCATGTTGCCCATGCCGCCGGGCGTCAGCCAGCGCCGCACCGAGTTGGTGTCCTCGTGGAAGCCCCAGTCCAGGTCAAACAGCACCCAGCGCCACTTGCCGTCCTTCTTGGGGTTGCGGTAGCGCTTCACGTTCAGCGTGTCCGTGTTGCCCACGTACATCTCCACCGCCATGTACTCGATGTAGTTCTGGATGTCGATGGCGCGATCCAGCACCTGGTAGGCCTCGTCGGTGTTGGGGTTGTGCTTCTTGAGCCAGGCCAGGAGCTTGGCCATGGTGTCGTTGGAGCCCTGCATCACGTTCGTATTGGCCTTGATGAGATCGAGGTCGTCCTCGTCCCCCTCCCAGCCCTCGAACTGGCAGATGGACGCAGTGTTGATGCGCTCGCGCAGGTTGTAGTGGCCCCAGTACTGCCCGTCGATGTACAGCACGCCGATCTCCGTCTCCTGGTACATCACGCTGGTGCCCTCGGCCAGGGACTGCATCAGCGCGTCGCGCATGCGGGTCTTGTTGCCGTCCTCGCTGGAGGCGCGCAGCAGGAAGCTCTGGTACTCGGTATAGGGGCGCTTGGAGAAGATGGCCGCGTCGAAGCGGTTGCTGCCGCTGTACTTCGAGCGCGCGATGACCTTGAACGCCTTCTGCTTCTCGGCGCGGCTGTACTGGCCGTGCAGCTTGGTGCCGCACTCCTGGGAGATCAGGGTGGTGCCGTCGGGGTTGAACACCTCGATGTGCGCCTCGCGCTCCCAGTCCATCCAGAAGTTCGCGCCCTTGTTCATGGAGCCGTAGGGGTACTTCGGCTCGGCGTTGGGCCCCTTGACCATGATGCCGGCCTCGTCGCTGGTGAGGTTGTAGGGGTCGGACACCAGGGACATCACGAACACCGTGCCGTCGCCGTTGTTCACGTCGTACAGGTAGCTCTGGCTGTCCATGTAGGAGGGCAGGTAGCCCTCGCCGTACACCCGCGTGCGCAGCACGGTGGTGCTGCTGACGGGGATCGGCTCCGTGTACAGCGTGGCACCCTGGTCCGGGTCGGTGTAGTCCAGCGTGTAGTAGACCTGGCAGTTGCCGGGCACCTTCAGCTCCACCGACAGGTTGTCGCCGGTGGAATACAGCCCGCCCTTGTGCGAGTACACCGGCAGCGGCGCGCGGCCCAGGTAGGTATCGCCGGAGTTGGCGCTGCCCGGCGTGGGCTTGGTGAAGAAGCGCAGCGCGCGGGCGTCCGCGGTGCGACCGTAGGAGAGGTCGCGGTACTGGGTGGGCACGTACAGCCGGTCGAAGACGCGGCCCGCGGTGTCCGACAGCGTCAGCGAATAGCCGCCGTCGGCGCTGAGGCGGTAGTTGGTGCACAGCCGTCCGTTGGAAACGGTGTCCGCGCCGTTGGCCACCACGCCCAGGTACGCCCCGGGCTGTATGACCGTGCCGGAGGGGAACTGCCACTTGCGGGGCCGTCCGGCGTTGTCGGACAGGCCGAAGCCGGAGAGGTCCACCGCCGCGGCGGATTCGTTGTAGAGCTCGATCCAGTCGTCCGACTTGGCGGACGAGGCCAGGATCTCGGTGATGTACACGCCGCAGCCGTTCTGCGCGCGAATCTCCTCCGCCGCCGCGTCCGCGCCGGCGTGGGTGTTCGGCTGGTTGGGCGTGGGCGGGAAGCTCCGCGTCCAGCCGGTCTCCAGCAGCGACCACGCCTGGTCGGCCTCCAGCGTCGGCAGGCGCACCGCCGACACCGTGACGCCCTTGGGATCGGTGAGGAAGATCTCCTCCCCGCCCGAGGACAGCTTGAACGAAGCGTGCAGGTGGGCGGGGTCGCCCCTGCGGTCCACGCCGGAGCAGTGCACCGCCAGGTAGCCGTCCGCGGGCAGCGTCACCGCCGGGAAGGTCCAGCGGCGCAGCTTCGACCGCGTGTCGGACAGGAACCAGCCCTGCAGGTTCACCGGCGCGTCGGTGGTGTTGTGGATTTCGATGTAGTCGGGATACGCCCCGGTCTCGTCCGGGAAGAACGTGGCGTTGTCGCTCATGGCCTCGCTGATCTCCAGCGCGCCGGGCACGGCGACCACGTCCCGCTGCTCCTCCTGCGCCGCCGCGGCGTCGCCCACGCGGTTCACCTCGCCCGGGGTGGGAAAGGCGCTCAGCTGCCACTCGCCGGCCACGTCCCGGCAGTAGACCTGGTCCTTGGCCAGGGCGGGCACGTCCACGTCGTCCACGGCAGCGCCGCTGCGGTCCAGCAGCGTCAGCGTGTCGCCCGAGGCCGGCAGCCGGAAGGGCGCGTGATAGACGCCGTCGCGCTCCGCGATCGTCCCGCCGTCGGCCAGGATGACCGCGAATTCGCCGGGTCCGAGCGCGCCGCCGGGGAACACGAACGCCCTGGCGGGCCGGGTGCCGCGCATCAGCGTGAAGCCGGTGAGATCGACGGTCCGGTCGGAGGTGTTCTCCACCTCGATCCAGTCGGGCAGGCCGCCGTCGCCGGTCACGCGCGTGCTGCCGTTGGCGGACATGACCTCGCTGATGCGCAGCCCTTCGCCGCCCTGGGCCTTTGCGCCCGCGGGCAGCGCCTGCGCGACAAAGGCCAGCGCCAGCGCGACGACACACAGCGCGGCCACGGCCGCGACGGGCAGGCCGCCCCTGCGGCGCGGCGCGGGCCGCCTTGCCGGCGCGGCGTGCGCGCGATCATGCTGTGATTGTTTCAACACGTTGTCCTCCACGGGGCGCCTTCGTCGCGCGAACGCGCTCCCACATTCACAGGTTTCCTATAATATAATACATGCTGTGCCGCATCAAAAGGTGACGACATTTTGACATCATCGTTAATTTATGTGCCACATTTCGGAATTATTCCTCCATCAGTTCCACCACTACGGCGTTTTGTACCTCCAGGCCGCGCGCGGTCAGGCGGAAAAAGCCGTCCCGCACCTCGGCGTACCCGGCCTTTTCAAGCCGCGCCAGGGCGTCCTCGCGGCCCCGCGCGAAGTCCTCGCCGAACGCCCGCCGCCAGCCTGCGAGGTCGAGCCCGCGGGTCATCCGGGTGGACAGCATCAGCGTCTCCTCCATGGCGTCCCGGCGGCCAAGCCGCTGGAAGCCCTCCCTCCGCCCGCCGGCGAGGTACGCCTCCAGCCCGTCGGGATTGGCGAAGCGGCAGCCGCCGAACAGCGAATGCGCCGCGCAGCCGAGGCCCAGGTATTCGCCGCGTTCCCAGTAGACGCGGTTGTGGCGGCACTCGAAGCCGGGCCGGGCGTAGTTGGAGATCTCGTAGCGCCCGTAGCCCGCCGCCGCCAGCCGCGCGACGGCCTCGCGCTGCATGGCGTTCACCGCGTCGTCCCCCGGGACGACGGCCTCGCCCGACGCCACGCGCGCCGCCATCGGCGTGCCCTCCTCCACGATCAGGCTGTAGGCGGAGAGGTGCTCCACGCCCAGCGCGACGGCCCGCTCCAGGGTGTCCCGCCACTTCTCCATGTCCTGCCCGGGCAGGGCGTACATCAGGTCGAGGTTGAGGTTTACAAACCCCGCTTCCCGCGCCAGCGCGACCGCCTCGCCGATCTGCCGCGCCGTGTGGATGCGGCCCAGCGACCGGAGCAGCCCGTCGTCGAAGCTCTGCGCGCCCAGCGACAGCCGGTTCACGCCCGCCCGGCGGCAGGCCTCCAGCTTGTCCGGCGCCAGCGTGCCGGGGTTGCCCTCCATCGTGATCTCGACGTCCCCCGCGAAGGGCAGCAGCGCGCGGGCACGGCCGACGGTCTCGGCAATGTACCCCGCGTCGACCAGCGTGGGCGTGCCTCCGCCGAAGAACAGCGTGACGGCCTCGTAGCCCGCGAGCGCGCCCTTCCACGATTCCAGCTCCGCCCACAGCGCGTGAAAGTACCGCGCCCACTCCCCCTCCCGATTCGGATAAGAGGCGAAGTCGCAATACGCGCACTTCGCCGCACAGAAGGGGATGTGGAAGTAGAGGGATATCGGAACCATGTTTCGCTCCTTGTGCGCTCCCGGACGCCGAAGCCCGCGGGGCGCGTCAGTCCATCTTCAATACCGCCATGAACGCCTCGCTGGGCACGGCCACGGTGCCTACCTGGCGCATGCGCTTCTTGCCCTCCTTCTGCTTTTCCAGCAGCTTCTTCTTTCGGGAGATGTCGCCGCCGTAGCACTTGGCGAGCACGTCTTTGCGCAGGGCCTTCACCGTCTCGCGGGCGATGACCTTGCCGCCGATGGCCGCCTGGATGGGGATTTCAAACAACTGCCGCGGGATGGCTTCCTTCAGCTTCTCGGCGATGCTCCGCCCGCGGGGATAGGCCCGGTCGCGGTGTACGATGATCGAGAGCGCGTCGCACTGTTCGCCGTTCAGCAGCATGTCCAGCTTCACCAGGTCGCTGCGCACGTAGCCCTTCAGCTCGTAGTCGAACGAGGCGTAGCCGCGCGTGCGGCTCTTCAACTGGTCAAAGAAGTCGTAGATCACCTCGTTCAGCGGCAGGTCGTACTTCAGCACCACGCGGCCGCCGTCGATGTAGTTCATGTCCTTGAAGGTGCCGCGCTTGTCCTGGCACAGCTCCATGATGGCGCCCACGTAGTCCTGCGGCGCGATGACCTGCGCGTCCACGCAGGGCTCCTCCATCCAGTCGATCTCCTGCACCGGCGGCAGGTTCGTGGGGTTGTCGATGAACACGGTGGTGCCGTCGGTCTTGATGACCTTGTACACCACGCTGGGCGCGGTGGTGACCAGGTCCAGGTCAAACTCGCGCTCCAGGCGCTGCTGGATGATCTCCATGTGCAGCAGCCCCAGGAAGCCGCAGCGGAAGCCGTAGCCCAGCGCCACGGAGGTCTCCGGCTCGTAGGAGAGCGCCGCGTCGTTCAGCCGGAGCTTCTCCAGCGCGTCCCGCAGCGTCTCGTAGTCCGCGCCGTCGGCGGGATAGATGCCGCAGTACACCATCGGCAGCACCGGCTTGTAGCCGGGCAGCGGCTCCGGCGCGGGGTTGTCCGCCAGGGTGATGGTATCGCCCACGTGGATGTCCGCGATGTCCTTGATGGAGGCGGCGATGTACCCCACCTCGCCGGCGCACAGCTCCTCGCGCGGGCTGTAGCCCAGCGGCAGGTACGCGCCGACCTCGGTGACCTCGAACTCGCACTTGCCCGCCATCATGCGGATGCGGTCGCCCACCTTCACGCGCCCGGCCTTCAGCCGCACGGAGGAGATCGCGCCGCGGTAATTGTCATAGTAGGAATCGAAGATCAGCGCCTGCAGCGGGGCGTCCAGCGGATCGTCGGGCGCGGGCACGTGGGCCACGATGTCCTCCAGCACGTCCTCGATGCCGATGCCCTGCTTGGCGGACACCAGCGGGCAGCCCTCGCAGTCGATGCCGATCTCGTCCTCAATCTCCGTCTTGACCACCTCGGGCTGGGCGGAGGGCAGGTCGATCTTGTTGATGACCGGGCGGATCTCCAGGTCGTGCTCCACGGCCATGTACACGTTGGCGAGCGTCTGCGCCTCGATGCCCTGGCTGGCGTCCACCACCAGCACCGCGCCCTCGCAGGCGGCCAGCGCGCGGGAGACCTCGTAGGTGAAGTCCACGTGGCCGGGGGTGTCGATGAGGTTCAGCTCGTATTCCTTCCCGTCGCGCGCGGTATAGGGCATGCGCACCGCCTTCGACTTGATGGTGATGCCGCGCTCGCGCTCCAGCTCCATGCTGTCGAGCACCTGGTCGGTCATTTCGCGCTGCTTCATCACGCCGGTGAGCTCCAGGATGCGGTCCGCCAGGGTGGACTTCCCGTGGTCGATGTGGGCGATGATGCAGAAATTGCGGATGCGGCTCTGATCGTACTGCAAAGCGACCCCTCCGTGTCAGATTCTTCTGATACCATCATACCGTTTCCGTGTAAAGAAATCAAGGGGCCGCCCCGATTTGGGGCGACCCCGTCGCGCCGTCACTTCACCTTCACGATGATGGTGGCCTTCCTGCCGTTTGCGGTGGTGACGGTGATCTTCGCGCGGCCCTTCTTTTTGCCCTTGACCACGCCCTTCCCGCTCACCCTGGCCACCTTTTTGTTGTTGCTCTTGAACGTGAGCGTCGTCTCGGCGTTCTCGGGGATGAGCCGGACCTCCAGCTTCAGCTTCTTGCCCTTCTTCACCGTGACCTCCTTGCCCCTGACGAACGCCACGCCCTCGGGCTCCACGGGCCCCTCCGCGGGCGGATCGGGCGGCGCGGGGAGCTGGCTGAACCGGGCGGTCAGCGTGATGCTGCCGGTGACGCCCCGCGAGAAATCATAGGCGGCGTCGGCGCCGTCGGCGAACCAGCCGTCGAACTGCATGCCCTCGGGCGGCGCGGGATCGTCGGGCGGGGCGATGCGTCCGCCGTAGGTGGCGCTGCGGGTGGCGACGGCGACCCCGCCGCTGAGGAACGTGACGGTATAGTAGGTCGGCGGCACGTAGATCACGCGCCACGCGGCGGTGTACGCGCGGTCGCCGGTGGAACCCTTCGGGATGGTGACGGTCTGCGTCGCCGCGGTCAGACCGGTACCCGTCCAGCCCGCGAACGTGTAGCCGCCGCGGGTGGGGTTGTTCAGGGTGATGGGTTCGCTTTCCACCGTATAGCTCGTCGGGTTGGTCACGCCCTGGGGCAGGCTGCCGTCCGCGAGGATATAGGTAATGGTGTACGGAGTCGGCGTCCACTGGGCGTAGATCGTCATGCTGCCGTCGTTCGGCGTCACGGAAGTGACGTTGGACTGTTCCGTCGTCGGGCTGGCGACGGCATTCCAGCCGGCGAAGGTGTAGCCCGTGCGGGTGAAGGCATTCGCCGGCAACGTGTAGTTCGTACCCTTTTTGATGTACTGCGTCGTCATCGAGCCCGTGCCGCCGTTGGCGTCGAAGGAAACGGCGCAGGTATTTGACGATAGGTATCCTATACCCTCGTTGCCCGCCGTGCCGACCGTGCCGCCGGTCCGCGTGAACGTGCCCATTACATATACGTTTTCGCTACCGCTCTCAGCGGTATTCCCGGTTATACTGCCCCCGCTCATGTTGAACGTGCCGTCAGAGTAAACGAACACGCCCCCGGCAATACCACTAGTGTCTGTGTTTGAATTTCCGGTAATGCTGCCATCGTACATGTTGAATGTGCCACTGGCATATACACCAGCACCGGAAAAACCGACAGAAAATCTCGAAATCGTGCCGCCGTACATATTGAATGTATTGCTGGAAGGCGACATGGGATCCATATACACTCCCCGCGAGACACTTGTTCCAGACAGCGTGCCGCCGTACATGTTGAACGTGCCGCTATAGATGTACACACATTCTACTTCTCTGCTGTGATCCGGAACGGCGACTTTCCCGGCGTCGCCCTGCGCGTCGTACAGGTGCAGCGTGCAGCCGCTGTTGACCTTGATCGCATTGCCGCTCTCCGGCCCCGTGATCGTATGCCCGTTCAGGCAGAGGTAGGTTTCGCCGGAAGCGGGTTCCCATTTCGCGCTCAGCGTCACATCAGCCGTCAGGTAATACCTGCCCGGTTCGGTCGGCAGGCTGGTTTTTTGTTCATCGGTATCTCCCCACGCCGTCCAGCCCTCGTGCTCGTCGGTGCTCTCATTCAACTCGCCGTTGTGGGTGTGCGGCGCGTTCACCGTGCCGGCCGCTTCGGTCGCCGCGGCGGGCGCCTCCGCGCCGTTCGCCCCGGCGACCTCCCCGCGCGCTTCCTCCCCGGCGGGCGCGTCCGCCAGCTCCACGCCTTCGGCCCCGGCTGCGTCCGCCAGTGCTTCTTCCTCAATTATACCTCCCCCGGTATTCAAACCGGGCGCCTATTCCACCGGCGCCTCCGCGCCGTCCAGCGTTTCCGCCGCCTCGACCTCGGCCTCCGCTTCCGCGAAAACCTCGACGGGCGACTCCGCCGCGTCCTCCGCCAGCGCCGGCAGCGTCGGCAGCGCCAACAGCAGCGCCAGCAGCAGCGCCGACATCCTCTTCATACTGCGCATGTCCGTGTCCTCCCCTGCGATCCGGGGCGTCGCGCCCCCGTCGTCCCGATTGTAAACCCTTCCGGCGTTCGCCCGCGCAACGGGCGCACAAAAAAGACGCGAGGCACGGGGCGTGCGGCCCTGTGCCTTGCGTCATGATTCCTGCGTCTGGCCCATCCGCGCGCGGGCGATGAGCTCCTGCAGCGGGCGGAGGCGCGACGCCTGCTGGCGGCGAACCTCCCGCAGCGCGCGGGCGTACACCGCGGAGGCGGGGTTCTGGTGGGCGGCCACGCCCAGGTAGATGGCGGCCTTGTCCGTCTCGCGCATGGCGGCCAGCGCCAGGCCGAACAGGTAGTTCCACTCGGCGCAGCGAGTGGAGCAGCCCATCAGCATGCGGCGGGCGTCGGCGAAGCGGCCGTCGTCGATCATCTGGCGCACCTCGGCCAGCCGCGCGTCCTCGTCCCGCACCGCGCCGCGCGCGTCCTTCAGCCGGTTCAGGCAGGTACGGTAGGCGGCGTTGATCTCCGCCATGCGGTTGTTGGCCCAGTCCCGCTCCGGCCCGACCATGAAGCGGTCCGGGTGCCAGCGCCGCGCCAGCGCGCGATAGGCCGAGCGAATCTCGTCCTTCGTCGCCGTCGGCGGGATGTCCAGCAGCTTGTATGCGTCCACTCGTTTCACCTCACAGCGTCACCGCTGACCCGCGGCCCCACAATGCTATGCGGACGGCAGGCAAATTATGATTTATTATAGCAGAGCGGTCACGGGGTTGTCAAGATTCGCACGTTTAACAGTTGGCACACGTCCGCGGCAAATGTCGGGCGAGTTGTTGCAGGTTTATTTCACTCAATACATTTCCTTTAAACCTGTCCGCAAGTCATTTACTTATGCGCGAAAAGCGTCTAAAATGATTATGAATGTCCGAATTCCGTCGATTTTTGTCGACACGAAGGTCGTGATTGATTTGCCAACTGCAAACCCGCGCCCCGTCAACGGCGCGAAACATAGATCCAAAGCGGGCAAACCGCGCACAAACCTCGCCTCCAAAGCGCGCAAACCGCGCACAGGCAGCGCCTCCAAGGCGCACAGGCAGCGCGCAAAGTCGCCGCTTCACCCGCTGTCTTTCCGGCTTCCCGGGAAGAAAAAGGCCGGGAAGCGCACCCGCAGAAAGAACACCAACGCCCGCGTGCTGGGCCTGCTGTGGCTGCTGCCGGTGGGCATCCCGATGATGTGGCAGCGAAGCTGCACGTGGAGGCGGGGCGTGAAGATCGCCGTCACCGGCGTCGCCGCCGCGCTCGTGCTGGCGCTGCTGATCCTGCCCTTCCCCACCTCCAACCGCGGCCTCGCGGGCGGCGTGGAGATGGTCAGCGGCGAGAACGAGGTGGAGGTCTACGGCCCCGAGCTGCCGTCGTACATCGTGCCCGGCTACGTGAGCGAGAGCACGGATTCCATCATCGTCGATACCGTGGAGAACACCGTGCATTACGTCTACGCCGCCGACGGCGCGAAGTGCTACCACGAGTACGAGTGCAAGTTCGCCTTCGCCAGCTCCCAGCGGCTGACGGTGTACGAGGCCTACTACCTGGGCTACAAGCCCTGCCCCCGCTGCAACCCGCCGAAGTACGACGGCAGGATCTAGCATCCGCCGCGACGAAGCCCCCGGAAGCATCAGCTTCCGGGGGCTTTGCTTTGCCGGTGTTGCGGTTTGTCACATTTTCGTCACGTTATTAACCCATTAAAATCCACGTTTTTCCACCAAAACTGCCCGATATCGGGGTGAATCAATATTGACAGCATATTTCAAATATGCTATAATTATTTCAGATTTGTGACGTACTGTCCAAAATAGATTGCAAAACATGGGGTATCCGGTATGAATCATCACATTTTACGCAAGCTGATCCTCTGCCTCGCGCTGGCGGCGCTGGGGGCGATCTCCGTCGTGCCCTTCGCCTCCGCCGCCGGGAGCTTCAAGGCAGTGGTCGATGAAGAGACGCTGGAGGTCTACGCGGTGGAATCGCCGCACGACCTGCTGGGCACGCTGTCCAAGGGCAACATGGTGAACGTGGAGGCCGTGAAGGGCAAGGCCGCGCTGATCAACGCCAACGGCAGGCAGGGCATCTGCGCCGTGAGCGGCCTGAAGAAGGTAGAGGCCGAATCCGCCGATTCCGGCGCGAACGCCACCGACGTGGTCACCACGCGCACCACGCGCATCTACAGCAAGGCCAGCACCTCCAGCCGCTACGTGACCGTGAAGGCGGGCACGAAGCTCAAGCTGCTGGCGGTGAACGGCTCGTGCGCCATGGTGTCCCGGAACGGCCGGGTGGGCTATACGCTGGCCGATCACCTGGGCAACCCCGGCAGCACCGTGAAGCCCACGGCGGAGTACACCGGCACCAACGAGCAGATCATCGTGCGCTTCCTGATGAACGAGCTGGGCTACAACCGCGCCGCGGCCTGCGGCGTGGCGGCCAACATCAAGTACGAGAGCGGCTTCGAGCCGACGCTCGGCGGCGACCACGGCACCAGCTACGGCATCGTCCAGTGGCACGCCAGCCGCAAGAACAACCTCTTCAGCTGGTGCAGCGCCAACGGCTACGACCCCTCCTCCCTGAAGGGCCAGCTCTACTTCCTGAAGTACGAATTGACCACCAGCTACCCCATGGTGCACAAATACCTGCTGGCGGTCAGCGACGACGCCTCGGGCGCCTACGACGCGGGCTACTATTTCTGCTACCACTTCGAAGCGCCCAGCGGGAAGGGCAGCAAGTCCGTCACCCGCGGCAAATACGCCCGCGACACGCTGTTCGCGCGGTACGCCTAAACATCGCAAACGCAAGTCCGGGGCGGCTCATGGCCGCCCCGGACTGTATTTATCCGATCCCGGGTTATTTCGCTGTACACGCTCAGATCGGATGGTTTCGGTATCCGTATTAATATAAGTACGGTATCACTCCCACAGCTTCTCCGGGTAGACGCCGTCCCGCTTCATCGCGGCGATGGCGTCCTTGACTTTTTGGATGTCCTCGCGGTAGGTCATGCCGTACCAGCGCTCGCCGGTGCGCAGCAGGCGCACGCTGGCCTTCCCCTCGGCGATCAGGCGCTTGGGCACGCTGGGCAGGTAGAACTCGGCCTTCAGCGGCCGGCCGGGCACGTCGTTCTCGAGGAATTCCCGGAACAGCGCGTCAAAGGCGGGTTTCACGCCCTCGCGGAAGGCCCACAGGTTCATGGAAACCGGCGTACCTGCGGGGATGAACGTCCATTGTTCCCCGTCCTCGGTGAAGGCCGCGCCGCCCTCGCGGGGCTCGATCTTCGTGCGCTCGGTGATGTCCGCCAGGAAGCCGCGGTCGTCGCCCACGCACACGCCGCGGGACACCGTGCCGTTCTCGGTCAACGTGTTCTCGATGCTATAGCCCACCATGGCGTGCTCGTCGGGGCCGCCGGGCGCGGCCAGGAAGTCCGCCGCCGCGCGGAAGGCGTCGCGGCCGTAGAAGTCGTCGGCGTTGACGACGGCGAAGGGGCCCTCCGTCAGGGGCAGCGCGCACAGCACGGCGTGGCCGGTGCCCCAGGGCTTCTCCCGCCCCTCGGGCACGGCGAAGCCCTCCGGCAGGCCGTCCAGCGACTGGTAGGCGTAGCGCAGCTCCACGTTCCCGGAGAGGCGGTCGCCCAGCACGCGGCGGAAGTCGTCCTCCATCTCCCGCTTGATGACGCACACCACCCGGCCGAAGCCGGCGCGCAGGGCGTCGTAGATGGAAAAATCGATGATAATGTGGCCGGCGTCGTCCACGGCGGCGATCTGCTTGCAGCCCCCGAAGCGGCTGCCCATGCCCGCGGCCATGACGACCAGGGTCGGCTTGCTCATAGCGCTCACTCCCTCAAAAAGGATGTCTTTTTAAAAATCACAGCCCCTATTTTACGCCGAAGCGGGCATAAGTCAAGCGATAATTGGTATATTTCCGGTGAAAGAAGCATATATCCCTCCGTTACGGCGCCGCGCGGATTTTTAAAAACTTTTGACAATCCCGCATGGCAGTATATTCTTTGCACACGGCGCGCATACTCTGTACCATCAACCATTTGGGAGGGAATGGAATGGATCAAGCAGTCTCCCACGAAGGAAAACCCCGCGCCGCGATGGCCCCTGCGGGCAGGCGTTCCGGCTGGAGCGAGGCCGAGAGCCGGCTGCTATGGGAAACCGCCGACGACGCCCAGCATCAGGGCATGCCGCTGAAGGCGGTGTTCGAGCAGATCGCCCGGCAGACGGGGCGGCGGCCCAACAGCATCCGCAACTACTACTACGCCCAGGTGCGCCAGCAGGAGGGCGGCCAGGAGCGCGCCGCCCGCTTCGTGCCCTTTACACAGCAGGAAGTGGACTGGCTGATGGAGCAGGTGCTGGTGGCCCGGGCGGCGGGACAGTCGGTCCGCGCCTGCCTGCAAAAGCTGTCCGGCGGCGACCACAGCCTGATGCTGCGCTACCAGAACAAGTATCGCGCGGTGATCAAATCCCGGCCCGACTACGTGCGCCAGGTGGTGGAGAAACTGAACGCGCGGGGCGTGGAGTGCGAGCCGCCCCAGGTGAACCACCGCACGCGGGCGGATTTGCAGGAGTCCGGGGACGCGCTGGTGACGGAGGCGCGGCGGGCCGGGGATCCGGAGCTGGCCCGGGCCTGCGACGTGCTCACCCGCTGCCTGCGGGAGCGCAGGGCCGCGTCGGAGACGCGCATCGCGGGGGCCGCCCGTGCGCTGGTGGCGCCCATCAAGGACTACATCGCGCTCGCCCCGCAGGCGCGCGCCGAGACCGCCGAGGACTTCTGCGACGCGCTGCGCGAAAAGCTGGGTGCGCTGGAAGCGGCGCTGGAGGAATGAAGCAAAAGGGACTGCCCCGACGAGGCAGTCCCTTTTGAATGGGCGCGGGGAATCGGCGAACAACCCCCGCGCCCAGTTTTTTATCCTTCGCGCGGCCGGTCAGATCTCCCCCTGCGCGGGCAGTATGGAGAAGCAGAAGGTGAACGACCGCGGCATGGCGTACATGGGCGAGAGCGCCGGGCCGCAGCTGTTGGAGCCGATGCCGTTCTGGCAGAAGTCCAGGCAGAACACGTTGGCCATGCAGGGCTCCAGCTCGTAGTTATGCTGCTTGCGGGTCAGCTCCTCCTGCGTGTAGCGGGAGAAGTTGAAGCTGAACTCGTCGCCGCGCACGTCGAAGCCGCCCAGCTCGCCGGTCAGGCGCACGTAGTTGCAGTTCCAGCGGCTGCCGTTCTCCTGCGGGCGGATGTAGTCCTCGTGCAGGCTGTTCACGGTCGCGGAATACAGGTGCTTGGCGCTGGCGCGGTGCTTGTCGCGGTAGCTCTCGTAGGGGCCGAAGCCGAAGTACTCGACGTTCTGGATGGCCTTCGGCAGGAACAGCCGCACGCCGAAGCGGGGCAGCGCGGGGGCGTTCTCCCGCTGCTTCAGGCGGATCTCGGCGTCGATCCTGCCGCTCTTGCCCACGCGCCACGTGGCGGTGCCGCGGGCGATGTTGGGCAGGTACACCGCGCCCAGGGAGAACTCCGCCGTGATGACGACCTCCTCCCCCGCCTCGAGCTTCACGTCGTACACGCGGGTCATGGCGCGGTCGTAGCCGTAGCGCTCCCACTCCTTGCGGATATAGATGTCGTTGTCCGTCGGCGCGCGCCAGATGTTGAACGCCATGGGCCGCTCCAGCAGGTGAAGCTGGTCGAAGTTCATGATGTCGAAGCAGCCGCTGCGCTTGCTGAACACGTAGCGGAAGTTCTCGCCGTGCATGCAGATGTCCTGCTCCCGGTCCACCACGTCGATGGACAGCAGGCCGTCCGCCGGCTCGGGCATGACGCAGCGCTGCCGGCCGAGTTGCTCGAAGCCCAGCACGTGGCCCGCGGGCACCAGCGGGCGGTCGTACTTCTGGATCAGCTCGAAGTACACCGCGAAGGGCTCGCCCTGGCGGTGCGGCACGTCCACGCTGAACTCGCGGTCGTCGTGGGGCGCCACGTCCATCATCTCGTCGGGCACGAAGCCGGAGTAGACCTCCCTGCCGTTCTGCCGCACCTCGTAGCGCACGCGGGCGTAGTCGTTCAGGGTGGTGAAGTCCAGGTAGTTGTGCACGGTGAAGCACCCGGACTCCAGGTTGACCTCCCGGAAGCGGGCGGGGCGGTTGACGTTCTTCAGCTCCTTCAGGCCCGTGTGGGGCGTGCGGTCCGGGTACACCAGGCCGTCCATGCAGAAGTTGCCGTCGTGGGGGAATTCGCCGAAGTCGCCGCCGTAGCCGTAGCGCCGGCGCCCGTCGGGATTGCGGCCCATGTCCACGGCGTGGTCGCACCACTCCCACACGAAGCCGCCGCAGTGGCCGTCGTGGCGCTCGAAGCAGCGGAAGTAGTCCTCCAGGTCCCCGGGGCCGTTGCCCATGGCGTGGGCGTATTCGCAGAGGATGTAGGGCTTGCCCACCGCGCCCTCCTCGAAGTAGCGGTCGATCTCCTGGATCGAGGGGTACATGCGGCTGTACAGGTCCAGGTTGTCGCGGTTGATCTCCTCGCCCGGCGGCGGGAAGGCGGCGCGCTCGTAGTGGGTCAGGCGGGAGCGGTCGTACTCCCGCGTCCAGCGCAGCGCCTCGTGGAAGTTGACGCCCATGCCGGCCTCGTTGCCCATGGACCAGATCAGTATGCAGGGCCGGTTCTTGTCGCGGATGACGCAGCGCTGCACGCGGTCCAGTATGGCCTCGCCGAACTCGGGGTCCTGCGCGATGAGGTTATAGTGCGCCTCGTCGTAGCCGCCGTCGCTGCACACCACGCCGTGGCACTCCAGGTCCGCCTCGGCGATCAGGTAGAAACCGTACCGGTCGCACAGCCGCGGGAACAGCGGGGAGTTCGGGTAGTGGCTGGTGCGGATGGCGTTGATGTTGTGGCGCTTCATCAGCACCAGGTCGCGCAGCATGTGGTTCTCGTCCACGGCCGGGCCCGCGACGGGGTCGCTGTCGTGGCGGTTCACGCCGCGGAACTTGATGTTCTGGCCGTTGACGTACACCACCCGGTCGCGCACGAAGATTTCCCGGAAGCCCACGAAGTCCACGATGCGCTCGTTGGTGTGGCGCAGGACCAGCGTGTACAGGTACGGGTTCTCCGCGCTCCACAGCGTGACCTCCGGGAGCTGGATCTCAAAGGCGCTGTCATAGGTGCGGCCGCGGGCCACGATCTCGCCCTGGGCGTTGAAGAGCCGGTAGTGCACGGAGTGATCCTCCGGCGACTCGCCGCGCAGCTCCGTCTCCACCCGCAGCGTGGCGGCGGTGCGGTCCGCCGACAGCCAGGTGCTCACGGTGTAGTCCCAGATGTGCCTCGGCTCGCGGCGCAGCAGGTACACGTCGCGGAAGATGCCGGACATGCGCAGCTTGTCCTGGTCCTCCAGGTAGGTGCCGTCGCACCAGCGGAGCACCAGCACCGCCACGGTATTTTCGCCGGGGCGAACGTAATCCGTCACGTCGAACTCGCTCGGGGAATGGGAGACCTGGCTGTAGCCGACGAAGCGGCCGTTCACCCACAGGTAGAAGCAGGAATCCACGCCCTCGAACACCAGCGTGCGGCGGCAGGGGCCGTCGTCCTCCAGCGTAAAGCGGCGCATGTACAGCCCGCAGGCGTTCTGCACGGGCACGTAGGGCGGGTCGTAGGGAATGGGATAGCGCAGGTTCGTGTACTGGTGGCGCCCGTAGCCGTGCATCTGCCACACGGAGGGCACGGGAATGGCGTCCCAGGGCTTGCCGTCGGTGTGGAAATCCTCGGGCACCTCCTGGGGGCTTTCATAATATCGAAACTGCCACTCGCCGTTCAGCGACTGGAAGCGGTCGGACTCCGTCCGCACGTCCCGCCGCGCGTCTTCGGTGTGGGAATAGGGCACATAATAGGCGCGGTTGGGCAATGTGTTCACGTGCAGCGTGTGCAGGTCTTCATGGTATCCGGGCAGGTGCATGGATCGCATTCCTCCTCCATCACAATGCGCTTCCCCGAGGGGCGATTCGCGCTGACTTAACTATACATGAGCGCGGGGAGAATGTCAACACAAATCGCAAAACGCGGCGCCCGGTTTTCGGGCGCCGCGTCGGCGGTCTTTCGGGGAATCTCCGCGGTTGCGGCCTTGATCGGCGATCTGGTTCGGATGCGCGGCTACGCCTCCCGCACCCACACCAGCATTTCGTTCCGGCCGCGGTTGGCCCATTTGTAGTAGGGGATGAACGCGAGCCGGGCGGGTTCGCGCACCGCGGGCACGCCGGAGGTGTAGAGGTCGTCGGAGGGGAAGCCCTCGCGCAGGCCGTCGGCTTCGATCACCGCCGTGCCGCCCAGTTGGTCCCGTTCCACGCAGGTCAGCGGCGCGTCCGCGGGCAGCAGCAGCCGGTGGAGCTCCGCGCCGTTGTCCGCCTCCTCCAGGCAGTAGACCACCGGGCCGCGGGCCAGCGCCACCTTGCCCGCCGCGCTGCGCACGCTGGGATGGGCGTGCACGCGGCGGGGCGGCATGGCCATGTCCAGGACGACCTCTTCCCGCCCGAAGGGGCCCTCCACGAGCGCGTAGCCGTTCTCCACCGCCGGGGCGATTTCCCGCCCGTCCCGCAGCACGCGATACGAGCCGCACCACGCCGGGATGTGCAGCCGCAGCGCGTAATCGCCGGGGGCGAGGCGCAGCTTCACGCGGCCGTCGCGGGGATAGTCGGTCTCCATGGCGATCTCGACCGCCGCGCCGCCCAGCGTCAGCTTCACGGTGGAGTTCAGGTAGAGGTGCACCTGCAGCTCGTCCTCGCGGGCGGTATACTGGTATTCGAGGAGCGAGCACATCAGCCGCGCCAGGTTCGGCGGGCAGCAGGCGCAGCCCAGCCACGGCTGGCGCTCCGGCTCCACGTGGCGCTTGTTGGGGTCCTTCTCGTCCGCCTCGGGGAACACCGCCAGCGGGTTGACGTAGAAGAAGCGCTCCTGGTCCAGGCTCATGCCGGACAGGCACGTGTTGTAGAGCGCGCGCTCCATGGCGTCGGCGTACATGCCGTCGAGCTCGCCCTGCAGCATCCGCCTGGCCAGGAACACCAGCGCCACGGAGGCGCAGGTCTCGGCGTAGGCGGTGTCGTCGGGCAGGTCGTAGTCGAAGGTGAACGCCTCGCCCGTGTAGGTGCTGCCCACGCCGCCGGTGACGTACATGCGCCGCGCCCAGGTGTTCCGGAACTGCGCGCGACAGGCCTCCCAGAGCGCCGCGTCCCCGGTGCGCACGGCGACGTCCGCCGCGCCGCAGGCCAGGTACAGCGCGCGCACGGCATGGCCCTCCATGGTGCGCTGCGCCCGCACGGGGAGGTGTCCCTGCGCGTAGGCGCGGCCGAAGCCCGCGTTGTGGGGAAAGAACGGCTTGCCGAGCTTTTCCTGCTCGAGGTCGAAGTAGTACGGCTCCCGCCCCCGCCGGTCGATGAACGTCCGCGCGAGGTCGAGGTAGCGGCGCTCGCCGGTGACGTCGTACAGCTTGCACAGCGCCAGCTCGATCTCCGCGTGGCCGGGATAGCCCCACAGGTTCTGCTCGGTGAAGTAGTCGCAGACGTAGTCCATGTAGCGGATCATCACGTCCAGCGCCCTGCGCTTGCCGGTGGCCTGCCAGTAGGCGACGGCGCCCTCCAGCAGGTGGCCCGCGCAGTACAGCTCGTGGCAGTCGCGCAGGTTGGTCCAGCGCCGGTCGATGCCGTTGATGATGAAGTAGGTATCCAGGTAGCCGTCGGGCAGTTGGGCCTTTTCCATCAGGCCGATCACCTCGTCCGCGCGCGCTTCCAGCTCGGGGTCGGGCTTGGCCATCAGCTTGTAGGCCAGCGCCTCCAGCCACTTGCCGAAGTCGCTGTCCTGGAACACCCAGCCGTAGAAGTCGCCCTTTGCCTCGCCCGCGGCGATGCGGAAGTTCTCCACGCAGTGCGACGGCTCGGCGCCCGGCACCTGGTCGGTGAGCATCCGCCACTGGTACGCGAGCATGTGGTCGTACACGCCTTCGACGACCCCGCCGAGCGCCCCGCCCGCGATCCTGCCGTCACTGGGCAGCAGGCTGCGCGCGGGGTGGGTTAAGCTGTTCATGTGTGCACCTCCAGTCGGGGGAAATTCGGGAAACGGAAGCCGGCGTCAGGCGTTGTGCACGATCAGCTTGCAGGGCCTGGCGGCGTCGGTCGCCACGCTGACCTCGCCGTTTTTGACCGTCAGCACATAGGTCGCGGCGGTCCGGCCCTTCAGGTCGGGCACCCTGACGGTGAGCGTGCCGTCCTCGGGCTGGAACACGTGCAGCTCCAGGCCGTCGGTGTAGTCGTAGTCGGGCCGCTCCTCGTTCGCGCCCATGGGGATGACGCTGTTGGGCCGAACCATCAGCGGCAGGGACAGGTAGCCGTGCCGCTCCCGCCGCCAGGTGTCGCCGTCCGCGACCTCGCCGGTCAAAAGGTTCGTCCAGCGGCCCTCGGGCAGGTAGTAGTCCACGTGGCCGTCGGCGTGCATCACCGGCGCCACCAGCAGGTTCGCGCCGAGCATGTACTGGGTGTCGCAGGTCTCGCACGCCACGCTGTCCGGGAACTCCAGCAGCATCGGGCGCATGACGGGAATGCCCTTCTCGTGGGCCTCCGCCGCCGCGGCGTAGACGTAGGGCATCAGGCGGTTCTTGAGGCGGGTGAACTGCCTGACCACGTCGCTGGCCTCGTCGTCGAACAGCCACGGCACGCGATAGCTGGACGAGCCGTGCAGGCGGCTGTGGCTGGACAGCAGGCCGAACGCGGCCCAGCGCTTGTACACGTCGGCGGTGGCGGTCTGCTCGAAGCCGGCGATGTCGTGGCTCCAGAAGCAGAAGCCGGAGTGCGCGATGCTCAGGCCCGAGCGCAGCGTCTCGGCCATGCTCATGAAGGTCGCGCTGCTGTCGCCGTTCCAGTGCACGGGGAACTGCTGCCCGCCCACCGTGGCGCTGCGGGCGAACACCACCGCGTCGCCCTTCCCGCGGCACGCCTCGATGGTCTCGAACACGAACCTGTTGTAGAGGTAGGTGTACCAGTTGTGCATGCGCAGCGGGTCGCTGCCGTCGAAGTAACGGATGCCCCGCACCGGGATGCGCTCGCCGAAGTCGGTCTTGAAGGCGTCCACGCCCATCCGCATCAGCCTGCGCAGCTTGGCGGCGTACCACTCCCGCGCCGCGGGGTTGGTCACGTCCAGGATCGCCATGCCGGGCTGCCACAGGTCGGTCTGCCACACGTCGCCGTTTTCCTTGTGGAGGAAATAGCCCTTCTCCACGCCCTCGTCGAACATGCAGCTCTCCTGGGCGATGTAGGGGTTGAGCCAGCAGCACACGTGCAGCCCGCGGTCGTGCAGCTTCTTCAGAAGGCCCTCGGGGTCCGGGAACACGTCGGGGTCCCACTCCAGGTCGGTGAGGTGGTTCTCCTTCATCCAGAAGCAGTCGAAGTGGAACACGCTCAGCGGGATGTCCCGCTGCGCCATGCCGTCGATGAAGGAGGTGACGGTCTGCTCGTCGTAGCTGGTGGTGAAGGAGGTGGACAGCCACAGCCCAAAGCTCCAGGCCGGGGGCAGCGCCGGCCGCCCGGTGAGCGCCGTGTACTTCTCCAGGATGCCCTTGGGCGTTTCGCCGTAGATGACGTCGTAGGTCAGCTTCTGGCCCTCCAGGCTGAACTGCACCCGCTCCACCTTCTCCGAGGCCACCTCGAAGCTGACGTCGCCGGAGTCCTCCACCAGCACGCCGTAACCGCGGTTGGTCATGTAGAAGGGCACGTTCTTGTAGGCCAGCTCGCTGGCGGTGCCGCCGTCGCCGTTCCAGATGTTCACCACCTGGCCGTTCTTGACGTAAGCGGTGAAGCGCTCGCCCAGGCCGTACACCCGCTCCCCCACGTCCAGGTTCAGCGAGTCGATCATGTAGTGCTTGCCCGTGGGCTTGCAGTAGGCGTGAGCCATGGCGTGGTATTCGGATTCGGTGAGCAGCCGCCCGTCGCCGGTGTAGGTGACGCGCCAGCCCTGCCTGGCCTTGCTGACGGTGGCCACGGCGCGGCCGCTGCGGAAGGTGAATTCCGTCTCCGTCTCGGTGATGACGGGCTTCACCGGGGCCTCGTGCAGCTCGAAGTGCGGGCAGCGGTCCACGACGCCCCGCCAGTGCTCCACGGTGACGCGGATCACGTCCTCCATGGGCGCGGTGAAGGTGACGGTGAGCGCCGGGTGGTTCATCACGCCGCCGCGCCCTTCCCCCACCGGCACCGAGGGGCAGATGATCTTCAGCGCGTCGTCCGTGACGGTGGCGGCGTAGCTCTGGATGGCAAAGTGCAGGTCGTACTCCGGCCGGTTCAGCCAGTAACCGTTTGTGAATTTCATGAGGGGCCTCCGTTGAGGGTCGGTTGGGTATCGGGTGGGCGGGGCGCTATCCCTTGATCGCGCCGGCGACGACGCCGTCCACGATGTAGCGCTGCAGGAACACGAACACGATGACCGAGGGCAGGATCGCCAGCACCATGGCGGCCAGCGCGTAGTGCCACTTGGTGTTCAGGGAGCCGACGAAGTTGTAGGCCGCCAGCACCAGCGTCTTTGACGACGGCGAGCTGTTGACCATCAGCAGCGGCAGCAGGAAGTCGTTCCAGATCCACATCACGTCCAGCACCACCACGGTGGCCGTCACCGTCTTCAGCAGCGGGAAGATGATCAGCGCGTAGGTCTGGAACGTGGAGGCGGAGTCGATCATGGCGCTCTCGTCGATCTCCGAGGGGATCGACTTCATGAAGTTGAAGTAGATGAACGTCGCCATGGGGATGCCGAAGCCCCAGTACTGGATGCCCAGGCCCCAGGCGGTGCCGTTCAGGTGGATGATGTTCATGAACTTGAGCAGCGTGATCATGATGGTCTGGAAGGGAATGAGCATGGGGGTGATGATGAAGGTGTGCAGCGCCTTCGTCACCCGGGTGTCCCGGCGGTCGAGGATGTAGGCCGCCATCGAAGAGAACACCACGATGCCCGCGATGCCGATGACGGTGATGACCACGTTGTTCCAGAACAGGCGGAAGTACTCCATCTTGTCGATGACGTAGCCATAGTTTGCCCACTCCAGATGGGAGGGCAGCGCCAGCACGTTGGTAAGGATCTCCTTGAAGGGCTTCAGCGAGTTGTCCACCATCAGGAACACGGGATAGATATACAGGCACGCCAGCAGCACGACGATCACCAGGAACGCGCCGTGGGCCGCCTTTTTCCTTCGTTCAACCTGCGCCTGCATCACTGCTTCACCTCCCCGCGCTCAAACACCTTCAGCACCACCTGGGTGAGCACCAGCACGATCACGAAGAACACGATGGCCTTCGCGGAACCCAGGCCGTAGTTGTTGTTCTGGAACGCCTCGCGGTAGATGTCCAGCGTGGCGGAGTAGGTCGCGCCGCCGGGCCCGCCCTTGGTGAGGGCGAGTATGATGTCGAACACCTTCAGCGAGTTGGTCAGTGACATGAACACGCAGGTAGTAATGGACGGCCCCAGCAGGGGCAGCACCACCCGGAAGAAGCGCTGGCGGCTGTTGGCGCCGTCGATGCTGGCCGCCTCGAGCACTTCCGAGGGGATGGCCTGCAGGCCCGCGATGTACAGCACGATGTAAAAGCCCAGCGACTGCCACACGCCCACCAGCACCAGCGAGTAGAAGGCCAGGTTCGCGTCGCCCAGCCAACTGAGGTTCCACACGCCCCAGCCGGTGATTTCGTAGAGCTTTTCAAAGCCCTGCGTGAAGATGAACTTCCAGATGAAGCCCACGATGGTCATGGACATGATGTAGGGCAGGAAGAACATGCCCCGGAGGAAGTTCGCCAGGCGGAATTTCCGGGTGAGCGCCACGGCCAGCGCCAGCGCCAGCACGTTGCTGAACACGATGAACAGCGCCGAGAACCTGAAGGTGAACAGCAGCGCGTTCACGAATTCCGGGCTGCCGGAGGAGAAGATGGTCCTGAAATTGGCCGGCCCGATGAACACGGGGTTGCGGGATATGCCGTTCCACTCCGTCAGGGAATAGTAGCCGCTCATGACGAACGGGATGTAGATGGCGATGAGCACCATCACCACCGCGGGCAGCGTGAACAGCAGCGTGTCGCGCAGCGCCTTGCGGTTCATGGGGCTCATGGAGGGCCTTTGCATGAAGCTCCCCCTTCCTTGAGTCTGACACAGTTGAAATCAGCCGTGCCGTATCGCGTACGGCACGGCTGAGAGTTGTTCGTTCGCCCGTCCGGCGTCCGGGGATCAGCCCTTCGCGCCGTCCAGCTCCACCCACTTGGCCTCGATCTGCGCGCAGCACTCGTCCTTGTCGATGCTGCCGCCGATGTAGGCCTGGATGGCTTCGCCCATGGCCTGGTTGAAGCTGTCGGAGGAGTAGCAGATGCTCAGCGCGCCGGCGCCGTCGGCCGCAGCCAGCTCAGCGCCCTGCTTGATGATCTGCATGTCGGCCACCTTCGCGCCGGAGATCGGGGGGATGACGCCGGCCACGTCGCAGAACCAGTTCTGGCCGTACTCGCTGGTGTACCACCAGTTCACGAAGTCCAGCACGGCGTCCAGGTTGGCGGAATCCTTGTTGATGCGCAGCGCCTGGTCGGAGCCGGCGATGATCTGGCTCTGGGCCGGGTCGTCGGTCACGGGATAGCCCGCGAAGCCGATCTGCAGCGCGTCGTCGATGGAGGTCACGTCGGCCTCGACCCAGGGGCCCTGGCCGGTCACCATGGCGGCCTTGCCGGTGCCGAACGCGGACACCTCGCCCGCCAGGTCGGTCTCCAGGGGCTTGTTGTCGCCGTACTTCACGCACAGATCAATGAAGCGGAAGAAGTTGTCATACAGCACGGGATAGTCCTTGAAGTGGGCCTCGCCGGCCTGGAACGCGGCGACCAGCGCGGCGGGATCGTCGGTGGCGGCGTCCAGGAAGTGCTGCATCACGTGCTTGTACACCCACCACTCCGCAAAGCCGGTGGTCACGGGCTGGTAGCCCGCGGCGCTGATCTTCTCGCAGGCGGCCTCGAACTCGTCCAGGGTCTTGGGGAACTCGATGCCCACCTCGTCGAAGATGGCCTTGTTGTACAGCATGCCGAAGTAATTGCCCTTCAGCGCGAAGCCGTGGATCTCACCGTCGCCATAGGTCATCATGGCGGACACGGCCGGGTCCATCGCCTCGGCGGCGGGGGTGCCAGCGAAGTTGTAGGAGTACTCGGCGTAGTCGGCGATCTCCTTGCCGGAGGTGGTGCCGAAGATGTCGGGGGTCATGCCGGCGTTGATGCGGGTCTTCAGCAGGGTGGGATAGTCGTTCTGGGTGGTCTCGTAGTTGATGGTCACGTTGGGCGCGACTTCCTTATAGGCGGCGATCAGCTCGTTCACGGCGTCCGCGTACTCGGGGCTGGGGATGAACATGTTGATCTCGACCGGTTCCTCGGCCATGGCGGGCACGACGCACAGCGTCAGCACCACGGCGACGGCCAGCAGCATGGAAAGCAGCTTCTTCATGATGATGTTCCTCCTTATGATGATCGGGCAAGAACCCGTCTGTTAACATTATAGGATATTCGCGGCCAAAATCACAGGTCATTTTGTGACCTGCGCCGGTGATTTTGGGTACAAATTGCGATATGGTCAAACGCAGCCCGGTGTGCTATAATGAAAGACGACCAGAGGTTTTCCGGGTCGCCCTCTCCCCCATCCCCACCCACGAACGGAGGCTGCCCATGAAGCTGTCCGCGCGCTTTCGGCGCTGGCGCAACCGCACCACCATCCGCACCCAGTTGAGCCTGGTCGTCAGCGCGGCGGTGCTGCTGCTGTGCGCGCTCCTGATCCTGTACAGCTACCTGGCCCAGCAGCGGGCCAACACGCGCCACGAGCGCGCCTCCATGGAGCGCGTGCTGGAGCTGGAGCGCCAGCAGTTGGATACCTACGTGGACGGCCTGAAGGACTTCTCGCTGCAACTGCGCAACGACTCCGACTTCATGTCCGTGCTCGCGCGGCGCGACGCCGTGGGCTACGCCGACCAGCAGACGCTGGAGAACGCCTTCCGCACCCAGTTCTACGGCCGGCACGACGTGCTTTGGATGGAGCTGTACCTGCCCAGGGCCGGGCTGCTGCTGCGGATGGACAACCCCCGCAGGAAGGTCGTGCGGCTGGACTACCGCGCGCCGGAGTCGCTCCCGGACTACGACACCTTCTCCGCCGCGCCGGGCTACCTGTCCATCCTGCCCGGGGAGGGCGGCTTCTTGCAGGTCACGCGCACCATCATCGACTCCCCCCGCACGACTCCGCTGGCGGTGGTGCGCTTCCTGGTGGACTACACTCTGCCCGACCGCTTCTTCCGGCGCCACGCGGAAAACGACGAGCGGCTGTACCTGTTTGACGCCTCCGGCGCGGCCTTTACCGACGGCGCCGGGGAGGACGAGGTGCTGGAGGCCGTGCGGGCGGGGCGCTCCGACATCACGCTGGACGGGAAGGCGCAACTGCTGGCCTGCGCCGGGCCCGAGGGCGCGGGCATCACCGTGGCGGCGGTCAAGCCGCTGTCGGCGGTCAACGCCTCGCTGGTCCGCACGCGCAACGTCACCATCGGCATCGGCGTGGCGGCGCTCATCGTCATCACGCTCCTGCTGCTGGGCTTGATCCACGTGCTGACCCGCCCGCTGGAGGCGCTGGCGGCGCGCATGCGCCGGGCCGGGGCGGGCGAATTCAAGGAGCGCGCGGACCTGCAGGGCAGCTCGGAGATGATCGGCCTGTCCGAGGACGTGAACCGCATGATGGAGAACCTCTCCGAGCTCATCGACCGCACCTACGTGGCCTCGCTGAACGAGCGCACGGCGCAGCTCGCGGCGCTGGAGGCGCAGACCAACCCCCACTTCCTGTTCAACACGCTGCAGGCCATCTCCACCGAGGCCATCCTGGCGGAGGACCAGAAGGTGTACCGCATGATCACCACGCTGGCCTCGCTGCTGCGCTACACCATCAAGGGCGGGAACCTCTCGGCGCTGTCCACGGAGATCGAGTACGTGGGCAAGTACCTGTCGATCCAGAAGGCCCGCTTCGGCGAGCGGCTGCAATACGCCCTGGACGCGGACGAGGCGCTGCTGCCGCGCCGCGTGCCCAAGCTGGGGCTGCTGGCGCTGGTGGAGAACTCCATCGTGCACGGCATGCAGGGCGACGTGGACGCCGTGTCGCTGTCGATCGCCTGCCGCGTGGAGGGCGGCGACGCGGTGATCCTGGTGCGCGACGACGGCGCGGGCATCCCGCCCGAGCGCCTGCGGCAGCTCCGGGAGAGCCTGGAGGACGGCACGGTGGTCGTGCTGCAGAACATCGGCATCGGCAACCTGGCCTCGCGGCTGCGGCTGCTGTACAGCGGGCGGGCGAAGCTGGAGATCGAGAGCCGCGCCGTGCCGTCGCGCGAGACGACCGTCTGCATTCGGATTCCCATGGAGGTGCTGGAGCATGTACAGGACGCTGATCATTGACGACGAGCAGTCCGTCCACCAGGCGATCCGCTCGCTGGTGGACTGGAAGGCGCTGAACCTCGAGCCGCCGCGCTCCGCCGGCAACGGTGCGGAGGCGCTGCAGATGATGGAAGCCCTGCGCCCGGACATCGCCTTCGTGGACATGAACATGCCGCTGATGGGCGGGGTGGACTTCCTCTCCCGCGCCACGGAACGCTACCCCGACGCGCGGTTCATCGTGGTCAGCGGCTACGATTCCTTCGAGTACGCGCGGGCCGCGCTGCGCCACAACGTGGTGGATTACCTGCTGAAGCCCATCGACGTGGACGAGCTGCACGCGGCGCTGAAAAAGGCGCTGGCCCAGTTGCCCGAGCGCCCCGCGGAGGCCCGCACGCCCGGGGAGATTGCCGACGGGATCCGGCGCTACATCGACGAAAACTACCGCGAGAACATCAACCTGGACGCCCTCGCCGAGCGGTTCTACTTCAGCCGGGAGTACATCGAGCGCATTTTCCGCGCCCAGCACGGCTGCGCGGTATACGAGTACATCCAGCAGGTGCGCATGGGCCACGCCGCGGAGCTGCTGAAGAACCCGAGGCTGTCGCTGCAGGCCATCGCGGAGTACCTGGGCTTCGCCAGCGCCAACTACTTCAGCAAGGCCTTCCGGCGCTTCTATCGCGCCTCCCCCAGCGAATACCGGGAGCGGCTGGCGCGGGGAGATGGGCCCGAACCCAGGTAGCGCTGGCAGGCAAAAGACGACCCGCGCGGGGAGAGCATTTCTCCCTGCGCGGGTCGTTTGTCGTCGCCTGTAGCGTCAATGCTTCGACGCCGCCTCGTCCGCCTTGCGGATCTGCGCGCGCTTGATCTTGCCGCCAATGGTCTTGGGCAGCTCGTCCACGTACTCGATCACGCGCGGGTACTTGTAGGGCGCGGTGAGCTTCTTCACGTGGTTTTGCAGCTCCTTCGTCAGCGCTTCGGAGGGCGCGTAGCCCTTGGCCAGCACCACCGTGGCCTTGACGATCTGGCCGCGGATGGGGTCGGGCGCGCCGGTGATGGCGCACTCCACCACGGCGTCGTGGGCGATGAGCGCGCTCTCCACCTCGAACGGGCCGATGCGGTAGCCGGAGCACTTGATCACGTCGTCGTTGCGGCCCACGAAGCGGTAGTAGCCGTCGCTGTCGCGCCAGAGCACGTCGCCGGTGTTGTAGCCGACGCCGCCCAGCTTTTCCTCGGTCATCTCGGGGTTGCGGTAGTAGCCGGTGAACAGCCCCACGGGCGGGTGGTGCTTCACGTCCATGATGGTGAGCGAGCCTTCCTCGCCGTCCTCGCAGACGTTGCCGTCGGCGTCCAGGAGCTGGATGTCGTACAGCGGGTTGGGCTTGCCGGTGCTGCCCTCGATGGGCTCGAACCACTCGCTGCCGAAGTTCGCCATCAGCACCGGGCCCTCGCTCTGGCCGAAGCCCTCGTAGATCTGGTGGCCGGTGAGCTGCTTCCACTTCCGCACCACCTCGGGGTTCAGCGGTTCGCCGGCGGTGGCGCAGTGGTGCAGGCTGGAGAGGTCGAACTGGGACAGGTCCTCCTGGAGCATGAAGCGGTACATGGTCGGCGGCACGCAGAAGGTGGTCACGCGGTATTTCTCCACCTTCCTGAGCAGGTTCGCCGGGTTGAAGCGGCCCACCATGTCGTAGCAGAAGATGGTCGCGCCGCAGATCCACTGGCCGTAGATCTTGCCCCAGCCGAACTTGGCCCAGCCGGAGTCCGACACGGACATGTGCAGCCGGTTCTCCTCGACGTGCTGCCAGTACTTGGCGGTGACGATGTGGCCCAGCGGATAGGCGAAGTTGTGCTGCACCAGCTTGGGCATGCCCGTGGTACCGCTGGTGAAGTACACCAGCATCACGTCGTCCCAGCGCGTGGCCGCGTCGCCGGTGGGCCGGGCGAAGGTGTCGGGATACTTCTCCATCTCGGCGTGCAGATCGAGCCAGCCCTCGCGGGGTTCGCCCACCAGGATCCTGTTCCGCAGGGACGGGATCTCCGGCGCGGACAGCTCCATCTGCTGCACCACGAAGGGATCGTCCACGCAGATGACGGCCTTCACGCCGGCGGCGTTGCCGCGGTAGACGATGTCCTTTTTGGTCAGTTGCAGCGTCGCGGGAATGAGGATCACGCCCAGCTTGTGCAGCGCCGTGGCGCACACCCAGTACTCCCAGCGGCGGCGCAGGATCATCATGGCCACGTCGCCCTTGCGAAGCCCCAGGCCGCTGAGCAGGTTCGCCACGCGGTTGGACATGCGGCTGATGTCGGCGAAGGTAAAGACGTGTTCCTCGTCCTCCTCGTTCACCCAGACCAGCGCGCGCTTTTCCGGCTCCTCGGCGGCCCAGGCGTCCACCACGTCGAAGCCGAAGTTGAAGTCCTCCGGGACGTTGATCGTAAACTTCTCCCTGAACGCCTCGTAGCTGTCAAACTCGATCTGGGGCACGAACTTGTTCAATAAGTAATTCAATGCGTCCGCTCTCCTTTTCCGGAACCTGTACGGGCAGGTTTACTCCGCGATCACCGTCAAAAAGCACGCCGTCACGTCGCCGCCGCAGCGCTGGCCGTGGGGAATGGTGGGGTTGAAGTAGATGGAATCCCCCTCGTTCAGCGTGAACTCCCTGTCGCCCAGGGTGACGATCACCGTGCCCTGCAGCACCATGTTGAACTCCTGGCCGCTGTGGGAAATCAGCTTCGCCGCGGCGTCGGCGGGCTCCAGGGTCACCAGCAGCGGCTGCATGACCTTGTTGGCGTAGCGGTAGGCCAGGTCCTCGAAGTGGTACTCCGGGTTGCGGTTCACGACCTTGCCGCCGCCCTTGCGGATCAGGTGGTAGGTCTGCAGCTTCGCGCTCTGGCCGGTGACGATCTCTGCGAAGTCCACCTTGAACTTGTTGGCGATCTCGTAGATCACGCTGATGGGCACGTCCTTGCCGTTCTGTTCATAGGATGCGTAGACCTGCGGGTCCAGGTTCAGCTCGGCGGCCAGCGCCTCGACGGTATAGTCGCTCACCTCGCGCAGCTCGCGCAGGCGCGCGCCGATCTCGTTGTAGTCGTTCATCGTCTGCCCCCTTTTCGTCGTTCGCGGCCCGCATCCGGGCCGGATCCTTTGCCACACTACCACGTATTATAACAGCTCGGCGGCCCCGTGTCCAGCACGGCGTGTAAACATGGAAAAAAAACCTTGTCACGAAACCGTTTCCCGTGTATAATACAAGATGATGGGTGATTATGCACTTTGCCCCCATCGATGAGGTGATCACATGGCGATAAGCATTTCCCTGCGCAGGGGCGTCTGCGCGGCGCTGGCGCTGTTGACGCTGCTCCTGCCCTGTGCCTTTGCGGAGGAACAGGAGGAGCCGCTGTACGTGGAAAACGAGTGGAACTACGTGGATCAGTCCATGGACGCCACGCAGGGCATCCCCGAGGACGCCGTGGGCGTGATGGAGCGGATCCAGCGCACGGGCGTGCTGCGGGTGGCCACCGAGCCCTACTTCCCCCCGCAGGAATTCATCGACCCCAACCTCACCGGCCAGGAGAGCTACGTGGGCGCGGACATGGAGATGGCGCGGCTGATCGCCACGCGCATGGGCGTGGCGCTGGAAATCGTGCCCATGGAGTTCACGGAGGTGCTGGACGCCGTGGCGGACGGGACCTGTGACCTCGCCATCTCGGGCCTGGCCTTCACCCCCGCGCGCGCGGCCATGGTGGAGCTCTCCAAGGGCTACCACTACACCGAGAACAACGCGGGCAGCGGGCTGCTGATCCGCGCCTCGGACGCGGAGAAGATCACCTCCGCGGAGGATCTGAACGGCCTGAACCTGGTGGCCCAGAGCGGGTCGCTGCAGGAATCCATCGTCGCCGAGCGCATCCGCAACTACCACGAATTCAAGCGCATGTCCTCGATCCTGGAATGCTATACCGCAGTGCAGCGGGGCCGCGCGGACGCCGCGGCGGTGGACATCGAGAACGCCCTGTCCTACATCGAGAACAACCCGGACTGCGGCCTGGCGCTGGTTCCCGGCGTGCGCATGATCCAGGAGGAGCAGTACGACGGCGACCGCGTGGCCGCGAAGAAGGGCGAGCTGCAGTTGATTTACTTCGTCAACAGCGTCATCGACGAGCTGCTGGCTTCGAACCAGTACGCACAGTGGTTTGAGGAATACCAGGCCTACGCCGCAAAGCTCGGCATGTAGCGCCTTTCCCGCTATAAAGGCACCCACCCAGAACCCGAGGGGGCTATCGGAATGAAAAAGTGGAAGATTTACCAGATCAGCGGTTTTATCATACTCTGCGTGCTGCTCAATTCCCTGGGGCAGAACCTCGCCAGCCGCCTGAGCCTCCCGCTGTGGCTGGACGCCCTGGGCACCGTGCTCAGCGCCTACGTCGGCGGGTCGGTCTGCGGCGCACTCGTGGGCATCGCCGGAAACCTGATCGAATACATCGTCCACCACTCCACGTGGATGTACAGCCTGACCAGCATCGTGCTGGCCGTCATCGTGGGCATGTCCGCCCGGCGCAAGGCGCTGTCCACGTTCTTCGGCACCATGACGGTCGGCGCCATGGCCGCCATCGCCGCCATCATCGTGTCCGTGCCGCTGGACATCTTCTTCCACGCAGGCAGCACGGGCAACCTGTGGGGCGACGGCGTGGCCACGTTCTACCATGAGCGCGGCTTCCCCACCCTGCTCAGCGTGCTGGTCGGCCAGTTCTACCTTGAATTCATCGACAAGCAGCTGACGATGATGCTGACGGCGCTGGTGCTGCTGATCGCGTCGAAGCTGCGCGGCGGCAAGGACGACGCGGACAAGCCGAAGGTCGAGCCCGAGAAGGCGCTGGCCCTCGCGCTGGCCGTGATGCTCGGCTGCGCCGCGCCGATGGCCGCGCGCGCCCGCGCGGAAGCGGTCCCGCAGGAGCGCATCGACTACAACGGCTACGTGCAGAGCGTATACAGCAGCGGCAACGGCCTGCCCTGCGGCGAGGCCAACGACATCGTGCAGACCAGCGACGGCATCCTGTGGATCGGCACCTACGCCGGCCTGTACCGCTATAACGGCCAGGAATTCCGCCGCATGGACACCTTCGACTCCGTGCGCAACGTCAACTGCCTGTACGTGGACGACGAGGGCCGGCTCTGGATCGGCACCAACGACAACGGCCTCTCCATCGCCATCAACGAGCACATCGTCAACGTCATCGACCAGGCGGGCGGCCTGCCCGCAGACTCGGTGCGCTCCGTCATCCGCGGCACGGACGGCTACTACTACGTCGGCACCTCCGGCAGCATGCAGGTCTTTACGCTGAACAACGGCCTGAAGGTCGCCAACACGCTGCGCGAGATCAACTCCGCGGAGAAGAGCGCCGCGGACAAGCTCGGCAACGTCGCGGCCATCGCCTCCGACGGCCGGCTCTTCCTGTTGCGGAAGGGGCAGATCCTCAGCTCGCTGCGGCTGACGCGCGGCACGGAGATCTTCAGGAGCTGCTGCTTCGATCCCTACGGCCGGCTGCTGGTGGGCAGCTCCGGCGGGCACATTTACATCTATGACATCTCCTCCGACGGCTTCATACTGCTGAACGTGCTCACCACCAAGGGCCTGAACAACCTGAAGGATCTGTGCTACCTGAACAGCGGCGAGCTGTTCATCGCCGCCGACGACGGCGTGGCCTACTGGGACTCCAAGAGCGTGTACCACATCGTCAACACCAACGCCTTCAACAATTCCATCGACAACATGCTCCAGGACTACCAGGGCAACCTGTGGTTCACGTCCTCCCGCCTGGGCCTGCTGCGCATGGCGCCGTCCTCGTTCAAGGACATCTACAGCACCGTCGGCATGAAGGGCCACGTGGTGAACGCCGTGACGAAGTGGCAGAGCTGCTACTACTTCGGCACGGACAACGGCCTGGACATCGTGGACGAGAGCTGCAGACGGCAGATCCGCAACAACCTGACCGAAGAGCTCAGCGGCGCGCGCATCCGCTGCATCGCCGTGGACTCCCGCAACTGCCTGTGGCTGTGCACCTACGGCCAGGGCGTCTGGGAGGTGGAGCCGGACGGCACCGAGCACATCTACACCGGCGACAACGGCGGCTTCGGCAACCGCTCCCGCGTATCCATCGAGCTGCGGGACGGCACCGTCGTGGCGGGCGGCAACGGCGGGCTCAGCTTCATCCGCGACCACGCCGTCACGCGCACGCTGGGCCTGGCGGACGGCCTGACCAACGACACGATCCTCACGCTCTCCGAGATGCCCGACGGCAAGCTGCTGGCGGGCACGAACGGCGGCGGCATCGCCGTGATCGAGGACGGCGCGATCACGCGCATGCTCACCAAGCAGGACGGCCTGAGCTCCGGCGTCATACTGCGCACCGTGCCGGATGACGCGGGCAAGGGCGTGTTCATCGTCACCAGCAACGGGCTGTGCTACATGGACGCCGAGGGCGTTGTCCGCACGCTCGACAACTTCCCCTACTTCAACAACTACGACATCTGGGTCAAGGACAACGGCGAGCTGTTCGTGATGAGCAGCGCGGGCATCTACGTAGTGGACCGCGAGGAGCTGCTCTCCGGCCTGGATCCCCTCCCCTTCGACCTGCTGGACGCCCGCCGCGGCCTGGACAGCGCGCTGACCGCCAACTCCTGGACCTATTACGACGGCAGGGGCGATCTGTTCCTGGCCTGCGACAGCGGGTCGTTCGTCATCGACACCGACGAGTACGCCTCCGGCGCGCAGACCTACCGCATGATGATCTCCTCCGTGCAGCTGGACGGCGTGCCCCAGCGGGTGGAGCGCTCCAGCCCCATCGAGGTGAGCCGCGGCGTGGCGCGCATCGAGCTGTTCCCCGAGATCCTGAACTACACCATCGAGGACCCCAACGTGGGCTACTTCCTGGAGGGCTTCGACGCCAACTGGACCATCATGCCCCGCAGCAGCCTGAGCTCCATCGTGTACACCAACCTGCCCAACGGCAGCTACACGCTGCGCCTGGCGGTGTTTGACAACGCGCGCGCCAACATCCTGGAGGAGCGCAGCTACGCGCTCACCAAGCGGAAGGAGATCCAGGACAACCAGTGGTTCGTGCTCTACGTGGCGCTGGTGCCCATGCTCACCGTGGCGTGGCTCACCTGGTTCGTGATGCGCAGGCACATCCAGCGCACGCTGGAAAGGCAGGAGCAGGAGCTGGCCGTGGTTCGCCACCAGGTGGAGATGGGCAACCAGACCATCCTGGCCATCGCCAAGGCCGTGGACGCCAAGGACGTGCGCACGAGCCAGCACTCGTTCCGCGTGTCGCAGTACTCGGTGATGATCGGCAAGGAGCTGGGCTTCAGCGACGAACAGTGCGAGAACCTGCGCAAGGCAGCGCTGATGCACGACATCGGCAAGATCGGCATTCCCGACAGCATCCTCAACAAGCCCTCGCGGCTGACCGACGAGGAGTACGCGATCATGAAGTCCCACGTCACGCGCGGCGCGGAGATCCTGAAGGGCTTCACGCTGATCGACCACGTGGTCGAGGGCGCACTGCACCACCACGAGCGCTACGACGGCCGCGGCTATCCCTCCGGCATGAAGGGCGAGGAGATCCCGCTGTACGGCAGGATCATCGGCGTGGCCGACGCCTTCGACGCCATGACCGCCAACCGCGTCTACCGCCAGCAGATGGACTTCGAATACGTGTTCAACGAGATGCGCAACGGCTGCGGCACGCAGTTCGATCCCCAGTGCGTGGATATCCTGCTGAAGCTGATCGAAGACGGCAAGATCAACCTCAACGAGCTGTACGCCCAGAAGAACGACAAGGATTGACGGGAGGGAGCAAGTCATGAAACGGATCTATCTCACGGCCCTTGCCTCCTGCCTGGCCGTGGTGCTGCTCGTCTGGGTCGCCTGCGCCGGCTGGAAACCCCAGCGGGAGCCGGAAGTGCTGAAGGTGGGCTTCATCTACGAAAACGACGAGAGCAGCCCCGACACGTACAACTTCGGCCTGGCCGAGGAGGCGCTGCGCCAGGAATGGGGCGACGGCATACAGATCCTGGCCAAGAGCAACGTGCTGGAGACGGAGACCGAGGAACCGCTGCGCGAGCTGGTGCGCCGCGGCTGCCGCGTGGTCTTCCTGAACAGCTACAGCGACAGCGCCTTCCGGGTGGCCGCGGAATTCCCGGACGTCCAGTTCTGCCAGGTCTCCAGCGAGACCACGCGGGACCTGACGCTGCCGGCGAACTGCCATACCTTCAACGGCGAGGTCTACCAGGGCCGCTACGTGAGCGGCATCGCCGCGGGCATGAAGCTGCGCGCGCTGCTGGACGAGGGGGAGATCACCGCCGACCAGGCGCAGGTGGGCTTCGTGGGCGCCTATCCCACGGCCGGCACGCTGTCCGACAGCGCGGCGTTCCTGCTGGGCGTGCGCTCCGCGGCGCCGGAGGCCACGCTGCGGCTGCGGTGCGCGAAAGCCTGGGGCAACTACGGCGCGGAGAAGGCCTGCGCCGACAGCCTGATCGAGGAAGGCTGCATCGTCATCTCCCAGAATACCAGCACCATCGCCCCGGCGGTGGCCTGCGAGGAGGCGTCCGCCGCCGGCAAGCGGGTGTTCCACGTGGGCTTCAACGAGAGCCTGCTGAACGTCGCGCCCGCCACCGCCCTCATCAGCATGCGCGTCAACTGGCTCCCCTACGTGACCGGCGCGGTGGCGGCGGTGGCCGAGGGCAAGCCCATCGAGAAGGGCGTGAAGGGCAGGGTCCACGGCAACGACATGAGCGCGGGCTTCGACCAGGACTGGATCCAGATGCTGGAGCTGAACAAGCAGATCGCCGCGGAGGGCACCGAGGAGGCGCTGGCGAGCGCCGTCGAAGGCTTCCGCAAGGGCCGCATCCAGGTGTTCAAGGGCGACTACACCGGCGTGAACCCGACCGACCCGTCCGACACCTGCGACCTGAACCAGGGCTACCAGGAGAACCGCGACAGCTCGCTGCCCACGTTCCGGTATATCCTGGACGGCGTGATGGCGCTGGAATCGTAGGGACACCATAAAGCGCGCCGGGGGAGGCAATGCCTCCCCCGGCGCGTTTTGTCCCCGAGGATCGCCCGGCGGCGGAGATCCTATACTAAACTCAATCTAAAAGTGACCAGATGCGGAGCAGATTTTTCGTTCTGCCTAAGCTGAACGGAGGGAGGCGGAAGGTTGCGAACCTGAAGGTTCGCAAGTTCAGCCCGTTGGGCTGAACCGCGGACGGTTCAAATCAGAGATTTGAAGCGCCGCG
>CADBCY010000007.1:105243-175883 GCA_902793325.1 uncultured Eubacteriales bacterium
AGCATGGCGCTGCCGGCGCTTGCCCCTTGGGCAATAGCGCCGGTGCGTAGCGGAAAAGATGCCCGCAGATGGTTGCAATTTAGATTGAGGTTAGTATTATCGCTTCCCCGGCGGCGGAGATCCTATCGCTTCCCCGGCAGCCGGCACGTGAAGCGGATGCGGCCCTCCGGCGTCTGCTCGGCGTGAATCTCGCCGCCGTGCTTCTCCGCGACGGCGCGGGCCACGGACAGGCCGATGCCGTAGCCGCCGCTCTCCCGGCTGCGCGAGGCGTCCGCGCGGTAGAAGCGGTCGAACAGGTGCCGCAGCGCCTCCGGGGTCATGGGCTCGGACAGGCCGTTCTCCGCGGTCAGCACGACGCCCTTCCGGCCCCGGCGCAGCGCGATCCGGATGACGTCGCCCTCGGGCGCGTACTTCACCGCGTTGTCGCACAGGATCGAGATGAGCCGCCGCAGCGCCGCCTCGTCGCCCGTCAGGCGGATGCTCTCGCCGGCATCCGTCTCCAGCGCCTTGCCGGAGAACTCCGCCATGCCGGCAAAGGGCTCCGCCGTCTCAAGCAGCGCGCGGGACAGGTCGACGTCCTGCCGGACCAGCCGCGCGTCCTCCTCGTCCAGCCGGGACAGGTAGATGAGCTCCCCCACCAGCCCGCGCATGTTGGCCACCTGCTTGCGGGTGCTCTGGATCCACTCGTTGGAGCCCGTCTCCAGCGCCAGCACGTCCATGTTGGCGGAGATCACCGTGAGCGGCGTCTTCAGCTCGTGCCCCGCGTCGGTGATGAACTGCTTTTGCTGCACGGCGTTCTCCACCAGCGGCCGGATGGCCCGCGAGCTGAACAGCGCCACCAGCAGCCACGCCAGCAGTATGCAGCCCGCGCAGGCGATCGCGGAGATCAGCGCCAGCCGACGCACGCGCGTGAGCTTGGTCTCGCAGTTGAGGAACAGCGCCACCCTGCCGCCGCCCCGCTCGGCGACGACGTAGAGGTAGTCCTCGGCAAAGCCCGATTCCCGGCCGCCGTTCAGCGCCGCCTCCGCCACGCGCGTCAGCTCCGCGGCGTCCACGTCCGCCACGCGGGAGGTGTCCGCCAGCGCGCAGGTGCCGTCGGCGAGGAGCATCGCGGAAAAGAAGCGCGACTCGTCCAGCGTGTTGCGCATATGGCGCGACCAGCCGCCGCGCCGCCCGCCCTTGCCGCCGGTCTCGCTCAGGGTGCTCAGCGTCTCCCACAGCTCGGCGCGCACGTTGGCCCAGTTGGCCGCGTTGATGATGACCGCCACCAGCACCATGGCCAGCGCCAGCACCAGTATGGCGATGCGGATAAACCGCCTGCGTATGGCTCGTATCATTTGACTTGCTCCAGCGAATACCCCACGCCCCGCGTGGCCCTGATCTCCACGTGCGCGCCCAGCTCCCTCAGCTTCTTGCGCAGGAAGGAGATGTTCACCCACACCACGTTGACCTCGGACTCCGTATCCCAGCCCCAAACCTTTTCCATGATCTGGTCGATGCCGTGCACCATGTTGGGGCGCTCCGCCAGCATTTCCATCAACTGGAAGGCCTTGTTGCTCAGCTTCACGGCCGCGTCGCCCCGCCGCAGCAGCATGCCCGCCCGGTCCAGCTCGATGTCCCCGAAGCGCAGCACGTCCGGCGCATAGTCCGCCCTGCGGCGCAGCATGGCCCGCACCCGCGCCAGCAGCTCGTCCGTGGCGAAGGGCTTGGACAGGTAGTCGTCCGCGCCGGCGTCCAGCCCGGCCACGCGATCCTCCACGGCGTCCCGGGCGGTGAGCATCAGCGCCGGGCAGGCGACGCCCGCGCTGCGAAGCCGCTCCAGCACCTCCACGCCGCTGAGCCCGGGCATCATCCAGTCCAGGATCAGGCCGTCGTAGCCGCCCTCGCGGGCATAGTCCAGGGCGTCGCGCCCGTCGTCCACCACGTCCACGGAATACCCGGCGTGCTCCAGCAGCGCCTTCACGGCGCGGGAAAGGTCGTGGTCGTCCTCGGCAAACAACACGCGCATCACATCACCCCGTTCACATTATAACAGATCGCGCCCCGCGTTGCCAGTACAAAATGCCTGGCGCCATCGCGTTCGGTGGCGCCAGGCGGGGGATGCGCCCCCGTCGCTCGAATCAGATGCCCTCGGACGCGCCCATGAAGGGGACGGCCTGGGCGTCGGGCATGTAGGCGGCGCCGTCGGCGTTTGCGTCGGGCGCGGCCTGGCCGTTCATGCCGGCGAAGGGCTGCTGGCCGTTCATGCCGAACATGCCGCCGCGGTTGCCCTTGCCGCCGAAGCCGCCCTTGCCGCCGCGATTGCCCTTGCCGCCGCGGCCGTTCGCGTTGTTCCGGAATTGATAGCCGCAGTTGGGGCAGGTTCCGTTGCGCAGCGCCTGCTGCTCCCTGGCGTAGTTCAGGATCAGGTCGGCCTGCTCCTGGGTGAGCTTGCCCGCCTCGACGTATTCCTTCAGCTCCGCCTCGAGGTTCTCCTGGCGGGCGGACTGCCGGGCACTGTCGTAGGCGTTCAGGGCGTCCTGCAGGGCCGTGGAGGCGGTGCTGTCGGTCGCGGCGCCGTCGGTCGCGGGCACCTGGGCGTCCTCAACGGCGGGGAGCTCGGGGACCTCGGGTTCGGCGTTTTCGGCCAGCGCGGCCACGCCCAGCACCAGCGCCAGGATCAGCGCCAGCGAGATCATCATGCCATGGATAAAGTGCTTCATCGTTTACATCTCCTTGCGATTGTTTTCATCCCTTCCTCGGGACGCCTGTATTGTCGCACGGGAACCTAACGCGAAACTAAAATGGATTTGAACAATCTGTTTCGCCGCGCGGAGAAGAATTCACCGTTGTAAATCGGCGGCGGTTGGGTTATAATGGTGCATATCATCACACGGGAGGGGAAAGCATGCTTACGATCGAACGCGCGCGGGCGCTGAACGATTCCATGGTCACGGAGGAGCACCTGCGGATCCACGCGCTGAACGTGCGCTACGCCATGGGCGCGATGGCGCGCCACTTCGGGGAAGACCCGGAGCACTGGGAGGCCATCGGCCAACTGCACGACTACGACTACGAAAAATACCCCGACGAGCACCTGCAGCACACCGAACAGCCGCTACTTGAGGCGGGGGTGTCGCCGGAGGACGTGCGCGCCATCATGAGCCACGGCTACCACATCCTGAACGACATCAAGCCCGAGACGCCCATGGAGAAGAGCCTGTTCACCGTGGACGAGCTCACCGGCATCATCCAGGCCTGCGCGAGGATGCGCCCCCGGGGCATCACCGACCTGGAGGTCAAGAGCTTCATGAAGAAGTTCAAGGACAGGAAGTTTGCCGCGAAGTGCAACCGCGAGCTGGTGCTCGAGGGCTGCGCGCTGCTGGGCATGGACGTGAAGGACGTGGCCGCCATCTGCATCGAGGGCATGAAGCCCCACGCCGCGGAGATCGGCCTGCTGGGCACGGAGGCGGAATAGCCCGCCGCGGCGAACGACGAAAGACCGGCGACCCACTCGGGCCGCCGGTCGTCATGTTTTGGGAAAGGTCAGATGTCCAGCAGGTCGCTGTACGCGCGCAACGCGCCGTCGGTCTCGTGGGCCAACACGCGCTTGGCGAGCACCTTGCCGAGCTGCACGCCCTCCTGGTCGAAGCTGTTCAGGTTCCAGCAGAAGCCCTGGAACATGACCTTGTTCTCGAAATGCGCCAGCAGCGCGCCGAGCGCCTCGGGGGTGAGCCGGTCGCCGATGATGATGCTGGAGGGGCGGCCGCCCTCGAAGTTCTTGTTGGGGTTGTCGTCGCGCTTGCCGCAGGCGAAGGCCATGATCTGGGCCGCCACGTTGGCGCACAGCTTCTGCTGGCTGGTGCTGCCCTGGATGTCCACGTCCATGCCCGCCTGGTTCTTCCTGAAGCCCACGAACTGCAGCGGCACGATGTCGGTGCCCTGGTGCAAAAGCTGATAGAAGGAGTGCTGGCCGTTGGTGCCGGGCTCGCCGAAGATGACCGGGCCGGTGAGGTACCGCACGGGCTCGCCGAAGCGGTTCACGCTCTTGCCGTTGGACTCCATGTCCAACTGCTGCAGGTGCGCCGGGAAGCGGCTGAGCGCCTGGGAATAGGGCAGCACCGCGGTGGCGGGCCAGCCCTGCACGTTGCGCTCGTACACGCCGATGAGCGCGTCCAGCATGGCGGCGTTCTTCATGGGGTCGGCTTCCTTCGCCAGCACGTCGGCCTCGTGCGCGCCGGCCAGGAAGCGCTCGAACACCTCGGGGCCGAAGGCCAGGGACAGCACCACGCCGCCCACGCAGCTGGTGGAGGAGTAGCGCCCGCCGATGTAGTCGTCCATGAAGAAGGCGGCGAGGTAATCGCTGCTGCTGGCGAGCGGCGAAGTCTCGCTGGTGACGGCTACCATGTGCTTCGAGGCGTCGAGCCCGGCCTTCTTCAGGGCGTCCTTCACGAAGGATTCGTTGGTCAGCGTTTCCAGCGTGGTGCCGGACTTGGACACCAGCACGAACAGCGAGCGGGACACGTCGATGCCCTTCAGCACGCCCGCGGCGTCGTCGGGGTCCACGTTGCTGATGAAGCGGGCCTCGAGCTTAAAGGCGCTGTTCTGCCTGGCCCACTGTTCCAGCGCCAGGTACATGGCGCGGGGGCCGAGGTCGCTGCCGCCGATGCCGATCTGCACCACGGTGGTGAACTTCTCGCCCGCGGCGTTGGTGATCTCGCCGCTGTGCACCTTGCGGGCAAAGTCCGCCGCCTTCTGCTGCTGGGCGACGTAGAACGCGCGCTTGTCCACGCCGTCGGCCATCACGGCCGCGCCGAGCTGGCCGCGGGTCAGTTGATGGAGCACCCGGCGCTTCTCGCCGGTATTCACGACCTCGCCGCTGTACAGCGCCTCGTACTTGGCGGCGAGCTGCGCCTCCTCCGCCAGCGCCCTCAGGGCGGCGAGCACGTCGTCGTCCACGGCCTTGGCGGCATAGTTGTAGGTCAGGCCGCCCGCCATGGGCACGCTGTACTTCGCCACGCGCTCCGTGCCGCCTTCACCGGACATGGCCTGCGCCAGGTTCACTCGATCCTTCATGCCGGACAGCTTCTCATAGGCCGCCAGCGCGTCCAGGTTCTTCCATTCGATCATGGAGCTTCATCCTTTCTGGTTGAGGGTGGTTCGTTACGATAACATTATACAGGATGCGCCGCGGGAATGCAATACCGGCGTCGCGCGCCGTCTTTACGCATCGCGCGTGCAATCGGCCTTCACCAGCTCCGTCACCACGTCGTCCATCACCACGACCACGTAGGGCTGGCCCCGGCCCGTGCGGGACTCGATGGCCACGTCCTCGGTGTTCACGGGGGTGGCCGTGCCGCTCTTCTGGACGATGCGGAAGTCGTAGGGCTCGCGCACGATGAGCGCGCCGGCGATCACGGTGCCGAAGCTGCCGTTGCGGGTGAAGTTGTACGCCTTCACGCCCTTCCCGCCGCGGGCCTGGCGGTCGAAGTCGATCAGCAGGCAGCGCTTCATGTAGCCCAGCTCGGAGATCATGATGACCTCGCCCTCGCTGTTGTGGGGGAAGGCGAACGCCACGCTGTCGTCCGGGGCCAGTGCCATGGCCTTGACGCCCGCAGCCGTGCGGCCAATGACGCTCACGTCCTCCACGGCGAAGTGGATCGCCATGCCGCGGCGGGTCAGCAGCAGCACGCTCTCGAAGCCCTCCGGCCGGAGGACGTCCAGCAGGCGGTCGCCGTTTTTCAGGTTGAGCGCCGCGAACTTCGCCTTGCGCACGTTGTAGTCGCAGAGCGCGCTGCGCTTGGCGAGGCCCTTCTCCGTGACGAACATCAATTCGCCGCTCCAGTCCCCCGCTTCCACCAGCGCCACGAGCCGCTCGTCCTTCTCCAGCCCCGCCAACACGCCGCCCAGCGGCAGGCCGCGCTCCTTGGGCCGCGCCGCTTCCGGCAGCTTCTCCGCGGGCACGACGTAGCAGTTGCCCATGTCGGTGAAGAACAGCAGCTTTGCGTCCGTCATGGTGCGGATCACCCGGCGCGGGGCGTCGGTGAACTCGCCGCCGGCGACGGCCTTGTCCAGCGCCTTGACGGGCATGCGCTTCAGGAAGCCCGCCTGGGTGAGCACCACCGCCGTCTCGTCGGCGACGGGCTTCTCCTCCTCCACCACGATCTCCTCGAAGCTGTCCACCAGTTGGGTGCGGCGGGGATCGGCGTACCGGTCGCGGATCTCGCCGAGCTCCTTTTTGATGACGTTCATCAGCTTCTTCTCGCTGGCGAGGATGCCCTTCAGCGCGGCGATGCGCTTGACCAGCTCCGCGTACTCGTTGCGAAGGCTCAGCACCTCCAGGTTCGTCAGCCGCTGCAGGCGCATGTCGAGGATGGCCTGGGCCTGGATCTCCGTGAGCGAAAAGCGCTCCACCAGGCGGACGCGGGCCTCCTTGGGGTTCTTGCTGCCGCGGATGATGCGGATGACCTCGTCCAGGTTGTCCACGGCGATGATGAGGCCCTCCAGGATGTGGGCGCGGGCCTCCGCCTGGGCGAGCTCATAGCGGGTGCGCCGCGTGACGACGTCCTTCTGGTGGCGGATGTAGTAGCCGACGGCCTCCCGAATGCCCATCTGCCGGGGCTTGCCGTCGGCGATGGCCACCAGGTTCATGCCGAAGGTGGTCTGGAGGTCCGAATACTTGTACAGCGCGTTCAGTATCTTTTCGGGGTCGGCGTCCTTTCGGGTCTCGATCACGGCGCGCATGCCCATGCGGTCGGACTCGTCGCGGATGTCGTAGATGCCGCTGAAGATGCCCTTCTTCTCCTCGCTGACGCGCAGGATCTTTTCCAGCATGGCGGCCTTGTTCACCTGGTAGGGCACCTCGTCCACCACGATGAGGTGCCGGCCCGCGCTGCCGTCCTCGATGTGCACCTTGGCGCGCACCTTCAGCTTGCCGCGGCCCGTCTCGTAGGCCTGGAGCAGCTCCTCGTCCCGCGCCAGGATGCCGCCCGTGGGAAAGTCCGGCGCGGGCAGGTGCTCCATCAGCCGGGCGGTGGTGATCTTCGGGTCGTCGATCTGGGCGATCACCGCGTTCACCGTCTCGCCCAGGTTGTGGGGCGGGATGTTGGTCGCCAGGCCCACGGCGATGCCGCTGGCGCCGTTCACCAGCAGGTTCGGGAAGCGCGCGGGCAGCAGGTCCGGCTCCTTCTGGGTGTCGTCGAAGTTCAGGTGGAAGCCCACGGTGTCCTTGTCGATGTCCCGCAGCATCACCTCGGCCTGCTCGGTCATGCGGGCCTCGGTATAGCGCATGGCGGCGGGGCTGTCGCCGTCGATGGAGCCGAAGTTGCCGTGGCCGTCCACCAGCCGGACGCGCATGACGAAGTCCTGGGCCATTCGGGCCAGGGCGTCGTACACGGAGGAATCGCCGTGGGGATGGTATTTGCCCAGGCAGTCGCCCACGATGCGGGCGCACTTGCGGTGGGGCTTGTCGCTGGTGTTGCCCAGCTCGTGCATGGTGAACAGTATGCGCCGCTGCACGGGCTTGAGGCCGTCCTCCACCCGGGGCAGCGCGCGCTCCAGGATGACGTGTTCGGAATAGGGCATCATGGACTCGTGCATCACGTCCTCCATGTTGCGCTGGATGATCTCCTCCGGACGGCGCGGCGCCTGGTCTTCCTTCTTCTTTCTCGGCATGGGTTGCTCCCTCGCGGAATCGAGCGTAGGCGGTCGGGCGAATCCCGACGGATCGCCTGCCACGGGTTGTCCCCGCTCAATTCCCAGTCGTTATTCTCCCGTCACGGGGACGAAGTTGTCTTCCTTGTTGAAGTTGGCGTAGGTGCTGATGTACTCGCGGCGGGGCTCCACCTTGTCGCCCATCAGCACGGTTACGCGCTGCTCCACCTCCGCCAGGTCCTCGATGCCCACCTGCATGAGCTTGCGGCCGTCGGGGTTCATGGTGGTCTCCCAGAGCTGCTCGGGGTTCATCTCGCCCAGGCCCTTGTAGCGCTGGAGCGAATAGCCCTTCCCCACCTTCCGGATGGCCTCGGGCAGGGCATTGTCGTCGTAGCAGTACAGGGTCTTGTCGCCCCTGGACACCCGGTACAGCGGCGGCATGCCGATGTACACGTGGCCGTCGGTGATCAGCTCGCGCATGTAGCGGTAGAAGAAGGTGAGCAGGATCGCGCGGATGTGCGCGCCGTCCTGGTCCGCATCGGAGAGTATGATGACCCGGTTGTACTTCAGCTTCGAGAGGTCGAACTCCTCGCCGATGCCGGTGCCCAGCGCCGTGATGATGCTGCGGAACTCCTCGTTGGCCAGCACCTGGTCGATGCGCTTCTTCTCCACGTTCAGCGGCTTTCCGCGCAGCGGCAGTATGGCCTGGAAGCGGCGGTCGCGGCCCTGCTTGGCGCTGCCGCCGGCGGAGTCGCCCTCCACGATGAACAGCTCGTTCTTTCGGTAGTCCCTGCCCGTGCAACTGGACAGCTTGCCCACCAGGGGCGCGGCCTCGATGGCGTTCTGCTGGCGGGCGATGTCCCGGGCCTTGCGGGCGGCCTCGCGCACCTTGGCCGCCTTCACGGCCTTTTGCACGATGGTCTGGGCGAAGTCCTGGTTCTTGAGGTCGTCCAGGTAGATGGAGAGCTGCTCCTGGCACACGGCTTCGAACACGGGCCGAACCTCGGTGTTGCCCAGCCTGCCCTTGGTCTGCCCCTCGAACTGGGGGTTCTTGACGCCCGCGTACACCACGGCGGTCATGCCCTCGCGGAAGTCGTCGCCGGCCAGGTTGTTGTCCTTCTCCTTCAGGATCCCGGCGCGGCGGGCGTAGTCGTTGAACGCCTTGGTCACCGCGGCCTTGAAGCCGGTCTCGTGGCTGCCGCCCTCGGCGGTGGGCACGTTGTTCACGAAGGAGTAGATGTTTTCGGTATAGGAGTCGGTGTACTGTATGGCCACGCGCACCAGCGTGCCGTCCTTGGTGGCCTCGAACACGATCGGCTCGGTGATGGTGTTCTTGCCGGTATTCAGGTAGCGCACGAAGTCCTCGATGCCGCCCTCGTACAGGTAGGTGCGCACCCGTTTCTCCGGGTCCTTGATGCGCTCGTCGGTAAAGACGAACTTCACGCCCCGGTTCAGGTACGCCAGCTCCCGCACCCTGCGGCGCACGGTGTCGGAGTTGAAGTTCACGTCCTCGAACACGCGGGGATCGGGCTTGAAGCACACCTGCGTGCCGCGCTTGCGGGTGTTGCCCAGCTTCTCGAGCGGCGCCACGGGATGGCCGCTGAGGATCTTGCCGGTCTTGCGATCCAGCACGGACTCATAGCGCTGCTGGTAGTGGCTGTAATCCTTGTACACGTCCACCACCATCCACTCCGACAGGGCGTTCACCACCGACGCGCCCACGCCGTGCAGGCCGCCGGAATAGGCGTAGTTCTTGTCGGAAAACTTGCCGCCCGCGTGCAGCTGGGTGTACACCACCTCCACGGCGGACACGCCGAGCTTGGGGTGGATGTCCACGGGCACGCCGCGGCCGTTGTCGGTGACCTCGCAGGAGCCGTCCTTCTTCAGGGTGACGGTGATCTCACTGGCATAGCCGTTGGCGGCCTCGTCGATGGCGTTGTCCACGATCTCCCAGATCATATGGTGCAGGCCCCGGGGGCCGGTGGAGCCGATGTACATGCCCGGGCGCATGCGCACCGCATCCAGCCCTTCCAGAACCGTGATATCGCTGGCAGTATAGGTCTTGGCCATAGTTCCTCCGAATTTGCAGAAATATCTGGTATATTATAATCCTGAAACGTTAATTTTGCGCGAAGTCGCGTCGTGTCCGGCCGCGGAATGACCCCTCCCGGCCCGTTTTGGCCCAAAATTTGCATAAAGCATGAATATATGCTATAATCCGGATATACATTATAATGGAGCGGATTATGAACGACAGAAGCGCCATGAACGACGACAACACCACCGTGGCCGAGCTGAAGGAGCAGGTTCACCAACTGTGCCTGCGCAAGGGCTGGGGCGTGAACGGCGTGCAGAACCCCCAGCACGTGGCCATGGCCATGACGGTGGAGATGAGCGAGCTGCTGGAGCACTTCCAGTGGCTGGACCCGGAGAACGTGACCGCGCTGATGGAGGGCCGGGACGAGGAGCGCAGGGCCATGATCGCCGAGGAATTTGCCGACGTGATGATGTACGGCCTGCAGCTCACCCGCACGCTGGGCATCGACATCACCGGGCAGGTGCTGCGCAAGATCGACATCGTCGACCGCCGCCCGCCCAAGCCCTACAACCCCAAGCGTTAAGAGGATGATCCCATGGAAAACGACTTTATACTCGTGCTGGACCTGGGCGGCCCCGAGGCCGTGCTGATGGCCCGCAAGCTGCGCAACCAGCGCTACTACACGGAGATCCTCGCCCGCAGCGCCGACGCGGAGCTTTTGCTGCGCAAGTCGCCGCGCGGCATACTGATCGCCGGCGGCGAGGGCGGCGCGCTGGAGAACTTCCCGCGGGCGGCGCTGTCGCTGGGCATCCCGGTGCTGGCGCTGGGCGGCGCGGCGCGGATGCTGGCCCAGGCCGAGGGCGCGGAATGCGAGGGCACGCAACTGACGGACAAGGTGGCGCAGATCACCTTCCAGCCCTGCGACCTTTTCGACAGCCTCGGCGCCAGCGACCGCTTCGTGCAGCGCATCGACGCCTTCCGGCTGCCCGGGGGCTTCAAGCCAATCGCCACCACGCTGGACGGGCTGGTGCCGGGCTTTGCGGACTTCGACCGCAGCCTGTACGCGCTGCAGTTCTACCCGGAGTCCAACGACCCCGACGGCGCGGTGATCCTGTCCAACTTCGCCGAGCGCATCTGCGGCTGCACGCCGTTCTGGTCCATGGAGAACTACATCCGGCGGGAGATCGACTACATCCGCGACCGGGTGGGCAACCGCAAGGCGCTCTTGGCCGTATCCGGCGGCGTGGACTCCGCGGCGTGCGCGCTGCTGATGGGCCGCGCCATCGGCGACAGGCTCACCTGCGTGTTCGTGGACAACGGCCTGCTGCGCGAGGGCGAGGCGGAGGCGGTGCTTACCGCCTACCGGGAGGAGCTCGGCATCGAGCCGCTGCGCATCGACGCCCGGGACCGCTTCCTCGGCTGGCTGAAGGGCCTCTCCGACCCCGTGGAGAAGCGCCGCGCCATGTATAACGTCTACCTGGACGTGCTCACCGAGGTGTTCGAGGAGCAGGGCGCGGGCATCATCGCCCAGGGCACCATCTACAGCGACCTGCTGAACGACGGCCCCAGCGCACGCGGCTTCGACCCGGACCGGCTGATCGAGCCCCTGCGCATGCTGTTCAAGGACGAGGTCCGCGACCTCGGCGAGCAGCTCGGCCTGCCCCACAGCTTCATCGACCGCCAGTCCTTCCCCGGCCCCGGCCTCGCGCTGCGCTGCTGCGGGGAGGTCACGCCGGAAAAGCTGGAGCTGCTGCGCCGCGCGGACGCCATCTTCCGGGAGGAGGTCGCGGCCTCCGGGCAGGACAAGCGCCTCGCGCAGTACTTCGCCGTACTCACCGACACCCCGGCGCTGACCCGCTCGGGCCACTTCGGCAACGCGCTCGTGCTGCGGGCCGTGACCGGGCAGAGCGCCGACAGCTTCGCGCCCGGCAGGCTGCCCAACGACCTCATGGACCGCACCGCCCAGCGCATCGGGCGGGAGCTGCCGGACATCGGCCGCGTGGTCTACGACATCACCGGCAGCGACAGCGCTACCGTGGAATGGGAATGATCCGGGCCCATTGAGCATCGTTCGGCCGGACAAACGCGACCCCTACAGAGGATAAAGCCATGTTTCTTCGTCATGCCAGAGAACCTGTCGACGGCCAGCCCGTCGAGAACACCTTCGTCGCCATCAGCGAGCAGACCGGCGAAACCCTGGGCACGTGCACGATCTACTGCGACGACAACGCCGCCCTGTTCCCCGCCCGGCCCTTCCAGGTGCGCTTGCAGTTGGAGGGCGATCCCGTGCCGCCGCAACTGCTCGGCGCCGCCGTCGCGCGGGGCCGCGGCATCTGCGCGGTCTCGGGCAAGATGAGCCGCCTGTACACGCGCTGCGCCCCGGACGACGACCGCATGCTGGAGGCGCTCGCCGCCATGGGCTTCCAGGACAACGACGGCCTGGTGAAGCTGCAACTGCGCCTGCCGCTGGCCACGGACTACACGCTGCCCGCGGGCGCGGTGGTGGTGCAGGACGACCTGAGCGACCCGGCGGAGCAGAAGTTCTTCCTGGAGCGCTACAACGAGCTGTACAACACCGACCACGACTTCGACTGGCTGCGCAGCTACATCAACCGGGACGGCTTTACCCGCATCCTGACCGTGTCCAGCTACGGGCTGATGGGCGAGGTGCTGGTGTGGCGCGAGGGCGTGTCCGGCGTCATCGGATACATCCAGACCTCCCGGCGCTGGCGGCACACGGGCGTGGGGAGCTGCATGATCGGCCTGGCCTGCCGCGAGTTCGAGAAGGCCAAGCTGTACTGCGCCGAGGCCAACGCCCGCGCGCGCATCCCCTACGTGCTGAAGCTGTTCGAGAAGATGGGCTTCCGCCAGGAGGAACTGCTGATGCGCTACCCCGGCACGGACATCAACCCGTAATCCGCCGGGAACGAATACAAACCCCTTCCCCCGCCATAGCATGATGCGGAGGGAGGGATTTTTCTTGCGAAATCCACTGTTTTACGGCTGCGGCACGGCGCTGGTGACGCCCTTCCGGGGGCGGCGCGTGGACTTCGACGCGCTGGAGAACCTGATCGACTGGCAGCTCGGTCAGGGCGTCGACGCGCTCGTGCTGCTGGGCACCACGGGCGAGCCGGCGACGATCACCCCGCCGGAGCGCAGCGCCATCATCGAGTGCGCCGCGGCGCGGGTGGGCGGGCGCGCGCCGCTGATCGTGGGGACGGGCAGCAACGACACCGCCGCGGCCGTGCGGCAGGCGCGCGAGGCGGAACAGCTCGGCGCGGACGGCCTGCTGGTGGTGACGCCCTATTACAACCGCGCGAGCCGTCGCGGGCTGACGGAGCACTACAACGCCGTGGCCGACGCGGTGTCCCTGCCCATCATCATGTACAACGTGCCGGGGCGCACGGGCGTGAACCTGGAGCCCGCCACCGTGGCGCAGCTGGCGCGGCACCCGAACCTGTGCGCCGTGAAGGACGCCTCGGGGAGCCTCCGCCAACTGACGGACCTGGCCGCGGCCTGCGGGGACGGCGTGGCGGTGTACAGCGGCAACGACGACCAGGTGGTGCCCGCGCTGGCGCTGGGCGCGCGGGGCGTGATCTCCGTGGCGTCGAACGTCGTGCCGGACCGCATGCACGCCATGGTGGAACAGTGGTTCCGCGGGGACGCGCGCGCCAGCCTGCGCGGGCAGCTCGAATGCCTGCCGCTGATCCGCGCGCTGTTTCGGGAGGTCAGTCCCATCCCGGTGAAGGCGGCGCTGAGCCTGCTGGGGCGGATCGAAAACACGCTGCGCCTGCCGCTGTGCCCGCTGGACGAGGCGGAGCAGGAGCCGCTGCGGCGGGCCATGCGGGGGCTGGGCCTGCTGGACGCGCCCGCCCGCGGATGAAGGCGCGCAAAAGGCCGCCCCCTGCGCGCGATGCGGCGGTTGGGGCGGCCTTCCCCGGCGATTCATTACTGCTTTTCGGCCAGGTACTGGTTTAGGCGGTTCACCAGCTCGTCCACGTCGGTGCCGTGGGCGGCGCAGCCCATCTCCAGGCTCTCCATCTGGCTGAAGGGGCAGCCCATGCAGTGCATGCCGTATTCCATCATGATCGGCGCGGTGGTGCGGTCGATCTCCAGCACCTCTCCGATGCTCATTTGCTTGTTGATCGTGGTCATCCTCGAGTCCTCCTTATTGTCGCCGCGCGCATCCCCGTCGGGGCCGCCGCAGCATGTGATCGCCCCCATATTATCGCCAAACGCCCCGCGTGTCAATGGGCTCCCGAGCATTTAACGTTTCCGGAGCGCATAACGGCGGCCCCGGGCCATTCCCGGGGCCGTCCTGCCGTCGCCGGCGCGCCTGGATCGCCGGGTTCGGGAAGGCTTCTCAGTATGCGTCGCCCGTCCACTCGTCCTTGGCGTGCCAGATGGCGCAGTAATCCTCGTCCGCGTACACGAAGAAGCAGATCTCGCCCTTCTTGCCCGCGCTCTTGGCGAAGTCCCCCTCGCCCTTGAGCCCGTAGAACGCCACCACGCCCTCGTAGCCGTTGGTGGTGCGGGTGCCGCGGCGCAGGTACGGCTCCTCCTGCACGCGCACGCACTCCAGCGCCTTGCCGTTCAACTGGATCTCCACCGACTCCGGCTCTTCCTCGCTGTCCCGCCGGGCCTCGCGCAGCGCCTCGGTCAACAGGTCCTTGGCCCGGGAGGCGTTCAAGCGCGTGCGCCGCGCCTTGTCGGAGTCGTGCAGGCCGCAGACGGGCTCGAAGATGCCGTTGTCGCCGCGCACCAGGTACACGGTGCCCCCCGCCGGGCAGATGTTCGCCCGCTCCGGCAGCACCTCGTCCAGCGTCTTCATGGCCTCCTGCACCGATCCGGCATCCCAGCGGCCCAGGTATTCGATGATCAGGCCGTCCCGGGCGGACTTCATCGCCTGCTCGCACGCGGTCTTTTCCGCGCGGTAGCGGTAGACCTTCCAGCCGGGAATGGCGATCAGCACCAGCATGACGCCGATCAACACCAGCAGCACCGCCGCCGCGCGGGTCACGCCGCCGCGCTTTTCCCGAAGTTTCACGCTATGCTCTCTCATGGTCGTCAAACAACTCCACCTCTACATCGCGGCATACATTCCGAACATGGCCATGTAGATGGCGATGACGATGAAGCCCGCAAAGCCCGCCAGGAACACCAGGATCGACGGTTCCAGCTTGGCCAGCGCCTCCGCCGTCGCCTGCTCAAGCTCGGTGTCGTAGTAGTCGGCGGTCATGCTCAGCGTGCTCGCCAGCTCGCCGCTCTCCTCGCCCACCGCCGTCATGTCCACCAGGATGTCCGGCAGGCACGCGGCGTCGCGCAGGCTGCGCCCCAGCGTGTGGCCCTCCTCCAGCTTGCCGGTGATCTTCCCGACCTCCTGGCTGATGAAGTAGTTGTCCAGCACGCGGCTGGTGATGGTCACGGCCTTGGTCATCGGCAGGCCGGCGTTCAGCATCATGGCCATGGTGTTGGCGAACTGGCTGGCGCCGTTCAATATGCTGATATTGCCCAGCACCGGCAGCTTCAACTGGAGCTTGGCCAGGTTCATGCGCCCCGACTCGGTGTTCCCGTAGAGCTTGAACGCCAGCACGACGCCCGCGATGACGCCCACGATGACCAGCACGTACTTCCGGAAGAAGTTCGACATGCCGATCAGGATCTGCGTCGGGAGGGGCAGCTCGGCCTCGTAGCTGTCGAAGATGGCCGTGAACGTGGGCACGACCTTGACCATCAGCACGATGACCACGATGATGGCGACGACGAACACGAACGCCGGGTAGATCATCGCGCCCTTGACCTTGCCCTTCATCTTGCTCTGCTTGGTGTAGTGCTTGCTGACGGAATCGAAGGCCGTGTCCAGGGTACCGGCCTCCTCGCCCGCGTGGATCGTCTCCAGGAAGGTGACCGGCAGCATCTTCCTGCCGCGCTCGGCAAAGCTGACGGACAGTGATCGGCCCGCCTCCACGTCCTTCGCGACCTGCTCCAGGATGCGCTTGAGCGGCTTGTCCGTCATCTTCTCCGCGATCAGCTCCACCGTGCGCGCGATGGGAATGCCCGCGCGCAGTATGACGGAAAATTGGCTGCACATCAGCGTGAACGCCTTGTCATTCAGCTTGTTCCCGCCGATGTCGAGGCTGAGGAACTGGGCGGCCTTGCCCTTCTCCTTGACCTCGCTGATATTGAGGACGATGGAATAGGAATCCTTGATCTTGGCTACCGCGTCCAGCTCGTTGAAGCCCTCGATGACGCCGGAGACCTTTTTCCCGTCCCTGGATACGGCGGAATACTTATAGGTTGGCATCCTGTCGCTCTCCTTCTACCGTGGATTGGCCCGCCCGCGCGGGACCGGAATGCGCCCGGCGCTACGCGTTCTTCTTCACGTAGTCCGGCTCGTGGGCATAGCGCAGGGCCATGTCCTTGGTCACCTGGCCGGAGCGCACCAGCCGCACCAGCGCCTGGTCCATGGTCTGGCCGCCGATGGCCGCGCTGGTCGCGACGGCGTTTGCGATCTGCGGCGTGTTGCCGTTTCGGATCAGGTTGCGGATGGCGTCGGTGACCACCATCATCTCGCACGCCAGCGCGCGGCCGCCGCCCTTTTTAGGGATCAACTGCTGGGTCATCACGGCCTGCAGGCAGGTGGACAACTGCAGGCGGATCTGCGTCTGCATGCCCTCGGGGAACACCTGCACGATGCGGTCCACCGAATCCGCGGCGCTGCCGGAGTGCAGCGTGCCGAACACCAGATGGCCGGTCTCGGCGGCGGTGATGGCGGTCTCGATCGTCTCGTGGTCGCGCATCTCACCGATCAGTATGACGTTCGGATCCTCGCGCAGGGAGGCGCGCAGGCCCGCGGCGAAGCTCATGGTGTCCTTGCCCACCTCGCGCTGGTTGATGGCGCACTTGTCGGGCTTGTAGACGTACTCCACCGGGTCCTCCAGCGTGACGATGTGGCTCTTGCGGGTGTGGTTGATGTAATCCAGCAGCGCCGCCAGGGTGGTGGACTTGCCGCTGCCGGTCTCGCCGGTGACCAGCACGATGCCCTTGTGCAGCTCCGGCAGCTTCATCGCCGCCGGGGGCAGGCCCAGCGTATCCAGCGCGGGGATGCGGTCGGACAACAGGCGCAGCGCCACCGAGGGCAGGCCCTGCTGGCGGAAGATATGGATACGACAGCGGTTGCCCGCGTAGGTCTCCGCCGCGTCCAGCTCGCCGGTCCGCAGGTAGATGTCGTAGGCCTCCGGAGTGCCCGAGAGCTCGCGGGCATAGGCCACGCAGTCGGAGGAGGACAGCGGCGTGTCGTCCATGTCCTCCAACTGCCCGTCCTTGCGGTACTTGGGCGGCAGCCCGTAGATCAGGTGAATGTCCGACGCATGGTCCTGTCGCGCCTTCACGACCAGTTGCTCAATGGTCATCATACTCGTTTAACCTCCATAACACCGTTTTCGCAGACAACAGGGTTTGACATAAAACCATCACTTAAAGATGTTTTCATCATCACCGAAGCCAATCAGGAACAGCATTCCGGCAAATCCAATATACATAAACAACAGGAAGGCGAAACCAACGTAACCCTGACCGTGTACGCCTTTGATAAAGTCGTCAATCCCCTTTACAACCACAGGTAAGCCGCAGAGCGCACAGAGCGATCCACGAATCAGTTTTAGCTTTGTCTCTTCTCTTCCAAACTTAATCGCCCTGTCAATACGGGCGAAGGCAAACCCAATAGCCACATAAACAAACAAGAGAATATAGGGGCAAAGGTAAAACAATATGCCGTGTTCAGTCAGCCATTGATCCAGCGCACCTATATATCGATATCCCAGATAACCAATGGCTCCGCAGAGTACAAGCTTATATACCCACTTCATGACTCGCTTCATGGCGAAACCATCCTTCCGTTTTACTCAACTCTGAATTGTTTCTAAATATCCTCGTAAATCACGCGCAGCACCTCGTCGCCCGTGGTCTTGCCCTCCTCCACCAGGCGGATGGCGTTGTCCTTCAGGGAGACGAAGCCGCTGCCGGGCGCCTTCAGCAGCGCCTCGATGGCCTCGCGGCCCGCGCCCTTGGCCACCAGGCGGCGCACCTGGATGGTCAGAGGGAAGATCTCGAACACGGCGGTTCGCCCGCGATAGCCGGTATCGAAGCACTCGGGGCAGCCCTTGCCGCGGTAGAAGATGCGGCCCGGCTTCGGCTCGAGGCCGAGCTCCGCCTGCTCCTCCTCGCTGGGCTCGTAGGGCTCGCGGCAGTTGGGGCAGATGCGGCGCACCAGGCGCTGCGAGAACACGCCCTTCAGCGCGCTGGCCACCAGGTAGGGCTCCACGCCCATGTCGATCAGGCGCTCCACGGTGCCCAGGGCGTCGCTGGTATGGATGGTCGAGAGCACCACGTGGCCGGTGATGGCCGAGCGCATGGCGATCTCCGCCGTCTCGCCGTCTCGAATCTCGCCGATGGCGATGATGTCCGGGTCCTGGCGCAGTATGGAGCGCAGGCCGCTGGCGAAGGTCATGCCCACCTTTTCGTTGATCTGCACCTGGTTGACGCCGTCGATGTTGTATTCCACGGGGTCCTCCAGCGTCACCAGGTTCACCTCGCGGGTGTTCATGTCCCCGATCATGGTGTACATGGTGGTGGATTTGCCGCTGCCGGTGGGGCCGACCACCAGGATCACGCCGTTTTTGATGCGGATCAGCCGCTCGTACTTTTCCATGTCGTCACCGGTGAGGCCGATGTTGTCCCGGCTCAGCCGCATGCCGGACTTGTCCAGCAGTCGGGCCACGATCTTTTCGCCGTACACCGTGGGCAGCGTGGAAACGCGCAGGTCGATGTCCTTGTCGCGCACCTTCACGTTGAAGCGGCCGTCCTGCGGCACGCGGCGCTCGGTGATGTCCAGCCCGCTCATGACCTTGATGCGGCTGGTCACGGCGGCCTGCAGCTCCCTGGGCACGGTCAGTATGTCCCGCAGCAGGCCGTCGATGCGCATGCGCACCGAGAATTCCGTCTCGCGCGGCTCCATGTGGATGTCGCTGGCCCGCTCGGTGACGGCGCGCTCGATGATGGCGTTCACCAGTCGGATGGCCGGCGCCTGGCTGACCGATTCCTCGCCCACCTGGTTCGCGGCGAAGGCGGAGTCCACCGTGGCGGTGGTCTCGCCGGTGATGGCGGCCTCGCGCTTCATCTCCTCGATGGCCTTGGCCGCGCCCTCGTTGCCGTAGAGCACCTGTATGGCGCGCTCCACGGCGCTGGAGGTGGCCACCATGGGCACCACCTTGCGCCGGGCGACCTTGCGCACTTCCTCGATGGCGTAGAAGTTCAGCGGGTCGCTCATCGCGATGTACAGCTCGTCCCGCACGATGCGCACCGGCACCACCTGGTACTGCTTGGCGATGTTCTTGGGCACCACCTGCACCAGCTCCGTGGGGATGTTCACCTTGCTCAGGTCGATGAACTCGATGCCCAGCTGCATCTGCAGGGCCTCGATGAGCTCGCTCTCGGTGATGAAGCCGTTTTCCTGGAGCACGGTGCCCAGGCGCTTGCCCGAGCCCTTCTGCAGCCGCAGGCCCTCCTGGAGCTGCTCCTCCGTGATCAGTCCCGCCGAGATCAGCAGGTCGCCCAGGCGCAGGTAGCCGCCCTTCTTCGGTTTTTTCTCGTTGTTGCCAAATATCGCCAATGTCATCGCCTCGATTGATTGCGGCTCGCGCTTGCGCATGGCCCGTCGCCATCAGAGCCGCAGGAATTGAATAATCGCGTATATCCCGCCGGACGCGCCCCGCTCGGATGCATCCCGTTCGGATGCCTCTCATTCGGAGCGCTTCATTTGGACATGTCCCGTTTGTCCCGTTTGGATGCGATCCGCTACTCGTTGATTACAAACACCTCCGGCGCCGGCCAGTCGCCATGGTGGGTAGCGACGAAGTCGGTTGCCGCGACGCTTCCGCCGAGCTGTTCGACAGCAGGCAGACAATACTTATTGCCGTAATTGTCGATCAGAGTTGTATCGTAGGGGTTGGCAGCCTTCCACTCGCTTCCAACAAAGGTGTTGTACGACGCAGCGCTTTCGTCCAGTGCAGAAATGCCCGTCTTTTTATCTGTTTCCGTGTCGGTACTGACCGCTTTCATGGGCTCGGCGGTCTCGGCGTTCATGTTGATGATCTCATAGTAGTGGCAATTGCTGGCATTCCCCGTCAGCGTTCCCGCAAAGGCGCCGACCACCGGCGAATCGCCCGTGCCCTGCACCAACCCGGTGGCGTAACAATTGGTTACCGTGCCAGTTCCCGTCCCCACAAAGCCGCCCGCCGTCGCACCGCTGACGGAGCAGGTAGAGTAGCTGTTGGTGACGCTCGCCGATCCGGCATCGCCGATCAGGCCGCCGGCCTTGGTCGATGCCGTTACGTTATAGATCCCAATGTCTTTGTCATCGTCATCCTTTTTCCGACTGCCGTCCGTCTCATGCTGATAATACTCGCCTTTGTCGGTGTGTCCTCCGGCATAGCAGGCCGTCACCGTGCCGGTGGTGGCCGTGCCGATCAGGCCGCCCGCGTCGCCGCCGGAGCTGCTCACCACCAGCGCCGCCGCGCACTTCTGCACCGAACCATCGGCCATGGAACCGATCAGGCCGCCGACGCTGCCTCCGTCGGAAGATACCGTCGCCCCCATATCGGCGCCGGAGTTATAGGCGATGACATTCGACACCACCGATTCGGCGGGCAGCGTACCGGCCAGCGCGCCGGCATTACCTCCCGTGCTGGTGACGGAGAAATCCAGCAGCTCCAGGTTGGACACCGTCAGCGCCGCCATCGGCGCGCCAAACAATCCCGCCGCGCCGTCGGTGTTCACCAGAACATTCGCAATGCCGTGACCCACGCCATCGTAAGTAAGCGCAAGGTCTCCCTCGATGGGCACATAACTGCCCGCCGTCGTTGAAGCCGCGGTTTCACTATTATTGAATACCGAAACCGTCTCGCTGCTGCCCGGTTTCCAGGTTGAATCAATCGCCTGTTTGAATCCAGTCCAATCCAAGTCCTGCGTCTGTTCCGCGCTGATGCTTATTATACTCTTGGATGCTTCATTCGGGTTGCTGCCCACATCTGAAACGTTTTTCCCCAGGTTTTCAAGATGCCGGAAATTGTCGATCTTTCCAGTGATGGATCGTGCGTCCAAATCCACCTGCGTCCCATCGGCGAACAGGCTGTTGGTCGTCTGCGGCGGGGTGAAAGGAAGCTCAGAGAGAACACTGTTGTTATAGGTGATCGCCTGTACGGTGATGTTCTCGCCGGGGATGAATTCGGTCGCCAGCGTGCCTACGCCGGCACTGTCGGGACTCAACTCTGCAAAGTGCAGCCCGGAGGTCGTAATATCGTCGAGTATGATGGTATACTCCGAGCCTGTTCCCTTCACACGGGTCGTGTCGGTACCCGGCAAATCGAACGAACGGTTCGCTCCGCTGGTCTCGCCGTGGAGCAGCAGCTTGAAGCTGGTCCCCTCCGCTTGGCCGCTGGGCACCGTCACCGTCACGGTCAGCCGTTCCGCGTTGTTGACCACCATGGTGGGCGCATCCAGTTTGACAATGGGCTCTTCCGCGCCCGAGCCGCCGTACCAGCCGATCACAGCGCCTCCAAAATGGTCGCACTTCTTGCGGTGATCCTTTTTATCGCTGCCGCCCTCTTCGAGCACAGCATTGGTCAGATTGGCGCCGAACTTCGTGCCGCCGGCTGTGCAATAGAATACGTCCAGCACCCTTGCAGGGCTGCGCTGGTAGCGAATGGCATACCGCCCGCCCAGGCGAACCGTCTCGTCGATGGAGCCGAAGGGCAGCATGAGGTCGAGGGCGGTCGGGGTTTCATCGCTGAAGGCATTTGTATTATAGATGAAATAATACACGCCTCTGCCTGCATAAGCTTCCGTGCTGTCCGCCGTGCCAAACGCGGTATCCCCCGTTATACCCAGATATCCCTGGCTTTCCGCGACCGTCAAGTGGTTCTGCGCCGCGACGAATATCTCCTTTGCAATCGCATCCCGCTCCACCTGTGCCATGGAGCGCTGGTACTGCGACACCGCGACAAATGTCACGCCGCCCAGCACCGCGATGATCGCCATGACGATCAGCATCTCGGCCATGGTAAAGCCAAGGTTTCTCCGTTTCATCCGCACTGTCTTCACCGCCTTACTCCCCACCCGCGGGCGTTTCCGATCCAGGGTCTGTTGTCCCCGGATCCGCCGACGCCGGAGCCGTCGTTGTCATTTCGTAAATCAGTCCCGCCGAAACAACGTTCGGCGCGAACACGCGAATTTGCACGGTGCTGCTCAGCCCCGTCAAGTCCACATCCGAATCCTTTCTGCACACTCTCAAGCCTGTAAACTGCACACAGCCTCCTGAGTACGCTACGCCGGTATAAGTGGCGTACAGGTCGCCCGTCGCCGCGGCGTCGGAAACCAGCGGGCGCGGATCCATGGTTGCCATCGTTCCCTTTGCGCGCTTCAAGACGATTTTCCCATCGCCGTCCTTGGCGATCTGCGATTTGATCCCCGTTTCGGCGTTGTAATAGGTAATCGTGACGCTATCCGCTTCAACAACCGGATTCCTGGCGAACCCCAGCTCGTCGCGCAGCGCAGAGATGGTCGTGGACAGCAGTACCTGGGCATTCGCGCCGAGAACCACCTTTTCGTAGGCATTTTTCGCCACGGGAATGCCGGTCGCCACGATCACCGAAACCAGCAACAGTATCAGGACCGCCAGCAACGTCTCCGCCAGCGTAAAGCCCGCGCGGTTCCCGCATTTTCGTTTCAGTTTCATAGGTTTCAATCTCCTGATGACGGTGCCGGACCGTATGCGACCGTTCCAATACTGGAGCTGTTCTGGTAGCTCTGCGCCGAAAGGGTCACCGTGTCTGTACCAGTAGTCAGGGTGACGCTGATGGTTGCTCCTCCGCTGTGCGCCGCCATAGCGCTGTCGCCTGCGTAGTATTCCGACATCTTGGTCTTGCTCTGCGTGATTACCCGGGTCGCGGCGGTAATCGCCCCGGCGAGCATCGTCAGCGCGAGGGCGGAAATCAGCAACGACACCAGCGTCTCGCCGATGGATTCGCCGATCCGGCTGCGGAGCTTCGCGACCGCCCTGCGCTTCACCATGCGCATCGCGCGCCTGTCAGCTTGCTTCATAGGCATTCACCCTCTTTACGCGATACAGTTTCCAGGTCACCACCGATGTGGCCGTCTTTATGTTGTTATCCGGGTCCCCCTCCGTCTCCGCGGGGGTCGTTGTCTCGGTTTCGCTTGCCGTCACCTCGGCATAGAACGTAACCGCCAATTCATAGATATCCTTGCCGGCTGCGCCTTGGTTTTTGATGTTCAGCACCAGCGTGCCGTCTTTATTGATGGTTTCCGTGACCGTGCACTTCAGAGGGTCGCCCGTTACGCTCGTCGCCAGGTTGTAGGTTTTGACGACCGACGTCGACGCGAGCTCTTCCGTTTTCCCTCGCAGGGTGATGAGCTGCACCGCAGCATCGTCCGCCAACGCGCTGCCTGAAGATTTATCAGTCGGTATTGTCGGCTCTGACACAGTCGGCGTCGCGCCTTCGGCAACCTGTGTGGTGGTCGTGACTTCGACCGTGGCCGTCTTCCCCGCGATGTCCTCGCCCGCGATGTCCTCGCACAGCAGCTCCGCCGCCGAGGTGACGGCGTAGTACCGTTGGTCCATTTCGGCCATACGGCTCATGCGGCCGGCGGCGGCGGTGCCGGCGACGATGACCACCGAGCTCACCACCGCGCACACCAGGAACAGCAGCAGCGCGAAGGTGATGGACGCGCCTCGCCGCGACGCCACCTTCTTCTTCAATATGCTCATCTCGCCCATCCCCTCCTCGCTGTGCCGGTGATGCAAAACTCCGTCGCGCATCATTCACCCGCTCCAGGCGACACTTCCGTCAAACTCCTCACCATCGTGTCGCCCACGACCAGGGTGAAGGTATGCTCCGCATCGGATGCGTCGAGCTCCACAAGAGTATACGTGCCGTCATTCAGCGTGCCAATGAAGTAGACGCCGGAATCGCCGGACACATAATAGCCGTCGTCGTTTCGGTCCGTCGTCACCACTTCGCTGCCGTCCGCACGATAGATCTTGAACCGCATACCGCTTAGCGGCACATTGCTGCTGTTCACCTTCCGCAGGATCACCTTGCGCTTCTTCGGGGAGAGGTTCAGGATCGTCGGGATCTGCACGGTATCATCGCCCATCGTCAGCGTTGTGTTCGACACCGGGACCCACGTCGCCTCGGCATCGTCCTTTTGGGAGATGGTATAGGTGCCGTCGCCCGCCAGGTCGACTTTATACTGGATATCATCCTTCACGGGCAGGTAGTCCAAGCCATCTATCTTCGGGAATACCGTTTCCTCCAGGAAGTAGGTTCCCGGCGAAACCTTTTCGAACACGACCAGGCCATCGCCATAGAGGGTCTGACTCGCGACGGTTTCAGTCTCGCCGCTGACGGTCTTCACCTTGATGCTCTTGGGAGCCGTTTCGGCAATCTCTTCGGAGGCGACAGGCTGGTTGACTGCATCGCCCTTGACGAGCACGGTTTCATCCTCGCTGTCCTTTTCGGCTGCGTACAGCGTGAAGGTTGCGCCATCCAAGGCGGTTCCTTCGCTGCTGATCTTGCGGAAAGCAAAGTCGAACCCGCCGGTCCAGTAGACGCAGCGATAGGTCACCTTCGCGTCTCCTTCTCCGACTTCGATGTCCTCGCCCGCCTGGCCCGTCAGGTACTCTCCGCTCCAGTTCGTATCGGAATCGGGCCTCGCATTGCGGAAGGCCTTGTAGGTGGCTTCGCTCACTTCGCCGGTAAAGTCATCCGACAGCACCGCGAACTGCTTGAGCGGCATGTAGTGGTTCACATCCTCATTATCGCCGCTCGCCCATACCCAGATGGAACCGTTGGGCATTGCCTTCGTATTGTCGTCGGGATCGGTAAGCGCGCCGGAAATCACGAGAGAATTCAGCGGGGCTCCCGTGCCTTCAAGGAAGATGTCCTGGCGGGCGAGGGTGTAATTCTTCCCGCCGTTCTTTGCACCGGCCGACAGCGCCGATGTGCTGTGGTTGCCCGCGGACGGATTAATGCTCTCATCAGCGTTCATGCCCGCGCCGCCAAAGCTGGGATTGCCGGAGAGGTACAGCTTGCCGTTTGCGGAGAGGTAGATGCCCGCGCCATTGGCAGCACTGTTCCCATCGAGGGTACCGCCGGACACCGTGGCGATGCCGCCCGCCGCCACGTAGACCGCGCCGCCATCGCCCGTCGTGCTGGCGTTTTGCAGCGTCGCGCCGGTCTCTATGGTCAGGGCCGCACCGTTGGCGACGCTGACGATGCCGCCCTTGGCGCTGGTCTGCTTGTTTTTGCCGTCCAGCGTGATATTCGTCAGTGTCAGGCTCCCGCTGTTGACGATAATCATGCTCGCGCCGAGATCGTCGTCGTTCCCCCGGGAGAGGGTCGCGATCTTACTGCTGGAATTATCGGAATTATAGAAGTACGTATCTCCGTTTCCTGCCATTTCCTGGGTTTCCTGCTGGCTCAATTCAGTCTTTATCTCTGCCGTGGTGAAGGTCAGGTTCACGTCGCTGCTCGCAATGTTCTTGTCCTCTTCCGTCAGCGTATAGTCCACCAGCAGCTTCAGCTTCAGCGCGTTTCCTTCATATTTTTGACCGTCTTTCTTGTACAAATCGCCGATTGCCGCCTGGAAGCCTTCCTTGACAGTGGAATACACCGCCGGGATGAGCATATTGGAATCGTCGCGCTGATACAATATGATATCATTCGCATCAGTCAGCTTACAGACCGCGAGACTGTTCCATCTGACGTTCTTCCCGCCATCACTTTCGCCGTGCAGATAACTGCCGGTCTTGTTCGCGTCTGTATGCTCATCGACCCTGGCATTTCGGAAAGCCAGAAGCGTGCTGTCCTGGACGGTGGCAGAATCGTCAACCTTCGCAAACTGTTTCTCAGCTTTGTAATGCCCTTCCTTTTCCGCCCACACCCATATGCTGCCGGCCTTAACGGAATCGTCGAAATCGCCGGTTATCACCAGGGAATCTGCGTACGCATCCTCATATCCCGCGATAAAGATGTCTTGACGCATCTCGGTATAATTCATGCGGCCGTTCGTAGCCAAGTATGTTTTGTTATCCCTCAGCATGTTGCCATTGGTGTTCCGGATGCTTCCCTGGCTGATGCCCGTGTCGCCAAAGTTCGGGCTGCCGGAGAGTCTCAACTCCGCGCCTTGCTCGAGATAGACGCCCGCGCCATTGGTACTGCACAGGTTCTTTTCGATGGAGCCCCTGGTGAAGGTCATGCTTGCGCCGGACACCGCGTACACCGCGCCGCCAAGCATTGCGTTGTTTCCGGTAAGACTACCGCCGTTCACGGTCATACTCGCGCCATTCGCCAGATATACCGCGCCGCCGTTGGCAGTCGTCCGGGAATTCTGCAGTGTCGCGCCTTCATCGACGGTCAGCGCGCCTGTGCCATTCACCTTTACGATGCCGCCATCCTGCGAGGCATAGAAGGTATTGATCTTCGCGCCGTCCAGTGTAATGTTCTTGAGCGTCAGATCGCCGTAGTTCACAAGCATGGGATTGTTGTTATAGGCGCGCGTGATGCTGGCAGTGTTCCCAGTCCCCCTGTAGGGATGCTTGCCCGCCGAACTGCTGGCCGTGGTCAGCGTTAGCTTCACACCCTCAGGCACGGTGAGCCATTCCTTCAGGGTGTAATTCGTCACCAGCATCTGGATCTGCAGGCCCTTTCCCTTGTCTTCCTCCTTCATCAGTGAGTGGCTATCGTAGTAGAAACGCCCTTCCAACGCTTTGAACGCGCCATTATCCCCTGTCAGCTCGGTAAAGACCGCGGGACTGTATACACTTTTACTGCTATTCCCACTCCTTACCTCATGCTCCTGATACAGCATGACGCCTTCCGAATCCGTAATCTTGCAGACCGGCAGGATGTTTTTAAACACCAGCCGCGCTGTATACGGATCCTCGGTGTACTCCGTCATCTCGCCGATGTAGCCGGTTCTCGTATTGACCGGAACGATCTCGAAACGACTGTCTCCCGTTTCCTCAACCCAGTATCTCAATCCCGCAGGCAGATTCTGTGCAGATATCGCCTCATTCGAAGAGAGTTCAAATGTAGCTGTGATTTCTGTTTCACCATTGTTTATACGGTTGAACGGAATGGCTCCATACCGGCCATCCGCGCCTTCTTGCCGGATATCATCATAGATGTTCTTCACCCTGACCTGACTGGTAGTATCGCCGTTATCCAGCTTTACGGTAAACCCAAACTTTGCATGCTCCGCGATTTTTGCGTCGCCTTCCGCGTTCTCGCTCACCTCAACCTGGTTTTCGATCAGCAGCTTGAAGATCTTGATCCAGTGAATATCATGGCTGCTGGTCACATCCTGGCCCACTACCAATCCGCCCTTCAGGAAGTTCCTGTCGTTCGTGAAGCAATACAGCGTGTTGACCTGGTTGGTTTTTGTAAACGTACCAAAGACCTGACCTTCCTGTCCATGTGTAGAGAACGGCGGGTCGTTTTCATCTTCACCGGTTACATACACGCCGATATTGGCCCTGGAGGCCAGCGCGGCCTCGGGACCGGTGTGGATGATGTCATTGGCGCTATAATTCAGCTCCACATTGCAGGTCTTGTCGCCCAGCTTGCTGGCCTGGCAGGTATTGCCGGTCACCTGCACGTAGCCGGAGAAATACAGCTCCGCACTGTTGCCGCCCACCGCGATGCCGCCGCCTTGATTAGTGGCGTAGTTGTTACGGATCGTGCCGCCGGCCATGGTCATTGTCTTTCCATCTGCGACAAACACGCCGCCGCCGCGTACCGCTTTATTCCGGTTGTCGCTGGAGATGGCGGAATAGCCAATGATACCGCCGTCCATCAAGAACTCGCCGCCATTGACATAAACGCCGCCGCCGTCTGCTATTGCCTCACAGCGTGTAATACTGCCGCCTTCCGAGAAGGTGAACTTGCCGTCATTGACATAAACGCCGCCGCCGTTTTTCGCGATGCAGTTACGAACCGTGCCGAAACGGATCTGGAACTCGCCGCCGTTAATATACGCGCCGCCGCCATTGCCGATTTCACCGTTGTTTTTCGCGTTCTGCAAAATGGCTTTGGTCCCCAGCTCCAGTTTGCCGCCATTAACCTGAACGACGGGCGCGGCGTGGCTTTTTCCATCCAGTATGATGCTCTTCAGAACCAAATTCCCTTGGTTCATCACCAGCAGCGAATGATCGCCCGCGCTTGTCAGCATCGCGCGGCAGGTGCCGTCGCGCTCCGGGGTTCCCCCGTAAGGATAATCCGCGTCGTTGTCGGTCTTTCCCGCCGTCGTGAAGGTAACCTCGATATTGCTCCCGAAGTATACGTTGACAGGCTCGGAAAGCTCATAGCTCTCCACCAGCATCTTCAGGCAATACTTATTGCCGGAATACTGTGTTCCATCCTTGTATTGCAGCTTCATCATGGTGGTACCGCGGAACAGGTTGAACGGACTGCTCACCTGGCCGCTGCCTTCGGTGTCCAGTCTGTCAAAGATTGCCGGGTTGCCGACCGAGAAGTACAGATCGCGCCCTGCGTCGTCCGTCAGCTTGCAGATGGGCGGACCGCCCCAGATGATCTTCTGGTTGTTGGAAACGCTTCGGTCAATGATGCCGTGCAAATTGCTGTTGTCCGACTGGAACACGGCGTCCTGGTCCCCCAGACCCGTTGGTCTCCAGCCTTCCGTTCCTGATTTGGAAAAGGGCGACTGGCCGAATTGCGTACCCACAACCTTGGCGTTGACGACGCCGATCACGCCGCCTTCGTTCTCCTTCGGCCCCAGATTGCAGTTGACCTTGACACAATTCTTATTCTGGCCACTGGTATCCTCCGGCAATCTCAGGTTGGACACCTGGTTTCCGGAAGCCACGTTGCCCTTGATCTCGGAATTGTCGCAGTAATTGACGTCCTCAGCCTTATGGGCATCGCCGATCGTCAGAGTCCCTGCATCGCCAATATAGACGCCTGCCCCATGTTCCGCCACCGCTTCCGGCAGACTGTTGTTCCGGATGTACGAATTCTGTATCTCCAGATCCTTTTTGGCGTACACACCGCCGCCGTAACTGTTCTGGGTGAGCGCGCTGTTGCCCTGTACGGTGGTGCCGATCAGGGTCAGCTTGTTGCTTACGGCATAATAGATTCCACCGCCGCCCCAATTGTTATCCTTAGGGCCGGCCAGCACGTTCGCCTTGCAACTGCGGATGCTGCTGTTGGTAAACGTCACGGTGGTCCCTGCAGTCGTGTAGAAGCCGCCGCCGCAATAGGCCGCAATGCAGCCCTCGATCTCAGTATCGCTGATCTCCGTCGCGCCGTTTCCTTGCTTATAAATGGCGCCGCCGTTGGATATAGAGGTACAGCCCTGGATCTTTGTCTTTTTATTCCCGTATTTGTCGATGGTCAGCTTTGCGGCATTGCAGGCAATGGCACCGCCTTCATACCCTTTTCCCTTCTCCTTGTCAGTAGCTTGAATTGTCTCATTGGTGACCAAGCAGCGCTCAAACGTACACCCGTATACATAAGCGTCAACCGCTTTTGTGTTCTTGAAGTAGACGCCGCCGCCCCTGGTGTTTTCGTTAGAGGAGGCTTTTCCCGTAGCCTTGCAATCGCGGAAGGTGCAGTTGTTCAGGGTGGTATGGAGTGTCGCGCAACACAGTCCGCCGCCGTCCCTCATCGCCGTGCAGCCGATGAAAGTGCAATCTGTAAATGTCGCCTGCGTCGGTAGCTCGCTGTCAGCAGAGTCATGGATGTACACGTTAATGCCACCGCCGCCACGCTTCAATGCCTTGCACTGCGTAAACGTACTGCCGGTGATCTCAACGGTATGCGCGTCGGATTCGATGCCGCCTGCTGCGTTGGCTTCACATGACGTGAAGGTACAGGTGCCTTTAACGACGGTTTTGGTCTGGGCGCAATACGGATAGGGCTTATAGTTGTCTTTTTCTTGAGACTCGATTCTGTGGAATACCGCGCCGCCCTGGTCTGTTGCTGAACAGCCGGTAAAGCTGCAATCCTCCAGCTCCATTTTCTTTCCGTTCATCCAGATCGCACCGCCGCCAGCCCTGCCGTCATTTGTCTCGGATTTACAGCTCGTGAAATTAGCGTTCTTGACTTTGAGATTCAGATTGACGGTGTCATTATCATTAATTCCAGTGTAATCATCGAAATAGTAATAATTCACGGTACTTATTTTCTTATCATCGCCATAAGCGATGAAAATCGCACCGCCGTTCTTGGAGATAAAGCTCTTGAAGTTGGCATTCTCAATGTCAACCTTGCAGTTTTTGGTTTTCAGCGCGCCGCCGTCGCATGTACCCGTTAACGCCTTGCCGTCGAAATCCAGGTTTCGGATCACGACATTCGCGAAATCATTCGCATCCTTGCTCGCGATGTTGACCGTGATCACGGGATCCTTCGTATTTCCGTTGCCGCGGCTGATGGACGCTCTGCCCGTTCCTTCGTACTTGTATCGGCCCTTTGTCGCGGTGGTGAAGGTGATCTTCTCTATGCCATCGACTGCGATATAAGGAACGTCTTTAGGCGAAGCTTCAGCCGCAGCCGTCGCGAAAGCTTCTCTATCGGTGATTTTCACCACATCCGAGCCCGGCATCAGGTAGTCCACGATCATTTCAATGGTAACGTCGCGGAGTTGATTCTCTTTTGCGAAGTACACAGCGCCTCTCATGGTAGAGAACGGCACCTCACGCCTCGATATGACGGCCCATTGCTCCCCGACCTTACACACGTCTGCTTCCCCACTGCAGTCCAGGCCGTAATTTGTCGCACAGTTTGTCTTCGCGGCAGCCTTAGCTTCCGCTCCATTGGCATAGAGCGTATTGGTCCGCACGACATACTTGTTGCCATCCTGAACGATCAAGTTGCTATTCAAAGCCTGTTCACTGCAATACGCTTCCGCTTCTCCTTGCGTATCGAACCGATTCGGGGCCCAGATCTTGCAGATATACTTATCGCCGCCGAAGATGATTTCGTAGGTATCTGTGTTGTTCTTCGTTTTTCCCTTCTCATCAAAGCTCGTCCCAACCTTGGAGTCTGTCCCGTTCATGCGCAGGTTGACCGTCTCGGTTGCGGGCATGCCCACAACGCTGCCCTTCAGGGTGAAATCTATATTTTGTCCGCCCGGGATCAACACGCTGATGGACCCGCCTTTTGCCGCCAGAGTCAGCTTGTCATCACTCATTTCAACCGGCAGCAGATCCGGCTGGATGACGGCGTCCCGCGCGAAGACCAGGCCGCAGCCCACAACAGTTGCGCTGTTCATGACGCTGGTCTCGTTATTCTTCCCCGGCATCTTCACCTTTATCTCGGTGATGTCAAGGGGATATTCCGTGTTGTTTTCGATGGAAACGAAGGCAGGATCGGCAAAGTACACGACCAGCATCGTCTCCAAATCGACAAACGAACCATCATCCTGTTCTTCTTTTTCTACAAGGGGGATCACCGTGCCGTCGCGCTTTTGTACCTGCCACATGTTATCCCGCCAGACCAGCTTGGTCAGGTAATCCTCGTAGGGGTTTTGCGGCTTACGCCAATCTGCTTCCGTCGGGAGTCTATTCAGCCTCAGCGTCGTCGCGTAGATCGCAGAAGCCGCCAGATTTCCGCGCACCGCCTCCGCAACTGCGGAGAAAGCCATCTCCTCGCCCGTCGGGTAGAACAGCGTCGGATTATGATCACTGCCACCGTCCGGGAACGCTGTGCTGAATGACTTGAGGTAGCGGACAGCGATTAAAATCGGAGCTGTCCAGAAAATCTTTCGCGTCGTTTCGTTCTTAAGGGCATACAGGTTTTCCCAGCGGTCATTGCTGAAGCCGCTTACATCAGCATCGTTCTCCGTGTATACGCCGAACAGGCCGCCGACACCGCCGCGGTTCTTGTACAGGTATTCTTTTCCCTCTTTAAACTTGTTGGGAACGTAGATGCCAACCTTGCCCTGTTCCTTCGTCAATCCGCTGGTGTTGATCACCGAGTCGGTATCCTGGTCCAGGAAGACATTGCAGTCCAGCGCGTTATTGCCACTGCCGTACTTATTCCCGGTGACCTGAGCCGCGTCGGAGAAATACAGCCTTACGCTGGTTCCACCCACGCCAACCGCGCCACCGGTAGCAATGGTCCCGCTGCCGTTGACGGTATTTTGTTTGACTTCACCGCCGGTGAACGTCGCGTTGCCGTTGTTGACGAAGATTGCTGCGCCATTATCGGCAAAGTTCCCGGTAATGATCGGCTTTGCAACCAGCTCCGTGGTGGTCGGGGGCTCGCCATCGCCGCCGGATACGTCGTCGGAGGACGTCGTGATCGTGTTGGACAGGGTCAGCGTGCCGGAATCGACGTAGATCGCGCCACCCTTCTGGGTATAACTGTTTGCTTTCTTGCCATTGCCTTGGAACGTACCGCCGAAAACCGCAAGCGTTCCTGTACCAATCCAGAAAGCGCCACCGTTATTCGTTGCATAGTTCCCTTTGATCGTGGGCGCGTTATTCTCATTCATGGGATTAACTGTAACCGAACCGCTCGGGGTATAGATCGCGCCACCGTTCTTCGCCGTATTCTTTTCGATGGTTATTCTTTGACTGATATTGATCGTACCGTTCTGGGCATAGATCGCGCCGCCGTTGCCTTGGTTGGCCGTATTCTCTGCTATCCCTCCCTGGCCGGACAGGTTAATCTCGCCATTCCCGGCATAGTAAATCGCGCCGCCATTACCACTGCTGGCGATGTTGTTTGCGATGCGTCCGCTGTCTGATACGGTGATATTCCCGTCACCGGCGCAGTAGATCGCGCCGCCGTTCGCCGCTTTGTTGTCCTGAATGTTGCCCTGGATTACGATATCGCCCGCGGTGGCATAGATCGCACCGCCGTTATTGGCGTTGATTGCGTTTCTCAACGTCGCCGATTCGTTAACCGTCAGCTTCCCGGCGCTGCGAATCATCGGAGCCGTGGCATTGATCGACGCGCCGTCGATTATGATATGGGCGAAGGTCAGCGTGCCCTTGTTGTCAAACAACGGCACATCCGCCATATCCGTGTCACGTTTAATCTCCCACGGGTCACTGATTTGCTCCCCGTTGATGTCCGTACTGGTCGCGATCGTGATATTATATCCGGCGGGAATATCGACGGCGTCCAGCAACGGCATGGTGTAATCGGTCAGCATCTCAATCGTCGCCGTGCGATCGGGCATCTCCGCCGCGTACTCCACAGCGTCCTTGAGCGTATAGAAAACTGTATTATGGATCTTGCAGATCGCCTTGGGTGTGTTGACCAGCTTCACACACTTCTCGGTGTCCAGCGTCAACGGTTGGTCGGGAAGCGTGATGTTGCTCATCGTGCCGCCCACGATCGCACCCGCCTGCGCTGTAAGCACATAGTTTTCTTTCTCGCCTTCCGTGATGGAATACTCGCCCTTGGCCATGCCAATCAGCTTCACCCTGCTGCCGTCCTTGACCTTAAGCCTGAGCTCGTTCTTGCTGCCCTCCACCTCGGGATTGGCAGGGATGAATTCAACCTCGCCTTCCTCGCCCTCGGTTTCCGGTTTGGCCTTGATCTTGTCGGAAGCAATGGTAATGGTGAAGTACTTCCCGGTAAAAATCGGGTTCTCGCCGCTTTGGGCCACATTCACCGTCTTGGTGATCAGCAGATCGTAGCCGCGCTCGGCATAAATGGCATAGATGGTGGGGCACTTGCCTTCGGCAATGCTCATGGGCGCCCAATCCTTGCCGTTATAGCTGTATTCCAAGGTGTAATTGAGAATCTTCAGCCGCAGGGTCAGGCCTTCGCCCACGGCAAGATCCTCTTCGCTGATCTCTGTCATGTCCGCGTCGCCCGCCAGGAGATAGCTGTAGGTCAGGTAACGCTCAGCCAGGGTCGAACCGTCGTCCATGACCGGCGGCATGCGGAAGTTGTTCCCGCTCTGGCTGATGGTGAGACCCTCCTTGGGCAGCTCAAGCCGTTGGTTCTGCGTGACAGGTTTGCCGTTAACGCTGATTGACGCAAGGCTATAGGTGAGCCTGTCGTCCGCAGCCTCAAGTTCACCGGTTTCCGTGTTCTGCTCCAGGCCTATCACAGGCTCAAGGGTATATTTCGCTTCTCCCTCTTTCTCAACCGCTTTGACATACTTGATCACGGGCTTGGGATAATAGAGGTAATAGATCTGGTTGTCATCCAGATTGGCCAGCTTATTCTCCTGGTCGTCCTGCAGCACCAGCTCGTAGATATTGCTGCCTTCCGCAACCGGCAGATAGGCGACCTTTGTGAAGCCCATCTCGCGGACGATGATTGCATGCCCCTCTTCCGCGGCGGGAGCATACAGGATCACGCCGAAGGCGTAGGTATCCGTGTTGTCGACGAACAGTCCGTCGTAAGGCTCCGTCGTCTGCTCATCGCCTACGCCCACGGTCCGCTCGCCGCCTGTGGCCGGCAGCGCGGTCAACAGCGTCGCGCTCTGCCCGAGACGGAGATTGAAACGAGTGTCGGCCGGCGTTCTGCTCCTCTTACTGTCCCTGCAGATAACGCCGCTATCCTCCACCAACGCCACATGTGCCTCCACCGGGATGGACGCGCGGGTGTTGGTAAAGGTGACCTCCACCGTGCTGCCGATGGTCGTTTCATCGGGCGTCACGGACCAGGAAACGGATGTTTCGCCTTCAGCGGGATGCTGGGGTTCACCGTTGACGGCAACTGTAAAGTCATCGACAGTGTTCTGGGAGATTGTCACTCTCTGGGTCAAGGAATCCCCGGAGGTAAACAGGACCGTGGAATACGATTCTCCGTTGTGAAGGGTGATGTAATCATCCGTTTCCGCATGGTAATCGTATTTAGCGCTTTCCTCGCCATTCACGATATCCGTAATGACGTAGTTGAAATTAAACGCCTGGCCGGTGACATCCGCCTGCAGTCCGACCGTTTTTACGTTGAACGTAACCACGGTAGGACGTTTATCATAGTACAACACATAGAGCTGCACATTATAGCCACAGCGTTTCCAGTTCGTCCAGATCTTCTGATCCGACCCCGCCTGGGCGGTAAAGGTCGTGGTATACTCAAAGCCGCGCCAGGTGTTGCGCAGGGCCAGCACCGGACGGTTCTCGTCGTCGTTCGATATGGAAGATATCAGCGTCAGTTTGGAAGCGTTCGTCACGTCTTCCGCGCCCAGAGCGAAGGCATAGTACGGATAGGTAACGGGATCACCATTCACCCACGCCAGCGGGGCCGTGATCTTCTCCGCCATGTCATAAACCGCATATCCCCCGCCGGTATAGTCGAGATCCGTTGCTCGAGGCGCGGATGAAGGAATACCATTAATAACGGTAAGGCCGCCCTGTTGGTTCATGCTGTCGTAGCCGATATTCGCCTGTTTCTTCTGATAGTATACGAAGTAGAGCTCCTCGCCGTCCTTCAAGGGCCTGTAGTCGGTTTCTCCGGCATATAGCACTTCGACGCACTTCTTCACGCCGTTGTACCGGATCCCGGTGACCGCCTTGTTCTCGGAAACGGCGGAAAGGGACTTGGATACCGCGATGAAGGCGAAGGCATAGGCATCACCCGGCTTGACATGGCTGTTCGCGCTCAATGCAGTCGGCGTCGTCTTGACCTGGATACCCTTCCCTGCGGGCTCCGAAATAACTACGACGTTTTCTACCGTCCAGTCGGTGTGTTCCGCCAGCGCTTCTGCGGAGGCGTCCACGGCGTGAATGCGAACGACCTCCGGATCACCCCAACAGGCATACAGATCCAGCGCACCCGCAACCGGCTGCGCAAAATCGTATTCCTCATAGTTATAGCTGCCCGGATCGCCGCTGCGGGTCGCCCAATATCGGAACAGCTTCTCGTCATCCCGATAAGTCGGCGCGGCGGCAGGCTCGCTCACGGTATCGCCGATATACGCGACCCGGTTGTAGGTTTTATCGCTGTGATTGTAATAGTAGGTCGTCGAAGGCAGTTGCGCGAAACCGCCCCAATCTTCTTTCCCGTCCGCGTCGTTCAGATGATAGGCCACATTGGTCTGCCAGATGGCCTTGAATGTCGTGGGCGTGGACTTGGAAGTGCTCACCGTATAGCTGCTGCCCGGAACATGGCGCTTTTTCGCCTCGTCCCTCCAGCCCACCAGCCGGACGCCCTGCGCAAAGGTGAACCCCTCGCCGCTGCTCAGGATAATCCTGGCGCGATCAGCCAGCCCGCTGACGGTGGCCGTCTTCCGATCCTCCGCAACCGTTCCTTGCAACGGGGTGTGCTCGTCGTCTTCACCAAAGTCGGCGCCATCGTTCACCGTACCGCCGTTGGCGTCATAGGTGATGCTCGTCGTCTCCAGCGGAGCCTTGTATACGGCAACCAGGGTGACGACTTCCTTGCCGCCGACGAGCACCGCGTCGTCGGAGCTCAGCGTAAAGACCGAGCCGGGTTTATAGATGCGGCCGTCGTCGGAGTTCTTCTTCCTCCACCCCACGAATGTGGAGCCGACCTGATTCGAACCCGGTATGGCCGTGCGGGTCAGCGTGATGCTGGAGCAGTCGGAATAGGTCTGCTCGCTCCGCTCTTTCGCCCTGCCGTTGTCCAACAAGCCCTCTCCCGCGTCGTATTCAAGGTAATAGACGCCGGCCTTCTTCCAATGCAACCTGATACTCAGATCATGGTCCACGCGACGGCTGAAATCATAGGGGGTTTCCGTACCGTCGGCGTTCACCTCGTACCAGCCGACATAGGTGTAGGTTCCGGGGGAATACTCGAAGGTGGTATCCTCGGTAGCCTCTCCGGGAACGTTGGTATAGTATGCGTTGCGATCCTCCGGTTCGTTGGGATCATACTCGTTGCCGGAATAGCCATAATAGGCCCTGTCGCGCTTCGCGTAGTAGGTCTGGCCCGAGCTGGACTTCACGTAGTCGCGGGTCACCTGGGTATACTCCCGCACCTGCTCGCCGTCGAACGTCTCCCAGAACCACGTGCCGCCGGTGCCGTTGAAAGCACCATAATTGGGATCGATCTGAACGATATACCATTCCGCCGCGCTCCAACCGGCATAGATGGTCAGATCCTCACAGGGCATGGTCTCATAGAGCACTTTGCTGTATTGATATTGATTGTAAGATTCCTGATCGAAGAACACCTTTGTGGAGCAGATGCTGTCCGCGTACCAGCCGCTGAAGGTGAACACTTCCTGCCCGGAATAACCCTTGATGGCCGGGCTGGGGTCGTCAGGCACAAGTTTCTTGATCGAGGCATTATACTGCACCTTACTCCGACCGCCATTCCCGTCATATTCGATCGGCAGGTTGTTGCCCGTCCATGTCACGCCCTCCATGGGTTCCATGGAATCCAGGAATCTCAGACTATATCCTTCTGTCGAAGGAGTTGGATCGGTCGCTCCAGCACGCCTGTTATAGTAAACGTTCAGCACCGTATAGCCTTTGTCATTGACAGGCGTCGGGCCGTCGCATCGGCCGAATTCATAGCTGTACTCGTCTATCCCTGTGATGTTTTCGCTTACAAGGCCGCTGACGGTCTTGTATACTTTTTCCACGGAAACGGTTGTTCCGAGAGCGGCGGTCTTTTCAATGCTCGCCACAAAATCATAGGTCTTGTCCGTCGCGTCAGCCATGTCCGTCGTCTTCTGCTTCCAGATGATGATCTTCCAGGGTATGGACTGTTCCGCGCTCCACTTGGCATAGAGCGTAGCATTATCGGTCAATCTCAGTCGTCTGGTTTCAGGGTTGACGGTCTCAACCGTTATCCCGTCACGATCAAACTCCGGTTTCAGCTTTGTCGTTGCGTTGAAAACCTCGGTGCCTTCCTGATAATCCTCGGTTGTCCACCAGCCCTCGAATGTATAGTTGCCCCAAGTGGGAACGGGAATATCCTCCTGCTTCAGCCATTCGTCCTCGCAATAGGACGCGGCGGGCACATAGGACGCGCCGGAACCCGTTTTCCCGGAGACGAAAACCAGCCTGTAGGCTTTCAGGAAAACGGGATAGAAGTCCCTTTGGTCGGCGTTGACGACAACCCATCCGTCTTCGTCATCGGTTATGATCTTATCCCCGCCTTGGCCGGGCTTCTGTACGGGCTCTTTGGACCAGCCGCGGAATACCATGATCTCCTGGTTGACGCTCCTGTAGGTCACGCTCAGGTCGCTGATCTTCACCATGGCGTCGCCGCTTTGCGGCAGCTCCACCCGACGGGTATACGCCACCGGATAACTCCTGGTAGCGGTGTCATACTGGTCGTGGAAATTGACATAGATGTAGTATTTGTATTCGGAATGTAGGTATACAGCGGATACGCCCTCTTCAATTTTCGCGCCTTCAAAATCGTAGAGCGTATCATCCGCGTCATACCACCCCGCGAATTCCTGCTCCTCCTTGGGCGTCGGCTGCGGAATGATCAGTTCGTCAATGCTGGCGACGGTCTGCCAGTAAATGGTTTCGTCCCCGTCCAAGAAGTAATACGTGCACAGCAGCGTATCCTCTCCGGGCTGGCTCTCGCCGGGGACCGTCGCCGTACTACTTGTCGTGTCGTAGATGCTGAATGTCTGCCACTTCAACGTCGCTTTGTTCGTAATGACGATCTCTTCGCCCTCCGTACCGATCAGGCGGGCCTTGTAGGAGAGCAGGACATGGGTTCCGTCGGGAATCGTGAACGTGCCGGTGGCAGGATTATATGTAACCTCGTCACTGATGTCACTGTTGGTATCGACATTAATCGCCTTGACCGAGCTGGCCTCTATCTCCTGGTTGCTGCCGGGATCGTCCTCTATGGTCAGCGGGGAATTATTATTCATGGTCAGCTTGTCGGGATTGACCTCAACGGTATAGTTCGCCCAATAGCCATCCACTTCACCCAGGCTCTTGGAGATGGGCTTATAGTCAAAGCCGTAAGCAGATGTTGCTGACAGGCCGGCATGGGTATTCCCGGAGGTCACCGACGCCGAATTGGCAAAGGAAAGCTTGCACCCGTTGTTCACCGCAGCCATGCACAGGGAATTCCAGCCAACCGGCGTGATGCTGTAGGTGAGCATGTAGAACCTTTGGATATGGTTGTTCGCATCGCGCGCCGGGGTGACGGTGAAGGTGATCGTGCCACCATCGCATGTTGCACTGACGGACGCAGTCGCGCCAGGCACGCCAGGCACGGACACCTCGGGAGAGCCGTAAAGCTTCCACAGCGAAGCATACGCCGTATCCAGCGTATCGGTAATCACGAGCTTGCCATCCGTCAGGCTTTCGTCCTTCACGCCGCCGACGATGACCTTGAAGGTATGAACGGGCATCCCTTCCTGTTCAGTCTCGGAGACATGCGTCTTCTTGATGAACGGCTCGTCCGGATTTACGGTTCCCTGGGCATTCGCAGTACCCATATGGGATTGAACGCGATTCGTCACAGTAGTTCGTTCTGTCACACCGGATAGACCAAACCGCGTTTTGTAGGTGATGGTCAGGGGGACGCTCCCCGAGTTTAGCGGGATCGTCCAGTCCCATCGGGAATCAGTGCGGGTCAGCTTGTTCCACCCAATGGTCGTGGGATCGTTTTCGCCGATCTTAACAGTGATGCCCTCGCCGACGAAATCCATGGATAAACCATTGGTGTCAAGTGTGCTGGATACCGTGCCCAACAGCTTCACAGCGTCTTGCGTATTGGCCGTGATTTCCCAGGTCACATCCTGATACGGCTCATCGTTATCGTCAATTCCGGAGTCGGAGCTCTCCGCTACGACGGAAATGTTGGAGAAGACCACGCTGCTCCCCTCTGGCCCGACGATACTGGATTGGTCGTCCCCTTCGATGTTGCTGTCGTTGTCCTCGTTGGTCAGAACGACCCGGTTGCCCACTTCGGCCTGCGTAGCCGCACCGCTGACGGCAACTTTGTCGGGGTCTACCTCGACAGTATAGTCAACGGTGATGACATCCCCGTTCTGCATGCTTTCGATTATGAGGGGGAATCTGGTGAGCGTTGTCAGATCGCCGGTACTTCCGCCGCGCGTCAAGGTATAGCTGCCCTCCTTAAAGCGCAGCGCCGTGCCGATGGTGCTATTGTCATCGCCGGTGGCATCCCGAATGACCACGGGGCTGTTCACATTGCCCTCGGCGGTCACGGTCAACCGATAGGTGATCGTGCGATGCTCCCGATCATAGGGACTTGTGATTTGGTAATCAACGATCTTCGGGTTATGCGGGGTATCCGCGTACAGGACCACGCCATTGCCGAATACAATACCGATAACACCGTCCTCAATAGCGGCGTTGGTAATGACCAGCGGCACCTCAACGGTAAGACGCGCATTATCCGTATTATTGAAGTTACTCTTCGCAGCGCTCAATGCGTCACTGTATTCCAGCTTCAGCTTGCGTGAATTGTTTGCATCCTTTGACGCGGTCAGGGTATAAACCGTATTCCCGATGGTCGCAGTCGCGTTACCGCCGCTGTAACCTTCGCTGAACGCAATTCCGTCGACGCCGGGTAATATGTAGAACAACTCTGTGTTGCCCTTGATACTACTCGCCGGAACATCGAATCCCAAACGCACGGTGACAGCCTTGTCGTCCATGTCAACCCTGGCGGGACTGGCTTCGTTGGTAGTCGTGACATTTGCATACGCATTGTTCCCGATCTTGTACTCTGCGGAACGGACAAGTTCGCTCAGATCGCCGTCGCTTCCATCATCGTAAAGATAAGCGTAGGTGATAGAGATTTGGCTGTTGTCGGTATTATTCTTATCGTTCCAAAGGCGGATGCCATTACCACCTTTTGAATGCTGGAGCCATCTACCTTCCGTTGAAACCTTAAACCAGAACTTGGAGGTGGAGGTTACTTGTTCTAGCACAAACGGCGTTGCAGATACCCGGTCAGGGGTCAATTCCATTGTATTTTGACCTGCCGATGTTTGCTTCATATATTTTTTTACACCTTCAACATAAGTGTAGATATAGTATGTATTCGCCGTACCCTGGGCCTCAAAATACCATTTGCTGGCATTAGAAATATTCGTCTCTTCTATAAAGGCATTATTGGTATTAAGCTCATTGGTGCAATAGTTTGGTGCGCTGCCATAGGAAAGGAAGAATCCCTTGCCTCCGATAGAAGGCACGTTATACCATTTGCTCAAATCGCTCAGGCTTTTTACTTTATCATCGGCAGGATCATAAGACGGCTTCTCACCAATCAAAACATACACCGAGAACCCGTCGGTTTCGAACTCTATGGTTTCGCCCTTGAGTGTGGTATCCATGACGTCGGCGCCATCGTCGGCCTCTCCAGGGAAGTGGACGACGTCGATGTTTTCATAGTCGCTCAGGTTTTCCTTCAGGAGGCGGATGGAGACCGTCACGTCCTTGTTGGGCTGGTATTCCTCGCCCGTCTCGGGGTTCCTCAGCGCGATGTCGAAGGCCCTCGCGAGCGCGAGGTTCTCGGGCGTCTCGCCCAGCTTTTCGGCGGACGCCGCCATGTACGCGTCGTAGCCCGCGTCGCCCTCGCGGATCTCTGAGACGATGAGCTCCGCGCCGGCCGGGATGCCGCACGTCGTATCGTACGTCACGGTCACCAGGTATTCGTTGCCGTCGGAGGCGGTGAGCTTCTTCTCCAGAACCGTGCTGACCACGACGTACACGGAAAAGCCGTCGGTCATGAACTCAACGGTCTCGCCGGACACGCTGCTGTCCATGAGCTCGGCCTCTTTCCCGAAGTGGACGACGTCGATCTGCGCCTCGTCCATCGCTTCGTTCAGAAGCGTGATGCTGACCTTCACGTCCTTGTTGGGCTGGTATTCCCTGCCCGTGTCGGGATCGAGCAGCGTAATGTCGAACGCGCGCGCAAACGCCACGTCCTTCGCCTCCCCGCCGACCTTCGCGGCGCTCTGCGCCACGTAATCGGCATAGGCGGGATCACTCTCCGTAATCTCCTGCACCGCGAGCTCCGCGTTGGCGGGCAGGCCGCTGGCGGTGTCGTAGGCGACGCTGATATGATAGGTATTGCCGTCGGAGGCGGTCAGCGACTTCTCCAGCACGACCTCCCGGATCGCGTAGACGGTGTCGAAGGTCTCGGCGGCGAAGGTGACGGAATTGCCCACCGCGCGGACGATCTCCACGTCCTCGGGGTGCTCCTCACCGTTCGAATAGCTGTACACTTCGAGCTCGCTGCCCGAGAACAGCGCCTGGCGAATGGCGTCGCTGCGCACGGTGACCTCCACCGGATCGCCGGACAGGGGCTGGAAATCCGCGCCTTCGACGTCCTGGATGGTGATGTCGCAGGCCATGAGCACGTCGTCGCCCGCGTCGCCGTAGCCGGAGGCGGACTCAACCTCCATCGAAGCGCCCACGGGCATCGTGCCGCGCAGCTCGATGGTCGCGTCGTCCACCGGCTCGGCGGGAATGAGCTGATAGACCGACAGCCCCAGCTTCACCAGCGCAAAGCCCTCCCAGGCGTCCACCGCGAAGGTATGGCTGTCGCCCACCTCCAGGTGATCCAGGGCGGGACTCTCGGACAGCGCGCCGCCTGCAATGCCGTACAGCGCCAGGTACTCGCCCTCCGCCATGTGCGGCAGGCGCGCCAGGGCGACCGCGACGCCTTCGCAGTCCCGGCTCGACTCTATATTGTAGGCTTCCACCAGCCGCTGGTGGTTGGCGACCTCCACCTCGGTCGCGCGCAGGCTGACCGTGGCCGCGGCGTCGCCGGACAGCGACAGATGCAGGTTGGCCGTATCGTGGCTGGCCGTGCTCTGCAGCGCGGCGTTGGCCTCGGCGACGGACGCATCGTCGTCGCCCTCCTGCGCATCGGCCCCGGGCGCCTTCGCCCCTTCGGAGGGGCCAATGACGATCAGCGACGGGTCCGCCGCGTTCCGGCTTGCTTCGGTCTCGTCCGCATCCTGCGCGGGCGAATCCTCGACTTCGGTCTGTTCTTCGTTCTCGACCGACGTCGGTTTTTCGTCGTCGATTTCGACTTCAGTCTGTTCTTCCTCGGTATCCGTCGCCGTCTCTTCCCCGGCGCCCTCCTCGATTTCGAATCCCGTCGGTTCTTCGTCGGTTTCGGTTCCAGGCTCGCTCTCTCCGGCCTCGGGCTCGGCGTCCGCGGTATCCGACGCTTCGTCGGACGCAGGCTCGCTCTCCCCGGCTTCGGGCTCGGCGTCCGCGGTATCCGACGTTTCGTCGGACGCAGGCTCAGTCTCCCCGGCCTCGGGCTCGGCGTCCGCGGCATCCGACGTTTCGTCGGACGCAGGCTCAGTCTCCCCAGCCTCGGGCTCGGCGTCCGCGGCATCCGACGCCTCGTCGGACGCGGGCTCGGACGTTTCGGGCGTTTCCTCCGTCGCCTCGGGCGCGGCGGCGACCCGGCCATCCGTCAGCCTGACGACGTACTCGTCCTGCGCCGTGTACACCTCCAGGCGGGCCTCGTCGAAGTCGGCCTGCGCGGAGATTCGGTAGTCGTCCTCCGTCGGCTCAATGGCGAGCAGCTCGCCCTCGCCGGCGCTGCCGGACTGCCCGACCAGCTCGATGTCCGCCAGCGCGACGGGCATCCCGGTCCGGGCGATGATCTCGCTGAGCGCCACCGAAGCGTCGCCCAGCTCGAAGGCATAGGCGCTCGCGTCGTCCGCGGGGGCCTGGTCGCTCGACGAGCCGGCGTAGGCGTCGCCCAGCACGTAGTCGTCGAGCTCCGCCGCGGTGGAATCCACCATGCTGGCGATGCGGTTGGTGAGCTTGATGAACAGCACGTCGTCCGCCGTATGTACCGCCAGACCGGCCTCGGAGAAGTCCTTCAGCACGGTGATCTCAAAGTCGCCGTCCTTGGCCAGCACGGACAGGAATACGGTCTTTTCTTCCTTCTTATCCTTCTTGTCCTTCTTCTTGGAGCTCTCCTTTTCCGGCTCCTCCGGCTTGTTTTTCTTTTCCTGTTCTTTGCGCTCGGCGATCCGCTTCTTCAGGTCCGCCCTTTCCTTTTCCATGGCGGCGGCATCCAGCTTGTCGAGCGGGCGCACGATTTCCACAGACTCCAACAGCACCGGCAGCTTCACGCGGTCGAAGATGGCGCTGAACAGTACTTTCTTCGCGCCGGCGAGCTCGTAGACGTAGCCGTCGTCTTCGTCCTGGTGCCCGCTGACCTTGCCCAGCGCGAACGCGTTCACTTCCGTCGCGGCGGGATCGGTGTCGCTGGCGATCTCCTCCTCGGCGCCTCCGACATCCTCCTGCTCGACATGCAGCGCGTCGGCCACGGCGAAGTCGTCCATTGCGAAGCCGAAGGAGTTGGCCAGCACGCTCAGCAGCAACAGCGCGCTCAGCAGGCGGCGCAGCGCCCCCCGGTCGAGCGGCGGGCGCTCCCCGCGCAGAATCCGCCGGAACACCGAATCCCGGGCCGGCTTTTCCATATTCTTTTTGATAAACGCTCGATATTTCATGGGATCACGCATCCTTATGACAGGTTCTCCTCTGCGGTTTTTTCACGTGTATACTTTGATGGCAAAGTATACACTATCTCACCAATACTATACCACATTTTGTTAGGATTGACAAGTGTTTTCCCCGGCAAACCCGAGGCAAAGCGATGAACCCTTTGCGACAGTTTCCGCCCCGCACCCGTCCGGCCCCCGCGCGCGGAAAAAACGGTTAATTTATGACAAAAACATGGCGAACCGCCCTCCTTTCCCTTGAATTCTCCCGGGATGTATTATATAATGGTTGCGGTTGGATATGAGCGCATATCCAGAGAAATCAAGTGACTTACGAAAAGGAGAATGTACCATGAAGAAGCTTGCGGTATTGGTCCTTGCCCTGATCCTGGCCTTCAGCGCCGTTTCCACGTTGGCGGACAACGTCAAGATGGACAAGCTCACCTTCCAGTTCGTTCCCTCCAAGGATGCCGACGTCATCATCACCGGCACCAAGAACCTGCCCGAGCTGGTTCAGGCGGAAATGGCCACGCTGGGCTACGACATCGGTGAAGTGGAGATCTCCGTCGGCACCAGCTACGAGGCGACCGGCGAGGCCATGTCCGCCGGCACCATCGACGTCGGCTGGCTGCCCGGCGGCACCTACGCCATCTACAGCCAGAACGGCGAAGTGGCCGTCATCCTGACCGCCACCCGCGCCGGCCTGTCCAACGACAGCGAGAACCCCGCCGACTGGAACGGCGAGGCCAACAAGACCCTGCCCACCGACGAGCAGGTCACCTTCTACCGCTCGCTGATCTACGCCGCCCCCACCGAGAAGGGCAAGGCCCTGGCCGCCAAGGCCAACGCCGGCGAGGAGATCACCTGGGACGACCTGAACGACTGCACCTGGGCCGTGGGCAACACCTCCTCTTCCGCGGGCTACATCTACCCCACCATGTGGCTGATGGAGAACTATGACGGCAAGAAGATCTCCGACCTGTCCAGCGTCATCACCCTGGGCTACGCCGACGCCTTCGCGCAGGCCGCGTCCGAGCAGGTCGACATCATCTGCTGCTACGCCGACGGCCGCCGCGACTACGAGACCGCCTGGAACCTGCCCGTGGACGAGCAGGATCCCACCGGCAAGCAGGGCATGGGCCGCGAGGACAGCATCTGGAACGAGCTGAACGTCATCGGCGTCACCCCCGGCATCTACAACGACACCGTGGCCATCACCACCGCCAAGCCCGAGATCAACAACCCCGAGTTCATCGCCGCGCTGCAGCAGGCGCTGATCAACATCATCAACAGCGACGAGGGCAAGGAGATCTTCTCCGTGTACAGCCACACCGGCTACGCCATCGCCAAGGACAGCGACTACGACGGCGCGCGCGCCGCGCTGAGCGTCGTGAAGTAAGCGTCGCCCTTACGGGTACGAAAGTCCCGGCAGTCACCACGCTGCCGGGATTGTTTTGAGCTGTACCGGTCGCTTCAAAAAAGGAGAGGATTCGCTTGATCGAATTCAAGCATGTTGACAAGGTCTATCCCAACGGCGTCAAGGGTCTGAAGGACGTGAACCTGACGATCGACCAGGGGGAATTCGTGGCGATCATCGGCCTGTCCGGCGCGGGCAAGTCCACGCTGATCCGCACCATCAACCGCATGATCGACGTGACCGGCGGCGAGCTGATCGTGGACGGCACGAACGTCATGTCCCTCCACGGCCGGGCCATGCGCCGCTATCGCCGCAAGATCGGCATGATCTTCCAGTCCTACAACCTGGTCACCCGCTCCACGGCCATCAAGAACGTGCTGACCAGCATGGTGCCGGACATGAACTTCCTGCGCGTGCTGCTGGGCCTTTTCACGAAGAACCAGAAGATGCAGGCGCTCGAGGCGCTGGACAAGGTGGGCATCCTGGACAAGGCCTACACCCGCTGCGACCAGCTCTCCGGCGGCCAGCAGCAGCGCGTGTCGCTGGCGCGCACGCTGAACCAGCAGCCCACCATCATCCTGGCGGACGAGCCGGTGGCGGCGCTGGACCCGGTGACGGCCAACCAGGTGATGAGCGATTTCAAGCGCATCAACGAGGACATGAACATCACCGTGCTCATCAACATCCACCACGTGGACCTGGCGCTGAAGTACTGCAGCCGGGTCATCGGCATCCGCGCGGGCGAGGTGGTGTACGACGGCCCGACCACCGAGGTGACCCAGGCCATACTGGACGAGATCTACAACGGCGCGGCGATCCCCACGTCGGAAAAGTGAGGGCCGCGCCATGAAGAAGAATCAAACCCAGGAACAGGCGGTCGTGAAGCCCGCGCTGTTCGACCGGGTCTTCAAACCCCGCACCGTCACGCTCCCCAACGGCCACACGGTGCAAAAGCCGGTGTCCCGCGCGCCGTTCATCGCGGCGGCGGTAATCGCCATCGTGCTGATCTCCGCGCGCATGACGGGCTTCGACTTCCGCATCCTGATCGAGCGCGGCAACCAGCTCGGCTACATCATCGGCCGCATCTTCCACCCCGACTGGAGCTACTTCCGCGGGCTGTGGGTGGAGGCGGACCGCGGCAACACCATGAAGCTGATGAACGCCCTGCTGGACACCATCAAAATGTCCATCATGGGCTCGATGATCGGCGCGACGCTGGCGCTGCCTGTGGCGGTGCTGGCCTCGACCAACATCAACCGAAACAGGGGCGTGGTGTGGTTCCTGCGCATCCTGCTGATGGTCATTCGCACGCTGCCCACGCTCATCATCGCCAAGTTCGCCTCGCTGATCTTCGGCCTGGGCACCTACGCCGGCACGGTGGCCATCATCGTGTTCACGTTCGGCATTGTGGCCAAGATGATGTATGAGTCCATCGAAACCATCGACATGGGCGCGTTCGAGGCCACGGAGAGCTTCGGCGCGAACAAGTTCCAGTCCTTCTGGTCGGCCTGCATGCCGCAGATCCTGCCCACCTATCTGTCCTACTGCCTGTACAGCCTGGAGATGAACATCCGCGCGGCGGCCATCTTGGGCTACGTCGGCGCGGGCGGCCTGGGCATACTGATCAACGAGGTCATCGGCTGGCGCGACTACGAAAGCCTGGGCGCGATCCTGCTCGCGCTGTTCGTGGTGGTGTTCATCATCGAGAACACCAGCGAAACGCTGCGCAAGCGGCTGAGCTGAGGAGGGACGGGACATGGCAAAGACGAAAAACCTGCTGAACACGGACCGGCCCCTCACCATCGAGGAGGCCTACGCCGCCCGGCCCCGGCTGTGGTGGCTGTACACGCTGATCGTGCTCATCATCGCGGCGCTCCTGGGCTGGAGCGGCAGCGCCGTCAGCTACAAGGGCCTGGCCACCAAGGGCGTGGAGATCGCCAGGGGCATCGGCAACGGCCTGCTGCACCCGGACGCCAGCCTGCTGTTCAACCTCACCAGCGAGGGCGTGCCCTACCAGCTTCTGCAGACCGTGGCCATCGCGGTGCTGGGCACGCTGATCGGCGGCGTGCTGGCCATCCCCTTCAGCTTCCTGGCCTGCGACAAGATCGTGCCCAAGTGGGTGGCGCTGATCTTCCGCGCGATCATCCTCGGCATCCGCACGATCCCGAGCCTGGTGTGGGCGCTGGTGTGGATCCGCGTCACCGGCCCGAACGCCTTCTGCGGCGTGGTCACCGAGTCCGTGTGCTCCATCGGCATGATCTGCAAAATGTACATCAACGCCATCGAGGACGTGGACACGCGGATCCTCGAGAGCCTGGACGCCGCCGGCTGCAACAGCTTCCAGAAGATCCGCTGCGGCATGCTGCCCCAGATCATCCCCAACTTCATCTCCACCGTGATCTACCGCTTCGACATCAACGTCAAGGACGCCACTACGCTGGGCATCGTCGGCGCGGGCGGCATCGGCGCGGCGCTCATCCAGTGCATGAACTCCTCCCGCTGGAGCATGGTGGGCGCGTACCTGTTCGGCCTCGTGGTGCTGATGATCTTCATTGAAATCTTCTCCACCCGGGTCAGAAACCGCCTCGCCAGGGGTTGACCAAAGGAGCAGACACCCATGAGCCGCATGACCATCTGGTTCACCAGCGATACCCACGGCTACCTCTTCGACACCGATTACGCAAGCCGGGAGCCCATCGATATGGGACTCCTGGGCTTTGATTTCCCCAAGGATGAAAACACGCTGATCATCGACGGCGGGGATACCATCGAGGGCTCGCCGCTGACCACCTACTGCCGCCAGAGCGGGGAGGCGCTGCCCGTCGCCGGGGCGCTGAACGACCGGGGCTACGACTACGTGACCCTGGGCAACCACGACTTCAACCACGGCCCGGCGTTCCTGGCCGCGTACCTGCGCGCGCTCAGGGCCCGCTGCCTCTGCGCCAACGTCGAGGACCGGGAGGGCCGCCTGCCCGTCGCGCCATGGGCCGTCCACACGCTGGGAAACGGCCTGCGGGTGGGGCTGGTGGGCATCGTCACCGACTGGGTGAACCTGTGGGAGGCCCCCGAACACCTGGAGGGGCTGCGCGTCACCGACCCGCTGCCCGCCGCGACCCGCGCCGTGGAGGAAGTTCGCCGGGCGGGCGCGGACGTGCTGGTGGGGCTGTACCACGGCGGCGTGGAGCGCGACACGCAGACCGGGCGGCTGCTCTCCCCCACCGACGAAAACATCGCCTGCCGCCTGTGCGAGGCGCTGCCCTTCGACCTGCTGCTCACCGGGCACCAGCACATCGCCATGGTGGAAAAGTCATGGCACGGCACGCACCTCGTGCAGCCGCCCTGCAACGCCACCCACGCGGTGAAGGTGACCCTGGACGAGGACGGCGCGTTTCACTCCGAGCTGGTGCCCGCCCGCCGCGGGCCGAGGCTGACGGCGGAGCAGGCGGCGCTGCGCGCGCGGCTCGAGGCGTGGTTGGACACGCCCATCGGCGTGCTGAGCCGTCCCCTCCGACCGGCGGACAAGCTCGATATGGCCATGAACGGCTCGGCCATCGCGGACTTCTTCAACGCCGTCCAGCTCTGGGCCAGCGGGGCGGACGTGTCCTGTGCGGCGCTGCCCAACGAGCTGCGCGGCTTCGAGCGCGGCGTCACCGTGCGCGACGTGATGGCCAGCTACGTCTACTCCAACACCCTGGTGGTGCTGGAGGTGACCGGGGCGGTGCTGCGCGCGGCGCTGGAGCAGTGCGCGCGCTACTTCGACGTCGGCGCGGACGGCTCGGTGCGGGTGGCCCGGACCTTCCTGGAGCCCAAGGAAGCCCACTTCAACTACGACTTCTTCAGCGGCGTCGACTACGCCTTCGACCTGTCTCAGCCCGAGGGGCGGCGCGTCGCGCGGCTCGAGCGAAACGGCACTCCGGTGCGGAACGGTGATGTCATGACCCTCGTCATGTGCAACTACCGGGCCACCGGTGCGGGCGATTTCGGGATGTACCCGGGCTGCCCGCGGGTGCGAGAGATCCAGACTGAGGTGACGCAGCTGATCATCGACTACATCGCCGAAAAGCGCCGCATCGACATCCCCGAGCCCCGCCGCATCGCCCTCCCGCCCCGCGGGGAAGGCTGATCCCCCGGGAATCCCCCGGCCCACAGCCCCAGCCAGAGCGCAATGTGGGCAAGACGATTAACTCATAGCTGTAAGCCATTTGGAACCCCCGCTCGAAGCGGGGGTTTCGTTGTACAATAAGCATGCCCGGCGGTCCTCCCGCCGGGCATTGGCATGTTGACGAAGTCGCCCCGTCATTTCTCCTGTAGATAGCGCGCGCCGCGCCGTTCCGCGCCCCGGCGCAGCTTTTCAAGCCGCCGGACGCCGCCCCGGGCCGGTCGTCCGCATCGTATCACGCGCTTCGCGGCGCTGTCAATGCTGCGCCGGGCCTATTTCTCGCGTTTCCAGCGCTCGTAGGCCCCCAGGTTGCTGCGCAGCACGATCTGCGGGTTGGACATGATGATGCTGTCGATGGCCCGGCCCTCGGAGATGTGATAGAACAGCCCCTCGAAGGCCCGCCGCCCCTGACCGTAGGGATCCTGATAGATGGTGGCGTTGACGATGCCCTTGCGGATGTAGGCGCTGAGCTCCGGGAACACGTCCGAGGCGATGACGGCCACCCTGTCGCCGAGGTCGTGCTCCTCCAGGTACTTCAGGATGGGCTCGGAATTGGCCGAGGAGATGTAGAGCCCGTCGATCTCCGGGTAGGTTTCGAAGGCCTCCCTCACCATGCGCGCCGCCTCCCCGGGGTAGTCCTCGGTGGCGTAGTGCCGCAGCATCTGCAGGTTGTGCTGGCTGGCGTGGCGAATGAACGAAAAGGTCAGCGTCTGGTGCACCAGCGACTTCATGTTGCCCGAGAAGAGCACCACCCGGCGCCGGTCCGGCGGCAGGAAGATGTCCAGCAGCTCCGCGGCGATGCTGCCCGTGACCTCGGTATCGCTCATGGAGGTGAACAATCGCCGGCAGGACAGGATGTCGTTGTGCAGCGTGCAGACCTTGATGCCCTCCTCGCTGAGCGCGTCGATCCGGCTGGCCGCCTCCGCGCCGTACAGGCCGTGAATGATGACGCCGTCGTACCCCTCCCCCGACAGGCTGTCCAGGAAGGCGAAGGCATCCGCCTCGGTGTACTCGCCGAAGGGCATGACCCGCAGCATGCTGACCACCTTGTAGTCGGACAGGTCCCGGCTGGCGCTCTCGATGCCGCGCACCATTTCGTCGTAGTAGGCCGGGAAGCGACCGTAGATCAGCGTGGCGATGCGAATGGGCTTCATGGACAGCCGCGAGGCCATCTTGTTCTGCACGAAGCCCATCTTCTCCGCCGTCTCCAGGATCAGCCTGCGCTTCTCCGGGTTCAGCTTCGATTCCGGCTTGAACGCCCGCGAGACCATGGACACCGACATGTCCAACGCCTCCGCGATGGTGTAGATCGTCACCTTGTTCTCCATGCGCTATCCCTGCTTTTCCACTTTGTTCCATCCCCATCGTAGCACATTCGCCCGCTTTTCGCAAGCGCCTTCCGGCTACCGGGTCCGGACCTTCCGGCTACTGGGCCCGGACCTTGCGGTTGGAGCGCACGCGGTCGATCACCACGATCAGCATCAGCACCAGGCCGATGAACACGTCCTGCAGGAAGGTGTTGATGCCCACGTAGGCGATGGCGCTGTTGATGGAGAACAGCGTGAACAGGCCGATGAGCAGCCCGATCATGTTGCCGGAGCCGCCGGAAAACTTGATGCCGCCGATGGCGCAGGCCGCCATGATGACCATGTGCCAGTCGTTGCCGATGCCCGGCGAGCCCTGCTTCAGGTAGCCCGCGTTCAAAACGCCCACCAGCGCCACCAGCGCGTGCAGCACCATGTAGTTGCGCGTGCGCACGTAGCTGGTACGCACGCCGGACAACTGCGCCATGACGCGGTTGCCGCCCGTGGCGTAGACGCTGCGCCCGTAGGTGGTATAGGTCAGGATGTAGTGGGCGACGGCCAGCAGCGCCAGCAGGATCAGGAAGGACACGGCGATCTTCTTGTTGCCCCCCAGCGGGATGCCCTGCTTGACGAAGCTCAGCAGCGCGTTGGGCAGCGGATAGACGTAGGCGCCGTCGGTAATGACCATCTTCAGGCCGTTGAGCACGTACTGCATCGCCACCGTGGCGATGAAGGGCGGCATGTTGAAGCGCACCACCATCGCCGCGTTGCCGAGCCCGATCAGCGCGCCGCAGGCCATCGTCAACAACAGGCAGAGCAGCACGCCCAGCCACTCCTGCGGCGTATCCAGCATGCCCATGCAGCGGGTCTCCAGCATGATGGCCGTGCCGAGCACGGCGCTGAAGCCCGCGCTGGCGCCGGTGGAGATGTCCGAATCGCCCTGTATGATCACGAAGCTCAGGCCCACGGCGATGATGCCGTAGAAGGACAGGGTCTTCATGATGGCGCACAGGTTGTTCAGCGTGGCGTAGTTGTGGTTGATGGAGGACAGCAGCACCCAGATCGCGACCAGTACGCAGAACACCAGGAATTCGCTTCTTCGAAGGAGCCCTTTGAACGCATTCGTCTTCATGTCCGTCTCCTCCTCAAATGTTCTTGCCCAGCGTCTTTTCGCGCCGCACGGTATCCAGCACCACCGCCAGGGCCAGGAACACGCCGATGAACACGTTCTGGTAGTTGGCGTTGATGCCCAGCAACGTAATCAGGTTGTAGACCAGCGCCATCAGCAGCACGCCGAAGAACACGCCGAACAGCGAACCGCTGCCGCCCTTCAGGCTCACGCCGCCCATGGCCACCGCGGCCACCGTGATGAACACCCAAGGGTTGCCCTGCGTGGGCGTGCAGCCGGAATAGTAGCCGACCCAGATGATCGTCGCGACGGCCGTCATGATGCCCGCGATGACGAAGCACAGCGTGCGCACGCGCCACACGCGGATGCCGGCGACCTTCGCCACGCGCTTGTTGTCGCCCACCGCGTAGACCTCCCGGCCGAAGGCGGTCATCTTCAGGATGAACTGCGCGAGGCAAATCATGGCCAGGAAGGTGATGCAGCCGATGCTGAGCCCCAGCGGCTTGCGGCCCATCACTTCCGTGAAGCGCAGCACGCTGTCGCGCACCCCGTAGGAGATGGACAGGTCCGCGCCGTAATTCACCACGTTTGCCAGGCCCTTGCCCACGTACTGCACGCTCATGGTGGCCACGAAGGGCCACACGTCGAACTTCAGGATCAGCAGCGAATTCAGCAGCGACATGCCGATGCAGATGGCGAACACCGCGAGGATGCACACCGACAGCGGCATGTTGCCGCGCGCCAGGCTGCAGAACATCATGCCCGCAAAGCTGAGCGTGGTGCCCAGCGACACGTCGATGCCGCCGGAGATGATCACGAAGGCCTGGCCGATGGCGAGCAGGCCCCACGACGCGATCAGCGACGTGCCCAGCGTGCGCAGGTTGCCGCCCGTCAGGAACACCGGGTTGAGCAGCGTCGCCACCACGGCCACCACCAGCACGGGAATCAGGGACGTGACCTCCGGGATCAGTATGAACTTCAGCAGCTTCCCGGAACCCGCTTCCTTCTTTTCCGCCATATCCTCATCTCCTCCTCATCCTGCCGCGCCCTGTCCGAGGCCCCGCCGGCGGCGGCGAGCGTCAGGCAAAGCAGAGCGACATGATGCGCTCCTGCGTCGCTTCCGAACGGTCCATCTCCCCGACCACCCTGCCGCCGCGCATGACCACGAAGCGGTCGCACATGCCCAGCAGCTCCGGCAGCTCCGAGGAAATCATGATGATGCTGATGCCCTCGGCCAGCAGCTCGTTCATGATCTCGTAGATCTCCTGCTTCGAGCCCACGTCGATGCCCTTGGTGGGTTCGTCCAGCAGCAGTATGCGCGGATGGGAGTGCAGCGCCTTGGCCAGCACCACCTTCTGCTGGTTGCCGCCGGACAGGTTCGCCACCATCGTGGAGGTGGACGGCGCCTTGATGCGCAGCTTCTCCATGAACTCCCCGGCCGCCGCCTGCTCCTTCGCCCGGCTGACCAGCCTCGCCCGGCCGAGGATCTCCTTCAGGTTGCTGAGCACGATGTTGAACTTGATGTCGTTGAGCAGCAGCAGGCCGTTCGACTTCCTGTCCTCGGTCAGTATGTTGATGCCCAGGGCGATGGCGTCCGCCTCGCTGCGGATCCTGACCTTCTCTCCCTCCAGGGTGACGTCGGCGGTGTAGTCCCTGTAGCTGCCGAACAGCGCCGATACGGTCTCCGTGCGCCCCGCGCCGACCAGGCCCGCGAAGCCCAGCAGCTCTCCCCTGCGCAGCGTGAAGGACACGTCGTCCACCAGCTTCTTGTTCAGCACGCGCGGGTCCGGCACCGTCATGTGCTCGACCCGCAGCACTTCCTCGCCGATCTGCACGTGCCGCTCCGGGTACAGCTGCGAAAGCTCCCGCCCCACCATGCCGGAGATGATCCGGTCGCGGTGGTAATCCTCGCGCTCGTAGGTGGTGATGACCCTGCCGTCGCGCAGTATGGTCACGCGGTCCGTGATGGCGAAGATCTCCTCCAGCTTGTGCGTGACGAATATGATGCTCGTGCCGCGCGCCTTCAGGTGGCGCACGATCTCGAACAGGTTCTCCACGTCGCTCTGGGAGAGCGCCGTGGTCGGCTCGTCCAGCACCAGCACCTTCGGCTGCCAGGAGATCGCCTTCGCCGCCATCACCAACTGCTTCTGGCCGATGGACAGGCCGCCCACCAGCGCCCGGGGGTTCAGGCTGAACTTGTTCTCCTTCAGAAACGCCTCGCAGCGCGCCATCAGCGCGCCCATGCGAAAGCCGCGGCGCTTTTCGTCCGCGTTCAGGTGCCCGACGAAGATGTTCTCCGCCACCGTGAGGTTCTCCATCACGTTGATTTCCTGCGGCACGTAGCCGATGCCCTTGGACAGCGCGTCATAGGGGCTCTTGTTGTGCGCGGGCCGGCCGTCGAACAGCAGCTCCCCCTCGAAGCTGCCGTGGGCATAGACGCCGTTGATGATCTTCAGCAGCGTGGATTTCCCCGCGCCGTTCTCGCCGATCAGCCCCAGGATCTCGCCCCGCCGCACGTTGAAATTGACATCCTGAAGGGCCAGCACGCCGGGGAAACGCTTCGTGATGTTCCGGGCCTCCAAAATATAGTCGCTCATGCACTCACCCCCGCTGTCCGGCGCCGTCCCGCCGGGAAGTATACAAGTGCTGCGCGGTTGCGCAGCACCTGTATGGGTTGATCCGCCGTATTACTTGAACTTGGCCACGTAGGTATCGACGCCGCCCAGGATCTCGCGGTAGGCCGGCACGGAGTCGGCAAAGATGATCGGCGCGTCGGAGTAGTTCGCGTACTGCACTTCCTCGCCGCGCAGGTACTTGTCCAGATGCCGCGCGCAATCGGCCCACAGGTCGTAGATGGGCTGGGCCACCAGGCCGTACACGCCGCCCTGCTCCAGGATGTCCAGGTTCGCGGAGGTGGCGTCCATGCCGATCACGTAGCCCTCCCAGCCGAGATCCTCGGCCGCCTGGGACCAGGTCTGCGCGGAGGTGCCGGTGGTGCCGAAGGCGCCGACCAGGTCGCCGATGTTCGCCTGCAGCAGGCTGGTGACGACGCCCACGCCCTGGGTGACGTCCGTGGACTCCACCTGCGGGTCGAGCACCTTCATGTCGGGGAAGTTCTCCTGGATGGCCGCGGTGAACGCGGCGGCCGCGGCGTTCTCGTTATCGCCGAAAGAAGACTGGGTGATGGCCACGGTGCCCTTGCCGCCCGCCGCCTCGCCGATGGCCATGCCGGCCGCGTGGCCGTAGGCGGAGGAGTCGATGCCGTACCAGCCGACCAGCATCTCGGGATCGATGTTGTAGGTCGCCAGGTCTTCTTCCTTAATGACCGTCCAGCCGTCCACGACGGGGATGCCGGCGTCCATGAACTTCTTGGCCATGTTCCAGCGAGTCTCGCTGTTGATGCACAGCGCCACGCCCGCGAGGTTGTCGTACTGGGCGATCACGCTGTCGATCATTTGCTCGACGGCCGCGGCGTCGGTGGTGTCGCCGCCGATGTACAGCGGCTGGTAGCCCAGCTCCTCAGCCGTCTGAAGGAAACCGGTCATCCATACGGCGATGGTCGTGTTGGACGACGGATAGCACACGATTCCGAGATACTTGTCGGAAGGATCGTACTCCTCCGCAAACGCGGCCACCGCCGAGAGCGTCAGAGCCAGAACCAGCAGACATACCAGGATCTTCTTCATGGAACGTTCCTCCTTTGGTCTTGTTCTCATCTCCGGAGCGCCTTCGCTCCCCTGTTCCGCATGCATCTGCAAGCGGTTGCAACATGATTATAGCACAAGCCACTGGTCGATGCAACTGCGGCGGGCCGATATTTTCACTTCCCGGCGCATTTTCGGCAGATTTCATAGATTATAAATCCGATTTCTGGATTTATTGCCCAATCCCGTCGATCCTATCCGATCCCGGCCGTCCCCGCCCGCGGGTCTCACCTCGCCCTGCGCTTTCCATCCCGTGCAACGGATTTCAGTTAACAACTTCCATCTCTATGGATATTTTGCCCGTATTTCCAGCGCGTTTTTGCGCATATCCGTTAATCATACTGCACAAATTTACATTCCAAACTTTTGGAGTGGCATCGGTTGCATTTTCTCATTTCATATGCTATAATGCCGGAAAGGGAGGTGTCGCGCGCCGTGGAAGCCTCATCGCAGCGCATACCGCCGTTTCGCATGGCGGAAAACATCTGGTTCGTCGGCGGGCGGGCCGTGTCGTGCCACGTGATCGACACGGGCGACGGCCTCATCATGATCGACACCGGCTACCCGTTCATGGCGGAGCAGATCCTCGCCTCCATGCGGGAGGTCGGGCTGGATCCCGCCGACCTTCGCATCCTGCTGCACAGCCACGGCCACTACGACCACATCGGCAACACGCGGCGCTTCCGGGCGCTCACCGGCGCGAGGGCGTACATCAGCCGCATCGACAACGACATCTGCAACGGCCGTCTCGACCTGTCGTGGGCGGAAGAGCTGGGTTACCCGCGGCTCGAGCCGTTCGACTGCGACGTGCTGCTGGACGACGGTGACATCGTCGCCCTGGGCAACACCCGCATCCGCTGCCGGCTGGCGCCCGGGCACACCGCGGGCACGCTGGCGCTGTTCGTCGATACCCTCTCCCACGACCGCGCCGTCACCTGCGCCATGCACGGCGGGGTCGGCACCAACAGCATGGCCCGCGATTTCCTCGAGCGCCGCGGGCTCTCCCTCGACTGCCGCGAGCAGTTCCGCGAGGGCCTGCACCGCCTCGCCGAAGAGAAGGTCGACCTGGTGCTGGGCAACCATCCCGACCAGAACGACACGGAGGGTAAGCTGGCCCGCGTCCGGGCGGGCGAGGCGGACGCCTGCTTCGATCCCGGCGAATGGCGGCGCTTCCTGGCGGCGTGCGAGGCGCGGCTGGACCGCATGCTCGCCGAAGAGGCGGCGGAGCCGAAACAATAAGGAGGCGATCCCATGCACCTTTCCGGCGACCGGCTGGCGGACTACTGCCGGGACCTCCTGGTGCGCTGCGGCGTCGACGGCCGCGACGCCCTGACCACCGGGCGCGTGCTGGTCAACGCCGACGCCCGGGGCGTGCACTCCCACGGCGTCATTCGGATGATCGGCTACGTGGACTGCCTGCGCAGCGGCGGCGTGAACGGCGCCGCCAGGCCGCACATCGTCCACGAGGGGCCGGGCAACGCCCTGGTGGACGCCGACCGCGGGCTGGGCATACCCGCCTCCGTGTTCGCCGTGGAGGTCGCCCGCCGCAAGGCCGGCGAGACCGGCATCGGCATCGTCAACGTGTTCAACAGCCATCATCACGGCGCCTGCGGCTACTACAGCCAGTCCCTGGCCATGTCCGGCCTCATCGGCGCGGCCATGTCCACCGGCGACATCATCATGGCCGCCACCGGCAGCGCCGCCCGCGCCATCGGCAACAACCCGTTCTCCTACGCCGTGCCCGCGGGCCGCTATCGCGCCGTCTGCTACGACGTGGCCATGAGCCAGGTCGCCGCGGGCAAGATCTCCATCGCCGCGGAGGAGGGCCGACCGATCCCGACGGGCTGGCTGCTGGACCCCGACGGCAACCCCACCCGGGATCCGAAGCAGTACGACCTCGGCGGGGCGCTGGAGCCCTTCGGCGGCCACAAGGGCTACGGGCTGAGCATCATGGTGGAAACGCTCGCGGGCCTGCTGTCCGGCGCGGCCATGCTGGGGGACATCCACGCCTGGAACACCGACCCCCGCCGCAGCGGCAACGTGGGCCACATGTTCGTCGCCCTGGACCCGAAGGCGCTCAACCCCGGCGTGGACCTGCCCGCGCGGGTGGAGCGGATGATCGAAACCCTCGCCGCCGCGCGCCTGGCGCCGGGCGTGGAGCGCATCCTCTACCCCGGGCAACTGGAGCACGAGCGCGAAGCCCTGGCCGCGGCGCAGGGCATTGAACTGCCGCCGGCGGCGATGGACGCCCTGTCCCGCGCCGGCGAACACGCGGGCCTCCCGTTTGTCCCCGAGACCTTGACTATGTGAGGTGACGACATGAACAGATACGAAGCCCTGGCCGGGAAGCTCGCCCGCCGGGAGAAGGTCATCGGTACGACCATGATTATGCTGGACGCGCCGATCCTGATTGAAAAGATGCTCAGCCCGCAGTTGGATTTCCTGCTGATGGACGCCGAGCACGGCCGCTTCGACACCCAGAACGCCATCCCCATGCTGCACACCTGCCGCATGCTGGGCCTTCCGGCGTTCATGCGGGTGCAGGACAGCCAGTACCACCTGATCGCCAAGGCCATCGACATGGGCGCCGACGGCGTGATGATCCCCCGCGTGGAGACGCTCGAGCAGCTTCGCACCGTGGTGGACGCCGTGCGCTTCGGGCCCGTCGGGCGCAAAGGCGCGGGCGGCTACGCGCAGTTCCGCCCCGGGGAGCGCTTCGAGGAATTCCAGCGGGGCCGCCGGGTATTCATACAGATCGAGTCGCGCCGGGGCATCGATAACCTGCCCGCGATGCTGGACGCCTACGCCGAGCACATCGACGCCGTGATCATCGGGCCGAACGACATGTCCGTCATGCTGGGCACGCCCTTCGACTGCAAAAGCCCGGTCATGGAAGCCGCCGTGCAGGAGGTGTTCGACATCAGCAACGCCCGCGGCAAGTCCTGCGGCATATTCTGCAACGACGCCGCCGACGCCGCCCACTACCGCGCCATGGGCGCGAACGTGCTGTGGACCGCGTCCGACCTGCAATTCTACTGCCGCGGCTATGCCGAGACCCTGCGGGAGCTGGAAGCACTCTGACCGCCATCCCAATGCACCGAACGGAGGGGTGTTATGAAAATCGTCGTTCTGGACCGCCCCCTGGAAAAGCCCGGAGAGCTGGATTGGAGCGCGCTGCACGACCTGGCCGACGAGGTGGTTTTCTACGATCACACCGACCGGGAGGAAGCCGCCGCGCGCATGGCGGACGCCGACGTGGTGCTGCTGAACAAGGCGCCGGTCACCGCCGGGGCGCTGCGCGCGTGCCCGAAGCTGCGGTTCATCAGCGTGATCGCCACCGGCTACAACACGGTGGACGTCTCCGCCGCCGCGGCGCTGGGCATTCCGGTCTCCAACGTGCCCTCCTACGGCTCGGAGGCCATCGGCCAGCACGCCGTCGCGCTGCTGCTGGAGATCACCGACCACGTGGCGCACCACGACGCCGAGGTGCGCCGCCTGCGTCGCCATACGGACCGCGACTGGTGCTTCTGGGATTATCCCTCCATAGAGCTGGCGCACAAGACCATGGGCATCATCGGCATGGGCCGCATCGCCCGCACCACCGCCGCCGTCGCGCGGGCGCTGGGCATGCGGGTCATCGCGTTCGACACCCATCCCACGCCCGAGGGCGCCGCGCTGGCCGAGTACGTGGACCTCGCGACGCTCTACGCCGAGTCCGACGTGGTGTGCCTGCACTGCCCGCTGTTCGAGGAGAACCGGCACATGATCAACCGCGACAGCCTCGCGCAAATGAAGCCAGGCGCGATCCTCATCAACAACAGCCGCGGCGGGCTGGTGGACGACGCCGCGCTGGCGGAGGCGCTCGCCTCGGGCAGGCTGTACGCCGCGGGCCTGGACACCGTGGAGGTCGAGCCCATCGCGCCGGACAACCCGCTGCTGTCCGCGCCGAACGTGTTCATCACGCCGCACATCAGTTGGGCGGCGCTGGAGTGCCGCCGCAGGCTGAAGGATACCGCCATCGACAACGTGCGCGCGTTCCTCTCCGGCGCGCCGGTGAACGTCGTCAACGCGCCGGTCGCGCAGGCGCGCCGCACAATCTTTTAACGCCTGTAAGAGAATTGAAAGGTAAAAGCCTCATTCATGTCACCCCAGGCGGGGCCAACCTGTGCTATACTGGTATTCCACCCCCCGCGGGGATGTCGGCTCGACCCGCGGCGGATGGGAGAACATCGCGGGGAGGCTTCGTCATGGTCACATACGCCAAGCTCTGGAAGCTCCTGGAACGCCGCGGCCTTCAACCCCGTGATTTGTGCGCGCTGGCGGGCATCAGCCCCTCCACCCTTCGCGCGCTGCAGAAGGACCAGCACGTCCGGATGGATGTGCTGGAACGGCTGTGCGAGGGGTTGCGCGTGGATATCGGGGAGGTGTGCAGCTTCCCGCCGGTTCGGCGCAAAACGTATCGCTGACGGCAACCCGCGCACGGGGGCGCTGCGTCCGTCGCGGCAGGCGCGGGACGAGGCAGGGCGGCTCCGGTCCGATGGGATCGGGGCCGCCCTTCGTTTATGTCCCGCCTCCCCTTTCCCGCGGCCGATGGCGAATTGCGGGGAATTCCCACATTTTGATCGTCGACAGATTGACGAATCGCGTTAATATTCTATAATGATATATGGGTAATATTGGGCTTCTGTCCCGAAGCGCCGCTCCCCGGCGGCACATCCCCGGGGAACGCGGCGCGGGCGGACAGAGAACGGCGGGAAGGTGATGGCGCATGAGAACAACGGATGCCTGTACGGATCGGCCGGGCGCCCCGCGCACCGGGCCCATCGGGCTGCGCCTCGCCGCGCTTCTGCTGGCGTGCCTGATGCTCGCCTTGAGCGGCAGCGCGTCCGCGGCGAAATGGGAGCCGAACCTGATCACGGACGTCAACGACCTGGAGGGCCGGCGGGTCGGCGTCAACCTCGCCTGGGAGCCGGACTACTACCTGACGGGCCGGGACGACCTGGTGCTGGTCCGCTACGATACCCTGGCCGACATGATCCTGGCGCTGCGGTTCAACAAGATCGACGCCTTCGCCACGGACCGGCTGCTGGTATAGATGGTGCTTGTCGCGAGCGACGGCCTGACGGCCATCGAACCGCCCTTCGGCGAGGTCAACTACACGCTGTTCTTCAAGCCGAAATCCGACGCGCTGCTGGGCGAGTTCAACGCCTTCCTGGCGGCGTACAGGCAGAGCGAGGCGTTTGAGGATCACATTGCGCGCCTGGAGGCGTTCGACGGAACGGATTACGACGGGCCGGACATTCCGCTGACCGGGACGGGCCCCGTGCTGCGGGTCGCCATCGACGCGGAGGGCTTTCCCCGCTCGTTCCCGGATACGGACGAGGACGTGCCGATCGGCTTTGACCTCGAGGCGCTGAAAGCCTTCGCCAACGAGCGCGACTACCGGCTCGAGTTCGCCGTATCCAACTACGAAGACATCGTCTTTGGCCTGAAGGCGGGGATCTACGACATCGGGGCGGGCTACCTCAGCGACATCTTCAAAAACGAGGTCTCGGCCGCGGGGATCCTCCTCAGCGATCCCCTGGATTCGACGTCGCTGTACTTTTTCCAGAAGACGCAGCAGAACATCCGCGTCGCCATGGAGGAGCTGGAATGATCGGGAGGGATGGATAAGTGTTCCGAGAGATCTCAACGCTGTTTTACAACACGTTCATACTGGAAGACCGCTATGTCTTCTTCCTGGAGGGCCTGGCAACACGCTGCTGCTGACCTTCGCCAGCTTCATCCTGGGCACGGCCGTGGGCGTGCTGCTCTGCGCGGCCGTGCGCTCGCAGCGCGCCTGGCTGCGGCGCTCCGCCAAGGTGCTCGCGTCGTTCTTTATGGAGCTGCCCACCATGGTGCTGCTGATGATCCTGGTGTACGTCGTGCTGGGCCGCAGCGCGCTGCCGGTCATCTGGATCGTCATTATCGGCCTGACGCTGAAGGCCGCGTCCTACCTCTCGGAGATCTTCGACACCGCGCTCGGCACCGTGTCCGAGGGCGAGATTGAGGCCACGCGGACGCTGGGCCTGTCGAAGTGGCAGGCGTTCCGCTTCGTGGCGCTGCCCCAGACGATGGACGCCGCGCTGCCGCTGTACAAGAACCAGTTCGTGGCCACCATGCAGGAGACCTCCGTGGTCGGCTACCTGGCCGTGGTGGACATGACCCGCGCGGCTTCCATCATTTCCAGCCGCACGTGGATGCGTTCTTCGGGCTGTTCACGGTGACCATACTGTACTTCCTGGTGGGCGCCGTGGTCAAGCTCCTGTTCCGCGTGGCGACCGCCCGCAGGCATCGGGGAGGTGCGTCGGCATGATCAGCATTCGGAATCTGACGAAGGACTACGGCAACGGTCCGATACTCGAGCACGTGAACCTGGAGATCGAGAAGGGCGAATCCGTGGTCATCATCGGCGGCTCCGGCTGCGGCAAGAGCACGCTGCTGCGCTGCATCAACCGCCTGATCGTCCCGGAAGAGGGCGAAATCTACATCGAAGGAGAGAACATCCTCGACAAGCGCGCAAACATCGACCAGATCCGCCGGAAGATGGGCATGGTCTACCAGCACTTCAACCTCTTCTCGCACCTGAGCGTATTGGAGAACATCATCCTCGCGCCCATGCAGGTCGCCGGCATGAACCGGACCGACGCCGTCGCCGAGGCGAAGCAGCTTCTGAAGCAGGTGGGCATGGCGGGCCGCGAGGCGGCCATGCCGTCCTCGCTCTCCGGCGGCCAGAAGCAGCGCGTGGCCATCGCGCGAACGCTGGTCATGCACCCCAAGGTCATCCTCTTCGACGAGCCCACCAGCGCCCTCGACCCCACCATGGTCGACGAAGTGGAATCGGTCATCCGGAACCTGGTGGAAACCGGCATGACCAGCGTGCTGGTGACCCACGAGATGCGCTTCGCGAGGAACGTTTCCTCCAAGGTCCTCTTCCTGGCCGAGCGCGGCATCTACGAGCAGGGAACGCCGCAGGAGGTGTTCGACCGTCCCTCCAGGCCGCTGACGCAGCGCTTCCTGTACCGCTCCCGGATGTTCGAGGCGAAGCTGGAGCCCGCCAGCCTGGATCTCTACGCGCTGGCCAGCGAGCTGCGCGCCTTCCTGAACCGCTATGAGTTTGAGTCCCGCCAGGAGCGGCTGATCCCCGTCGTCTGCGACGAGCTGCTGTACCCCGTGTTCCACGCGGCCAACGGCGCGGCGACCGAGGGCAGCGAATCCACCGCGCGCCACACGCTGCTGGTCGGCCTGCAGGGGGGTATCCGGCGACCCGTTGGGCGACGCCTATCTGGACGAGATCAACCTCAAGCTCCTGAACAGCTTCTCCAACTACTGCTTCAGCCATCGGCGCGAAAACGGGTGGGAAGTCTGCATCCAGATGTAAGTCCCGCAAGCGGCGGCAGGCAGGGCGGGCGCGGGCGTCACACCTCGCGGCAGTCGTCCGGCAGGAGCAGCTTGTCCAGGATGTGCGACAGCGCCTCCCTCTCCCCGTCCGTCAGGCGGTCGAAGATCCCCCGGAACATCTGCCTGCGCTCGTCCTCGACCTCGGCCGCCCTCGCCGCGCCCAGCTCGGTCAGCGACAGCAGCGTCGCCCGCCTGTCGCCGGGATCGACCTTCCGCGCGATGTAGCCGTCCCCCTCCAGCTTGTCGATCAGCTCGGAGGCGGAGGACTGGTTGATCCCGACCTCCGCCGCGATGTCCTTCTGCCGGATGCCCTCCGGATGCCGGCCGATGACGACGAGCAGGTGCTCCCTCGACAGCGGCGGGCGCCTGCCGCCCATCGGGCCGCGCCCGAACCCCCCGTCGCGCTCGTCCTCAAAGGGCGGCATGCCGTGGTGGCCGCGCATGCCGCGTCCGAACGGCGGCATGCCTTCCGCGGGGCCGCGCATACCGTGTCCGAACGGCGGCATGCCCCGCATGCCGGGCATGCCTTGGCCGCCCATGTCCGTCCTGGCCTTCCTCATGAAGGCCATCATTTTTTGCATCAGTTCCATATCGGTGACTCTGGTTTCCATGGTTTTTTACCTCCTCCTGTCTGTGCCGCGGCACGTTCCCGACGGCCGGGCGGCACCTGTTTGTTCAATCTTGCAGCATAATAATATCGGTACCGATGCATATAGGATAGCACAGGCGTGCCTTCCTGTCAATATGTATCGGTACCGATATTTGTTAAATCTGCGCCCGCCGCACCGTCGACCGCAACCGGGCAGGGCGGAAAGCCCGACCGCAGGCGGTTGCGCTCCGGATTGCGAACAGTATCAATAGAGGATCAGCGCGATGAACTCCAGCGGCTCGTCCCCGTCGTTCACCAGGCCGTGGCATTCCCCGTCGTTGCAGACGGCCGTATCGCCGGGGAACACGCGCAGGCGCTTGCCGTTGTCGTTGTAGGTCCCGCTCCCCTTGAGGAAATAGAAGATCTCGTTGTCGCCCTCGTGCCTGTGCTCGCCGATGGAGCGCCCGGGCGCGAGGATCATATGGTTGAACATCCGTCCCTTGCCGTAGAGCTCGCCGGCGTCCATCAGGATCTTGCGCATCTCCGTATCGCCGTTGCCGCCGCGGATGCACTTGAATTCCACCGCCTGTTCCTGCCTGGTTCTGACCATGTCGCATTCCCCTTTCGCATGAATCGCTCGCCCGGGCCGCGGCGGACGCCGCGCGTCTGCCGGGCTCCCGTCCCTATTATAACAGCGCAGCGCCATGCCGGTCAACAGGAAATCCTCCGGGCGCGCCGGGCGAAAACGGCGCCGATTTCGCAGAAAACAGTGGACGCTGCGGCCGATCTGTGGTAAAATAATACTGATATGATTTAAAAAAAAATACACTCTGCCAATGATACCCGCCCAAAGGAGCATTCCCATGAAATTGCGAACCAGACGCCTTGCGGTACTTCTGCTCATCCTGATGATCACGGCGCTCCTGCCGTCGGCCCTGGCGCGCGCGGAGCACCCCTCAAAGACCGTGCGCGTGGGCTGGCACGAGCCCCCGTATTTCATCACGGACCAGCACGGCCGTCGATCCGGGTATTCCTACGACTACCAGTGGAAGATCGTCGCCTACACCGGCTGGACCTACGAATACGTCGAGGGCACCTGGTCGGAGCTGCTGCAGATGCTGAAGGACGGCGAAATCGACCTGCTGAGCGACGTCTCCTACACGCAGGAGCGCTCCGAGAGCATACTGTACCCCTCGCTCCCCATGGGCACGGAGGCGTATTACCTGTTCATCGATCCCGACAACGCGGAGATCACGTCGGACAACCTCGCCTCCCTGAACGGGAAGCGGGTCGGCGTCACCCGGAACAGCATACAGAAGGACCTGTTCCAGCAATGGGCGGTGATGCACGACCTCTCGGTCGAGCTGGTCGAGCTGTCCACGCCCGAGGAAGAGTCGCTCCGGCAGCTCCGGAGCGGCGAGCTGGATGCGTTCGTCACCATGGACATCTACGGGGGCCCCGACAACGCGGAACCCGTCTGCAAGATCGGCTCCTCCGATTTCTACTTCGCGGTCAGCAAGGATCGGCCCGACCTGCTGGCCGACCTGGAGGCCGCGATGAACCGGATCCAGGACGAGAACAAGTATTTCAACCAGCAGCTCCATGAGAAGTACCTGAACAGCGCCAACACCGACCAGTACCTCAACGCCTGGGAAAAAGAGTGGCTCGCCGACCACGGGACGATCCGCGTGGGCTATCAGGACAACTACCTCGCGTTCTGCGCGCAGGATCCGTCCACGGGCGCGCTCACCGGCGCGCTGAAGGACTACCTGGACTACGCCTCCACCTGCCTGGAAAACGCGCACATCGACTTCGAGGCCATCGCGTACCCCACCGCGGCGGCCGCGATAGAGGCGATGAAGAACGGCGAGGTGGACTGCATGTTCCCCGCCAACCTGACCAACCACGACAGTGAATCGCTGCACGTGGTCATGACGCCGCCGCTGATGCGCACGGAGATGGACGCCGTGGTGCGCGCGGCGGACCAGCGGGAATTCATCCGCAAGGAGCAGGTCACGGTCGCCGTCAACGAGGGCAACACCAACTACGACCTGTTCCTGGAGGATCACTACCCCGGCTGGGACCGGGCGTATTTCAAGGACACGCCCACCGGCCTGGACGCCGTGGCCGCGGGGGAGGCGGACTGCGTCATCATCAGCAACTACCGCTTCAACAACATCTCCAAGCAGTGCGAGAAGCTGCACCTGACCACCGTGTACACGGGCGTCGACATGGATTACAGCTTCGCGGTGCGCGAGGGCGACATCGAGCTGTATTCCCTGCTCGCCCGCGTCATCGGCCTCGTGCCGGACGCCGCCATCCACAAGGCGCTGACCTACTATTCCACGGAGGATGTGAAGATCAGCTTCGGCGACCTGATCCGGGACAACCTGTTCATCGTGATGGCCGCGATCGCCGGCATCCTGCTGCTGATCCTGCTGCTGCTGCTGCGCAGCATCCACGCGGAGAAGAAGGTCCTCGAGGAAGAGCACCTGGTCAACGACCTGAACCGGCGCGTGTTCGTCGACGCGCTGACCTCCGTGCGCAATAAGGGCGCGTTCGCCAATTACAAGAACGAGCTACAGGAGCGGCTGGAGCAGGGCGAGCAGCTTGCGTTCGCGGTGGGCGTGTTCGACTGCGACAACCTCAAGATGATCAACGATGCGAACGGCCACGACAAGGGCGACATCTACATCATGGCCGCGAGCCGGCTGATCTGCCGCATCTTCCAGCACAGCCCCGTGTTCAGGATCGGCGGGGACGAGTTCACCGTCGTCCTGCTGAACGAGGACTATCAGAACCGGGAGGCGCTGATCGAGCAGTTTGAACGGGAGCGCCGGGAGATCTGCGCGGCCGCCGAGAACGAATGGGAGGAGCCGCACGTCGCAATGGGCATCGCGGTGTACGACCCCGAGATTGACAACACCGTGGACGATACGCTCCGCCGCGCCGACAGGGTCATGTACGATAACAAGCGCATCGGGAAGGCCATGCGCTGACCCCGGCCGCGCGCTTCACAGGGGCGGGATTTTCCCCCATACTCACGGACGACATACCAATCAAGGAGGTCAAACCCATGAAGAAAACGCTCTCTCTGCTCGCACTGTGCGTCGTGCTGGCGCTCGCGACCGGCGCGGCCGTCGCGGAGCCTTCGGACGGCGGCCTCGACTACCTTGCGCTGGTCAACAAGCTCAACCCCCTGCCGGAGGGCTGGGAGGACGCCCTGGAGACCGTGCACATCACCAACTCCCTCGGCAGGGACGTGGAGATCGAGCAGCGCGCATACGACGCCTACGTCGCCCTGGCCGCCGATCTCGAGGAAAACGACGGCATCCACCTCGAGCTGGACTCCGCCCGCCGCAGCATCGCCGAGCAGCAGGACATCATGGACCGCTTCATCGCGAAGTACGGCGCGGACTACGCGGCCAAGACCGTCGCCACGCCCGGCTTCTCGGAGCACCACACCGGCCTGGCGCTGGACCTCTACTTCCGGTTGGACGGCAAGGATGTCTACCACAACGAGGACATGATGCAGTACCCGGAGATCTGGGAGAAGATCCACGCCAAGCTGGCGGACTACGGCTTCATACTGCGCTACCTGGAGGGCAAGGAGCACATCACCGGCTATGGCTACGAGCCGTGGCACATCCGCTATGTCGACAGCGTGGAGATCGCCAGGGAGATCATGTCGCAGCCCGGGATGACGCTGGAGGTCTGGCTGGGCGCGGTCAACGACCCGGGGCTGACCGTCGACTACGGCGCCTCCGAGCTCTACGGCGAAGCGGAGCTGGAGGAAGCGGCGGTGCAGGTCAAGTGCAAGTTCGCGTCCTTCGACGGGTGCGAGCTGCGCGCGCTGCGCTACGCCGGCGACGAGGCGAACAGCGCGGAGAACGTGAAGTGGCTGAACGACCTGGACGAGGGCAAGAACTACGTCCAGGTGGTCGAATTCCTGAGCGATTTCCACACCACCGCGGCGTACAGCGGGGTGCTGGAGCCGGACAGCGAGTACGCCGATTACCAGTGGTGGCTCGCCCGCGCCGAGGGCGGCGGCTGGCAGCTCGTGTCCTGGGGCTACTGATCGCGCCGCCCGTCGCACGGGCGGAAGCGGCCACGCTCCCGTCAGAGCTTCATCGACCTGCATACGAACCGCGCAGGCAGGGCAAGGGCCCCGGCACATCGCCGGGGCCTTGGCATGCCTGACGGATCAGACAGGGCGCGGAGCGTCGCTTCAGCGCAGGAACTCCGTCCCGGCCGGGGTGTGTTCGCGGATCAGCTTCGCGACGGTCTCGCAATCCTCCCCGCACACGCGGGGCCGGCCCGGCTCCGCTCGACAGAAAAACCGCGCGGGACGGAATGGCGGCCAAAAACCTGTGGACGCGCGGCGGCGGATGTGGTAGAATGTGTATATCCTGCGGTTGCCGTCCCCTCCCGATCTCCCGGCGCGCCGGGCCGTGGCGGCGTACTGCGGCCGGACAGATGGACGACCCAACGACACGCTATCATCAAAGGAGAGATCCCCCATGAAGAAACTGCTTTGCTGGATGCTGCTGGCCTGCCTGCTGGCGACGGTGCCCGCCTGCGCGGAGGCATTGGACGAGCTGCCCGCGGTGGCGGAATCCGTCGACGTCGCGGGCGAGATCCCGGCGGACGAGCTGCTGGACGGCGAAGGCGCCGAGGTCGTGGGCGACGCGGACGAGGGCGCCGAGGAAGCGGAAGCCAACGACCTGAGCACCTCCTCCACGCTGGTGCAGGACTTCTGCGAGTACGCCGACGGCGCGCTGAGCTTCGGCACGCTGGGCAAGGACAGCAAGGGCGTCACCTACCGCTCCTTCTCCGGCAAGAAGAGCCAGATGAGCCTCGTGAAGGGCTATGTCAACCGGCTCACCGCGGGGGGCTATAACCTGGTGCTGAACCACACCTTCAATCAGGAATATGGGGATACCTTCTGGTCGGTGTCGCTGAACTACACCGGCACCGCGAACACCGGGAACCGCGTCGAGCAGGTGTACGACAATAACTACTCCGGCGACATGGTCGTCTACATCGCCACCAGCGGCAGCGGCATGAAGGGGTATGTCTACGTGGCCAGCGGCCTCCAGTTCGCGGACCTGGGCCTGCGCTCCGACGGCAGCATCGTGAGCACGCAGCCCGCGGGCGCGAGCTGGAACAGCGCGCTGAAGGTGAAAAAGGGCAAGTACTGCACCGCGGACGGTCGCTTCAAGGTGAAGCCGGGGCAGGCGGTGGTCTACCGCGACGGCGTGAAGTACACCACCAAACAAGTCTCGATGGAGCGCGACGCGAAGGGCGGCCACGACAAGTTCCGCATCTACAACTTCTACCGCAACGAGGGTTTCGCCCTGCAGCTCCCCTACAACTCCATCCTCACCGGGGACACCTTCACCCGGCGGCAGATCGGCGTGGGCAGCGACTGGGCCGGCTCCAACATGGAGACGTTCTTCGCCTACACCATGAACTACATCCTTGGCGTCTGCCATGCCGGCGAGTTCCACATGCTGCAGCAGGTGCCCGGCAACGGCTTCAAGGACGCCTACCTGCGCGTGATGCGCTGGGACAAGAAGGTCGCGGTGCTGTACATCTGCGCCGAGTTCGACACCGCGCCGTACACGGTGGAGTGCATGGCGGTGTTCAAGCGCTCCAAGGCGAAGAGCACCCCGGACGGCACGTCGGTGTCGCTGAAGAAGGGCAAGAGCCGCAAGCTCACCTTCGGCGGGCGCGAATTCGACGCCCTGTCCGAGGTTTACAACTGGGAGGTCGTGAGCGGCGGCAAGCGCGTCAAGCTCAGCGGCACCAAGGGCCAGACCTGCACCGTGAAGGGCCGGGCGAAGGGCACGGCGCGCGTGCGTGTGACCTACAACTACAGCGTGTACGGCAGGGACGTGCTCACCGGCAACCGAAACTACGAGTTCAAGAGCAAGTCGCAGGACTTCATCGTGCGCGTGAAGTAGCGTCCGCGCCCGTGCGGGGCTCATCCGCCGTCGTTCGGGCGGCAGGCATACGGGTTTAAGAAAGAAGGTTCTGCTCATGAAGCTGTTTATTTCCGCCGACATCGAGGGCACCACGGGCATTGCGCTGTGGGATGAAACCACCCACGGCCACGCGCGCTACCCCTATTTCCAGGAGCAGATGAGCCGGGAGGTCGCCGCGGCGTGCCAGGGGGCCATCGACGCCGGCGTGGACGACATCCTCGTCAAGGACGCCCACGATTCCGCCTGCAACCTGATCCCCACGCTGCTGCCGGAGGAGGTGCGCGTGTTCCGGGGCTGGGGCAGCGACATCCTGGGCATGATGGCCGGGCTGGAGCCGGGCTGCGACGGCGTGTTCTTCACCGGGTACCATTCCGGCGCGGGCATGGACGCCAACCCCCTGGCCCACACCATGAACACGCGGAACAACTACGTACGCATCAACGGGGCGCTGGCCTCGGAGCTGACGATCAACGGCCTCACGGCGGCGTATTTCGGCGTGCCGGTGCGGCTGGTGACCGGGGACCGGGGGCTGTGCGAGTGGATGCGCTCCGTGAACCCCAACGTGGAGACGGTGGCGGTCAGCGAGGGCCGGGGTCGGGGCTCGGTGTCGATCCACCCGAACAAGGCGCTGCGGCTGATCCGGGAGGCGGCGCGGCGGGCCATGGAGAAGGACGGCGCGGCCTGCATGCTGCCGCTGCCGGAGCGCTTCGAGGTGGAGATCTGCTTCCGGGAGCACTTCCGGGCGAAGTGCGCGTATCCGGGCGCGGTGCAGACGGGGCC
>CADBCY010000007.1:175914-188445 GCA_902793325.1 uncultured Eubacteriales bacterium
GTGCTGTAGCGCCCAACGCAAACCGCCCTGCGCAGGCAGGGCGGTCTTGGGCGGAGCGACGGAAAAGGCCCCGTCCCCGTGAGTGGGGATGGGGCCTTTTAAGTTCTGCCACCCTACTCCCTTTCCCGGTGGGAGATGGGGCGATGTGTGTCAGGACGGAAGAACCGTCCCCTTGTCTTATATGACAGTAGAACACCGTTCCTGCGTCACCGTGTCACCGGATAACCGTCCCCGTGACGCCCGGATCAATCGAGGTTAATCTTGATGCTGTATTTGGGAACATTTTGTACATGCTGTCCGCCGACATAGCTGGTGTTGTTTTTATTATTCTTCCAATAAACAACCGCATAAGCCGGTTTTGCATTCGGGTAGATTGAGACCATGACGACAGCGTTGGTATAATCCTCCTTTGGCGCATAGGCTCCGCGTGAATTTCCCAGGATATAGGTCGTTCCTCCGTCGACGTTGGTGCCTTTGCCATAGGTCTTCACGGCAGCGGGCAGCTTATCTCTGCTGGGATAAAACTTTCCGCTCCGGGGGTCATACGCTCCGTAGGCGTTATTGCCAGTTGTGCCCCCGTCACCCGACCAGCTCAATCCGGCTGCGGCGGCGCTTGCCGAATCGGTTATCCCCGCATAGTACAGATCGATCGCCGCACTTGCGGCCTGCCGCATCGTATAAATATCATAGGCCTCCTTGGCTTTTTCGATGTTTTTCGTGAATATGGGAATCGAAATGGCGACGAGCACGGCGATGATCGCGATGACGATCAAGAGCTCCGCCAGCGTGAACCCGCTTCTTTCGGTTTTATTCGATTGCTTCATCATTATTTTCCTTCCCAAAGCGACCTGCAGCCCGGCTCCACGCCTGTGTGATTCATCGACCAGTCATGGGATATACGCTTCCTCATACATTATAACATACCTTACCAAATAGATTATAACACTTTCAGGAATAAATTGCAACGGAATTTTCGGGGCATGGGGACTTTTCGGGGCATGGGGACACGGCTGCATGCTGCCGCTGCCGGAGCGCTTCGAGGTGGAGATCTGCTTCCGGGAGCACTTCCGGGCGAAGTGCGCGTATCCGGGCGCGGTGCAGACGGGGCCGGGCGGTCTTGGGCGGAGCGACGGAAAAGGCCCCGTCCCCGTGAGTGGGGATGGGGCCTTTGCAAAGAACGGAGCGCCCTGTTCATGTAGGGGCGCTCTCCTTTATTATACGGAAAGGCTCCACCCAGCAGATGGGGAGGAGCCTTCATTCCGGGAATACCGCCGCCCTCATCCCTTCCCGGAGAGGAGGGGCGGCAGATTTAATTATGTGACAATGAGAACCGTCCCCGTTGACTTAGGAAAGTGTAACGGTCTTGATTTTTTCGTTCTCGTAAGTAAAGGTGACAGTCGAAGTACCCGGTGTACCAGAATCGGTAACAGTCACGCCATCAAACGGCAACTGGGAATCAACTCCGCTCCAGTTATTTGCTTTCTGGCTCTTAATGACCACGCCTCCAACTTTAACCGTAGTAACAACGCCATTAGCATCAGTTGTTACTTTAACAGATTGATTAGTGTCGCCAATCTCCTTGTCTGTCCAGCTCTTATTACCTGTGGATGTCAGGTATGCACTCTGTGCCTGCGCATAAGCGGCACGGATATTGGAGATGCTGACACCATCCCTCGAGTTCTCCAACTGGGTTGTGAACACCGGGATCGCGATAGCTACCAGCACGGCGATGATCGCCACGACGATCAGCAGCTCGGCCAGGGTAAAGCCCTTGTTGTTCTTCTTCATTGAAATATCATCCTCCTACATGTAGTTTTTGCGGCGCGGGCAGTTCAAACGGCCGCTCGCTGCCCGAACCGGGGTGTGGTTGGCGGCCTTCGCCGCCGGGTCTCTATTTCAGGCTGCCGGGAACAGCCGGAAATGCGTTTATGAGTTGGCCGCCGCAGAGTCCTGCGGCAGGGCCGCGTCGGGCACGCCCCCCTCCATGGTCTCGTAGAACGTGGCGGCGGCGGCGATGGTCACCGTGCCGTCGGGGTTGACGCCGCAGCGCATGTCCCCCACGATGCAGCGGTTGCGGCCCTCCAAGAGCCGGGTCATGATCTCCCTGGCCGCGGCGTAGTTCGCCGTCTGATACTGGAGCGTGAAGCCACGGCGGATCTGGTCGCCGGTGCGGGTGACCTCCGCGAAGCTGACGGAGTAGTTCATGGTGTCGGCCAGGATCTCGTTGAGGAACGCGACCTCGGCCTTGGAATTGTTGTAGCTGCCCATCCACGACAGCTTGCCCTGCTCCTTCAATTCGTCCAATGAATTCTGCACCGACTGGAGCGCCGCCAGGCGCTGCTGCACCGAATCGAGCTGCGTGCGCAGGCTGGTGACCTCCGCCTCGTTGCCGCGGATGGTATCGCGCACCGGGATGTCCACGAAGTAGTAATAGCCCAGCCCCAGCAGGATCAGCACCAGTACGGCCAGCATCAGCTTCTCCGCGGGCCGGAATTCGCGGGTGAATACGTTCATTGGGCCGCCGCCTCCTCCCCTTCCGGTTCCTCCGGCGGCTGTTGCAGGTACACGAACAGCTTGGCCTTGACCTCCTCGCCCGCCACCACGTTGGTGGTGGCCTTGTTCGCCGTGGAGATGGTGGCGCTGTCCACGATGGGGTCCTGCTCCATGCGCCGGGCCAGCACGTTCATCGTCTCCAGCGAGGGGCCGGCGACCTCCACCGTGAGCATGTTGCCGCTGACGCTCCAGCTCTGGGCGGTGACGATGGGCGGGTTGTCGGTGACGACCTGCTCCGTCAGGCGCGCCCGGATGAGCCGCGCGGCCTCCAGCGCGTCCGGCGCGGTGCGCGCCGAGCGCAGCGCCTCCATGAGCCGCGCGCGCAGCTCCGCCAGCGTGAGGGTGGTCGTGCGCACCGGCAGGAAGGTGCTCACCAGCTCCAAAACCTGCGTGCGCTGCACCAGCGAGAGCTCCTCGGGGCTCATGCCGTTGAGCGTGTAGTGGGCATAGGTGCTCTCCACGTCGCCAAACTGCTGCACGGCGACCATGGCCTGGTCGAGATCGGCGCGCATCTGCGACACGCGCGAGGACGACTGCGTCATGGTGACGAGCCGATCCGCCACCAGGAACTTGCTGAACAGCGCCGCCAGCACCAGGATCGCCAACACAGCGGGCACGGCCTTGCCGATGCTGATCTTCTTTTCATCGATCAGGATGAGGTTGATCGACCGCTTGGTCGGCATCCGCCCGCGCACGCCCTTCTTCCCGGGCTTGCCCATGGCCGGTTTGCGCTTTGCTGCTGCCACTTTCTTCCTCCACTGTCAGGCCATGGCAATGCCGATGGCCTGCACGAAGCTGTTGCATTCCTCGATGGCGTCCCCGCCGGGCACCAGCTCCGACGCGGGGTGGAGCTGTATGTTCAGCATCTCGGCCAAGACCTCGCCCAGCGGCTCGATCACCGCGCCGCCACCGCACAGCCACATGTCGCCCAGCGAGCTGTTGGGGTTGCTGAACCGGTAGAAGTTCAGCGCCCGCATCAGCTCCACCGCGATGTTCTCGTAGGCGACGTGGCACTCCTCGCGCTGCTGGCAATCCTCAAAGTTAGACATGAGGTAGGTGTGCGCGAGGTGCACATCCACCCCGTAGGCGTCGGCCAGCGTGCCGTCCAGGCTGGAAAGGCCCATCTCCAGCACGCGGGTGGCCACGTGGCGGTCGCCGCGGAACATGTACATGCGGATGGCCCCGAAGCCGAGGTCGAGGATGCCGTATTCCTCCGCCATCTGCGAGAGGGACTCCCGCTGCGCCCGGATGAGCGCGATGTACGCGCTGATGGCCGGGGCCGTCAGCACCAGCTTGAGCCCGGCCTTGCGCAGGGTCTGCTGCGCGTCCTCCAGCACCGAGCGCATCGTGCCTACGGCCATGAGCTCCATCGTGTTGGCGGGTTCCTCGCCGTCGCCTTCCTCCGCCGCGGGGACGTCGTCCGGCTTGTCGGGATCGGAGACCACGGCGTAGTCAAACACGTATTCGCGCAGCTCGCCGGTGATGTAGTCGTTGAACTCGAACGGCAGGTTGTATTGAAGCTGATCCACGCTCATGCGCGGCATTTCGACGTTCTTGACGAATACCGTTTCGTTCGGCAGCACGAACGCCGCGCGACCGGCGCGAATGCGATGCTCCTTCATCGTGTTGCGGATGAGCTCGCCCAGCGACTCGCGGGAGGTGATGCGGCCTTCGCGCAGCAGATTCTCCGGCATAGAGGCGAAGGCAGTCTTGAGCACAGCGTTGCCCTTGACCAGCGCGAGCTTGAGCTGGTCGTGCCCGATGTCGATGCCAAGAACCGTCTTTGCCATAGTCGCAACCTCTTACCAGAATAGCAGCCCGCGGTACCAGTCCACCAGCGGCTGGCCGTACAGCAGCATGAACGCCGCCGCCAGCGCGATGGAGGGACCGAAGGGAAACGCCTTGCCGCCCCCGCGGCGCGAGAACCCATGGAACGCCAGCCCGATCATGCACGCCAGCATGACCGCGAACAGCGCCCCGATGGGGCCCAGGTACAGGCCTACCACCGCGAACAGCTTGATATCGCCGCCGCCGAGGGTGTCCCTGCCCAGAATGCGGTCCAGCGCCAGCGAGATCGCCAGCAGCACACCGCCGAACGCCAGCGCCGTCAGCAGGGAAATGCCCACGCTGCGCCAGCCGGGAAAGTCGAATGGAAGCGCCGCGAACCACGCCAGCACCGCCGCGATGTGACAGCCGTCCGGGATGAGCATGTCCTCAAGGTCCGTCAGCGTCAGCAGGAACAGGCAGCACAGGAACGCGAAGTTCCGCAGGCACAGGGCCGTCAGGTCGAACCGGAGCAGGCACAGCACCGCCGCCAGCGCCAGGGCGAGCTCCGTCAGCGGGTAGCGGACGGAGATCTTCTCCCCGCACGCCCTGCAACGGCCCCGCTGGAACGCCCAGCTCAGCACCGGCACCAGCTCCCGCGCGGTCAGCACGTGCCCGCAGGACGGGCAGCGGCTGCGGCCGGTCACGAAGGATTCCCCGCGCACGATCCGCCAGGCCGCGCAGTTCAGGAAGGAACCCAGCACCGCGCCCAGGCAGGCCGCGAGCGCGACGCAGAACGCCAGCGCAGGTCGGTACTCATAGATGGACATTCACATTCCCTCCCGAGGCCGCGCCACCGCTTGCATCACATCCGTATACTATACTTTAAACCCTTGGCAATGATTTGTCAAGTACTAGAAAACTTAACAATCAAATTTTACAAAACTATTAATTAAAATACGAATCCATGTTCTTTTCGAGAACGTTTTCGCCGTTTCAGTGCGCTGCCACGCGAAAGGAAAGCGCCGTCCCGCCGCGGGTTTCGGCCCGTTTGCGCGGGAAATCGCACCCCGCGGCGGAGGGGATCGTCGGCCCCCCGAACCAGTGTATGGGGCGATCCGGGCGAGGGATGCAGGAAAGCGCGACGGAGCCCCGCCATTCTTTACCCGACCTTCGCCGTTTCGTTATTGTCCGGCGGCGCGACGGTATGCTATAATTGGAACAGCGTAGGTTTCACACCCCCGTTTCACCCTGCCGGAGGCCGCCGCGACGTCGCAGGCCCGCTTCACCCGCAACCGGTTGACGAACCCATACGACCCGAAGGAGAGTTCGCCATGCAGAGTAGTCTGGAGCAATACATCGCCGCCAATTTCCAGGCCGCCATCGAGGGGCAACACATCCAGGTATACTACCAGCCCGTGATCCGCACCATCTCCCGCCAACTGTGCAGCTTCGAGGCGCTGGCGCGCTGGACGGACCCCATGCACGGGCTCATCCAGCCGGATCAGTTCATCCCCGTGCTGGAAAAGCAGCGCGTCATCCATCGGCTGGACTGCTGCGTCATCCGGCAGGTCTGCGCGCGGCTGCGCCGGACGCTGGAGTCCGGCTGCGTGCCCATCCCCGTGTCCGTCAACCTCTCCCGGCTGGACTTCTCGCTGTGCGACATGTTCTCCGCCGTGGACGAGATCGTCACGCGCTACCAGATTCCCCACGACTTCATCTATATTGAGATCACCGAGAGCGTCATGGCCGACGGCGAGGACGCCATGCGCTCCATCGTCGATCGCTTCCGCGAGGCGGGCTATCAGGTGTGGATGGACGACTTCGGCAGCGCCTACTCCTCGCTGAACGCGCTGAAGGACTTCGCCTTCGACGAGATCAAGCTGGACATGCGCTTCCTGAGCTCCTTCAACCAGCGCGCGCGGCGCATCCTCTGCGCCGTCATCCAGATGGCGAAGGAGATCGACATTCACACCCTCGCGGAGGGCGTGGAGACGGAGGAGCAGTTCATGTTCCTGCGCAACATCGGCTGCGAAAAGGTCCAGGGCTTCTACTTCGGCCCGCCCCTGCCCTACGAGGCCTCCCTCGAGCATTTGCAGACGGCCGGCATCCCCGTCGAAAAGCCGCAGGACCGCAAGTACTACGACGACATCGGCAAGGTCAACCTGCTGAGCGCCGTCCCCTTCATGACCCGGGCCGAGCGCGATTCCCTGACCACCGCCCGCCAGTTGAACAGCATTCCGCTGGCCATCGTGGAGGCGCGCGCGGACGGCTTCAGCATACTGTTCTACAACACCGCCTTCGAAGAGACGGTCATGGGCACGGGCTTTGTCTCCGGCGCGTTCTCGCAGGAGATGCTGGGCGTGACGCAGTCCTATTCCCAGCTCCCCGCGCGGCTCGTCAACCTGATGGACTCCACCCGCGCCGCCGGGGAGGGCCGCATGCTGTTCATCTCCAACGAGGAGTACTACGACGTGCGGACCAAGCGCATCGCGCTGGCGAAGGACGCATGCAGCCTGCTGTTCCGGCTGAGCAACCTCTCCAAGGCCTCCGAGGCCGCCAAGACGAACCACCTGGACGTGGGCCTGCGCCAGCTCTACACGCTGTTCGAGCGCATCACGCTGATCAACGCGACGGAGGATACCATCTCGCCGCTGTACGTCGCCACGCGCGAGGACCTGCTCTCCGGGCGCACGGACATCCGCCGCCTGGCGCTGGAGTATTCCGAGCGCTGGATCTTCCCGGACGACCGCGAGGACTACCTCGCGCTGGTGGACATCTCGACGCTGGAGGCGCGCATGCGCCGGGCCGGGCGCACCCACGTGTCCGAATACTTCCGCACCTACGTCCGCCACGGGCAGTACGCCTGGAAGCACTACACGCTGCTCCGGCTGAGCGAGGGCGTCTATGCCGAACTGATCCGCAACGTCCACTCGGAGTTCATCTCCTTCGGCGGGCGGCAGCACCACCCCGCGGACGACGCCGCGCGCGAGGGCGATTTCTCCGCGGAGCTGCTGTGGAACACGCTGGTGCGCTCCAACATCATCCGCATGTTCTGGAAGGACGTCGACCGGCGCTTCCTCGGGGCCAGCAACGGCTTCCTGGAGTACTACGGCTTCGGCTCCGTCGCGGAGATCCTCGGGAAGAACGACGAGGACCTGGGCTGGCACATCCGGCCCGACCACTACATGGCCGACGAGCTCAGGGTGATCCACGAGGGCGTCAGCGTCCACAACATCCCCGGGCGCTGCATCAGCAACGGCGAGAACCGGGACATCCTGGCCAGCAAGACGCCGCTGTACGACGAGAACGGCGAGATCCGGGGCCTGGTGGGCTATTTCATCGACAAGGACCTGCTCACCGTCAACGACGTGCGGGGCAAGGAGACCAAGCGCCGCGACGCGCTGACGGGGCTCTTGAACTCCCGCGGCGTCTCCGAGGAGGCCCACGCCTTCCAGGACGAATTCTACCTGCGGAACGTGGACTTCGTGCGGATGCACGTGGCCATCGACGACTTCACCGCCATCAACCGCCAGTACGGCTTCGACTTCGGCGACAAGGCCATCGCCACCTTCGGGCACGCCCTGAAGCGTGCCTTCGGCCTGACCTCCGCCGTGGGCCGCTACACCGGGCATGAGTTCGTGATCCTGCACCAGATCCGCGACGCCGGGGAGCCGAAGGCCCTGCGCGCCCGGATCAAGCAGATCGCCGCGGGCATCCGGGAGATCGACGGCGTGGCGCTCACCTTCTACCTGTCCGTGGGCTACGCGCTGTACTCCGAGGCCGAGACTCTGACGGAGCAGATGAAGCTGGCGGACATCCGGCTGCTGGCCGACCACGACGACCACACCACCCCGGAAAACCGCATCGCCCGCGCGTCGGAGCTGTTCCGGCTGTTCGACGACCTGCCCATCCCCTACGCCGTGTACCACGTCCGGGCCGACGAAAACGGCGGCGCGACGGACGCGATGCTGTTCTACGTAAACCCGCAGTTCGAGGCGTTCACCGGCCGACCGGCGTCGGCGCTGCTGGGGCACGGTACGCGGCGCCTGTTCCCCGACCTCGGGGACGACTGGTACGACGTGGCCTGCCGCGCGGCGCTGCGCGGGGAGACCGTCGAGAACGGCGCGATCCGCGGCCCCGGCGGGCGGAGCTGCTGCGTCACGGCCAGCCAGGTCATCCACCCCGGCTACTGCGCGCTCACCTACCGGGAAGCGTAGGCCGCGGTTTCGCGGCGGCGAAAGGCCTTCCCTTCCCCCACCCGGTATGCCCTTCTACGGCCGAACGCCGCGCGCGTTCGGCCGTTTTGTTTTCATTTTTTACCGACTTGTGAAAAACCGGCTTGACAGTTTATCAACCTGCAACTATAATCTTAACAGAGGTGTTATTGTGAATAAAATCGAACGCATACGACAAAAGCTGGCCGCCGGGGCGCTGTGCTTCGGCACCCACTGCTCCACCACGGACGTGGACTTCTACGAGATGTGCGGGCTGCTGGGCTACGATTACATCTGGATCGACAACGAGCACGCGGGCATGACCCAGCCCATGATCAAAAACGCCATCGTGGCCACCAACGCCGGGGGCTGCTGCGCGCTGGTGCGCGTGCCGGACCACCAGATGGCCCACGTGAAGCCGGTGCTGGAGTGCGGGCCCGACGGCGTCATCTTCCCCATGGTCAACACGGCCGAGGAGGCCGCGCACTGCGTGTCCATCTGCACCTATCCCCCGAAGGGTACGCGCGGCATCGGCCCGCTGCGGGCCATCGACTACAACACCATCACCTTCGACGAGTACTTCGAGCGGGTGGACCGGAGCTTCCTGAAGCTGATGCAGTGCGAGCACTACCGCGCGGTGGAGAACCTGGACGCGATCCTGGACGTGGAGGGCGTGGACGTGATCATCTGCGGCCCCATGGACCTGTCCGCCTCGGTGGGCAAGGCCGGCAAGTTCTTCGACCCCGACGTGAAACCGCTGATGGACGCCATCATCGAAAAGTGCAAGGCCCGGGGCAAGCCCTTTGGCCTGTCCATCGGCATGGACCTGGAGCTGGTGAAGTACTGGCTGGACAAGGGCGCCAGCTTCCTGTCCACCGGCACGCCGCAGGACTACTTCCGGGAGATGAGCCTGGACGCCGTGCGCCAGATCCGGGCGCTTGAAAAGCGGCGCGGCGCGGTCTGATCCCGCCGCGCCATCGTACCATCCGACAGAGAAGGAGGCAAACAGATGCAAGAGAGGGGCTTTTTCCTGGGATCGCTGGTTCCCGGGGTCAAAAAGGTCACGGAGAAGGCCATCGACTGGCTGGCGGTCATCCTGCTGCTGGGCATCTTCATACTGGGCATCGCCCAGGTGTTCTGGCGCTGGATCCTGCGCAACCCCATCGTGTGGTCGGAGGAGCTGATACAGCTCACCTACGTGTGGATCTGCTACCTGGGCTGGTGCATCGCCGAGCGCAAGGACAGCCACATCCGCATCACCGCAGTCCTGAACGCGCTGCCCAAGGGCGCGCAGAAGTGGCTGCAGGCGTTCAACCATGTGCTGTGCATCGTGTTCAGCGTGCTCATGGTCTACTACGGCATCAAGCTGGTCGGCGTGGGCGCCAAGCGCACCGCCGTATCCTTCGCCATGAATTACGCCGTGGTGTACACCATGGGCCCCATCTGCAACTTCATCATCATCTGCTATGAGATTGCGGGCCTGATCGAATGCTTCACCGTGGGACCCCGGGACTACCGCGACAAGGGAGGCGATGAAGAATGACGACCGTGCTGATCCTGTTCCTGGTGCTGCTGTTCACGGGCCTTCCGCTGTTCGTGAACCTGGGCCTGTGCTCGTTTCTGTACATGTTCCTGACGCACTCGAACGCCATGACGGTGGTGCAGCGCATCACCCAGGCGGCCAACTCGTTCACGATGATCGCCGCGCCGTTCTTCATCCTGATGGGCAACCTGATGAACACCGGCGGCGTCACGCGCAAGATGTTCCGCTTCGCCAACACCATCGTGGGCACCGTGCCCGGCGGCATGGGCCACGCGAACATCATCTGCTCGGCGCTGTTCGCGGGCATGAGCGGCACCGCCGTGGCGGACGCGGGCGGCCTGGGCAACGTGGAGATCGCCGCCATGCGCGAGGTCGGCTATGACGACGACTTCTCCTGCGCCATCACCGCGGCCTCGTCGGTGCTGGGGCCGATCATTCCCCCGTCCCTGCCCATGGTCATACTGTGCGTTACCGTGGGCGCGTCCGTGGGCCGCTGCTTCGTGGGCGGCATCATCCCCGGCATACTGATGGCCTTGGCCATGGGACTGCTGGTGGCCTACTACGCCAAGAAGCGCTGCTACCCCAGAAACGCCCGCCCCACCCTGAAGATCCTGTGGCTGGCCTTCAAGGACGCCTTCCTGGCGCTGCTCAGCCCGGTGATCCTGTTCCTGGCCATCTACACCGGTATCGTGACCACCACCGAGGCCGCCATCGTCGCGGCGCTGTACTCGCTGATCATCGGCCTTCTGGCCTACCGGGACCTGAAGCTCAAGGACATCCCCAAGGTCATGCTGATGACCTGCGAGACCACGGGCGTGGTGCTGGCCATCGTGATGACGGCCAACATCTTCGGCTACATCCTCACCGTCGCCCAGGTGCCCCAGGCCATCACCGTGGCGCTGACGAGCATCACCAACAAGTACCTGTTCCTGCTGGTGATCAACCTGTTCCTGCTGTTCATCGGCTGCTTCATGGAGGGCACGGCGGCGATCCTGATCCTGAGCCCGATCCTGATTCCCGCCATGGTGTCCATGGGCGTGAGCGAGACGCAGGCGTGCCTCATCATGATCCTGAACCTGATGATCGGCGTGGTGACCCCGCCCGTGGGCGTGGTGCTGTACGTGACGAGCAACGTGGCAAAGGTCTCGGCGAACCGGGTCATCAAGGCCACGACGCCGTTCCTGATCCCGCTGTTCATCGTGCTGATGATCGTCACCTACGTCCCCGCCGTCACCAACTGGCTGCCGAACCTGCTGTACGGGCTGGGATAAGCGCGTAATTGACCGGCCGGTCGTGCCGGTACAATAAATAAAAATGGAGGAAAGAACATGAAGAAGATTCTCGTAACGGTTCTGGCACTGTGCATGGTGCTGTCCCTGGCGCTGAGCGCGCAAGCGGTGGAGCTGAAGTGGGGCTCGGTGCATCCGGAGACCCAGATCGCCACCCAGATGATGATGATGGCGATTGAGGAGATCAACGCCAACGCGGACGACGTGCATGTGACCGGCTATCCCAACGGCGTGCTGGGCGGCTCCAGCGACATGGTCGAAGCCATCCAGGAGGGCATGGTGGAGATGATCACCGAGGGTCCCGCGCAGTTCGGCGCCTGGATCCCCAAGGCCGCGCAGGTCGAGGCGCCCTTCCTGTGGAAGGATGTCGCGCACATGCAGAAGGCCATGAACGGCGGCTACAAGGACAAGCTGAACGAGCTGTTCGAGAGCATCGGCGTGCGCATCATGGGCACCTTCTACTACGGCACCCGCCAGCTGACCACCAACAAGCCCATCCACACCCTGGACGACCTGAAGGGCATGAAGATCCGCGTGCCGCAGACCGACCTGTACGTGAAGATGGTGGAGTCCTGGGGCGCGGCCGCTACGCCCATGAACATCAACGAGCTGTACATGGCGCTGCAGACCGGCACCGTGGACGGCCAGGAGAACCCGCTGACCACCTTCGAGAGCTATAAGTTCTACGAGGTCGTGAAGAACATCATCATGACCAACCACATCATCTGCCCCAACATGGTGTTCATGAACAACGACGTGTGGAACAGCCTGTCCGAGCACGACCAGCAGGTCGTCCAGGCCGCCATCGACAAGGCCATCGCCTGGCAGGACGAGCAGATCATCGCCGCCGAGACCACGCTGGCCGAGGATCTGAAGCAGTACGGCTGCGAGGTCATCGTGCCCGACGACACCATCCGCGAGGCCACCATCCCCTACATCCAGCCGCTGATCGAGGACTGGGACTACATCCAGACCCTGGCCGACTGACGCAACTGTAGACCTGAATGCCGCCCGGGCGCTTGCGCCCGGGCGGCTCAGTATGTTGACGAAGTCAGCATGCTGCAGGGCGTAGAGAAAGGCCGGCGCAAAGCTTCGAATTTCAATTCGAACCTTTGCGGTTTTCAGCTTCGCTGAAAACTGGAAATCCCTTCGGGATTTCCACCTC
>CADBCY010000008.1 GCA_902793325.1 uncultured Eubacteriales bacterium
GCGGCGCGCGCAGGCCCGCGGATCCCAGGCTGGGCCGCGACCCCCGCAGGCAGCCGCCGCGGCGCCGCCGCGGGCTCGGCCCCGGCGCGCTGGCCCTGATCGTCGTGCTGGTGATCGCCGTCGCGGGTGGGGCGTGGTTCCTGCATAACAAGCGCAAGAGCGAGCGCTTCGTGGACAACGTCAGCATCAACGGCGTCAGCCTCGCCGGCTACACCCGGGACGAGGGCTATGCCCTGATGGCGCAGCTTCGTGACCAGTGGCTGAACGCCACCTACACCCTGACCTACGCGGGGCAGAGCTGGAGCTTTTCGCCCGCCAACTTCCACGCGGATCTGAACTTCGATTCCGAGCTGGAGCGCGCCTGGAACCTGGGCCACGTCGGCGACCGCATCACCCGCAGGCAGGTGGCCAGCGAGCTGGAGAAGATGCCCGCGGAGCTGACCAGCGAGATCTCCTACGACGAGAAGGCGCTGAACAGCTTCATCGACAGCCTCGCGGCGGAGATCGATACGGAGCCGGTGGACGCGGAGGTCAGCCTGACCGAGACGAAGCCGATCATCACCCGCGCCTCCCTGAGCGGCGCGAAGCTGGACAAGGTGCAGACCCGGAAGAACCTGGTCGAGCTCATCACCACCGGGCAGGGCACCACGCAGCTGCCCGTGGAGGAGGTCCTGCCCAGCATCGCCTCCGACAGCATGGAGATGAAGGTGGTGGCCAAGTTCTCCACCGACGTCAGCTTCCGCAACTACGACAGCCGCTACAACGTGCGCCTGGCGCTCAACTACTTCAACTGCTTCCAGATCAACCCCGGCGACACGGTGGATTTCAACGAGGTCGTCGGCCCGCGTACCGAGGCGGCGGGCTTCCGCAAGGCCCCCGAGTACGCCGGCAACGAGACCATCGAGGGCATCGGCGGCGGCGTGTGCCAGGCGTCCACCACGCTGTACAACGCGGCGGTGATGGCGGGCATGACCATCATCGAGCGCCACAACCACGGCATGACCGTGTCCTACGTGGAACCCAGCCAGGACGCGGCGGTGGAGTACGGCGGCAAGAACTTCGTGTTCCGCAACGACACCGGCCATACCTACTTCATCTACACCGACGTCACCGGCGAGACGGCGAACATCACCATCTACGGCACGCGGCCGGAATACCACTACGTGCTGGAATCCCAGATCATCTCGGAAAAGCCCACGGAGCGCAAGCGGTACGAGCCGGACGAGACCGGCAAGATCTGCTACTACACCACCGACACCAAGCTGAAGCTGGAGGGTCACGGAAGCTGCAAGAGCGAGGGCTGGATCGTGTCCTACGACTGGGATACCAAGTCGGAGGTCAGCCGCGAACGCATCAGCTACGACGACTACACCCCCGGCATCTCCGTCTACTGGCGGGGCACCCACAAGCGAAAATGACGCGGGCGGGGGCGGCGTTCCCCCGTTTCGCGCAGAGAACTGGAGGCGGAATCCATGGACAAGCGATGCTTTCTGACCCAACGCGGGCCCAAGGCCATCGGGCCCTATTCCACGGCGGTTATCCACGGCGGCGTCTGTTACCTGTCGGGCATGATTCCCGTGGACCCGGCCACCGGCAAGCTCGCGGCGGCCGACGTCGAGGGACAGGCCCGGCAGGTATTTGAGAACATGAAAACCGTCATGGAGGAGCTCGGCCTCTCCCTGGCACATATCCTGAAAACCACCGTCTTTCTGACCGACCTGGCCAACTTTGGCGCGGTGAACGGGATCTACGGCACGTACTTCGGCCCGGATTATCCGGCCCGCAGCTGCGTGGAGGTCTCGGCGCTGCCCATGGGCGCGCTGGTCGAAGTGGAGGCCGTCGCCTCCATGGAATGACGGCTTTTTGTTTGGGTTACTCTAGGGGATAAGAAATACAGGCGGAACAAAGGAGAAGGGGAATTATGTTCGACAACGTAAACGTCTCTATCTTCGCGGGCAGCAGCGGGCAGGTGTTCGCCGAGCGCATGTGCAGCTTCATGGGAAAGACGCTGGGCTCCAGCGAGGTCATCACCTTTTCCGAGGGCAACACCTTCGTGCGCGTCAACGAATCCGTGCGCGACCGCAACGTGCTGCTGGTGCAGCCCATCGGCATGCACTCCAACGATGAGTTTGTGGAAATCCTGTTCTGGATGGACGCCTTCAAGCGCGCCAACGCCGCCACCGTCACCCTGATCATGCCCTACTTCGGCTACGGCAAGGGCGACAAGAAGGACGAGCCCCGCGTGTCCATTCGCGCCCGCGTGTGCGCCGAGTGCATGGAGCTGGCGGGCGCCGACCGCTTCGTCACCATGGACCTGCACGCGCCCCAGCTGCAGGGCTTCTTCAAGCGTCCCCTGGATCACCTCTACGCCATCCCGATGCTCACCGAGGTGGCCAAGCGCCTGGGCACGGAGAACGCCGTGGTGGTCTCCCCGGACGCCGGCTACGCCAAGCAGGCCCGCAAGTTCGCGGACGTGTTGCACCTGCCCATCGCCATCGGCGACAAGTCCCGCGCCGACCACACCGAGAACGCCGAGGTGCTCGAGGTCATCGGCGACGTGAACGGCAAGAACTGCATCATCACCGACGACTTCACCATCTCCGGCGGCACGCTGGTGAACCTGGCGGAGGTGCTCAAGGCCCGCGGCGCGAAGGACATCATCGCCATGTTGAGCCACAACATCATCAGCAAGCGCGGCGTGGAGAAGATCAACGCCAGCCCCATCAAGACCGTCTACTCCACCGACACCGTGTCGAACCCCAACATCGTGGGCGAGGAAAAGTTCAAGACCGTGTCCGTGGCGCCCATGTTCGCCGAGACCATCGTGCGCTACTACAACTACCAGTCCGTCAGCACCATGTTCAGCAAGCTCCCCGACAACATCGTGGAAGCCGGCTTCAGCTTCACCGGGCTGGAGGTGTAATCCCCTCTCTGAGCCGTCCGGGGCTGCCCCTGAACCGCCGTCTGCCGATCCGCGGACGACCGTTCCGGGGCAGCCCCGTTGCTTTGTCACAATAAAATAAACATATGTTCGATTGGAAAACGGTTGGGACTATGCTATAATACAGGCATGAAAACGCGCGGCATCGGCCGCAAATACGAGATATTGGAGGATACAGCATGGCAGCGGAGAAGAAGGTCGAGAAGAAGGCCGCGGCGCAGAAGTTCGGCGACGACCGGAAGAAGGCGCTGGAAGTGGCCCTGGGCAAGATCGAAAAGGACTTCGGCAAGGGCTCGGTGATGAAGCTGGGCAGCGCCACCGAAAACATGCACGTGGACGTCATCCCCACCGGCAGCCTGCAGATCGACTTCGCGCTGGGCGTGGGCGGCCTGCCCAGGGGCCGCATCGTGGAGATCTACGGCCCGGAATCCTCGGGCAAGACCACCCTGGCGCTGCACGCCGTGGCCCAGGCCCAGAAGCAGGGCGGCACCGCCGCGTTCATCGACGCCGAGCACGCGCTGGACCCCGTGTACGCCAGCAAGCTGGGCGTGGACATCGACGAGCTGTACGTCTCCCAGCCCGACAATGGCGAGCAGGCGCTGGACATCTGCGAGGCGCTGGTGCGCTCCGGGGCCATCGACATCGTGGTGGTGGACTCCGTCGCCGCGCTGGTGCCCCGGGCCGAGATCGAGGGCGATATGGGCGACAGCCACGTGGGCCTGCAGGCGCGCCTGATGAGCCAGGCGCTGCGCAAGCTCACCGGCGTCATCTCCAAGACCAACGCCGTGGTCATCTTCATCAACCAGCTTCGCGAGAAGGTGGGCGTGATGTACGGCAACCCCGAGACCACCACCGGCGGCAAGGCGCTGAAGTTCTACGCCTCCGTGCGCATCGACATCCGCAAGAGCGAGGCCATCAAGGAGGGCAAGGAGATCGTCGGCAAGCTGCGTGGTGGACATGCTCTACGGCGAGGGCATCAGCCGCGAGGGCGAGCTGCTGGACATGGCCGTGGAGCAGGACGTGGTGCAGAAGTCGGGCTCCTTCTACAGCTACAACGGCGAGCGCATCGGCCAGGGCCGCGACAACGCGCGCCGCTGGTTCAAGGACCATCCCGACGCCTACGACGCCGTGGAGGCGAAGATCCGCGAGTGCTTCCTGAACGGCGGCGTCGAAACGCCCCTGGAGTCCCCCGCGCCCGTGGACGACGAGGACGCTCTGGACGACGAGGAGTTCGAGCTGGACGAGTAAACCAAACCGTTTTCCCTGCGCTTCGGGGCGGCCTGTGGCCGCCCCGAAGGTGTTTATGCCGGATGACGGCTCCCCGTCAGGGCCGGATGCGCTCGAATATCCCGATCTCGCGGCGCCGCTTCACCAGCGCGGCGGTGACGTCGTCCTGGACCGTCCAGGCGGCCATGGGGGTGTGGTAGAGGAAGCGCTGGGCGTGGGGGGAGAAGAAGCGCAGCGCGTTCACGTCGTAGGCCACGAAGTCGGGCCGCCCCACGAAGTTGCCCAGCAGCCCCGCCATGAAGAACGCGCCGATCTGGTTGACCTGGGCCACGTAGTCCCGCATCGGCCCCACCAGTTGGCCGCGGATCACGTGCGGCGCGTGGACGCGGAACCACCCCACGATGAGCGGGTTGAAGGATTCCACCAGGAAGGCCCCGCGGTAGTCCTCCAGCAGCGCCAGCACCTGGGCGCACAGCCGGCGGTTGTCCGGGCCGTTCTTCAGCTCGATCAGCAGCGGCACCCTGCCGTCCACCGCCCGGAGCACGTCCTCCAGCTCCGGCACGCGGGCGTCCGCCACGCCGCCCAGCGGCAGCGCCTGCAGCTCCTCCAGCGTGCAGCGCGCGACCCTGCGGGGATCGCCCGCCATGCGCTGCAGGTCGTCGTCGTGGAACACCGCCAGCCGGCCGTCCCGGGTGCGCTGCACGTCCAGCTCCATGCCAAAGCCCGCGTCCCGCGCGGCCTCGAAGGCGGGCAGCGTGTTCTCCACGACGCCGCGCTCCGCGTCGTGCAGCCCGCGGTGGGCGAACCACGTCTCCCGCCAGGGGTGCATCCTGCGCCGGTCCGCCCGGGGATGGGTCAGGAACAGCAGCAGCGCGGGCACGAGGAACAGGACGAGCCAAGGGGTCATGGCGGCGCCTCCGCGCGGCGGAGAGATTGGGCCGGGCAGCCCGCGTCGCCGCGCAGTGCTATTATAGCGCAAAACGCCGATAATTGCAAAGAATTGGAAGCGCAATCGCCGCCGGGGATTGCGCTTTTTACGCGGGATTGCTATAATGATGGAATCAACGAACCCGCCCGCGCAGAGCCGCGCGGGGCGAAACCATACCGAGGTGGACCGCTTGAAACTCAAATCGGCCGCGAAGCACGCCGCGGCGCTGCTGCTGGGCATACTGATCCTGAACGGGTTCTGCGCGTGGTACTACAACCCCGCGCCCTACGAAAAGTCCCCGGATCGCGCCACGGACGTGGTGCGCCGGCCGGGCGCGGTGAACGCCCAGGCCAAGGAGGGCATCGGCGTGCACCGCATCGACGCCAACGGCTACAACAACCCCGCCATGGGCGACGGCGAGGCCGTCGCCGTGCTGATGATGGGCTCCAGCCACACCGAGGGCTTCAACGTGCCCGAGGGGTGCGACGTATCCTCGCTGCTGGGGGAGAAGCTGCGCGCCGCGGGTCGGGAGGGCCGCGTGTACAACATCGGCATGTCCGCCCACAACTTCAAGAACTGCGCCCGCAACCTGGCGAACGCGCTGGAGCGTTTCCGGCCCACGGACTGCGTGGTGATCGAGACCTCCGAGCTGGCCTTCAGGCCGCGGGCGATCCGCCGCGCCATGGCAGGCAAGGGCCGCCGCAGGAAGGCCACGTCGGTGCCGCTGCCGGCGCTGCTCAGCGACCGACCGCTGTCCAAGCGCCTGTACAAGCAGTTCATGGGGCTCATGAACGCGGAGGACGAGGAAGCGGCGGAGTCCTTCACGCCGAAGAATATCCACATGAACGACGACCAGCAGGCCCGCTACACCGAGGCGCTGACGGCGTGGTTCACGCAGCTCTCCGGGACCGCGGCGGCGGCGGGGGTGAAGCTGGTGATCTGGTACCACCCGAGGCTGACGCCCACGCTGGACGGCGGCGTGGAATCGGACGCGCAGCAGCAGTGCCTCGCCTGCTTCCGGGAGGCCTGCGCGGCGGCGGGGGTGGTCTTCGTGGACATGAGCGGGCCCTTCCTGGACGCCTACGCGGAGCGGGCCGTGCTGCCCGCGGGCTTTGCCAACACCGCGCTGGGCGTGGGGCACCTGAACCGGGAGGGACACCGCATGGCGGCGGAGGCGCTCTTTGAGGCCATCGAGGCTGCCGTCCCGGGAGAGGGGGCGCGCCCGTGAGCTTTGTGAGCCTGGCGTTTTTCGCCTTCTTCGCCATCGTGCTGCTGTCGCAGCTCGTCCTGCCGACGGCCCGCGCGCGGCACGCGGCGCTGCTGGTCGCCAGCTACGTGTTCTACGGCTGGTGGGACTGGCGGTTCTGCTTCCTGATGCTCTTCCTGACGCTGGTCGCCTTCTTCGCGGGGCTGGCCATGGAGAAGCGGCCCGGCCGGCGGGGCATCCTGGCGGTGGGCGTGGCGGTGCCGCTGGCGGTGCTGTTCACCTTCAAGTACTTGAACTTCTTCCTCGATACCTTCCGCGCGGCCTTCGGGCTGTCGGGCGGGGCGCTGGCCATCATACTGCCGGTGGGCATCTCGTTCTACACCTTCCAGAGCCTCAGCTACACCATCGACGTATACCGGGGCAAGCTGCCCGCCACGCACGACTTCCTCAGGTTTGCGCTGTACATCGCGTTCTTCCCGCAGCTTGTGGCCGGCCCCATCGTGAAGGCGGTGGACTTCCTGCCCCAGCTGGAGGAGGATCGCCGCCCGACGGCCCGCGGCGTGTTCCGCGGCATGACGGAGTTCGCCTTCGGCATGCTGAAGAAGGCGGTGCTGGCGGACAACATCGCGCTGTTCGCGGATTCCGTGTTCGACGCCGTGGGCGCGTACAGCTCCGGCGCGGTGGCGCTGGCGGTGGTGGGCTATGCGCTGCAGATCTACTTCGACTTCTCCGGCTACTCCGACATGGCCACCGGCGCGGCCCGCTGCCTGGGCTACGACCTGACGGTGAACTTCAACCTGCCCTACCTGTCCCGCAACGTATCCGAGTTCTGGAAGCGCTGGCACATCAGCCTGTCGAGCTGGCTGCAGCAGTACCTGTACATCCCCCTGGGCGGCAACCGCCGGGGCACGGCCCGCACCTGCCTGAACCTGATGATCACCATGGTGCTGGGCGGGCTGTGGCACGGCGCGGACTGGAGCTTCGTGGTCTGGGGCGCGCTCCACGGCGCGGCGCTGTGCGCCCACCGGCTGTGGGCGGCGCGCTTCTCCGCCCGGAGCGGACGGCTGCGCCGCGCGGCGGCGACGCTGCTCACCGACATCTTCGTGTGCCTGCTGTGGGTGCCCTTCCGCGCGAAGAGCCTGGGCCACGCCGTGCTGGTGTGGCGGCGGCTGTTCGCCTTCGCGCCGGGATTGAGCACGGTCCCGGTCTGGACGCTGGCGGGCCTCGTCGCGGCGCTGGGCTTTGTGCTGCTGCGCGCCGTGCGCTGCCGGGCGACGGGGGAAGCGATGGACGGCAGCGCCCCGCGCCTGGTCTGCGGCACCTTCCTGGGCACCCTGGGCCTGACGCTGATGCTCGGCTTCGCGCTGGTGCTGATGTACACGGGGGAGAGCCCGTTCATCTACTTCCAGTTCTGACCGGCGGCTGCGCCCGCATTTTCCACCGATCCTTGGCCCGCAAATCGAGCTCCCGGGAGGCGATTCCATGCTGCCCCTGATGGTTCCGCTGGCGCGGCGGTTCGATCCGGACGCCGTCGACAACGCGCTGTCCTGCTTCGCCGGGGTGTCCGGCTTCGTGCCGGTGGCGATGCTCGCGCCGCTGGCGGCGGACGGCATGGGCCGCGCGACGGTGGACGGCACGCCGCTGTCCGGCTGCGAGGCGGTGACGCTGTTCGGCTTCCACCTGCTGCTGGTGCCGGTGGGGGAGGTGGCCCACGGCTACGGCAGGCGCTACCGCGTGACGCTGGAGGGCTTTCGCGCCAGGAGCGGCCTGCCCTTCCCGCGCTGCCGCTTCACCGTGCGCACCGCCCGCCGCCGCGAGCCGGTGACGGAGTACCTGGTCCGGGACGAACGCGCGCTGGAGGCCGCCCGGGAGGGCATGGTGCTGCTGAAGAACGACGACGATGCCCTGCCGCTGAAGCCGGACAGCGTATTGAACTGCTTCGGCCCGGGGCAGCACGCCTACCGCATCTCCACCACCGGGGCCTCCTGGATCAACCCCCGCTGGCGGCCCAACTTTATCCAGTCCGTGCGGGAGCACAGCCGGTTCCGCGTGAACGAGGCGCTGTCCGCGTTCTACCGCCACGGGGGCCGCGGCGCGCCCGACGCCGACCTGCTGGCCGAGGCCCGGGCGATGGGCGACACCGCGCTGGTGTTCATCACCCGACGCTCGGGGGAGATGCAGGACAACCGGCCCGTGGAGGGGCAGTACTACCTGACCCGCGCCGAGCGGGACATGCTGCGCGCCGCCACCGATACCTTCGCGCGCACCGTGGTCATCCTCAACACCGGCTATCCCATCGCCATGGGCTGGCTGCGGGAGTACCCCGTGGACGCGGTGCTGTACACCGGGTTCGCGGGCATGCTGTCCGGCTATGCGCTGGTGGAGCTGCTGGACGGCCGGGCCAACCCCTCCGGCCACCTGCCGGATACCTGGCCCTGGGACTGGCCGGACAACCCCGTGAGCCGCAACTTCCCCGTCCAGGCCGCCGGCGACCCTCCGCTGAGCGAGGCGGCCCGGGGCGTGCGGATCTACTACGAAGAGGACATCTATCTGGGCTACCGCTACTTCGATACCTTCGGCGTGCCGGTGGCGTTCTGCTTCGGCCACGGGCTGAGCTACGCCCGCTTCCGCCTGGAGGCGTCCCCGCCGGAGCGCGCGGAGGACGGCGCGCGGGTGCGCGTGACGGTGACCAACCTGGGGCCCGTCCCCGGCAAGGCGGTGGCGCAGCTGTACGTCGCGCCGCCCACGGGCGGGCTGGAGCGCCCGCGCCGCCTGCTGGCGGATTTCGGCAAGACGCGCCTGCTGGCCCCCGGCGAATCGGAGGCGCTGACGCTGTACGCCCGGCGCGCGGACGTCGCCGCCTATGACGAGGCCCGCGCCGCCTGGGTGCTGGAGGTGGGGGAGTACGGCTTCGAGGTGGGCGAGAGCCTGGCCGAGGCCGCGCCCTGCGGGTCCCTGGCGCGCGCGCAGGAGGCGGTGCTGCGCCGCGTGCGCGCACTCGGCGCGCCTGTGGAGGACTTCCGGCGCCTCACGCGGGCGAACCCCGAGGCGGACGGGACGAAGTCCGGCATCTTCCCCCTGAAGGAGCGCTTCGCGGCGCGCGCGCCCAGGCCGGCATACCGGCCGGAGCCGCTGCCCGCCCATCGCGGGGAGCGCGTGCTGTGGAAGGACGTGCTCGCGGATCCCGACCGGCTGGAGGCGTTCGTGGCGCAGATGAACCTGCTGGAGCTGTGCCGGCTGAACGTGTGCGGCGGGCATCGCTGGCTGCCCTGGCTGGACGGTGCGGCGGGCTTCACCCAGCCGTTGCGGCGGTACGGCCTGCCCTCCTGGACGGTGGCGGACGCCAACGCCGGGCTGAACCTGAAGTCGCCCAACATCGGCTTCCCCGCCAGCAGCGTGATCGCCGCCAGCTTCAACCGCGACGTCGCCCGCACGGTGGGGCGCACGGTGGCCGAGGAGAGCCGGGAGCGGGGCGTCGCGCTGAACCTGGGGCCGGGCATGAACCTGCACCGAAGCATCCTCTGCGGGCGGCACCCGGAGTACTTCTCCGAGGACCCGCTGCTCACCGGCGTCATGGCCGGGCAGCATGCGAAGGGCCTGGAGGACGGCGGCGTGGGCAGCTGCATGAAGCACATGTTCTGCAACAACAGCGAGCTGAGCCGCAAGGGCAGCCACAGCGTCGTCTCGGAGCGGGCGCTGCGGGAGCTGTACTTCAGGGCGTTCGAGATCGCCTTCCGCGAGCAAAAGCCCGCCTCGGTGATGACCGGCTACAACGCGCTGAACGGCCTGTACCCCGGGGAGAACGCCGATCTGCTGCAGGGCCTGCTCAGGGACGAGTGGGGCTTCGACGGCTTCGTCATGACCGACTGGCGCAGCTACGCCACCATCGACGGCGTGGAGATGACGAAGGCCGGCAACGGCTGGCTCACCCCCGGCGGCAAGCTCTGGACGGCCCGGCTGTACCTCGCCGCCCGGACGGGGCGCGTCCCCCGCGCCACGCTGCAGCGGAACGCGCTGTGGCTGCTGGGGGCCTTTGGACGACTGCAAAGACAAAACGACGAGGAGGAAACGCAACATGCGCAATATGAAGGAACGATTTGAGAAGCTCACCGGCGGCGGCGCGGCGGTGTCCGTCGTGATGATCGTGTTCGGGCTGGTGCTGCTGCTCTGGCCGGGGCACACGCTGGAGCTGGCGGCGCGCATCGTGGGCGTCGGCCTGCTGGTGGGCGGCGCGGTGCTGGGCGTGACCTGGTACCGCGACCGGCGCGCGGGCCGCATCAGCGGCACCACGCTGGCGGAGGCCATCGTGGCCCTGGTGGGCGGCGTGCTGCTGCTGGCCGCGCCGAAGACCGTGGTGAGCATCGTGCCCGTGGCCGTGGGCATCGTCATCGCCGTGAACGGCCTGGTAAACCTGACCCAGGCGCTGGAGCTGAGGCGCATCAGCGTCACCCGCTGGCAGGGGCCGCTGGTGCTGGCGATCCTGACGATCCTGGCGGGCGCGCTGCTGATCTTCAACCCCCTCAAGCCCATCGAATGGGCGGTGATGGCCATTGGCGCCGTGCTGATCTTCAACGGCGCCTCCAACCTGTTCATCTCCCACCGCTACAAGAAGTACCACTGACACAGGACCGCAAAGGAGGGCTCCCATGCGCGCAAAATGGCTGAACGACGCGGTGTTCTACGAGATCTATCCGCAGTCCTTCAGGGACACCAACGCCGACGGCATCGGCGACATCAACGGCATCGTCGAGAAGCTGGACTACATCCGCTCCCTGGGCTGCAACGCCCTGTGGATCAACCCCTGCTTCGATTCCCCCTTCAAGGACGCGGGCTACGACGTGCGGGATTACAAGAAGGTCGCGCCGCGCTACGGCTGCAACAACGACCTGTACCGCCTGTTCGGCGAGGCCCATAAGCGCGGCATGCGGGTGCTGCTGGACCTGGTGCCCGGCCACACCAGCGAGGAGCACCCCTGGTTCCGCCAGAGCCAGACGGACGCGGAGAACCCCTTCGCGGACCGCTACGTCTGGACCGACCACTGGTTCCGCGGCTTCCCGGGGCTGCCCTACATCGGCGGCGAGAGCCAGCGCAGCGGCTGCTACATCCTGAACTTCTTCAAGTGCCAGCCCGCGTTGAACTACGGCTTTCTGAACCCCACGCTGCCCTGGCAGCAGGGGATCGACGATCCCGGCCCCCTGGCGACCCGGGCGGCGATCAAGGACGTGATGCGCTTCTGGCTGGACCACGGCTGCGACGGCTTCCGCGTGGACATGGCCGGCTCGCTGGTGAAGCTGGACGACGCGGACAAGACCGGCACCTGCGCCGTGTGGCGCGACATCACCGCCATGCTGGACGCCGAGTACCCCGAGGCCGCTATGGTGGCGGAGTGGAGCGACCCGCGCCTGAGCCTGCGCTGCGGCTACGACGCCGACTTCGTGCTGAACCACGTCGGAAACGGCTATTCCACGCTGCTGCGCGACTACGAGAGCGGCGCGGACAACAGCTACTTCCGCCGGGACGGCGACGGGGACATCAACCGCTTCCTCAGCGACTACCTGCCCCAGTACGAGGACGCGAAGGGCAGGGGCTACATGTCGCTCATCACCTGCAACCACGACACCGTCCGCCCCCGCTACAACCTCGGGCCCGAGGAGCTGAAGCTGGCCTACGCCTTCCTGTTCACCATGCCCGGCGCGCCGTTTCTGTACTACGGCGACGAGATCGGCATGCGCTACCTGCCGCTGCCCACGAAGGAGGGCGGCTACTTCCGCACCGGCAGCCGCACGCCCATGCAGTGGGACGGTACGGCGAACCTGGGCTTCTCCGAGGGCCGCGCGGACAGCCTGTACCTGCCCGTGGACCCCGCGCCGGACGCGCCCACCGTGGCGGCGCAGGAAGCGGACCCCGATTCGCTGCTGAACACCGTGCGCGCCGTGCTGGCGCTGCGCCACCGCGAGGCGGACCTGCAGGCGGACGGCGCGTTCGAGCCGGTCTGCACCCGGAAGGGCGAGCCCTTCGTGTACCGCCGCGGCGCGCTGCTGCTGGCCGTGAATCCCGCCGGAGAGACGCGCTACGCGGACGTGGACATCGGCGATCGCGAGCCCATCTTTACCCTGGGCCGCATGGACGCCGCCAACGGCCGCCTCGCCATGGGCGCGCAGAGCTTTGCGGTGCTGAAGTGATCTCCGGTCCGCCGCGGGCCTTGTCCGGGGCGACAGAAAAACGGGGAGCAGGAGGATACCGTGAGGTATTGCTCCTGCTCCCCGTTTTCAGCTTTCTAAATCTCCGTCCTGCCCTGGAAGGCGCGGAGGAGGGTGACCTCGTCGGTGTACTCCAGCTCGCCGCCCACGGGGACGCCGTGCGCGATGCGCGTCACGCGGATGCCCATGGGCTTGATCAGCCGGGAGATGTAGGCCGCGGTGGCCTCGCCCTCCACGTCGGGGTTGGTGGCCAGCACCACCTCCTCGATCTCGCCCGACGCCAGCCGCGACATCAGCTCGCGGATGCGGATGTCGTCCGGCCCCACGCCGTCCATCGGGGAGATGACCCCGTGCAGCACGTGGTACAGCCCGTTGTAGTCCCGCATGCGCTCCATGGCGTTGACGTCGCGAGGGTCCTTCACCACGCACACGATGTCCCGCCGCCGGTTGGAATCGGCGCAGATGGCGCAGGGGTCGGTGTCGGTGAAGTTGCCGCACACCGGGCAGAAGTGGATCTGCTTCTTGCCCTCGTAGATGGCCACCGCCAGCTCCCGCACCTGCGCCTCCGGCAGGCCGATGATGTGGTAGGCCAGCCGCTGGGCGGTCTTCCTGCCCACGCCCGGCAGCTTGGAAAGCTGGTTCACCAGCCTGGCGATCGCCTCGATTTCCGCCATGGGGACGCGCACCTCCAAACGACAACCCGCCGGCGTCAGAGCACCGGCGGGGAAAAGTCAGCCGTGATTCCTTCCCGGCAAATCAGAACAGACCCGGCATGTTCAGCCCGCCGGTGACCTTGCCCATCTCGCGCTCGGTGGTGTCGGTGGCCTGGCGCATCGCCTCGTTCACGGCGGCCAGCACCAGATCCTGCAGCATCTCCACGTCGTCGGGGTCCACGGCCTCGGGCTTGATCTCGATGCCCAGCACCTCGTGCTTGCCGTTGACCTTCACGGTCACCATGCCGCCGCCCGCGCTGGCCTCGTATTCGCGCGTCTCCAGCTCCTCCTGGAGCTTCGCCATCTGCTGCTGCAGCTTCTGTGCCTGGCGCGCCAGCTGCTGCATGTTGCCGCCGCCCATCATGCCAGGGAATCCGCCTCTTGCCATGTCGGTACCTTCCTTTCTGCGGCGCGTCGCGCCGGAACACATTTGTCGATAGGGTGATTATAGCACAACCCGCGCCGCTTGGCAACCGGCGGCGGGGGTTTTAACGCATGAGCCGGATGTACCGCCGCCCGTACCGCTTCTCGAGGATGCGCGCCACGAGCAGCGCCAGCTCCGCGCACAGTATGCCGATGACCGCGCCGGCCAGCACGTCGGAGGGGTAGTGGACGCCCACGTAGAGCCGGGACAGGCTTATCAGCACGGCCACGATCAGCGCGGGCACGCCGTACTTCTTCGGCGCGCGGCGCAGCAGCACCCACGAGAAGGCGAAGGCGGCGGTGGCGTGGCCGGAGGGGAAGGACAGGTCCTTCTCGGGGCCGACGAGGTTGCGCAGCGACCCGATGGTTTCATAGGGCCGTACCCGCGCCACCCAGTTCTTCAGCACCCCGTTGGTCACCGCCAGGCCCAGCAGCAGCGCGAGGGCGCAGGTCAGGCCGAGCTTGCGCGTCCTGCGGAAGCAGATCAGCGCGAGGGTCAGCACGATCCACAGCACGCCCTTGTTCCCCAGGCGGGTGAAGGCGGCGACGGCGGGGTTCAGCCAGGACACGCGCACGCTGTTCTGGATCCACAGCAGCAGCGCGCCCTCCGCGGCGGTCACGGCTGCCTCCGGTCAAACCGCTTCAGCAGCACCTCCACCTCGGCGCGGCTGCGCATGCCCTCGGTGGCGCCGTTTTTGCTCAGCGACGCCGCGGCGCTGCCGATGCCCAGGTCGATGGCCTCCGCCAGCGAAAGCCCGACCTCCGCGCCGTACAGCACGCCCGCGCAGAAGGCGTCGCCCGCGCCGGTGGAGCCCTGGATGTAGCCCTCCGGCAGTTGCAGGCTGGCCCGCTCCACGTACCGGCCGGCCTCGTCCAGGCCCCAGCCGCCCTCCGGGCAGTGGATGACCGCCCAGGTGGACACGCCCATCTCCTTCATCTTCGCCAGCGCCGCGGGCAGGTGATCGCGGATCAGCCCGCCCCGGTCGTCGCGCAGCTTCACGCCGGTGGTCATCTCGGCCTCGTATTCGTTGATGACGCAGTAATCGGTGTACCGCATGGCCGGGGGAACCAGCCGCGTGAAGCGGTCGCCGGCCTCGCTCACCACGTCGATCGAGGTCTTGAGCCCGTGCGCCTGGGCGTTGTGGAGCAGCCGCGCCATCTTCGAGCCGTACTCCGCGTCCGGCTGGTCCAGGTCGTTCAGCAGCAGCAGGTAGCCGATGTGGAAGATGTCGGCGCTCACCCGGCTCCAGTCGATGTCGTCCTCGCTGAACTTGCCGTTCGCGCCGAGGTAGGTGAAAAAGGTGCGCTGGTGGGTGCTCTCGTCGTTCATGACGATGGTGAAGGCGCTGACGCCCTCGCGCAGCACGTTGCCCGTGTCGATGTTCGGGTATTCGCCCAGCACCTTCATCACCAGGTCGCCCTCGGCGTCGGTGCCGATCTTGCCCATGGCCTGGAGCGGCAGGTCGGGGTCCAGCTTCGCCAGGTCCACGATCACGTTGCACACCGCGCCGCCGGTGGCGCGGTCGATGCCGTCCCGGATGTGGGTCAGCGTGCCCTCGCTGGGATAGTGGTTGATGCGGTACAGGATGTCCACGATCATATTGCCCGCCACGCAAATGCCCTTGCGCATAGTTGTCACCTCTCCGTTCAGTCTGGATTCGCTGGGTTTATTGTAACACAAATGCGGGGAAATGACAACGTGTGATTGCCGAATCGCCGGCGTCCCGCGCGCCTCCCTCTGGCGCTCGCGGCGCATTTGTGCTATACTGGCAGCATAGTATGGAGGGCCGTCGGGACGGCCCGTGGGGAGGGGATCGCGTGCAGCGACTGAACCGCGGCATGATGCGCCGCTATGACATACCCGAGCGTCGGCCCGAACGGGTGAACGCGGTGCAGTTCGGCATGGATGAAACGATGCTGGGCATCGTGGACCGCCGGATCGACGACGTGGCGCCGGGAATCGGCATCGCCTGCGTGGCGGCGGGAGAGGCGGCCGCGGCCAAGGCCCTGCGGGCGCAGGACGGCATGTACACGCTGCTCGTCCGCGGCTACGAGGGGGAGAGCCCCGTGCGCCGCGAGCAGGTGGTGCAGCGTATCGCGGAGGTCATCGACCCCGAGGAGGACTTCGGGGCGCTCACGTCCCTGGCGCTGCGGCCGGAGCTCGCGCTGGGCCTGGCGAACACCGAGGGCCCGGCGGCGGAGCTGGCGCTGACGCTGGCGGCGCGGCTGCTGGCCGCGCGGTTCCGGGAAGGGCTTCCCGGGCTCGACTTCCTGTGCGCGGGCGATACGGCGGACTGCGCGCGGCGCGCGGCGGCCTTCATCGGGCGCGTCGGCGCGGGCTGGGGCCTGGGCGCGGACTTCGCGGCGTGGCTCGGGGGCGAGAACCGCTTCTACCCCATGCTGGCGGACAGCCTGGCCTTCCGCGCCGCGCCGGAGGAGGCGGCGAAGGTCTGCGCCGACATGAACTACGCCGACGACCTGCTGCACATCGCCGAACCCTTCGCGCGGCTCACCGTCGGCGCGCCGCAGGCGCTCGCGGCGCGGTGGGGGCTGGAGGGGCCGGGCATCGCCTTCGCGGAGGATCTCGACCCCGCCCTCGCGCTGAAGCACCGGGTGTTCGACGGCGTGCTGTGCGCGCTGGCGGCGCCGGGCTGGCTGCTGGGGTGTGATACCCTCGCGGACTGCATGAAGCACGAGCGGCTGCGGGCGTTCGTCGGCAACGCCGTGGTCCGGGAGCTGCTGCCCGCCCTGCCCGTGTCCCGGGAGGCGGCCGCGGCGGCGGTGATCGAGACCTTCGGGCGGCTGGAAAATCCGCTGAACGACAACCGCGTGCTGCCCTCGGCGCACCATTTGCTGCGCAGGTTCGAGGTCGGCGCGCTGCCGGCGATCCGCGCCTGGGCGGAGGAGCACTTCGACGCGCCGGAGTCCCTGTCCTTCGCGCTGGCGGCGACGATCATGCTGTACGCCGGCGCGCGGCGGGCCGGGGACGCCGGGCGGTACGAGGTGCAGCGGGGCAAGCTGACGGAGGCGCTCCCCGACGATCCCGCGCGGCTGGCCGTGTTCGGGGCGCTGTCCCACGACATGCCGCCGGAGGCGCTGGCCTACGCGGCGCTGGCGGACCGCGAGCTGTGGCGGGGGCTGGACCTGCGGGAGATCGACGGCCTGGAGTCGCGCGTGACGCTGGCCCTCGCCGCCCTGCAGCGCGACCCTTCCTGGCTGCCGGAGGGGGAGTAGCGGCCGCCGCCCGGGTGGACAGCGCCCCGCAACCATGTTATAATGATTAGGAAAGCCGAAGGCTTTCCGGGTCGGCGCGCAAGGGAGCGAAGCGAGTTGCGCAGCGCGCCGACAATCATGTTATAATGATTAGGCAACGGCCCGTAGGGGCGTTGGCCGGGTCGGCGGGCCGCGGAGCGAGCACGGCGACAATCAAGGTATAATGATTAGGAAAGCCGAAGGCTTTCCGGGTCGGCGCGCAAGGGAGCGAAGCGAGTTGCGCAGCGCGTCGACAATCATGTTATAATGATTAGGCAACGGCCCGCAGGGCGGTTGGCTGGGTCGCCGGGCCGCGGAGCGAGCACGGCGACAATCAAGGTATAATAAGGAAACCCGCAGGTTTTCCGGGTCGCCCCGGTCACGCGCCGATTCTTTCCCGGAACCGCCGACTCCCAAGGAGGGATACCATGTATCTGAAGCTGAACGGCATCGAGCTGAGCTGTGCGAAGGGCACGCGCTGGGGAGAGCTGCTGGAGCGGCTGCCCGACCGCGGCGCGGGCGCGCTGGGCATTTCCGTGCGCGGCCGCACCGATTCGCTGAACGACCCGGCGGAGGAGTACGCCTTTGCCCGCACCCTGACCTACGCCGACGAGGAGGGCCGCCGCATCTACGAGCGCTCCCTGCAGTTCGTGTTCCTGGCGGCGGTGCACCGCCTGTACCCCGGCGAGCGCGTGCGCATCCGGCACTCGTTCGTGCAGGGGCTGTACATCGACCTGCCCAACCTGCCGGTGACGGATACCGTGGTGGCCGCCCTGCGCCGGGAGATGCGCGCGCTGGTGGACGAGGATCTGCCCATCCAGAAGTTCCGCGTGTCCAAGGAGGACGCCAAGGGCTACTTCAAGCGCACGGGCCAGTTGGACCGGCTGCGCATCCTGGGCTACCGCAAATTCGACCACTTCACCATGTACCGCATCGACGGCGTGGACGACTACTTCTACGGCGAGATGGCCGTGCGCACCGGGCAGGTCGCCGTGTTCGACCTGCGGGCCTACGGCGAGGGCGTGCTGCTGCAGATGCCGGACGCAGCCGACCCCGCGCGCCCCGCGGCGTTCGTGGATTCGCCGATGCTGCTGCGCACCTATTCCGAGGCCGCGGAGTGGCACACCATCCTCAACTGCGAGAACGTGTCCGACCTGAACGACATGATCGGCCGGCGCAGCCTGCGCGAGTTCATCCGCGTGAACGAGGCGCTGCAGGAGCGGCGCATCCAGCAGATCGCCGACGGCTTCGTCCGCAGCGGCGCGCGGCTGCTGCTCATCGCGGGGCCGTCGTCCTCGGGCAAGACCACCTTCGCCCACCGCATGGCCATCGCGCTGCGGGTGCAGGGGCTGCGGCCCGTGAAGATCAGCCTGGACGATTACTACCTGAACCGCGATGACATCCCGCTGGAGCCGGACGGCACGCGCGACTTCGAGAAGATCGAAACGCTCGACGTGCCGCTGCTGTGCGAGCAGCTCGCGGCGCTGCTGGCGGGCGAGGAGGTCGGGCTGCCCCGCTTCAACTTCAACACCGGCGTGCGGGAGCCGGAGCGCCGGCCCTTCCGGGTGGAGGCGGGCCAGCCCATCATCATCGAGGGCATCCACGGCCTGAACGACCGGCTGACCGCCTCCGTGCCGCGCAAGCAGAAGTTCCGGGTGTACATCAGCCCGCTCACCATGCTGAACCTGGACGACCACAACCGCATCCGCACCACCGACGCCCGGCTGCTGCGGCGCATCGTGCGCGACTACCAGTTCCGCGGCACCTCCCCCGAGGCCACCATGGATATGTGGCCCAAGGTGCGCCGGGGCGAGGAGAACTACATCTTCCCCTTCCAGGAGAAGGCGGACATGATGTTCAACTCCTCGCTGACCTACGAGCTGACGGTGATGAAGAAGTACGCCTACCCGGCGCTGCTGCAGATCACCCCCGAGAGCCCGCACTACACGCTGGCCCGCCGGCTGGTCAAGTTCCTGAACTACATCCAGCCCGCCGACGTGGAGGACGAGATCCCCGTCAACTCCATACTGCGCGAATTCATCGGCGGCTGTTGCTTCTACAAGGACGAGGACTGAGCGCCTTCGGAACGCCGTCCCGCGACAAATCGGGCGCCCATGGTATAACCTGCCTCCCTTGCGGCCACAATAGGGCTGCAAGGAGGTATGAACCATGAACATTCGCAAGTCTTTGGCACTGATCCTGCTGCTGGCGACGGCGTGCGCGCTGCTGGCGGCCTGCATGAACGACGGCGGCACCACGCTGTCCGCCACGCCCGCGCCCACGGCCAACTTCGCGCCCGAGGCCACCAACGGCTACCTCGGCACCGGCGCGAACGACGGCGGCACGACCGGCACCGCCCGGAACAACGCCGCGAACAACGGCGCCACCGGCAACACCGCCAGCACCACCGACGGCGCGCTGACGCCCTTCGACTGGGCCAACAGCGCCGCGGGCATCGAGCAGGCCATCGGCCAGATCTCCGAGCTCTCCGAAGCCCGCGTGGTGGTGACCAACACCACGGCGCTGGTGGGCGTGAAGTTCGACGGCGCCTACAAGGGCCAGCTCACCGAGCGCATCCGCGAAATGGTGGCCGCCGAGGTGCTGAAGGCCGACCCGACGATCCAGACCGTGGCCGTGACCGCCGACGCGGAGGACGTGGCGAAGATATACGCCCTGTCCGACCAGATCCGCGCCGGGCGCACCGCCGACGAGCTGAGCGCCGACATCAACGCCATCGTGCGCAACGCCACGACGATGCGGTGAGGAAAAGCCGTCGGCCCTTTCGCCATCGGCTCCCGGCTGAGCGGCCCGCATGCGGGGGGATTTCCTTCCGCCCGCAGGCCGTTCGGCCGGCAGCCATTGGCGGCTCGCTCAACCGAACCATACGAGGTACATAACCATGTTCGCCCATCTCCACCTGCATACCGAATATTCCCTGCTGGACGGGGCGTGCCGCATCAAGCCGCTGATGGAGCGGCTGAAGGCGCTGGGCATGACCGCCTGCGCGGTGACCGACCACGGCGTCATGTACGGCGTGGTGGATTTCTACCGCGCCGCGAAGGAAGCGGGCATCCATCCGGTCATCGGCTGCGAGGTCTACGTGTGCCCGGACATGCACAACAAGACCAGCGTGTCCCGGGACTACAGCCACCTCATCCTGCTGTGCGAGAACCAGAAGGGCTACGAGAACCTGTCCCGGCTGGTGAGCGCGGGCTTCCTGGAGGGCTACTACTACAGGCCGCGCGTGGACTACGCGCTGCTGCAAAAGTACCACGAGGGGCTCATCGCGCTGTCCGCCTGCCTGTCCGGCGATTTGCCAAAGCTCCTGCTGGACGGCCGCGACCGCGAGGCCCGGGCCATGGCGCAGCGCTACCTGGACATCTTCGGCAGGGATAACTTCTTCATCGAGCTTCAGGACCACGGCCTGGCGGAGCAGCGCACCGTGAACCCCCGGCTGGTGCGCCTTGCGCGGGAGATGGACATTCCCCTGGTGGTGACCAACGACTGCCACTACCTCACGCAGGAGGACGCCGCCGCGCAGGAGGTGCTGATGTGCATTCAGACGGGCAAGACGCTGTCCGACGAGCACCGCATGCGCATGGACACCGACCAGATGTACGTGAAGAGCGAGGAGGAGATGCGCGCCCTGTTCCCCAACTTCGAGGACGCCATCCAGCGCACGGAGGAGATCGCCCAGAGGTGCCGGGTGGACTTCGACTTCAACACCACCCACCTGCCCGCCTTTCCCCTGCCCGAGGGGGAGACCAACGTCCACTACCTGCGCTCGCTGTGCGAGGAAGGCTTCGCCAAGCGCTACGGCCCGGACCGAAAGGATGCCCGGGACCGCCTGGAATACGAGCTGGGCGTGATCGAATCCATGGGCTATGTGGATTATTTCCTGATCGTATGGGATTTCATTCACTACGCCAAGACCCACGGCGTGGGCGTCGGCCCCGGGCGCGGCAGCGGCGCGGGCTCCATCGTGGCCTACTGCCTGGACATCACCAGGATCGACCCGCTGAAGTACGCGCTGGTGTTCGAGCGCTTCCTGAATCCCGAGCGCGTGTCCATGCCCGACATCGACTGCGACTTCGACTACGTGCGCCGGGGCGAGGTGATCGACTACGTGCGCCGCCGCTACGGCGCGGACCACGTGGCGCAGATCATCACCTTCGGTACCATGGCGGCCAAGGCCGTCATCCGCGACGTGGGCCGCGTGATGGACATGAGCTACCGCGAGGTCGACGCCATCGCCAAGATGGTGCCGAACGAGCTGAACATGACGCTGGAGCGGGCGCTCTCGGTGAACCGGGAGCTGAAGACCCTGTGCGACACCGACCCCAGGGTGGGCAAGCTGATGGACATGGCCCGCCGGCTGGAGGGCATGCCCCGCAACCCCTCCACCCACGCCGCGGGCGTGCTCATCACCGCGCGGCCGGTGGTGGACTACTGCCCCTTGCAGACCAACGAGGACGTGATCACCACCCAGTTCCCCATGGGCACGGTGGAGGCGCTGGGCCTTTTGAAGATGGACTTCCTCGGCCTTCGCACGCTGAACGTCATCATGGACGCCATCGACATGGCCCGCGACCGCCTGGGGCCGGACTTCACCTCCGACGACATTCCGCTGGACGAGCCGGGGGTGTACGAGATGATCTCCGCCGGCGACACCGACGGCATCTTCCAGCTGGAATCCTCGGGCATGCGCGCCTTCCTGACCGGCATGAAGCCCTCCAACTTCGAGGACATCATCGCCGCCATCTCGCTGTACCGCCCCGGCCCCATGGAATCCATCCCCCGGTATGTGGCGGGCAAGCAGAACCCGGAGACGGTCCGCTACCTCACGCCCCAGCTCAAGCCCATACTGGACGTGACCTACGGCTGCATGGTGTACCAGGAGCAGGTCATGCAGATCGTGCGCGACCTGGCGGGCTACTCCATGGGCCGCAGCGACCTGGTGCGCCGCGCCATGTCCAAGAAGAAGCACGACGTGATGAACCGGGAGAAGGAGGTCTTTATCCACGGCCAGCTCGACGAGGCCGGCAACGTGGTGGTGCCCGGCTGCGTGCGCAACGGCGTCAGCGAGGCGGCGGCCACGCAGCTCTTCGACGAGATGACCGCCTTCGCCAGCTACGCCTTTAATAAATCCCACGCCGCGGCCTACGCGCTGGTCGCCGTGCAGACGGCCTGGCTGAAGCTGAAGTTCCCCGAGGAGTTCCTGGCGGCCACCATGAACTCCATGCTGGACAAGACCGAGAAGATCGCCTTTTACATACAGACCTGCCGAAAGCTGGGCATCGCGCTGCTGCCGCCGGACGTGAACCACTCCCGCGCGCAGTTTGTGGTGGAGCGCAGCGGCGAAAAGCCCGGCATCCGCTTCGGCCTGGCGGCGGTGAAGGCGCTGGGCGTGAAGGCGGTGGACAGCCTGGTGACCGAGCGCGAGGCCGGCGGGCCGTACCGCGACCTGTACGACCTGGTGAACCGCCTGACCGGCAGCGAGCTGAGCAAGAAGGGCGTGGAGAACCTGATCCGCTGCGGCGCCATGGACGCCCTGCCCGGAGGCCGCGCCCAGAAGCTGCACGTGTACGAGCGCGCCATGGACGGCGTGAGCCGCCGCCAGAAGAGCATGGTGACCGGCCAGATCAGCCTGTTCGGCACGGGGGAGGACGCCGTGGAGGTCCCGCCGCCGCCCATGCCCGCGCTGCAGGAGTTCGACCTGCGGGCGAAGCTGCAAATGGAGAAGGAGACCGTCGGCGTGTACATCTCCGGCCATCCGCTGGACGAGTACGCCGCGGTGCTGGAAAAGCTGCCGGTGAACACCCGCGCGCTGGAGGAGCTGTCGGAGACCGGCGCGCTGATGGCCTGGGACCAGAAGACGGTGCGCATGGGCGGGCTGATCGCCGGGAAGCGGATGAAGGACACCCGCAACGGCGGGCTGATGGCCTTCGTGCAGCTCGAGGACATGTTCGGCACCATCGAGGTGCTGGTGTTCCCCAAGGTGTACGACCGGGTCTCCGCGCAACTGGAGGAGGACGCCGCCGTGGCCATGAGCGGGCGGCTGAGCGTGCGCGAGGACGAGCCGCCGAAGCTGCTGCTGGAGCGGGTCGCGCCGCTGAACGACCTGGCCGCCCTGGACGCCCAGGAGCGGGAGGACCGGCGAAGCCGCTACGCCCGCCGCACGGGCGCCGACGGCGCGCCCCCGCCGGAGTCCTGGGGCGCCCCTCCGCCGGACTTCGCCGGCGCCGCCCCGGCCCGCCCGGCGCGCAAGCTCTACCTGAAGCTGACCGCCGACCAGCGCGACGAGGTGCTGCGCATCCTGGCGGAGACGCCGGGCAACATCTGCGTGATGCTGCACATGGCCGACGAAAAGAAGACCTACCAGGCCCCCCGGAGCTACTGGGTGGACGAGGGCTACGACTTCGGCGCCCTGGCCAACGTCATCGGCGCGGACAACATCGTGTTGAAGGGATGAGGATGCTATGCCGCTGAAGGGCAATGAGAACGGGCGCGGGCTGCGCTGGTGGAGCGGGTTCCTGCTGCGCTACGGGCTGATGTGGCTGGCGTGCGCCGGGGCGATCGTCGCGGTGTTCCGGCTGTACCGCACCAGCTTCCTGTTCGTCTACGACGGCATCTACCAGCACTTTGCCGCCTACCGCTACGTGTGCCGGTACCTGTCGGCGCTGACGAGCGGCGGCGGCGCCGGGCTGAGCTTCTTCAACTACAGCCTGGGCCAGGGCGCGGACGTGCTGACGACGCTGAACAGCTACAACTTCACCGACCCCGTCTGCTGGCTGACGGCGCTGCTGCCGCTTCCGGAGCTGACCCGCTATACGGCGATGGTGTTCGCAAAGCTGTTTTTGATCGGCCTGAGCTTTGGCGTCTACTGCCGCCAGACCCGGCGGAGGGATCCCCTCTGGTGCGCGATCGGCGCGCTGGGCTACACCTTCTGCGGCGCGGTCATCCACGTGTTCGCGCGGCACCCGAACTTCATTACATGGGCCTACTGCTTCCCGCTGATGCTGGCCGGGGGCGAGCGCTACTGGCGGCGGGGGAAGGGCGGTCTGCTGGTCGTCGCCGTGCTGCTGAACGCGGTGACCAACTACTACGCCTTCTACATGAACGCCGTGCTGTTCGCGCTGTTCACGGTGCTGCGTGCGGTCGTGGAGGTCGCCGGGCGGCGCATGAAGCTCCGCGAGGCGCTGGCGGAATGCCTGCGCACGGCGGGCGTCTGCCTGCTGGGCACGCTGCTGTCCATGGCCGTGCTGCTGCCCACGCTGTACGCCTTCTCCGTGAACACGCGGCTGAAGGCGGTCGGCGGCTACACGGACAGCCTGCTGCGCTTCCCGATGCGCTACTACCTGGAGCTGCCCTTCACGCTGGTCACCGCGTTCACCACGCCGGGCTACTACGCCTTCACGGGCGTGCCCGCGCTGGCGCTGGGGGCGATCGTGTTCCTGCTCGCCCGCCGTGGGCGCTGGCGCATGAAGCTCGCCCTCGTCGGGATGGTCGCCATGCTGTGCGTGCCGCTGGCGGGCAAGGCGCTGAACGGCTTCGGCTACGTGAGCAACCGCTGGGTCTACGCGCTGTGCTTTCTGGCCTGCGTCGCCCTGACGGACGCGCTGCCCCGGCTGAGGCGGACGGCGGGCTGGCGCAGGGGACTCGTGGTCGCGGCGCTGGCGGCGTATGCCGCGCTGCTCGCGGGCTATGTCTTTACGCACAGGAAGGCGATGCCCCTGGCCACCGCGCTGGGGGCGCTGGCGCTGCTGGCGGCGTCGGCGGTGCTGGTGGCGCTGGCGCGGCGGCTGGGCCGCCGGGGCTGGCGATGGACCATGGCGGTGCTGGCGGTGTTCGGCGCGCTGTACCAGGGCGTGTTCGCCTTCCTGCCCTTCGCGGGCAACTACCTGGAAGAGTACCTGCCCCGCGCCGGGGTGAACCGCTGCTTCACCGGCCATTCCTCCGTCGCCGCCGCGGACCTGGCGGACGGCTTCTACCGCGTGGAGGAGAAGGAGTACTGCACCAACACCGACGGCTACAACGGCACCCACGGCACGTCCGTGTGGTGGAGCCTGATCCCGCAGACGGTCGCGGACTACTACGAGAGCTTCGCCATGGACAGCCAGAGCCAGAACTGCCGCTTTTTCGGCCTGGGCGGGCGCGCGGCGCTGCTGGAGGCGGCGTCGGTGCGCTACTACACCGCCCCGGCGGACGACGTTTCGCTGGTTCCCTACGGCTACGACGCCCTGCCCGCCGCCTCGGACGGCGAATGGGCGGTGTTTGAGAACCGCTACGCGCTGCCCGTCGGCTATGCCTACGCCGGCTACATGCTGAAGGCGGATTACGACGCCCTGCCCGCCCTGGAGAAGCAGCAGGCGCTGATGCAGTGCGCGGTGCTGGACGAGGCCCCGGAGGGCCAGCGTGCCGTGGCGCCCGTCACCGGGGCGGAGACGCTGCCCTGCGCGGTGACGGGCTGCGACGGCGTGGAGCCCACCGCCGACGGCTACCGGGTGACGCGCCCCGGCGGCGTGCTGCGGCTGTCCGCCGACGTGCCCGAGGACCGCGAGGTCTACCTGGTGATGAAGGGCGTGCGGCTGAAGGACGTGAAGGCGTCGAAGTTCAGCGGCATGCTGATCCTGGACGCCTCGCGCCGCTGCGGCGACTTCCGGGGCGAACGGGAGGCCGCCATGTTCATGCCCGACTACAACTGGCCGGTGATCCGCGACGGCTTCAGCTTCTGCCTGGGCTGGGGCGGCGCGGGGAAGAACGAGTTCGAGATCCGCTTCCAGGGGCAGGGCAGCTTCGCGTGCGAGGGGATCGAGCTGGCGCTCCTGCCGGTGGCCGACTACGCCGCGCAGGCCGAGGCGCTGCGGGCGGCGGCCATGAAGGACGTTCGGGTGGGCGCGGACGAGGTCGCCGGTTCGGTGGCGCTCGACGCGCCGGGCATCCTGCAATTCAGCATCCCCTACAGCGTGGGCTGGAGCGCCCGGGTGGACGGGGCGCGGGCGAAGCTGCTGCCTTCGGGCGGCATGTACATGGCGCTGCTGCTGGACGCGGGCGCGCATGAGATCCGGCTGCAATACCGCACGCCGTGGCTGCGGGAGGGCATCGCGATCTCCCTGGCGACGCTGGCGTTTGCGGTCGTTCACGGGATCGCAAAGGCCCGACGGAGGAGAAAGGGAGGGAGCAGGGCGTGAAGGCACCGAAACTCTTCATCGTCATTCCCTGTTACAACGAGCAGGAGGCGCTGCCGATCACGGCGAAGCGGCTGACGGCGCTGACCGACGACATGATCGAAAGGCGGCTGATCGACCCCGCGAGCCGGATCGTGCTGGTGGACGACGGCAGCAGGGACGAAACCTGGCGCGTGATCGAGGGGCTGCGCGCCGAGGACGGGCGGTTCGAGGGCGTGAAGCTGGCCCACAACGCCGGGCACATGAACGCGCTGTGGGCGGGCATGACGCTGTGCGCGGACCGCTGCGACTGCTGCGTGACCATCGACGCCGACCTCCAGGACGACGTGAACGCCATGTACGGCTTCCTGGAGGCGTTCGCCGCCGGCGCGGACGTGGTGTACGGCGTGCGCTCCAGCCGAAAGACCGACACCGCCTTCAAGCGCAACACCGCCCAGCTCTTCTACCGGCTGATGGGCAGACTGGGCGTGGAGATGGTGTACAACCACGCGGACTACCGGCTGCTGTCCCGGCGGGCGCTGGAGGCGCTGCTGAGCTTCGGCGAGGTGAACATGTTCCTGAGGGGCATGGTGCCCATGCTGGGGTTCAAGTCCGCCAAGGTGTACTTCGAGCGCGGCGAGCGCGTGGCGGGCGAGAGCAAGTACCCGCTGAAGAAGATGATCGCCTTCGCCATGGAGGGCGTCACCTCGCTGTCCAACAAGCCCATCCGCTACGTGCTGCTGCTGGGGGCGCTGTGCGCGCTGCTGGGCGTGGTGATGGCGGTGTACGTCATCGTCTCGCTGGTGCGCGGGCACACGGTGGCGGGCTGGGCGTCCATCATGATGTCCATTTGGCTGCTGGGCGGCCTGCAACTGATGGCGCTCGGGCTCATCGGGGAGTACGTGGGCAAGATCTACCTCGAGACGAAGCGCCGCCCGAAGTTCATCCTGGAGGAGCATCTTTGGGAGGGAACGGGGGACGGCAAGCCGTAAGCGGGGAACGGAACCCGGGTTGTTTTGTCTGAATTGGGGTCAAATGAGGCGCGGCTCGAGCGGAGTCGCGTCTTTTTTGTGGTATTTTGAAAATACTTGCTTAAGACAATTGTCATATTTGAAATTATGTGGTAAGATATAGGAGAATCGCGGAACCTGCCCGACACTGGAAGGATGAGAGAATATGAAACACAGAAGATGGTTGAGCGCGCTGGCGCTGCTGCTGGCGCTGCTGTTGCCCGCGGCGGCCATGGCCGAGATCGTGGACGCGGAGCAGCCGACGGAAGTCGCCGAGGCCGGGGAGCCCCTGGCCGGACCGGGGGACGTGGAGAGCGGCGCGGACACTGCCCGGCCGCTGGAGCCCGTGGAGCTGTCGGAGCTGTCCGAAGCGCCCGCCGAACCCGCCCTGCAGGCGGAGGCGCCCGGAGTGCCCGAGGCGCCCGGAGTGCCCGAGGCGCCCGGAGTGCCCGAGGCGCCCGAAGCGCCCGCCGACGGGACGGCCGCGCTGCCCGAGATGACCGACGACGTGTTCGCGGGCATGGCGCGCGGGACGGCGTCTGACGAGGCCGACGACGACCAGGCGGAATGGGCGGCGTTCGCGGCCCCCAACGAGCTGTCGAGCTTCCCGGAGAAGCTCTGCATGGGCCTGGGGGAGAGCCTGACGCTGGACGCCACGCAGGCGCTGGGCGGCAGGGCCGTCTATCGCTCTTCGAATCCCGCGGTGGTGACGGTGGACACCGCCACCGGCAAAGTGAAGGCGCAGAAGAAGGGCACGGCGATCATCGCCGCCATGAACGAGCAGAAGCAGCTCGCGTACTGCAACGTCGCCGTGCTGGCCAAGCCGAAGCGGGTGTCGCTGTCCAGGAGCGTGCTGGCGCTGAACCCCGGGGCCGATTTCCGGCTCGACGTGAGGCTGCCGAAGCGGACCGCCTCCGCGACGCTGACGTTCACCTGCAAGCCCGAGAGCGTGGCGACCGTGGACGCCTCGGGCGTGGTGCACGCCGTGCGGGCGGGCGAGGCCGTCGTGACCGTCGCCACCTACAACGAGCAGACCGCCTCCTGCAAGGTGATCGTGCTGGACGGCGCGACCCCGAAGGGCGTGTCGCTGAGCCAGGCCACCGCGCTGATGGGCAAGAAGGAGAAGCTGCAACTGACCCCGGTGCTGGAAGAGGGCGCGGCGGCGGCCTACGCCTGGAGCAGCAGCAACCGCAAAGTGGCCACCGTGAGCGCCTCGGGCGTGGTGACCGCCAAGCGCAAGGGCACGGCGAAGATCACCGTGACGACTCACAACGGCATGACGGCGACCTGCGCCGTCAAGGTGGTCAAGGCGCCCGGCGCGATAAAGCTCTCGAAGAGCCAGCTCAAGATGAAGGAGGGCGACACCGCCAGGCTGACCGCGACGCTGCCGAGCGGCACGGCGTCCAGGCTCACCTGGAAGTGCGAGCCCGAGGGCGTCGTGACGGTGGACGATACCGGCGTCGTCACCGCGGTGAAGGCGGGCAAGGCGCGCATCACCGTGAGCACCTTCAACAACCAGGAAAAGACCTGCGACGTGTGGGTGCTGACCGCCGAGGAGTACTCCCGCGCGAGCGGCGAGATCATGGCGGACCGGCTGCGCAAGAACAGCGCCGTCGGCGAGAAGCGCGAGGCGCTGGCCAACATCGTGCAGCTGCTGGTGGACAACGGCTTCGAGCCCGCCTTCGCCGCGGGCGTGGCGGCCAACGTGAAGTGCGAGGGCAGCTACGGCTTTTTCGAGAGCTCGCGTTACATCAGCAACCCCAAGGCGCGGCCGCGGTACTTCGCCTATCTGGACGGCGGCGAGTACTGGAAGAACGGCGTGCTGAACACGGTGTACCTGTCCAAGGAGGAGTACGCCTCCTACCAGGCCCCGGCGGGCGTGACCAAGGCGCTGCGCCTGGGCGAGGGCAAGGCCCCGGAGAAGTACTACTGGAACAAATACAGCAAAAAGTACGCCTGGGAGGTCAACCTCACCGAGCTGGAGAAGCTGCTGGACTACCTGGAGGAGGGCGGCTGGGTCGGCAAGTTCGGCCTGGGCATCACCCAGTGGACCGGCGGGCGCACCAAGGGCCTGGTGAAGGTGTACCGCAAGCACGCGGGCAACGGCTCCAGCAGCATCACCCAGGAGCAGGTCATCGCCGCGGAGAACGAGATGATCGTCAACGAGCTGAAGACCACCTACGCCTTCGTGTACAACAACTGGAAGGACAGCAACAGCAAGCGGACCGGCGCCGACGCCGCGGCCAGCGCGGGCTCCATCTTCTGCCTGAAGTACGAGGTCCCCGCCAACAAGGAGACCGCCGCGCGCACCCGCGCCGGCGTGGCCAGGACGCTGTACGGGATCATGATGGGGTAAACGGGGAACCGTAAACCGTATGCGGGAACAGGGAATAGGAAACGGGCGATGCGCGTTTTCTATTCCCTATTTTTGCAAATCGTGCTATACTATAGGCAGAGTCCATCCTAAAAGACCAATCATCGCACATGGAGGCAGCATATGTATCGCAAAAACGCATGGAAAAACTACGACGAGGCGGAGCGGGCGCGGCTGGATGCGTTCGCCGCCGACTACCGCCGCTTTCTGGACGGCGCAAAGACCGAGCGCGAGGCCGCCGAGGCCGCCGAGGCCATCGCCGTGGCGGCGGGCTTCAGGGACCTGGACGCCCTGATCGGATCCGGCGCGGCGCTGAAGCCCGGCGACCGGGTGTACCGCAAGTGGATGAACAAGTGCTTCCTGGCCTTCGTGATCGGCGCGGAGAGCCTGGAAAAGGGCATGCGCATCCTGGGCGCGCACATCGATTCCCCGCGCCTGGACGTCAAGCAGAACCCCGTGTTTGAGGACGAAGGCTTTGCCTACCTGGATACCCACTACTACGGCGGCATCCGAAAGTACCAGTGGCTGGCCCTGCCGCTGGCGCTGCACGGCGTGATCGTGAAGAAGGACGGCGGCGTCGTGAAGCTGGCCGTGGGCGAGGCGGAGGACGACCCGGTGTTCTGCATCTCCGACCTGCTGCCCCACCTGTCCCAGGAACAGCAGGGCAAGACCGTGGCGAAGTTCGTGGACGGCGAGGCGCTGAACCTGCTCATCGGCAGCGCGCCGGCGGCGAAGGACGGGTCCGCGGAGGACGATGAAGAGAAGAAGCCCGTCAAGGCCGCGGCGCTGGCGATCCTGAAGGAGCGCTACGGCGTGGAGGAGGAGGACTTCATCTCCGCGGAGCTGGAGATCGTGCCCGCCGGCCGCGCGCGCGACATGGGCTTCGACCGCAGCATGATCCTGGGCTACGGCCACGACGACCGCGTATGCGCCTACCCCAGCCTGCGGGCCGTGGCGGACTTCGAGGGCACGCCCCGCGCCACGCTGTGCGCCGTGCTCACCGACAAGGAGGAGATCGGCAGCGAGGGCGCCACGGGCATGAATTCCAGCTACTTCGAGAACACCGTGGCCGAGCTGGCGGCGCTGCTGGGCCTGCCCGGGTCCGTCGGCGTGCGCCGGGCGCTGCAGAACAGCCGCATGCTGTCCAGCGACGTCTCCGCGGGCTTCGACCCCGCCTTCGCCGGCGTGTTTGAAAAGAAGAACGCCGCCATGCTGAACCTGGGCGTGTGCTTCAACAAGTACACCGGCAGCCGCGGCAAGAGCGGCTCCAGCGACGCCAACGCCGAGTACGTGGCCGCGGTGCGCCGCATCATGGACGACGCCGGCGTCGCCTGGCAGACCAGCGAGCTGGGCAAGGTGGACGCGGGCGGCGGCGGGACCATCGCCTGGCTGTGCGCGCGGTACGCCATGAACGTCATCGACTGCGGCGTGCCGGTGCTCTCCATGCACGCGCCGTGGGAGGTCATCTCCAAGGCCGACCTGTGGGAGGCGTACAAGGCCTACGCGGCCTTCCTGGAGAAGGCGTAGCGCCGCAACCATTTCACATCCAAAGGAGGACGCCCGACCATGCCCGACCTGACCGCGTTGCTGAAGCAGTACTTCGGCCACGACGACTTCCGGCCCGGCCAGCGCGCGCTGATCGAGGCGCTGCTGGCTGGGCGGGACGCGCTGGGCGTCATGCCCACCGGCGCGGGCAAGAGCGTGTGCTATCAGTTGCCGGCGCTGGCGCTGCCGGGTGTGACGCTGGTGATCTCCCCGCTGATCTCGCTGATGCAGGACCAGGTGAGCGCCCTGCGGGAGATGGGCCTGATGGCGGTGTGCATCCACTCCGGCCTCTCCGGGGACGCCGCCCGGGAGGCGTACCGCCTGGCGGGCAGCGGCATGTGCCGGCTGGTGTACGCGGCCCCGGAGCGCCTCGCCGCGCCCGCCTTCCTGCGCTTCTGCCAGGCGGCGGATATCCGCATGGTGGCCGTGGACGAGGCGCACTGCGTGTCCCAGTGGGGGCAGGACTTCCGCCCCAGCTACCTGGGCATCGCGGACTTCATCGACGGCCTCCCCGCGCGGCCCGCGGTGGGGGCCTTCACCGCCACCGCCACGGAGCGCGTGCGCGCGGACATCGAGCGGCTGCTGCGGCTGCGCGATCCCTGCCGGGTGACCACCGGGTTCGACAGGCCCAACCTGTTCTTCGAGGTGCTGACGCCCCGGCGCAAGCAGGACGCGCTGCTGCGCTTCCTGCGGGAGCGACCCGGGCAGAGCGGCATCGTGTACTGCGCCACCCGCAAGACCGTGGAGGACGTGTGCCAGGCGCTGCTGGAGCAGGGCTGGCCCGCCGCGCGCTACCACGCGGGGCTGTCCGACGACGAGCGCCGCCGCAACCAGGAGGACTTCGTGTTCGACCGCGCGCGGATCATGGTGGCCACGAACGCCTTCGGCATGGGCATCGACAAGTCCAACGTCAGCTTCGTGGTGCACTACAACATGCCCAAGGACCTGGAGAGCTACTACCAGGAGGCGGGCCGCGCCGGGCGCGACGGCGCCCCCGCCCGCTGCGCGCTGCTGTTCTCCCCGCGGGACGTGGCAACCGCGCGGTTCCTGATCGAGCATTCCGCCGGGAACGAGGCCATGGACCCCGCGGACCGGGACGCCGCGCGCGACAAGGAATACCTGCGCCTTCGGCAAATGACGGACTACTGCAAGGCCACCGACTGCCTGCGGGGGCGGCTGCTGCGCTATTTCGGCGAGGACGCCCCGGCGCGCTGCGGCAACTGCGGCAACTGCCTGAGCGCGGTCGAGGCGCGGGACATCACCGTGGAGGCGCAGAAGATCCTGTCCGCCGTGGCGCGGGTGGAGCGCCGCTGCCGCGCCGGCCTGGGCGCGGACGCCGTCGCCCGGCTGCTGAAGGGCGCGCGCAACGCGAAGCTCGCCCGGCTGAACCTGGACGACCTGCCTACCTTCGGGGCGCTGTCCGGGGCGAGCCTGGCGGACATCCGGCTCTGGATCGACCGCCTGGCGGACATGGGCTACCTCGTCGCCGTGGGGAGCGAGTTCCCCGTGCTGCGGCTCACCGACGCCGCCCGGCGCGTGCTGTTCGAGGGGGAGCGCGTCGTCATCGAGGTCAGGCACGCGCCCGCCCCGGCGAAACCCGCGCGCCGCCGAAAGGGCGCGCCCGAGGCGGAGGACGGCCTGTTCGAGGCGCTGCGGGCGCTGCGCATGGAGCTCGCGCGGCGCGAGGGCGTGCCGCCCTACATGGTGTTCTCCAACGCCGCCCTGGCCGAGATGGCCCTCGCCCGACCCCGCACCGCCGAGGCGTTCCTGGGCGTGTCCGGCGTGGGCCGCGTGAAGGCGCGCAAGTACGGCCCGGCGTTCCTCGCGGCCATCGCCGCGTGGGAAGAAGGGCGTGGGGAACCGGGAAGCTGAACGGATTTCGCCTGTTTGCGACACGAGGAGCGGAGGCACGGGTATGGAGCGGATCACCAGCGTAAAAAACCCCGCGATACGCGGGCTGAAGGCCCTGCGGGACGGCAAGGGCCGGGCGGAGAGCGGCTGCTTCTTGGTGGAGGGCGAGGTGATGATCGCCGAGGCGCTGTCCTGCGGCCTGCGGGCGCAGGTGCTCTTGGCGGACGAGGCCCACGCCGGGGCGGCGGAGCGCTTCGCGGACTCGGGCGCGCGGATCTGCGTCGCGCCGCGGAGCGTCCTGGAGGCGGTGTGCGACACCCGCACGCCGCAGGGCGTGTGCGCGGCCTTCACGCAGCCCGCGCCGGTGCCGCTGGACGCCGCGCCGGACCGCATCGTGGCGCTGGACGGCACCCAGGACCCGGGCAACGTGGGCACCATCTGGCGCACCGCCGACGCCGCGGGCTTCCAGGGCATGCTGTTCGGGCCGGGCTGCGCCGACCCACTGTCCCCCAAGGTGCAGCGCGCGGCCATGGGCTCGGGCTTCCGGGTGCCCTTCATGCGCGCGGACGACCTGCCGGCGGCGCTCGCCGCGCTGCGGGCGAGGGGCTACGCGGTCCTCGCCAGCGATCTGCACGGGGCGGACTTCTACCGCCGTCCCGACCCCGGCCGCCGCTTTGCGCTGGTGATCGGCAACGAGGCCCGCGGCATCTCGGACGCCGTGCGCGAGGCCGCCACGACGCTGGTGCGCCTCCCGATGCGCGGCGGCGCGGAGTCGCTGAACGCCGCCGTGGCGGCGGGCATCATGATGTACGAGCTGATGCGCACGCAGGAAGGATAGCGAACGGGGCTGTCTCCTGCGACTTGTCATAAGCCGTTTTGAGACAGCCCCGTTTTCAGCGGGTCAGCACCTTCTTCTGGAACGCCCGCTTCCCGCAGCGGGGGCATTTCATCCAGCGCGTGCGGCCGATGTGGGGCGCGATGAACACCGACGCCATGGTGGGCACGTAGCGCTCGCCGCAGCGGGGACACTCGTAGTAGCCCGCCTCCCGTTCCAGCTTCAGCGCGAAGAAGCAGCCCACCAGCATCAGCGCCATGCCCCCGGCGATCAGCGCGACGCGCCACGCCGCGTCCTGTACCGCGAAGCACGCGGCGAACACCATCAGCATGTAGGTGCCGACGCTGATAAAGCCGATGACGCACTCCAGGTTCAGCAGGCGGCGGTTGTGCCGCTCCTCCTGCTCCTTGAGCGCCATCAGGTTCTTTTCCGCCATTTCCTTATAGTTGTCCATATTCAGTCGCTCCCCGCTCAGCAGCTCGTTGACGTTGATATTCAGCAGGTCGCACAGGGGCAGCATCAGGCTCGCGTCGGGCAGGCACCGGCCGTTCTCCCACTTGGAGACCGCCCGGTCGGTGATGCCCAGCCGCTCGGCCAGCGCCGCCTGGGTGAAGCCCGCCGCTCTGCGGGCAGTCGCGATGAAGCCGCCGATCTTCTGCTGATCCACGGGAAGCCCTCCTTTCGACGCGAGTATACCGCGCCGGGAAACGGTCATACAGGCACCGACGGTTGAGTGCGCCGGAATGCCGCGGTTTCAGGGCCTCAACCGGGGGTTGAGCCGCCCGATTGCAGCCGCTTCAGGCCCTTCGTCGTGCGCGCGATCATGGACAGCGCGATGGTCAGCTCCGCCGCGCACACGAAGCCGCCCAGCACGCCCGTCATGTGCTGGCGGAACACGGTGTCGCGGCCGAAGCGGTCCACCAGCGCCACCTCCAGCGAGAGCATGGACACCATAGCCGCCGTCATCGCCACGGCCTTGGCGGCGACGAGCAGCGGGCTGTGGCGGCGGTAGTAGCGCACCAGCTTCACCGCGGCGTTGACGTTGGCGGCGAAGGCGTACAGCGCCATGGCGTAGATCAGCGCGCCGGGGTAGTTGAACCGCCCCGGGCTGCGGGCCGCCTGCACCACCACGCCCACCAGCAGTTGGTTCAGCAATAGCAGTATGACCCCGCACAGCCGGCAGCGGCGCAGGTCCTGTTCCCGGCAGCGGCCGATGGGGCTGCGGCGGTCGGCGCGCAGGATGAAGTAGCGGACGTACCCCAGCGCCAGGTAGTACAGCCCCAGCGACAGCAGCCACACCGAGCGGCAGGCGATGCCCGCGATCAGCTTCACCGCGGCGTAGCACAGGTTGAAGGCCATGCCCGCGTACAGCGCGAGCTTGGTGGAGAGCACCGCGTCGTTGCGCAGCACGTTCCCCACGATGGACGCCCCCAGCACCACCGCGGGCTTCGAGCGCCGGAGCCGGGGCGCCAGCCGCACGCCCGCGAGGATCGTGACGCTCAGCGCCCAGGTGGCCAGCAGGTACGCCGCGTGGGCGATGACGCCGGTCTCGCCCGTGCGCAGGCACTGGATCAGCAGCAGCGCCACGGGCAGGTCCAGCAGGGGCACCAGGGGGAGGGGCAGGAACAGCGCCCGCCGCGCGATATGCCGCAGTTTTCGCATGCGCGTCCCTCCTCCCGTCGCACCTGTCATTTTAGCAGGAAGCGGGGCAAATTGCAACCGCCCGGGGGCTTTCCGTCCGCCGCGCCGGCCATCGTTTTGGGGGCGGATATTGACATCCGGCCGCCCGGTGTGGTATCTTTTGCATAGGAGGGCGCGCCGGCGGCCGCGGCGCGGAACCGCGGGATCGGATCGGCCGTTGAGCCCGTAAGCGCAGCATCAAAGGAGGTATGGACATGGGCAATCGCATCATCACCATCAGCCGCGAGTTCGGCAGCGGCGGCAGGACCGTCGGCCGCGAGGTGGCCGCGAAGCTGGGCATTCCCTGCTACGACCAGGAGCTGATCGACAAGATCGCCGAAAAGAGCGGCTACGACAAGGCGTACATCCAGGAGCGCGGCGAGTACACCGCCTCCGGAAGCTGGCTGGGCAACGCCCTGGCCATGCGGGATTTCTACGGCCAGTCCGACCAGGACAAGCTGTGGGCCGTGCAGCGCGCGGTGATCCTGGAGCTGGCGGAGAAGGAGTCCTGCGTGATCGTGGGCCGCTGCGCCGACTACATCCTCAGGGACCGCGCCGACGTGCTGTCGGTGTTCGTGCACGCATCCATCGAGTCCAGGGCGAAGCGCATCGTGGAGCTGTACGGTGAGAGCGACCTCGCCCCCGAAAAGCGCCTGCACGACAAGGACAAGCGCCGCCAGGCCTATTACCAGCTCTACACCGACACCAAGTGGGGCGACGCCCGCCACTACGACGTGGCGCTGGACAGCGGTCGCCTGGGCATCGAAAAGTGCGTGGAGATCATCGCGGCGCTGTACTGAGCGCCGCGTGACGCCGGCTGGACCGCCGATCGCATCGGGGCGGACGCCAGGCGGAACAAAAGACCCTTCGCCATACCCGGCATGACGACAAAATGTCGTCCGGCCCGGCCCGGCGAAGGGTCGCTTTTTCTTCCGGCGGGCGGCGGTCAGATCGCCACGCCCGCGAACTGGCTGTTGTAGAGCTCGGCGTAGAAGCCGTTCCTGGCCAGCAGCTCGTCGTGGCTGCCCTGCTCCACGATGTGGCCGTCGCGCATCACCAGTATGACGTCGGCCTCGCGGATGGTGGACAGCCGGTGCGCCACGATGAAGCTGGTGCGGCCCTGCATCATGCGGGTGAAGGCGGACTGGATCTTCAGCTCCGTGCGCGTGTCGATGGAGGAGGTGGCCTCGTCCAGGATCAGCATGGGCGGCAGTATGAGCATCACCCGTGCGATGCACAGAAGCTGCTTCTGGCCCTGCGACAGCATGCCGCCGTCCTCGCCGATGACGGTGTCGTAGCCCTGCGGCAGCCGCCGGATGAACCCGTGGGCGTGGGCGGCCTTCGCCGCGGCCACGATCTCGTCCTCGGTGGCGTCGGGGTTGCCCATGGCGAGGTTTTCCCGGATGGTGCCCGGCTTCAGCCAGGTGTCCTGCAACACCATGCCGTAGGCGGCGCGCAGGCTCTTGCGGGGGATGGACAGGCTGTCGCGGCCCTCCACGCGGATGACGCCGCCGTCGGGGTCGTAGAAGCGCATCAGCAGGTTGATCAACGTCGTCTTGCCGCAGCCGGTGGGGCCGACGATGGCCACGCGCTGGCCCGGCGCCACCTTCAGGCTGAAGTGCTCGATCAGCCTGCGGTCCCTGGTGTAGGAGAAGCACACGTCGTCCATCTCCACCCGGCCCTCGACGTTCGCCAGCGGCTGCGCGTCCGGGGCGTCCGGCGCCTGCGGCTCGGCCTCGATCAGCTCGAACAGCCGCTCGGCGCAGGTCACGGCGTTCTGCAGCTCCGTCACCACGCCGCTGATCTCGTTGAAGGGCTTGGTGTACTGGTTGGCGTAGGCCAGGAACGCCGTCAGCGCGCCGACGGTCATCGCCCCGCCGGAGGCCATCACCGCCAGCGCGCCCGCCAGCGCCACCAGCGCGTACACCACCGAGTTCACGAAGCGCGTGGCGGGGTTGGTGATGGAGGAGAAGAAGGTGGCCTTCATGGCACAGTCCCGCAGGCGCTCGTTGATGCCGTCGAAGGACTCGAGCGCCGCCGCTTCCCGCCCGTAGGCCTTCACCACCTTCAGGTTGCCGACCATCTCGTCGATGAAGGCGGTCTGCTCGCCGCGGGTCTCGGCCTGGCGGGCGAACATGGCGTGGGTGCGCGTGGCGATGAACCGCGCCACGAACAGGCTCAGCGGCGTCACGCACACCACCACCAGCGTGATCCAGTCGTTCTGGGTGAACATGAAGCCCAGCGTGAACAGTATCGTCAGCGCGCCGGTAAACAACTGCGTGAAGCCCATCAGCAACCCGTCGGCGAAGGCGTCCGCGTCCGCCACTACGCGGCTCACGATGTCGCCGTGGGGGTGGCTGTCCAGGTAGCTCAGCGGCAAGATCTCGATGCGCGCCATGGCTTCCTCGCGGATGTCCCGCACCACGTCGAAGGTGACGCGGTTGTTGACGACGTTCATCACCCACTGCATGAGCGCCGTGGCGGCCACGCAGGCGGCGATCTGCCCCAGGATGGGCAGGATGCGGTCGAAGCGCACCTGTCCCGCGCCGACGATCTGGTCGATGGCGCGGCCCACCAGTATGGGCACCGCCAGCGTGAGCAGCACCGTGCCCGCCGCCAGCACGAGCGACAGCAGCACCAGCCAGCGGTAGCGGCCGATGTGGTCCAGCACCTTCCGGAGGGTGCCCGCGTTTCCGAGAATGCCCTTCATCGCGCGTCCTCCTTCCTGAACTGGGATTCGTAGATCTCCCGGTAGATGTCGCACGTCTCCAGCAGCTCCGCGTGGGTGCCCTTGCCGACCAGCCGCCCCTCGTCCAGCACCAGGATCACGTCCGCGCCCATGATGGACGCTGTGCGCTGGGAGATGATGAACACCGTGGGGCGGTAGTCCAGCTCCGCGATAGCCTGGCGCAGCCGGGCGTCTGTGGCCATGTCCAGGGCGGAGGCGCTGTCGTCCAGTATGAGGATCTCCGGCCGGCGCACCAGCGCGCGGGCGATGGTCAGCCGCTGGCGCTGTCCGCCGGACAGGTTGCCGCCGCCCTGCTCCAGCATGGCGTCCAGCCCGCCCTTGGCCTCCAGCACGTCCAGGGCCTGCGCGGCCTTCGCCGCGGCCAGCAGCTCGTCCTCGGTGGCGTCGGGCTTGCCCCAGCGCAGGTTGTCGCGGATGGTGCCCTTGAACAGCACCGCCCGCTGCAGCACCATGCCGATCATGCTCCGCAGGGCCTCGGGCGCGTATTCCCGCACGTCCCGGCCCTTCACCAGCACCCGGCCGCCGGTCACGTCGTAGAACCGGGGAATCAGCCCCGCGACGCTGCTCTTGCCGGAACCGGTGCCGCCGATGATGCCGACGGTCTGCCCGGGCATGGCGGCGAAGCTGACGTCCGTCAGCGCCGGTCCGGCCCCGCCGGGATAGGTCAGCGTCGCATGGTCGAAGGTCACCGCCGCGGCGATGCCCGGCGCGGCCTCCGTGGCCCGGCCGGACTCGTCCATGGCGGGTTCGAGGTTCAGCACGTCCTCCACGCGCTTCCAACTGGCCCAGCCCTTGTTCATGGTCACGGTCAGGTTTGCCAGCTTGATCAGCTCCACCAGGATCTGGCTCATGTAGTTGTACAGCGCCACCACCTGGCCGCGGGTCAGTATGCCCAGCTCCACGCGGATCGCGCCGCGGCGCACCAGCAGGATGACCGCCGCGTTGACCACGGCGTAGGTCAGCGGGTTCATCAGCGCCGACACGCCGCCCGCCCGGCGTTGCCGCGCGGCGAGCGCCCGGTTGCGGGCCACGAAGGCGTCGTACTCGGCGTCCTCCCGGCGGAAGGCGCGGATCACGCGCGCGCCGGAGAGGTTGTCCCGGGTCGCGCCGAGCACCTCCTCGAGCTGGCGCTGCACGCCCTTCATCATGGGGATGTTGATGGCCATGATGGCGATGACCACCGCGAACAGCAGCGCGATGGCCGTCACGAAGATCAGCGCGCAGCGGACGTCGATGGCGAAGGCCATGATCATCGCGCCGAGCACCACCACGGGGGAGCGCAGGAACAGCCGCAGCGTCATGTTGACGCCGGTCTGCGCCTGGTTCACGTCGCTGGTCATGCGGGTGATCATGGTGGAGGCGCCGAGGCGGTCCATGTCGGAGAAGGACAGGGACGCCAGGTGCCGGAACAGGTCGTGGCGCACGTCGGCGGCGAAGCCGGTGGCCGCCCGCGCGGCGAAGTACTGCGCGGTGATGGCGCTGGCCAGGCCTACGACGCCCAGCAGGATCAGCACCCCGCCCATGCGCCACACGTGCCCCGCGCTGCCCGCGCCGATGCCGGCGTCGATGATGGACGCCACCACCAGCGGCACCAGCAGGTCGAACACCGCCTCCAGCATCTTGAACAGCGGCGCGCATACGCATTCCCGCTTGTAGCGGCTCAGGTATTTCAGCATATTGACTCCTTCGCGCGGCGGACGCGCGCTCTTCGTTTCCATGAATTGCATTTGCATTCGCCGGCCCGGATGTGGGATAATTGCGCTGTGAAGCACAAATGATCTACAAAGGCGGGATGGCGGTGAAGCGCGGACACATCTGGCCCTGGGCGATCCCGGGCCTCGCGGCGCTGGCGCTGCGGCTGAGCCCGGCGCTGGCGCTGGCATGGGCGCGGGGCGTGTCCCGGCCCCTGCTGCGCGCGATGAACCGCGGCACGGGCCGGCTGCCCTTTCCGCTGGCGGAGCCGCTCGCGCTGCTGCTCGCCGCGGCGCTGCTGGGCGCGTCGGCCCGCCGCCTGCGCCGGGGGTGCTGGCGCGACGCGCTGCGTGCCTTCCTGCTGCCGGCGCTGGCGCTGCTGTCGGCCTATGCGCTGCTGTGGCTGCCCAACGGCTTCTCGGAGGCGGTTCAACGGCCGGTTTCGCCCGATCCGGGGCGGCTCGAGGCGCTGTGCGGGGCGCTGGTGGACGCGCTGAACGCCGACGCCGCCGAGCCGCCCGCGCCGGCCGACGCGCTGGCGACGGCCCCCGCGGCGGCGGGGCTGCCCGGCGCCCGCGCCAAGGCGGCGCGCTATCCCGAATGGATGCGCGCCAAGCGCGTGGCGGGGCTGTTTGTGCCCTGGACGGGGGAGGTGCTGGTGGACGGCGGCGCGGCCCCGGCGCTGATTCCCTACACCGCCGTGCACGAGCTGATGCACCTGTCGGGCGTGGCGGACGAGGGCATGGCCAACATCGCCGCCTGGCGGCGCTGCATGGACGCGGGCGGCGGGTTCGCGCTGTCCGCCCGGCTATGGGCGCTGCGCTACGCCGCGGGCCTGCTGGCCGGGGCGGACGCCCGCGCGCCCGAGCGGCTCGAGGCGCGCATGTCGCCCGCCGCGCTCGCGCTGTGGCGGGCGTCGGGCGGGCCGATTGCCCCCCGCAGCGCCGGGGGCAGCTATCACGCGCTGGTCTCCTGGCTCTCCCGCCAGCCCTTGCACACGTCCACCCAGCCCTGAACGCCCTGCGCGGCGCTTTCCAGCTCCGAAAGGCTGAGCTCGATGGCGCTGTTGGCGCTGCCGCACGCGGGGAACACGGTGTCGAAGCGCCGCATGGACGCATCCAGGTACACCCGCACGCCGTCCTTCAGCGCGAAGGGGCATACGCCGCCCACCGCGTGGCCGGTGCACGCCGCCACCTCGTCGTGGCCGAGCATCTTCGCCTTGGCGTGGAACTGGGCCTTGAAGCGGGGGTTGTCCACCCGGGCGTCCCCGGCGCAGACCACCAGTATGGGGCCGTCGGGCAGCATGAACGACAGGCTCTTGGCGATCCGCGCCGGCGCGACGCCCGCCGCCTCGGCTGCCAGCTCCACGGTGGCGCTGGAGACGGGGAACTCCAGGATGCGGTCCGCCAGGCCCCTCTGTGCGAGGTAGGCGCGCACGCGCTCTATGGACATGATGATCCCTTCCTTCCTATCCTGTGACACCATTCATTCTAAGGAAGCGAGGTAAATTCCGCAAGCATGGCGCGGCCGCCGACTTTTCAAACTCTTTCCTTGCCTTCCGGACGGCGATTGGCTATAATAGAGCCATCAGCATAAGGAGGCGGCAAGCCATGAAAGTACTGGTCACCGGCGGCGCCGGCTACATCGGAAGCCATACCTGCGTGGAGCTCCTAAACGCGGGGTATGAGGTCGTCATCGTGGACAACTTCGTCAACTCCAAGCCGGAGGCGCTGGACGCCATCCGCAGCATCACCGGCCGGGACTTTGCCTTCTGCGAGGCGGACATCCGCGACCGCGCGGCGCTGGACGCCGTCTTTGCCGCGCACGACATCGACGCGGTCATCCACTTTGCGGGCCTGAAGGCCGTGGGCGAGTCCGTGGAGAAGCCCATGGAGTACTACGACAACAACCTGTACGGCTTCATCGTGCTGGCCGAGGTGATGCGCGCGCACGGCGTGAAGCAGTTCGTGTTCTCCTCCTCCGCCACCGTGTACGGCATGAACAACCCCGTGCCCTTCAACGAGACCATGCCCACCTCCGCCACCAACCCCTACGGCTACACCAAGGTGATGATCGAGCAGATGCTGCGGGACATCGCCGTGGCCGACCCCGAGTGGAGGATCTGCCTGCTCCGCTACTTCAACCCCATCGGGGCCCATCCCAGCGGCCTGATCGGCGAGGATCCCAACGGCATCCCCAACAACCTGCTGCCGTTCGTGGCCCAGGTGGCCGTGGGCAAGCGCGACCGGCTGCGCGTGTTCGGCGACGACTACGACACCCCCGACGGCACCGGCGTGCGCGACTACATCCACGTGGTGGACCTGGCGCTGGGGCACATCGCGGCGCTGCGGTACGTGCAGGACCATCCCGGCGCGGAGGCCGTGAACCTGGGCACCGGCAGGGGCACCAGCGTGCTGGAGATCGTGCGCGCCTTCGAGAAGGCCAGCGGGCGCAGCATCCCCTACGAGATCGTACCCCGCCGCCCCGGCGACATCGCAAGCTGCTACGCCGAGACGAAGAAGGCCGCGGAGCTGTTCCACTGGCGCGCCGAGCGGAACATCGACGACATGTGCCGCGACGGCTGGAATTTCGCCAGGAACCGTTACGAGGGATGACGGGCCGGTGACGACAAACCCAAACTTATGATACGCCTTTCGCAGGGGCAGCCGATGGCCGCCCCTGCGCTTGCGTTCCGGCGGTCTTTTCCGCGCCTGGGATATTCCGGCCCCGCGCCCGCATAGGATTGCGGGAAAGGTCGTGATGCTGATGGCACTGAATCCCATTGCCGAGTTGCTGGGCCGCGGGGCCCTCGTGGAAAACTTGAACGGTTCCTTCGACTTCCGGGCCGCGCGCCGCGCGGGCCTGGCCGCCGTGGTGTTCCAGGCGAGCGCGGGCTGCGACGCCGCGGGCGGGGCGCTGTCCGGCCTGGCCGCCGCCGCGCAGAGCGCGGGGCTGCAGGTGGGCTATCTTCACCGGCTCACCGCCCGGACCGTCGCCCAGGCGCGCACCCAGGCGCGGCGGTTCCTCGCCGCCACGCGGGACCTGCCCGCCGGGCTGCGGCCCGCGGTGAGCTTCGACGACGTGGCCGGGCTGACGCCGCAGCAGGTCAACGCCATCGCGCTGGGCTTCCTGGAGACGGTGGAGTACGGCGGCGGCGTGCGGCCCATGCTGCTCACCGACGCCCGCAGCGCGAGCCTGCTGTGGGGCACGTCCATCGCGCCGCGCTTCCCGCTGTGGGTGGCGGACAACACCGCCGGCGGGCCGCAGGTGAGCGCCTCCCCCTGGACGGGCTGGACTGCCTGGCAGTACGCCACGGCGGGCACGGTGCGGGGCATCCCGGGCCGGGTGAAGCTGAGCCAGTTCACCCGCGGCGCGCTCGCGGTGTCCGAGGACGACTGCGGCGCGCCGACGCCGCCGACGCCCACGGGCACGAAGCTGATCTGCGTGACGGTGGTGTACGGCGACACGCTGTCCGCCCTCGCGCGCACGTTCGGGACCACGGTGGACGAGATCGTGCGCATGAACCGCATCGCCAACCCCAACCGCATCTATCCCGGCAACCGGCTGGTGCTGCGCGTGCCCGCGTCCACGCCGATCGAGCCCTGCGCGACCTACACCGTGGTGCGGGGCGACACGTTGTCGGGCATCGCCAACCGGCTGGGCCTCAGCGTGCAGGAGCTGGTGCGGCTGAACAACATCGCCAACCCGAACCTCATCTACCCCGGCCAGGTGCTCAAGCTCCAGTAACGGAAAAGGGCCGTCCCAAACCACCTCGGCGGAACGGACGCGGCGCGACCTGCGCCCGTTCGTTCCGCCGAGGGTCGTTATGAGACGGCCCCTGTCTGTTGACCGGGGGTTATGCGTTTCTTCCCAGCGCGAACGCCCGGCGGTTCAGCTCCAGGAATTTCGCGGGCACCACGGCGTCGATGGCGGCCAGCCAGGCCTCCTCGGGAATGTCCATCTTCCGGGACAGCACGCCGATCAGCACCACGTTCACGGCCTTGGCGCTGCCGGCTTCCTCGGCCAGCTTCAGCGCGTCCACGGCGGTGACGTTTGCCATCGCGCCGAGCTTTTCGGCGATGTTCTCCGGGTAGGGCACCGCGCCGGTGATGACGGGCATGGGCCAGGTCTTCTGGGTGTTGGTGACCAGCATGCCGCCCTCCCTGAGGTAAGAGATCCAGCGCGCGGATTCGAGGATCTCGAAGGACAGGATCACGTCCGCCTCGCCCTCGTCCACGATGGGGGAGTGCACGCGGTCGCCGTAGCGCACGTAGGTGACCACGGAGCCGCCGCGCTGGCTCATGCCGTGGACCTCGGAGACCTTCACGTCATAGCCCTGCTCGATGAGCACGTGGCCCAGCAGGCGCGAGGCCAGCAGCGTGCCCTGGCCGCCCACGCCCACGATCATGATGGAACGGGTATTCATAGCCTATTCAGCCTCCTTTGCTTTGGAGGGATTGACGAACGCGCCGAACTTGCACATCTGCTCGCACAGCCCGCAGCCCACGCACAGCGTGGCGTCGATGGACGCCTTCTTGTCGGTAAAGCGGATGGCGGGACAGCCGATCTTCATGCAACTGCGGCAACCCTTGCACTTCTCCGGGTCCACGGACAGCGCGGGCTTGGCCTTCACGTACTTGAGCAGCGCGCAGGGCCGGCGCACGATGATGACCGACGGCTCGTCGCTGGCCAGCTCCTCGAGGATGGCGGCCTCGGTGGCGGCCATGTCCTGGGGATCGACCACGCGCACGCGCTTCACGCCCACGCCCCGGCAGAAGTCCTCGATGCGGATGGCGGTGGTGGGCTCGTTCTGCAGCGTCAGGCCCGTGGTGGGGTTCTGCTGGTGGCCGGTCATGCCGGTGATGGAGTTGTCCAGCACCAGCACGGTGCCGATGCTGCGGTTGTACACCAGGTTCACGATGCCCGTCATGCCGGAGTGCATGAACGTGCTGTCGCCGATGACGCCCACGGTGCGGCGCGCGGCGTCGGGGCCGAGCACCTTGGTGAATCCGTGCGTCATGCCCACGGAGGCGCCCATGCACACCACCGAGTCGATGGCCTGCAGCGGCGCGCCGCTGCCCAGCGTGTAGCAGCCGATGTCGCCCAGCACGGTCAGCTTCAGCTTCGACAGTACCGTGAACAGCCCGCGGTGGGGGCAGCCGGGGCACATCACCGGCGGGCGGCCGGGCACGGCCTCGTCGTATTTGAGGGAGGCGGGCACGGCGGCGCCCATGGCGGCGCGGATCCTGTTCTGGGAGAGCTCGCCCTTCGGGTCGAAGCGGTCCTTGCCCGCGTCCACGCGGATGCCGTGCGCGCGCAGGTGGTTCTCGATGACGCCGTCCAGCTCCTCGACGACCACCAGCTTCTTCACCTTCGCGGCGAAGTCGGCGATCTTTTGGACCGGCAGCGGGTTGACCAGGCCCAGCTTCAGCACGCTGGCCGCGGGGAAGGCTTCCTTCACGTACTGGTAACAGGTGCCGGAGGTGACGAAGCCCACGTCGGTGTCGCCCATCTCCACGCGGTTCAGGTCCGTGGTCTCGGCGAAGGCGCGCAGGGCCTCCATGCGCTCCTCCACGGCGATGTGCCGCGCGACGGCGTTGGCGGGGGCGGCCACGTACTTGCGGGGGTTCTTCTCGTAGGGCTTCAGCGGGCGCTCGTCGCGCTCGTACAGCTCCACCATGCTCTGGGAGTGGGCCACGCGGGTGCAGGTGCGCAGCATCACGGGGGTGTCGAAGCGCTCGGAGAGGTCAAACGCGGCCTTGGCGAAGTCGCAGCACTCCTGGCTGTCGGAGGGCTCCAGCATGGCCAGCTTCGCGCCGATGGCGTAGTGGCGGGAGTCCTGCTCGTTCTGGCTGGAGTGCATGCCGGGGTCGTCCGCCACGCACACCACCAGGCCGCCGTTCACGCCGGTGTAGGAGGCGGTGAAGATGGGGTCGGCGGCCACGTTCATGCCCACGTGCTTCATGGCGCAGAAGGCCCGCGCGCCCGCGAGGCTGGCGCCGATGGCGGACTCCGCCGCCACCTTCTCGTTGGGCGCCCACTCGGCGTAGATCTCGTCGTACAGGGCCGCCTGCTCGGTGATCTCCGTGGAGGGCGTGCCGGGGTAGGACGACACGAACCGGCATCCCGCCTCCCACAGCCCGCGGGCCACCGCCTGGTTGCCCAGCATCAGCTTCTTCATGGTAATGCTTCCCTTCCTTTCGGGGTCTGGCGCATCTGCGCCAACGTACATGCGTTATGATAGCACAAACCCGCCCCGGTTGCAAGGGCGGGGTTGTGAAGTTCTCACGGGCGGAGAGGGCCGGGCCCGCGCCGCTACGCCAGCTCCTTCGCGCCGGTGTACAGCTCGTAGTAGCGGCCCTTCTGCGCCAGCAGGTCGTCGTGGTCGCCGCGCTCGATGATCTCGCCGTTCTCCAGCACCATGATGGCGTTGGCGTTGCGCACGGTGGACAGGCGGTGGGCGATCACGAAGGTGGTGCGGGTGGCCATCAGCCGGTCCATGCCCTTCTCGATCAGCCGCTCGGTGCGGGTGTCGACGCTGCTGGTGGCCTCGTCCAGCACCAGGATCGGCGCCTCGGACAGCGCCGCGCGGGCGATGTTCAGCAGTTGGCGCTGGCCCTGCGACAGGTTCGCGCCGTCGCCCTCGATGCGGGTGTCGTAGCCCTCGGACAGCTTGCGGATGAAGCCGTCGGCGCTGGCCATCCTCGCGGCGGCCTCCACCTCGGCGTCGGTGGCGTCCAGCCGGCCGTAGCGGATGTTCTCCCTCACGGTGCCGGTGAACAGGTGGGTGTCCTGGAGCACCATGGCGATGTTGCGCCGCAGGAAGTCCCGGGGGAGCCTGCGGATGTCGATGCCGTCGATGGTGATGCGCCCGGAGTCGATGTCGTAGAAGCGGTTCAGCAGGTTGGTGACGGTGGTCTTGCCCGCGCCGGTGGAGCCCACGAAGGCGATCTTCTGGCCGGGCTTGGCGTACAGGCTGATGTGCTTCAGCACGGTCTTTTCCGGCACGTAGCCGAAGCTGACGTCCTCCAGCACCACGTAGCCCTCCAGCTTATCGGGCCGCGCCACGTCGGGGCTGTCCGCGGGCTCGGGCGCCTGGTCCATCACCTGGAACACGCGCTCCGCGCCGGCCAGGGCGGAGAACACCGTGGCCATCTGCTGGCTGATCTCGTTGACGGGCCGCGCGAACTGGCGGGCGTAGTTGACGAAGATGGCCAGCCCGCCCACGTCGAAGCGGCCGAGCGCGCACAGCGCGCCGCCGATGCCCGCGGTGAGGGCGTAGCTCACCTGGCTCATGTTGCCCATCACCGGGCCGGTGATGCTGCCGAAGAACAGCGCCCGCGTCTGCTTGCCGCGCAGGTCGTCGTTCAGCAGGTTGAACTCCTCCTCGCAGGCGGCCTCGTGGTTGAACACCTTCACCACCTTCTGGCCGGCCACGGTCTCCTCGATGTAGCCGTTGGCCGCGCCGAGCGCCGCCTGCTGGGCGGTGTAATAGCGCCGGGACTTGGAGATGATGAACCGGCTGCCCAGCACGAACACGGGGAGGAACGCCACGGTGATCAGCGTGAGCCACACGTTGGTGTAGACCATCATCGCCAGCGTGCCCACCAGCGTGATGATGCCGGACACCAGGCTCAGCAGCGTCTGGTCCAGCATCAGGCCGATGTTGTCCACGTCGTTGGTGAAGCGGCTCATCAGGTCGCCGGTGGTCTTGTTGTCGTGGAAGCGCAGCGGCAACTGCTCCAGCCGGGTGAACAGGTCGTCGCGGATGCGCTGCAGCGCGCTGCGGGACACGCCGATCATCAGCCGGCTCTGGGCGAAGGTGCCCAGCACCGTCACCAGGTAGATGCCCACCATCACGCCCAGCATCACCCCGAGGTGCGCGACGCGCTGCGCGGCGGGCACGCGGACGTCGGCGATGCCGTTGATCACCGGGCGCAGCACGTAGCCGCCCGCGAGGCTGGCGGCGGTGCTCAGCAGCATGCAGGCCAGCACCAGCGCGATGCGGCCCTTGAATTCCGCCACGTAGGACAGTATGCGGCGGATGGTCTCCCCGGCGGCCTTGGGCCGGACCATGGTGTTGGTGGCGTTCATGCGGCCGCCCCCGCCGCCGGGGCCGTGCCGTTGCTTGACGGAGGCGGACGCCGCGGCGTTGTATTCCTTTTGCAGGGTCTCCAGGCTCCGTGCCATGCTACGCCGCCCCCTTTCCGTCCATCTGGGAGTGATAGATCTCCTGATAGGCCCGGTTGCTCGCCAGCAGCTCGGCGTGGGTGCCCACGCCGGTGATGGCGCCGTCGTCCATCACGATGATGCGGTCGGCCTCCATCACCGAGGTGATGCGCTGGGCGATGATGATCTTGGTGGAATCCTTCAATTCCTCCGCGAAGGCCCGGCGGATGCCCGCCTCGGTGGCGGTGTCCACGGCGCTGGTGGAGTCGTCCAGGATCAGGATCTTCGGCTTCTTCAGCAGCGCCCGCGCGATGCACAGCCGCTGCTTCTGCCCGCCGGACACGTTCACGCCGCCCTGCTCGAGCTCCGTTTCGTAGCCGTCGGCGAAGCCGCGGATGAAGTCGTCCGCGCGCGCGGCGCGGGCGGCGGCAACCAGTTGCTCGTCCGTGGCCGTTTCGTCGCCCCAGCGCAGGTTGTCGGCGATGCTGCCGGAGAACAGCACGTTCTTCTGCAGCACCATGCCCACGCCCTCGCGCAGGTGGAACAGGCTGTAGTCGCACACGTCGATGCCGTCGACCAGCACCTGCCCCTCGTCCGCGTCGTACAGGCGGGGGATCATGCTCACCAGCGTGCTCTTGCCGCAGCCGGTGCTGCCCACGATGCCCACCGTCTGGCCGGGCTCGATCTTCAGGCTCACGCCCTTCAGCACGCCGTCCTCGCTGTTCTTGTAGTAGCGGAAGGTGACGTTGCGGAACTCCACGCCGCCGCGGGTGACGCGCGCGTCGGGATGGGCGGCCTGGTCGTCGTTCAGGTCGATGGGCGCCTCCATGACCTCCCGGATGCGCCGCGACGAGGCCAGGGCGCGGGAGGTGTTCATGAACAGCATGGAGAGCATCATGAAGCTGAACAGGATCTGGTTGATGTAGGTGATGAAGGCGGAGAAGTCGCCCACGGGCATGTCGCCCGCGATCACCTGATTGCCGCCGAACCACACCACCGCCACGGTGGTCAGGTTCATCAGGAGCATGATGATGGGCATGAGCGCCACCACCACGCCCAGCGCGCGCAGGCCGGCGGTTTTCAGCTCGGCGTTGGCCCGGGCGAACTTCTGCTTTTCAAAGTCCTCGCGCACGAAGCTCTTGACCACGCGGATGTTGGTCAGGCTCTCCTGCACGGTGGCGTTCAGCCCGTCGATCTTCGCCTGCATGGCGGTGAACCGGGGGAAGCCCACGGCGATCACCGCGCCGACGACGATCACCAGCAGCGGCATTGCCACCGCCAGCACCAGCGCCAGCCGCGGGTTCATGGAGATGGCCATGATCAGCGCGCCGATGAGCATGCCCGGCGCGCGAAAGAACATGCGCAGCAGCAGGTTCACGAAGTTTTGAAGCTGCGTCACGTCGTTGGTGAGGCGCGTGACCAGCGAGCCGGTGGGGAAGCGGTCCAGGTTGGCGAAGGAGAACCGCTGGATGCGGGCGTAGATGTCCCGGCGCAGGTCGGCCGCGAAGCCCACCGCCGCGTTGGAGCCGAACCAGGCCGCGGCCACGCCGCCCGCCATCATCAGAAGGGCGGTCAGCACCATCAGCGCGCAGGTGGCGGCGACGGCGCCCACGTCGTGCGTGGCCACGCCCACGTTCAGGATCCGGCTGTACAGCTTGGGCATAAAGACCTCGCCCAGCACCTCCACGATCATGCACAGCGGCGTGAGGACGAAGTATTTCCAATAGGGTCTGACGTACTTGGACCATTTCACAGGTCGATCGCATCTCCCTTCGCGGGGCTTTCCGCACCCATGCGCTCCAGGTTCTCCCGGATCCGCTCCAGGATGGCGGTGAGCGTCTTCAGCTCGTCCTCGTCGACGCCCTCGAACATCCGGTTGTCCACGCCGCGGAACAGGCGCTGGGTGCGGTCGATCTGCGCCTGTCCGGCGGGCAGTATGACGATCTCGTTGCGGCGGCCGTCGGCCTCGAGCTTTTGGATCAGGCCGGCCTCCTCCAGCGTCGTCAGCGTGCGGGACACGGCGGCGGGGGTGATGCCCAGATGGTCGGAAATCTCCCGCTGGGAGAGCGGCCCGTCCATGCAGGCGACGGCCATCAGCAGCCGGTACTGGCTGCGGTGCAGGCCCACCGAGCCGCGGTGCTGCTCGATGAGGCGGTGGTGCTGGCGCTGGACGCGCATCATGGCGTCCATGGCGTCGTGGGCGAGGATCTCCCGGGGGGTGGCGTCGTTGGAAAACAGTTGCGGCATGTCTTTCCACCTCCATGGCATTAACAGGTAAATAATTAACGTGTTGATGATTATAGCACGCCGAAGGAGGGCTGTCAAGACAATATCGCGGCATGGATGTTGAGTTTTGGAATAATCGAGGCGCGACCCGGCGGCGTGTGCTATAATAGGTGGAAGATCGGACCGGCCGCGGTACCGCGCGCCGCTCCGCGATTCATCCGGGGGGAGGCGAATGCCATGAAGCGGGCGCTGGTGCTGAACGGCGGCGGCTCGCGCGGCGCGTACCAGATCGGCGCGTGGCGGGCCTTCGAGGAGCTGGGCGTGCGCTTTTCGGCGGTATACGGCACCTCCATCGGCGCGCTGAACGCCGCGCTGTTCGCGCAGGGCGACCTGGCGCTGGCGGAGGACATCTGGGAGCACATCACCGCCGGGCAGATCGTGACCGTGGAGGAGGGGGAGCGCTTCTCCATCGAGCGCATGGTGTCCCGCAAGCGGGACGTGATCCCCTTCCTGGTGGAGAACGCCCGGCACCTGCGCATGGACGTGAAGCCCCTGGAGAAGCTGGTGCGGGAAAACATCGACGAGGCGAAGATCCGCGCCGGCGGCATGGGGCTGGGCGTGATGACCTTCCGCGTGCCCCAGTTGCAGGGCGTGCCCATGACGCTGGAGAACATGAAGCCCGGCAGCCTGGAGGACTGGGTGCTGGCCTCGGCGGCCTGCTTTCCCATCTTTCCGGAGCGGCGCATCGACGGGCAGCTGTACATCGACGGCGGCTACTACGACAACCTCCCCGTGGACCTGGCCCTCGCGGGCGGCGCGGACGAGGTGGTGGCCGTGGAGCTGCACCCCGAACCCACCCACCCGGAGTACGCGCGGATGCCCTGGCTGACCATGGTGAAGCCCCGGCGCGACCTGGGCGGCTTCCTGGATTTCAACCCCGAGCAGCTTCGCGTCAGCCGCACGCTCGGCTACTGCGACGCCATGAAGGCGCATCGCTGCCTGGACGGCTTCCTGTATACCTTCCACCCCGTGGGGGCGCTGGCCGTCACGCCCGCCGCCCGGCGGGTGATGGCCGCCATGACGCGCTTCGACGCGGAGCTGGTGGGCCGCGGCGCGCTGAGCGTCGGTCCTGCCGAGGCGCCGCTGATCACCGCCCTGGAGCGCGAGACCGGCGGCGGAAAGCTCTCCTGGAAGGACGTGTGGCTGCGGGGCGTGGAGCTGGTGGCCGAGGTGATGGGCCACCGCGTGGACGCCGTGTACGACGCCGCGGCGCTGCTGCGGCAGGCGTATGAGTTCTGCCACGCGCAGCCGCCCGCCCCCGCCTTCGACGAGGCGGCCGTCGCCGCCGCCGCAAACGCCGGGCCGCGCGCGCTGCTCGCCTGCCTGGTGCGGCAGCTCGAGGCCGGCGGCTTCCCCACGAACGCGCTGCGCCGCCTGGCCGGTTACGCCGGCGTCACCGCCGCGGCGATGATGGTGACCTACGGTCAGGCGTGATCCGGTCGCCGGTCCCCATATTCCCACTTCTCCTATCGAGGCGAATGCATGAAACGCGGAAAGAAGAAACGCTCCGTCGCCTGGCGGCTGGTCGAAATGGTGTTCATCGCGGTGTTCCTGGTGGTGCTGGTGCTGATGGTCCAGCGGCTGTCGCTGGCGGTGCGCCGGTACGACGAGCAGCGCGAGGCCACGGACATGATGCGCTACCTGCTGGAGTCCGTGGGCGTCGCGCCCACGCCGGAGCCCACGCCCACGCCGACCCCCACGCCGCGGCCCACCCCCCGGCCCACCGTCGAGCCCACGGCCACGCCGGAGCCCACGGCCACGCCCGAGCCCACGCCCGAGCCCACCGTGATGCCGGAGGCGAAGGAACTGCTGGACAAGAACCCCGACTACGTGGGCATGCTGGGCTTCGGCGACCAGGCGCTGTACGTGTGCCAGGGCAAGGACAACAGCTATTACGCCAGCCACCGCTTCGACGGCGCGGAGGACGCCGCGGGCATGATCTACATGGACGCCCGCTGCTCCGCCTGGCCGCCCAGCGACAACCTGATCCTCTACGGCCACAACATGAAGGACGGCTCCCGCTTCGGCACGCTGCGGCGCTTCACCGCGGCGGACTTCATCCGCGGGAACCCGGACGTCACCTTCGCGGGCCTGCGGGGCATCGAGGTGTACACGCCCATCTCCGTGATGTACGTGTCCGTGGACCGGACGCACGCCGACTACTTCGAATTCGACTGCATCGACTTTCCCAGCGAGCGGGAATTCAACGTGTACCTGGCCGGGCTGCGGGCGCGCTCCATGGTGGACCTGTCCCGGGTGAAGGCCGAGTACGGCGACCGCCTGCTCACGCTGGCGACCTGCTCCGAGGAGTACAAGGGCGGGCGGCTCGTGGTGGTGTGCGTACAAAAATGACACAATCCGAAACGATTTGGGTGAAACTGTAACACCTTGTAACAAGTGCTTGACATTTAGGGAAAACCGATTGATTCCGCTCCGGGTTGCGGTTATAATGGTGCCATCACCACTGGAGGGAATCATTATGAAGCTAAAGAAGTTTGCCATCCTGCTGCTCGCCCTGCTGGTCATGGCGACATTTGCGGGCAGCGCCCTCGCCGGCACGAGGATCGATACCGACGCCGCGTCCCTGGAGGCGGCGAACAAGAGCGAAGCCGCTTCCGGCCAGTCCGGCACGGTGGACGGCGTCATCAGCTTTGATTACAACGGCAAGACCTATGTGTACTACCATATGAACGACGGCGGCTCCGGCTACTTCCTGCCCGTCACCTACATGCAGGAGGCGCTGGACGCGGCGTTCAGCCTGGATACGCCCAGCGAGGCCGTGCAGGGCTACCAGAAGGCGCTGGAATCCGCCATGAGCGCTTTCCTGGGCAAGAGCCCCACCGACACCAGCGTGCCCGAGACGACCGACACCAGCGCGTCCTCCGGCGTCGCCCCCGGCGACAACCCCAACGAGGTCTGGGGCAACGGCTCCTCCTCCGGCAGTTCCAGCACGTCCGGCAGCGGCAGCGACTACGCGGAGGACAAGGACGATCCCTACGGCGCGCTGAAGAATTCCGGCAGCAACAAGAGCAACAAGAAGTCCGGCAGCACCCCCGAGCTGGGCGACGAGAGCGCCCCGCTGTACGTGCTGATCGCCGTCGCGGCCCTCTCCATGGCCGGCATGCTCTACGCCCGCAAGCGCAGCATGGAGGCGTGATCCCGGTTCCCCAAATGATGAAAGCCTGCATCCGGATGTGGATGCAGGCTTTTCTTTGGGAAGCGCGAACGCCGGGGGCTTCCGCGCCTCGCCGGGCTTACTCCCCGAAGTACTTCTTCGTGACCTCCCGCACCTTGTAGGCGCCGGCGCTGTCCAGCGGGGTCATGTCCCAGCACAGGTTGGCGTCGCCCTTGCGGCGCTTGGTGCTGAGCAGCGGGTTCTTCCGCAGCTCCCGCTCCATCCAGCCGTTGCGGCCGCCCACGAAGGGCATCGTCACCTCGTCGCCGCCGGGCAGGGTGATGACGTACTCCACGCCGATCTCCGCCTTCTTGCCGAAGCCGAAGATGCCGCCCATGCCCTCGCTCTTCACGTGAACCTCCTGGACGCGGGCGTCCAGCGCCTGCATGCGCTCCATGCGGTACTCCTCGTCGGTGGCGAAGCCCGGGCCCACGATGACCACGTACTGCCCGTTGTCGCGGCAGATGGCCACGAAGCCGCCGTTGTCCCGCTGGGCGAACAGCATGCGCTCCGGCGCGAAGTTCTCCTTCGCCAGGCGCTCGGCGAAGGCCAGCCGCTTGTCCTCCAGCTTCTTCAGATTCGCCTTGCGCTCCAGCTCGGCGGCGTTGTCAAAAATGCCCATGTCTCTGCCTCCTTGAGGAATAGTCTGCCCCTATTATAATCCGAAAGCGGCGGGAAAGTCAATCCCGCCGGCGAGGCGCGGATTCCGCCCAATTTGCGCGAAACGGTTGCTTTTGGGCGACGCGGTATGCTAGAATACTGATAATTGCCCGGGCCTGCGGGCCCGCGTCGGGCCGAAACGGGCGCCCGACATTCCAGACAGAAACAGCGAGGGAAACGCCTTGATCAACTACATCGACCAATTCCTGAGCCATCCCCTGCAGATGCTCACATTCTTCCTGCTGGCCTTTCCCGGCAGGGTGCTGGCGCTGTCGGTGCATGAGTTCGCGCACGCCTGGGTGGCCAACCGCTGCGGCGACCCCACGGCGAAGCTCATGGGCCGCATGACGCTGAACCCGCTGAAGCACCTGGACCCCCTGGGCACGGTGCTGATGCTGGTGGTGGGCTACGGCTGGGCCAGGCCCGTGCCGGTGAACCCCAGGAACTACCGCAACTACCGCCGGGACGACCTGCTGGTCTCGCTGGCGGGCGTCACGATGAACGCGCTGATGTTCTTGCTGGGGCTGCTGCTGATGCTGCTGTTCTTCGCGCTCAGCATCCGCCGCTCGGCGGAGCCGGGGTCCGGGATCATGCTCTCGGCGCTGCTGGCCCGCTACGACTACTACGACGTGGCCATCTATTGGGCGCAGCAGTCCTTCGGCGAGATCGCGGGCTACGCCTTCCAGATGCTGTACTACTTCACGGTGACCAACCTGGTGCTGTGCCTGTTCAACCTGCTGCCCGTGCCGCCGCTGGACGGATACCACGTGTTCAACGACCTGATCCTGCGCCGCCGGCAGCTGTTCGCCAACCCGCAGACCGCGCGCATCGCCAGCACCGTCATGTTCGTGCTGGTGCTGAGCGGCGTGGTCGGGCGCGTGCTGGGCTGGGTGGACGCCCGGGTGCTCGACGGCGCGGCCGGGGTCGCCGTCTCCGCGCTGCGCGCAATGGGACTGATCGGAGGCTGAGGACAGGTATGGCGTACATCGTATCGCTGAAGGAATTCGACGGCCCGCTGGATCTGCTGCTGACGCTGATCAGCAACGCCAGGATCGACATACGGGACATCTTCGTCAGCGAGATCACCGAGCAGTACCTGGAGACCATGCGCCTGGTGGACGAGCTGGACATGGACTCCGCCAGCGAGTTTTTGCAGATGGCGGCCACGCTGCTGGAGATCAAGTCCCGGTCCATGCTGCCCAAGCCGCCCAAGCCCGAGGACTCCGACGAGCTGACCCCGGAGGAGGCGCTGATCCGGCAACTGGAGGAATACCGCCAGTTCAAGGAGGTTTCCGCCCGGATGAAGCGGCTGGAGGAGGACGCGCGGGACCTGCTCACCAAGCTGCCCGAGGAATACCCGCTGCCGCCGCCGAACGTGGAGATCACGGGCCTTACGCTGGAGAAGCTGCTGGCCGCGTACCGGCGGGTGCTGGAGCGCGCCGCGCGGGCCGAGGCCGCCGACGGCATGGCCAGCCGCGAGATCCGCAGGGACAGCTTCACCGTGTCGGACTGCATGGCGCGCATCGCCCGCCGGGTGCGCCGGGGGCGCTGCCGCTTTGCCGAGCTGTTCGGCGAGGACTTCACCCGCCAGGAGGTCGTCACCATGTTCCTGGCGCTCCTGGAGCTCATCAAGCTGAACCGCCTGGCCGTGCGCCAGGACGCCGCCTACGGGGAGATCTTCCTGGACGGGGCGGGCAGGTAGCCGGCGCCCGTCGGCATTCTGCCGCCTTCCGCCGCGGGGCTATGTTAAATCTTACACGGCCCGGCCTGCGGCCTTTACTTTACTGCGTTAACATGTTATGATATTGTCGATTCGCGGGCCCCGCCCGCGCCGACATTTACCGATCAGGAGGAACAACACTATGAAGCGCATCGCTGCCATTCTTCTCGCCGTGATTCTCTGCCTGGGCATGACCTGCCTGGCCGAGGCCGACAGTGACCTGGCCTACGTGCAGGGCAAGGGCACGCTGGTGGTGGGCATCACCGATTTCGAGCCCATGGACTACAAGGACGCCGCGGGCGAGTGGATCGGCTTCGACGCCGACCTGGCCAGGGGCTTTGCCGACAGCCTGGGCGTGCAGGTCGAGTTCGCGGAAATCAACTGGGACAACAAGATCCTGGAGCTGAACAACAAGACCATCGACTGCGTGTGGAACGGCATGACGCTGACCGAGGACGTGAAGGCCGCCATGGCCACCTCCAACGCCTACGCCAACAACGCGCAGATCGTCATCGTGCCCGTGGACGCGGCCGACCAGTACCAGACCGTTGAGAGCATCGCCGAGCTGACCATCGCCGTCGAGGCGGGCAGCGCGGGCGAGGAGGTCGTGAACGAGCTGGGCTTCGCCACCACCCCCGTGACCAGCCAGGCCGACGCGCTGATGGAGGTCGCCGCCGGCACCTCCGACGCCGCCGTCATCGACAGCCTGATGGCCGCCGCCATGGTGGGCGAGGGCACCGGCTATCCGAACCTGACCTACACCGTGGGCCTGAACAGCGAGGAGTACGGCGTGGGCTTCCGCACCGGTTCCGACCTGGCGGACGCGCTGAACGCCTACTTCGTGGAAGCCTATGCTTCCGGCGACATGACGGCCGCCGCCGAGACCTACGGCATCCAGGCCGCGCTGATTCCGCAGGAATAACACCCATCCGACCGCACGGGCAGGCGGATGCCGCGCAAGCGGCCCGCCTGCTTGGCGTTGAAGGGAACACGCCGGCGCCGTCCACATGCGTCCGCGCCGCCGAGGCGGGGCGACAGCCATGCGGACGGCTTCATCCCGCCCCCGAAAGGCCGCGCTCGCGGCGCCGCCGGGGCGCTCCCCCGGAACCATTTCTCCACAGGACGTGACGCCATGCAACTCTTCCTCCAGCAATTCCCCATCGTGGTGCGCTCGCTGAACGCGGGCTTCGTGCAGACGCTGAAGCTGTTCTTCGTCACCCTCATCGGCGCGATGCCGCTGGGGCTGGTGATCTCCTTCGGCAGCATGTCCCGGTTCAAGCCGCTGAGCGTCTTCACCCGCGTGATCGTGTGGATCGTGCGCGGCTCGCCGCTGATGATCCAGCTGCTCATCATCTTCTACTTCCCCGGCATGGTGCTGGGCAACCCCATCTGGGGCGGCAAGGAGGCCGGGCGCTTCGCCGCGGCCTCGGTGGCGTTCATCATCAACTACGCCTGCTACTTCTCGGAGATCTACCGCGGCGGCATACAGTCCGTGCCCGTCGGCCAGGACGAGGCCGGCATGGTGCTGGGCATGACCAAGGCGCAGATCTTCTTCCGGGTCAAGCTGCTGCAGGTCGTGAAGCGCATCATGCCGCCCATGAGCAACGAGATCATCACCCTGGTGAAGGACACCTCGCTGGCGCGCATCATCTCCCTGCAGGAGATCATCTGGGCGGGTCAGGCGTTCATGAAGAGCAGCCAGGGCATCTCCGGCGCCATCTGGCCGCTGTTCTTTACCGGCGTGTACTACCTGGCCGCCAGCGGGCTTTTGACGCTGCTGTTCGGCTGGATCGAGCGGAAGCTGAATTTCTTTAGGGTGTGACGGACATGGCGATACTGGAAGTGCAAAACCTGCGCAAGAGCTTCGGCAGGATCGAGGTTTTGAAGGACATCGGCTTCACCCTGGAAAAGGGCGAGGTGCTGTCGATCATCGGCTCCTCCGGCAGCGGCAAGACCACGCTGCTGCGGTGCCTGAATTTCCTGGAGCGGCCCGACGGCGGTGCGATCCGCGTGGCCGGGGAGACGCTGTTCGACGCCGACGACCCCGCCACCCAGCAGGAGCGCCAGGTGCGCAAGAAGCGGCTGCGCTTCGGGCTGGTGTTCCAGAGCTTCAACCTGTTCCCGCAGTACACGGCGCTGAAAAACGTGATGCTGGCCTGCGAATTGCTGGCCCGCGAACGCCCGGACTATCGCGCCAACAAGCGGGAAATCAACCAGCAGATCGAGAGCGAGGCCAAGGCCCTGCTGCACAAGGTGGGCCTGGCCAACCGCCTGAACAGCTACCCTTACCAGCTCTCCGGCGGCCAGCAGCAGCGCGTGGCCATCGCCCGGGCGCTGGCGCTGTCCCCGGACATCCTGTGCTTCGACGAGCCCACCAGCGCCCTGGACCCCGAGCTCACCGGCGAGGTGCTGCGGGTCATCCGGGAGCTGAAGACCGCGGACCGCACCATGGTCATCGTGACCCACGAGATGGAGTTCGCCCGCAACGTGTCCGACAAGGTGCTGTTCATGGCTGACGGCGTCATCGAGGAGATGGGCCCGCCGGAGCAGATCTTCGAGCATCCCCGCAGCGAGCGCACCAAGGCTTTCTTCTCTCACATGACGCGGGAATAGCGGCTCAGAGGGTCGATAAAGGCCGCAACCGCGGAGATTCTCTGAAAGACCGCTGACGCGGAGGAAATCTCCGCTTGCTGCGTCAGGCCGCCCTGCGGATTTGGTCGCTTACGTCTGGGTAAGCTCCCGCATCTGCAGGGCGGCCTTTCTTGCCTTGCGGAGGTGGAAATCCCGAAGGTTCGAATTGAAATTCGAAGCTTTGCGCCGGCCTTTCTCGCCCCTCTGCAGCATGCTGACTTCGTCAATATGTTGCGCCGGGCAGGGGTTATCGGGCGCGGCGCGTCACTCCGCCTTGGTCTCGCAGTACTTGCAGCGGTAGATGGCGCGGGCGCGGTCGGTGAGGCGGAACACGTGGGGCAGCTCCTGCTCCACGGAGGTGATGCAGCGGGGGTTCTTGCAGCGCAGCACGTCCCGGATGGTGTCCGGCAGGGTCAGGTGCTTCTTCTCCACCAGCGCTCCGTCCTTGATGAAGTTCACGGTGATCTCGGGGTCGATGAACCCCAGTATGTTCAGGTCGATGTCCATCTCGGAGTCGATCTTGATGATGTCCTTGCGCCCCTGCTTCTTGCTGGGGGCGTTTTTGATGATGGCCACCGAGCAGTCCAGGCTGTCCAGGCCCAGGAAGCGGTAGATGTCCATGCTCTTGCCGGCCTTGATGTGGTCCAGCACGATGCCGTTGTGGATGGAGTCGATGTTCACTTATTTCACCTCCAGGAGCTTGAGGATCAGGGCCATGCGGATGAACTTGCCGTACAGCGCCTGGCGGAAGTAGCAGGCGCGGGGATCGCTGTCGATCGCGGTGGAGATCTCGTTCACCCTGGGCAGCGGGTGCAGTATGGACAGGTCCGCCTTGGCGTTCTGCAGCTTCTCCGGCGTCAGGATGTAGCTGTCCTTCAGGCGCAGGTAGTCCTCCTCGTTGAAGAAGCGCTCGCGCTGCACGCGGGTCATGTACAGGATGTCCAGCTCCGGCATCACCGAGTTCAGGTCCGTGGTCTGCACGTAGGGCAACCCGCGGGATTGCAGGATCTCCTTCTTCACGTAGCTGGGCAGCTTCAGCTCGATCGGCGACACCAGCGCGAACTTCACGCCGGGGTAGCGCGCCATGGCGGCGATGAGGGAGTGCACCGTGCGGCCGAACTTGAGGTCGCCGCAGAAGCCGATGGTCAGGTCGGAGAGGCGGCCCTTCTCGCGGCTGATGGTCAGCAGGTCGGTGAGCGTCTGCGTGGGATGCAGGTGGCCGCCGTCGCCGGCGTTGATCACCGGCACCGTGGCGTGCATGGACGCCACCAGCGGCGCGCCCTCCTTGGGGTGGCGCATGGCGATGATGTCCGCGTAGCCGCTGACCACGCGCACCGTGTCCGCGACGCTCTCGCCCTTGGCGGCGGAGCTGCTCTGGGCCTCGGAGAAGCCCAGCACCTGGCCGCCCAGCTCGTACATGGCCGCCTCGAAGCTGAGGCGCGTGCGCGTGGAGGGCTCGAAGAACAGCGTCGCCAGCTTCTTGTAGCGGCACTTTTCCCGGTAGTCGTCGGGGTGGGCGATGATATCGTTCGCGACGGCGATCAGCTCGTCGATTTCCTGTACGCTCAGCTCCTGAATGTCGATGAGGCTTCTCATCACGCGTTTCCTCCAATCCAGCTCTCGTCGGACGGGTTGTCCCGGAATTGCATGAGCCGCTGCACGTCATCGGGCCGGATGTACCCCGCCTCGGCGGCGATGCGGGCCAGGGTATCCAGGTTCGCCAGGCTCACGTTGCGCACGCCCGCCGCGGCCAGCCGGTCCAGCCCCTTGCGCATGCCGTAGGTGAATATGCTCACGATGCCCAGCACCTCCGCGCCGGCCTCCCGCAGCGCCTCGACGACCTCGATGCAGCTTCCGGCGGTGGAGATCAGGTCCTCCACCACCACCACCTTCGCGCCGGGCTCCAGCCTGCCCTCGATGCGGTTGCCGCGGCCGTGGTCCTTCGCGCCGCTGCGCACGTAGCCCATCGGCAGGCCCAGCAGGTGGGCGGTGATGGCGGCGTGGGCGATGCCCGCGGTGGCGGTGCCCATCAATACCTCGGCCTCGGGGAACTCCCGCCGGATGGTCTCCGCCAGGGCGCTCTCCACGTGCCCGCGCACCTCGGGGGCGGTGAGCGTCAGCCGGTTGTCGCAGTAGATGGGCGATTTAATGCCGCTGGCCCAGGTGAAGGGCGCTTCCGGCCGCAGGAACACCGCGCCGATGGACAGCAGGTCGCGGGAGATGGTTTCGGATGTGGTCATGGGGGAACCTCCTTGGTATGTGCTGATTTGGGATTTCAAACGGGGCCCCGGATGCGGGGCAGGGGAGGGGGCGCCTGCGCGCCCTGCGTTCAGGCTTCGTCGCAGAATTCCGCCACGCACCTGCGGTACGCCGCGACGGGGTCGTCGGCGGCGGTGATGGGGCGGCCGACGACGATGTAGTCGCTGCCCAGCTCCCGGGCCTTCGCCGGGGTGGTGACGCGCGCCTGGTCGCCCACGGCGCCGCCCGCGAAGCGCACGCCGGGCGTGACGGTCACGAAGCCCGCGCCGCACGCGCCGTGCACCACCGGGCTCTCCAGCGGGGAGCAGACCACGCCGTCCAGGCCCGCCGCCTGGGCGTTCTTCGCGTAGTGCAGCACCACGTCGGGCAGGGGGCGGTCGATCAGCAGCTCGTCGCGCATGCGCTGCTCGCTGGTGCTGGTCAACTGCGTGACGGCGATCAGCAGCGGCCGCGTGCCGTCGGGCCGGGTCAGGCCCTCCACGGCGGCCTTCATCATCTCGATGGTGCCGAAGGCGTGCAGGTTGGTCATGTCCACGTCCAGGTCGCGCAGCACGGCCATGGACTTTTTCACCGTGTTGGGGATGTCGCACAGCTTCAGGTCCAGGAAGATGCGGTGGCCCCGGCGCTTGATCTCCCGCACGATGTCCGGGCCGGCGCCGTAGAACAGCTCCATGCCGATCTTCACGTAGGGCTTGCGCGCCTCGCCCGCGAAGCGGTCGAGGAAGCCGAGAACCGCCTCGCGGTTCGAAAAATCACATGCGACGATGACGTCCTTACCCATGATGCGCACCTCCGATGATGTCCTCAAGTCTTGTAATGCCGTATTGCTCCATGGCCCGCGGCAGGGCGGCGATGATCTCCGGGCAGGCCCAGGGGTTCACCAGGTTTTCCGCCCCCACCTGCACCGCCGTGGCCCCGGCCAGCATCATCTCGATCACGTCCTCCGCCGTGGCCACGCCGCCCAGGCCCATGATGGGCACGTCCACCGCCTCGTACACCTGCCACACCATCCTGAGCGCCACCGGCAGTATGGCCCTGCCCGAGAAACCGCCCATCCTGTTGGCGATCACCGGCGCGCGCCGCTTCAGGTCGATGCGCATGCCCAGCAGGGTGTTGATGAGGCTGATGCCGTCCGCGCCCGCGTCGACACAGGCCGCCGCGATGGCCGCGATGTCGGTGACGTTCGGGCTCAGCTTGATGAACACCGGCTTCTTCGCCGCCGCCTTCACCGCCCGCGCGACCGCCGCGGCGTTCTCCGGACACGTGCCGAAGGCCATGCCGCCCGCGTGTACGTTGGGGCAGCTCACGTTGATCTCCAGTATGCCGATCTCCGGCCGCGCGTCCAGCAGCGCGGCGCACTCGGCGTACTCGTCCACCGAGAAGCCGCTGATGTTGGCGATGGCGGGCTTGTGGAACACCCGCGCCAGCTTCGGCAGCTCCTCGTCGATCACCGCGCGCACGCCGGGGTTCTGCAGGCCCACGCTGTTGATGAGCCCGCCCTCGCACTCGGCGATGCGCGGCAGCGGGTTGCCGAAGCGCGGCTCGCGCGTGGTGCCCTTCAGGCTGATGCTGCCGAGCACGTCGAGGTCGTAGAGCTCCGCGAATTCGTGGCCGAAGCCGAAGGTGCCGCTGGCGGGGATGACGGGGTTGTCGAGCCGCAGCCCGGCCAGCGCGACGGACGTATCTACCATAGGATCTCCTCCCTTCGCAGCACCGGCCCTTCCTTGCAGATGCGCTTCGGCCCGGCGATGGTCCGGCAGGTGCAGCCCATGCAGGCCCCGAAGCCGCAGCCCATGCGGGCCTCGAAGGAGAACTGCCCGCCGGCGGCCCGGGCGTGCACCGCCTTCAGCATCGCCTCCGGCCCGCAGCAGCACACGTAGCGGCCCTCGGGCAGGATGTCGGTGACGAAGCCCTTCGCCCCGGCGCTGCCGTCCGCGGTGGCGACCGCCACGGGCAGGCCCAGCGCGCGGAAGGCGTCGTCGTAGAAGATCTCTTCCTTTCGGTTGAAGCCCAGCGCGACGGCGGGCCGCTTGCCCGCGGCGATCAGCGCCCTGGCCAGGCCGTACAGCGGGGGCACGCCCACGCCGCCGCCCGCCAGCACGGGATCCGCGGGGCAGGCGTCCACGTCGTAGCCGTTGCCCAGGCCCACGAGGGCGTCCAGCGCCGCGCCGGGGCGCAGCGCCGCCAGCCGCGCGGTGCCCTTGCCCACGACCTTGACGACCAGCGTCAGGCCATCCGCGTCCCAGTCGCACACGGAGATGGGCCGCCGCAGGAACAGCCCCTCCAGCGCCAGGTTCACGAACTGCCCGGGGCGAACGATGGCCGAGGTGTCCGCGGCGAACCGCAGCTCCACGACGTCCGCCGTCAGCGGGCGGGAGGCGGTCAGCGTGATGATTTGCCTTTGCATAATACGCTCCATAGTATGTGTTTGAATCTCAGTGTCCGCCTTCCCGCCGCCATACCGTTTCCCCGCCGCACAGGGTCTCGACGCACTCGGCGTCCACGGTCCAGCCCTCGAAGGGGGTGGCGCGGCCCAGGGAGAGGAAGGACGCCGGGTCGATGGCGTGGGGGGCGTTCAGGTCGAAGATCGTCAGGTCCGCGGGCGCGCCGGGGGCGATGCCGGAGGCGTTCAGGCCAAAGCGCCGCGCCGGGTCGACGGACATCAGCGCCACCAGCCGCTCCAGGGAGAGGACCCTTTGGCGCTTCACCAGGTACGTGTACAGCAGCGAGAAGGCCGTCTCGATGCCCACGATGCCCATGGCGCTGCCCTTCAGGCCCCTGCCCTTCTCCTCGGCGCTGTGCGGCGCGTGGTCGGTGGCGATCATGTCGATGGTGCCGTCCGCCAACCCCTCCAGCAGCGCCTCCCGGTCGGCGGCGTCGCGCAGCGGCGGGTTCATCTTGAAGCGCCCGTCCTCGCGCAGGCAGCCGTCGTCCAGCAGCAGGTAGTGCGGCGCGGTCTCGCAGGTGACGTCCACGCCCTCGGCCTTGGCCCGGCGGAGGATGGCCACGCTCGCCTTCGTGGAGACGTGGCACACGTGGTAGGCGCAGCCCGTCTCCCGGGCCAGCGCCACGTCGCGCGCGATGGGCCCCCACTCGCTCTCGGAGCAGATGCCCGGGTGGCCGTGGGCGCGGGCGTAGCGTCCGTCGTGGATGTAGCCGCCCCGCAGCAGCCGGTTGTCCTCGCAGTGGGCGGCGATCAGCTTGCCCAGGGCGCGGGCCCTCGCCATGGCGGCGCGCATCATGGCCGGGTCCTGCACGCCGCGGCCGTCGTCGGAGAAGGCGACCACGTGCGGCGCGAGGCCCTCCATGTCCGCGAGCTGTTCCCCCTTTTCGCCCATCGTGATGGCGCCGTAGGGGTAGACGCGGATCCGCGCGTCCCGCCCGATGATTGCCTGCTCGGCGCGCAGGTGCTCCGGCGTGTCCGGCACGGGGTTCAGGTTGGGCATGGCGCACACCGCGGTGCAGCCGCCGCGGGCCGCCGCCGCCGTGCCCGTGGCGATGGTTTCCTTATAGGAAAAGCCCGGCTCGCGGAGGTGCACGTGCACATCCGTAAAGCCGGGCAGGGCGACGAGGGAGGGATGGAGGGAAGCGGCCGCGGGGACGACGGCGGCAATGCGCCCGTCCTCCAGGATGAGGTCGGCGGGAGCAACGGCGCCGTCCCGCCAGGTGTTGATGCCCTTGATGATCCGCCGCATGCGCGCCCTCCTGACCGTCGGCGCGAGGGCGAAAGAAAAGACCCGCCCGCCGGCAGGTCCTCGCATAAAAGGCGCGCCGACGCGCGTCGGCCCCCTGTCTATGGTCATCTTGCCGGTCTCTCGTACCGAATTAAAGATTGCTTTTCCGAGGGCTATTGTACCCCGCGCGGGGCGGGTTTGTCAATGTCGCTTATGTAAATCACACAATCTTCATGGCGGGTCACGCCTCCCGCAGCTTTTCCAGCCAGTGCAGGAAGCGGGGCTCGGGGTCGGCCTCGAAGAGCATTTCCTCGCCGGTGACGGGGTGCTTGAAGCCGATGCGGTAGGCGTGGAGGAGCTGCCCGCCGGTCACGGGCCAGGGGGAGCGCTTCGGGCCGTACACCGGGTCGCCCAGCACGGGGTGGCCGATGGACGCCATGTGCACGCGGATCTGGTGGGTGCGCCCGGTGGTGAGCCGGCACTCGACCAGCGTCGCGCCGCGGAGCCGCTCCCGCACCTGCCAGTGGGTGGTCGCCGTGCGCCCGGTGGGGACGATGGCCATTTTCTTGCGGTCCTGGGGGTGCCGGCCGATGGGGGCGTCCACCGTGCCCTCGTCCTCCCGGAAGCCGCCGATGACGATGGCCAGGTACGCCCGGTGCACCGCGTGGGCCTTGATCTGCTCCGACAGGGACACGTGGGCGCGGTCGTTCTTCGCCACCAGCAAAAGGCCGCTGGTGTCCTTGTCGATGCGGTGCACGATGCCGGGGCGGATCTCCCCGCCGATGCCGGACAGGTTGTCCAGCCGCGCCAGCAGCGCGTTTACCAGCGTGCCGGTCTCGTTGCCCGCCGCGGGGTGCACCACCATGCCCGAGGGCTTGAACACCACGGCCACGTCGTCGTCCTCGTAGCGGATGTCGATGGGGATGTCCTCGGCCTGCGCCGCGGCGGGGGCGGCGTCGGGCAGCTCCGCCCATACCGCCGCGCCGGGCTTCAGCTTCACGCCCGCCTTGGCGGGCGCCGCGCCGTCCACGCGCACGCGGCCCTCCTCGATGAGCGTCGCCGCGCGGGAGCGGGTCACGCCCATGAGCTGCGCCACGAACACGTCCAGCCGCTCGCCGGCCTGCGCCGCGACGGCCTCAAACACCTGCGCCATGGGCGCCTCCCTTCCCGACTTCCGTGCGTATGGCCGACAGCATCGCGAGCGCCGCGCCGAGGCAGATGCACACGTCCGCCACGTTGAACACCGCGAAGCGCACGAAGGCGAACTCCAGGAAGTCGATCACCGCGCCCGAGGTCAGCCGGTCGTAGAGGTTGCCCAGGCCGCCGCCCACGATGAGCCACAGCCCCGCGCGGAACAGCCGCGGCTGCTCCGGCTTCAAAAGCAGCCAGAGCGTCAGTCCCGCCACCAGCATGAGCGTCAGCGCGGCCGTCGCGCCCGCCTGGCCCGACAGCATTGAGAACGCCACGCCCCGGTTGCGCACGGGCCGCAGCTCCAGCACGCCCGGCACCAGCGTTCCGCCCGCCGGGGCCAGCCTGAGCGCCGCCAGCTTCGTCAGCCGGTCCAGCGCCGCGGCCAGCGCCGCCAGTCCCATGCCCCTACATCCTCGCCTCAATCGCACGAATGACCTCCGCCAGAAAACCGCCGATCAGCGGTATGTTGTCCGTCACCACGCCCCGCAGCAGCACCGCCAGCAGCGCGCTCAGCACCGAGAAGCCCAGCGTGAACCCCAGCCCGCGGCACACGCCCCACAGCAGGCTGTTGAGCGCCATGCGCCGCCGGTCGGTGACGTAGGCCACGTATTCCTCCAGCCGCATGCGCTCCAGCGCCCGCAACAGCCGGTCCGCGCGTTCCCCGTCCATGGCCGTCCCTCCTTCCAGAAAAAGGGTGCCCGGACGGCGCGGCGGCTATGCGTACAAAAGGCGCTTCAACCCGTGAAGCGCCTCCGAATGCCTTCCCTACGACTCAGAACAGGTCCTTGCTCTCCGCCAGCACGCCGTTGACCTTCTCCAGCAGCTTGGTGTAGTCCGCCTTGTAGGCCGCGGCGGTGGTCTTCAGCGTCTCGAAGCGGGTCTGCAGCAGCTCCAGCTGGCCCCGGGCGTCGCCGGTGATCTTCTCGGCTTCGGCCTGGGCGCGGGAGAGGATGTTGTCCGCCTTGCGCTGGGCCGCGGCGGTGACGCTGTCGGCCTGGGCCTGGGCGTCGCTGACGGTCTTGGCGGCCTTCTGGTTGGCCTCGTCCAGCGTCTCGTCCGCGATGCGCTGCGCCCCGATCAGGGATTCGCGCATGGCGTTCTGCAGGTTCTGGAAGTAGCCCTTCTCGTTATAATCCGGGGTCTTGGCCTCGGCGTCGGCGGCGGCCTGCTTCGCGGCCTGCAGCTCCTCGTCCAGGCTCTGCACCCGGCGGGTCAGCTCCACGTTCTCGCGCACCAACGCGGCCATCTGCTGGCTGATCTCGTCCAGGAAATCGTCTACCTGGTCCATGTCGTAGCCGCTGCCCGTCTTGATCTCAAATTCCTTGTCCTGGATATCCTTCACCGTAATCGCCATGCAAACCATCCTTTCATGTGCCTGTGTATTTCAACCTGCCGTTGTAGTGTCGGTTTATAATCGGTATTTTATTCGACGGCGCGCCCCGAAATCCTGCCTGCCATGATTCTGTTTGAAGAAATTCCCAAATTATCCGCGTTTCCGTCACTTTTCCGTCACAATCCGGGCGGCATACGCTCCGCCCGCCCCGGCATAGTATGGCGACAGGAGGTGTTCCCCATGCAGATCCCCTGGGAGCTGGTGCTATCCTTCGCCATCGGGCTGTCGCTGCTGTGCCTGATCGGCTACCTGCTGCTGGTGCCCATGCGCCTGCTGTGGCGGCTGCTGGCCGGCGGCGTGCTGGGCGCGCTGGCGCTGATGGCCGTCAACCTGCTGGGCGGGCTGGTGGGCTTCTCGGTGGCGGTCAATCCCTTCACCGCCATGGCCGTGGGCTTTCTCGGGCTGCCCGGCGCGGCGCTGGTGACGGCGCTGCAGCTTTTGCTGTGACGACCGCGCCGCGCCTGCCGCGAACAGCCCGATTTTTCCGCACATTTCCGCCCTGAAAACGTCGTTTGTCATCCCGCGCGGCGCGTGCTATAATGGGGTGAATCGATGCAAAGAGGGGTTCATTATGACGACCATGAAAAAGCTGATCTGCGCCTTGCTGGCGCTGTGCGTTTGCGCGGGGTGCGCGCTGGCGGAGACCGGCGCGACCTTCCCGCTGTGGTTCGACGGCGAATTCAGCCTGAACCTGCCCGAGGGCTGGGTGAGCTTCCCCGTGTCCCCGGCGGACGCCCGGGCGGGCATACAGTACGCGCTGGGAACGCCCGGCGGCGAGCGCTGCCTGTACATCCAGCGCCAGAAGGTGGCGAAGATCGAGGGCTTCGGCGCGCTGAAGGCCGCCCTGGAGGCCCGCGAGGATTGCAGCAAGGTGCAGGAGCTGGCGCTGAACGGCCAGGCCTTCGCCTCGTTCATCATGCCCGGCGAAAACGTGAGCGGCTGCGCCACGGTGCTCGACGGCGCGGTGCTCACCTTCCTGTTCCAGCCCCAGGACGACTCGGATTACATCATGTCCGTGGCGGAGATCATGGCGAGCTTCCGGGCGGCCCAGTGATTCGCCCAAAACTGCCGGGGCCCCGTTCCGATCGGAACGGGGCCCCGTTTGCATGGGCGCGATCAGAAGTCGATCTTCGCCTCCAGCCAGGCCACGAGGTCCTTGACGGGCACGATCTCCTGCTGCATGGTGTCGCGGTCGCGGACGGTGACGTTGCCGGTCTCGGCGGTGTCGAAGTCCACGCAGATGCAGTAGGGGATGCCCGCCTCGTCGGCGCGGCGGTAGCGCTTGCCGATGGAGCCGGTCTCGTCGTAGTCCACCATGAACTTCTTGGAGAGCATGGCGTACAGCTCGCGGGCCTGGTCGCCCAGCTTGTTCTTCTGGAGCGGCATGACGCTCACTTTGTAGGGCGCCAGCGCCGGGTGCAGCCTCAGCACCACGCGGGTGTCGCCGCCCTCCAGCTCCTCCTCGTCGTAGGCGTTGCACAGGAAGGCCAGCACCGCGCGATCCACGCCCAGCGAGGGCTCCACGCAGTAGGGGATGAACTTCTCGTTGGTTGCGGGGTCGAGGTACTCCATGCTCTTGCCGGAGTGGTTCTGGTGCTGGGTCAGGTCGTAGTCGGTGCGATCCGCCACGCCCCACAGCTCGCCCCAGCCGAAGGGGAACAGGAACTCGAAGTCCGTGGTGGCCTTGGAGTAGAACGCCAGCTTCTCCGGCTCGTGGTCGCGCAGGCGGAGGTTCTCCTCCTTGATGCCCAGGCTCAGCAGCCAGTTCTTGCAGAACGTGCGCCAGTAGTTGAACCACTCCAGGTCCTCGCCGGGCTTGCAGAAGAACTCGAGCTCCATCTGCTCGAACTCGCGCACGCGGAAGATGAAGTTGCCGGGGGTGATCTCGTTGCGGAAGCTCTTGCCGATCTGGCAGATGCCCGCGGGCAGCTTCTTGCGCGTGGTGCGCATGGCGTTCTGGAAGTTGACGAAGATGCCCTGCGCGGTCTCGGGGCGCAGGTAGATCTCCGCGGCGGAATCCTCGTTGACGCCCTGGAAGGTCTTGAACATCAGGTTGAACTGGCGGATGCCGGTGAATTCCTTCTTGCCGCACACGGGGCAGACGATGTCGTGCTCGGCGATGAAGCTCTCCAGCTCCTGGTTGGTCCAGCCGTCGCCGGTCTCCTCGCCCTTGGTGAAGTCCTCGATCAGCTTGTCGGCGCGGAAGCGGGCCTTGCAGGCGCGGCAGTCCATCAGCGGGTCGTTGAAGCCGCCGACGTGGCCGGAGGCCACCCACACCTCGCGGTTCATCAGGATCGCGCAGTCCAGGCCGGTGTTGTAGGGGCACTCCTGCACGAACTTGCGCCACCATGCCTTCTTGACATTGTTCTTGAACTCCACGCCCAGGGGGCCGTAGTCCCAGGTATTGGCCAGGCCGCCGTAGATTTCGGAGCCGGCAAAGATGTAGCCGCGGTTCTTGCACAGCGCGACCAGCTTGTCCATGGTGAGTTTTGCCATCGATGTACCCCTTCTCTGTCCGTTATTTGCAGCGCGTCGCCGCGCCGCCTCAATCCCCTAAAGGTTAGCAGATTTCGAGGGGTTTTTCAAGGCGTATATGTTAAATCCGAGGGGAATCGGGCGCGGGGAGGCGGGGGAGGCGAAGCGGGCGGGGGAGCGCGCTCCCCCGCCCGCGGCGGTCGGATGAAGGGCCTGGACTATACCTGCGGGTCCGCCGTCGTCACCCACCAGCCGTGGGTATCGTCGCCCACCCAGCTCCAGGCTTCCAGGCCCTCGGGCGGGTCGGGGGTGTAGAGGGCGGGCACGGCGTAGCGCAGGCCGTCCACGACGCCGCCGGACACGTGCAGCCCCACGCGCAGGGCGTCCTCCTCGCCGTCCAGCGGCGCGGCGACGTACACGTAGTCGTCCTCCAGGGTCGGCACCGCGGCGCGCTCCGCGAACAGAGCCCGCAGCGGCTCCAGCGCCCCGGTCCAGGGCAGGGAGGTGTCCAGCCCCAGCAGTTGCGCGGCGGGCTGGTCCGGGGAGGCCGTCGCCCCGGCGGGGATCTCCGCGCCGTCCGCTGCGAAGGCGGCTGCCATTGCGGTTTCCTGTTCCGCGCCCTCCAGCACGACGATGCCGGACCCGTCCTCCTGCGAATCGGCGGCTGCCGTCATGGTTTCCTGCTCCGAGCCCTCCAGCACGACGATGCCGGACCCGTCCTCCTGCGAACCGGCGACCGCCGTCATGGTTTCCTGCTCCGCCCCTTCCAGCACGACGATGCCCGGGGCCTCTTCCCGGGCGGGAGATGTCTCCATCATGATCGCACGCTCCTGTTCCGCATCGTCCGGCGCGACGGCGCCGGGGTTGCCGGCCTTCGCTTCGGGGGTCTCCGCCGCGGCGTCGCCCGCGGGGGCGGGCGCTCCGGCGTCCTGCGCCGGGCGGTCCTCCGCCGCCTGCGCGGCCGCGCGACGGGGGCGCACGGCGGTGTAGATGCGCACCTCCGCGTCCTCGGCGGGCTTCGCCGTCTGCGCCGGCTGTGCCTGCGGTACCGGCGCGGCGGGCGCTTCCTCCTTCGCCGCTTCCGCCCGGGTCGCCTCCCGCGTCGGCGGGGCCTCGTCCATCGCGGGCAGGTCGGCGGCGGGCTCGGGCGAGGCGGCCAGCGCCGCGCACACCGCCGCCTCGGCCTTGTCCATGTCCATGCTGCGCGCGCCCTCCACGTTGCCCGCCAGCACCAGCCGACAGCCGCCGTCGCCGGTATCGGCCACCGCGACCAGGGTGTAGGCGTCCAGCGGGCGGCCGTCGACGTTCCTCGGGTCGAAGCTCCACGCCAGGGTCGCCTGGCCGCGGCCGTCCCGGCGCAGCGCGCCCAGCGGCGCGGCGAAGTACTCCCCGCCCCGCTGGCCGACCAGCGCCGCGGTCAGCGCCCCGCCCTCCGGGGCGGTCACGATGAAGTACAGGCTGCCCATCATCACCCGGCGCTCCAGGCGGGCGTGTCCGGCGTAGCCGCTCTGCCGGGGCCGCAGCATAATCAGCGTCCGGCGATACTCGTTCTTGTTCATGGTCAAACCCCCTCCCCAACATGCCTATGCGCCGGTCGGGCCGGGCTTTCCGGGGCGCTGACGTTTTCGCGCGCCGCCCGGGCCGTTTCGACAGATTTTTCCACGATTTGCCGTCGCCTTGCACATTCAGAAGACAGAATCGTAAATATTTCTGGTCTTATTTCCTCGAAGACTTGCCATAGACGGTGAGAAAAGCTATAATAAGTGTGTATAGTTATGCCCAGATGCAATGCCCGGGCATGGATGAGAGGCGGTACCGCGATGAGCAGGAAGCAAGACAACAGCCCTTCGCTGGATTATTACGAGCTGCGCCGAAAGCACGAGGCGTATAAGAACAGCCGTCGGCAGGCGGAGTCCTTCGCGCCGTCGGAGGAATCCGCGCGGCCCGCGCCGGAACAGCCTGCGCCCCAGCCCGAGGAAGCGACCTTCCCGCAGGAGGTCGTCCGGGCGGAGGACTTGGCGGAGCAGGCGCCCGTGGAGGCCGAGCCCGTGGAGGCCGAGCCCGTGGAGGCCGAGCCCGCGGAGGCGGCGCCCGAACCCGACTTGGCGGAGCTGCCGCCGGAGGAGGACGACGACTACACCGGCGAATTCGAGGAGGAGGACGAGCCCGAGGAGGACGTGAACAATCCCTTCGGCGGCATACTGTCCACCTTCCGCAGGATCGGCGGACGCTTCGGCCGGAAAAAGGACGACGCCGAGGAGGAATACGGGTACGGATACGAGGACGACGGGCCCGAATCCGAACCCCCGGCGCAAAAGCCCCGGCCGGACGTCGAAGAGGATGAGGCGGAAGCCCCCGAGGCGGACGACGCGAACGTGTTCGACGCCGGAGACGACTTCCTGGCCGTGTCCAGGCCGCCCCGCGAGGCGCCCGAGGGCGACGCCGGGGACGGGGAAGCCTGGGACGACGAGTACGGCGAAGACGACGGGGACGGGGAGCCGGAGGAGGAAGAACACCTCAGCGGCTTCAAGCGGTTCCTCCGCCTGTTCGTGGTGCCGGTGGATCCCAGCGAGCGCCGGGACCGCGGCAGGAAGGACGAGGACGACGAGGACCTCGAAGACGAAGAGGACGGGGATTGGGACGACGGCGAAGCCGAAGAGGCGGCCCCCGCGGTATGGGGCGCGCCCGGCGACGGCGACGCCGACGAACAAGACGCGTTCGAGCTGATTCCCCGGAGGGAACGGCGCATGCAGAACCAGGCGGCCGACGCCAGCGAGGCGACCGACCCCGAAGGAGGACTTGACATGAGTGACCTGAACAGAGTGAACGCCGACCTGACGAACGAGCTTGCCCAGGAGCTGGAGACGCCCGTGCTCTCCCGCCGCGAGCGCCGCGAGCGCGCCGAGCGCAAGCGCGCCGCCGAAGCCGCCGCCGCCGCATCCGCGGTGGAAAACGCCGTGGTCGAGGCCGTGGAGGAGACGGTGGACGCCATCGCCGGGGCCGAACCGATCGCGGAGGCCGAGCCGACCCGTGCGGCGGAACCTCTGTTTGCCGACCAGCCCCTCGAGGCCGACGTTGTGCAGGACGTGTCCGAGGGCATCGTCGACATCCAGCAGGATGCCGAGGCCGTGCAGGAGGCCCTGGACGACCGCCCCACCCGCACGTTTACGCCCGTGACCCATTCCGACCTCACCGCCGCGACGGACGACGAGGAAGAGGAAGAGGAAGAAGAAGAGGAAAAGCCCGCCCGCCGCGGCTTCTTCGGTCACTTCGGCCGCAAGAGCAGGAAGGACGAGGAGGAAGAAGAGGAGGACGAGGAAGAAGAGTCCTCCGCGGACGACGGCGACGAGGAAGAAGAAGAGGAAGAGGAAGAAGCGGAGAAGCCCCGCCGCGGTCTGTTCGGCCGCCTGCCCTCCAAGCGCGTGAAGGACGACGAGGAGGAAGAGGAGGAGGACGACGAGGAAGAGGAAGACGACGAGGACGAGGACGAAGACGGGGAAGACGATCGCCGCTCCCGCCGCTCCCGCTACGACGAGGACTACGATGACGACGACGAGGATGACGACGACTACGACGATTACGACGAGGATGACGACGACTACGACGACGAGGATGACGACGACGAGGACGGCGTGTCCGTCGGCCATGTGATCCTCGGCATCCTGAAGGGCTTCCTCACCGCCGTGCTGGTGGTGCTGGTCATCGTCATCGTGCTGAACGTGCTGAACATCTTCCGCGTGGTCAACCTGGACAACGTGGCCCGCAGGATGCCCCAGAGCGTGGTGAACACCCTGCTGCCCAGCCAGAAGATGAAGAACTCCATGGACGACGCCAAGCCCGCCGAGCCCGCCAAGCCCGCCGAGCCCGCCGCCGAGCCGGAAGTGACCGCCGCGCCCGAACCCGAGACCCTGGCCCAGGAGCTGGGCGAGGAGGAGACCGACGAAGGCGTCGACGCGGAGGAGGCCTTCGCCGAGGATGAAGCCGCGTTCGGCAACGCCGCGGACGACGAGGATCCCTTCGACGGCGCGGACATGGAGGACACCGACGACTTTGACGACGAGGACTTCACCGACGAAGATTTCGGCGACGAGGACTTCGGTGACGAGGACTTCGGCGACGAGGGCGACGCGGAGTTCGACGTCGACGAGGAAGACCCCTTCGCCGACGACGCGGCCGAGGTCGTCGCGGGCTCCGAGAATTCCGTGGGTTGATGCCTGCGTCCCGCAGGGACTGCCTACGGCGCAAACAGGATTGAAGAACAGGGGCGCCCGCCGGGCGCCCCTCAGAGCGCCGATAAAGGCCGCAAACGCGGAGATTCCCTGAACGATTGCTAACGCGGAGGGAATCTCCGCTTGCTGCGTCAGGCCGCCCTGCGGATTTGGTCACTTACGTCTGGGTAAGCTCCCGCATCCGCAGGACGGCCTTCCTTGCCTTGCAGAGGTGGAAATCCCGAAGGGATTTCCAGTTTTCAGCGAAGCTGAAAACCGCAAAGGCGCCGGCCTTTCTCGCCCCTCTGTGGCGTATCGATTCGCACTATACACCCCCACATATCGCTGAAGGAAGGCGGATTCATGAAGTACATCGTCGCGCTGGATCAGGGTACGACCAGCTCCCGGGCCGTGGTGTTCGACGCCTCGGCGCGGGTGGTGGCCCAGCAGAACATCGAATTCCGACAGATCTACCCCAACCCCGGCTGGGTGGAGCACGACCCCCGCGACATCCTGGACAGCCAGCTCGGCGCGCTGCGGCAGGCGGTGGAGAAGGCCGGCATCGCGCCGGCGGACATCGCCGCCATCGGCATCACCAACCAGCGCGAGACCACGCTGCTGTGGGAGCGGAGCACCGGCCGGCCGCTGTGCAACGCCATCGTGTGGCAGTGCCGCCGCACCGCGCCGCTGGTGGAGCGGCTGAAGCAGGACGGCCTGGGCAACCTGCTGCGCGACCGCACCGGCCTGGTGCCCGACGCCTACTTCTCCGGCACCAAGCTGCAGTGGATGCTGGACAGCATCCCCGGCGCGCGGGAACGCGCCGCGCGGGGCGAGCTGTGCTTCGGCACCGTGGACAGCTTCCTCACCTGGAACCTGACGGCGAATCACGTGCACGTCACCGACGCCACCAACGCCGCCCGCACCATGCTGTACAACATCCACGAGCAGCGCTGGGACCCCGACCTGCTGCGGGCCATGGACATCCCGGAGCGGGTGCTGCCGCAGGTGGTGGACAGCGCCCAGGTGGTGGGCATGCTGGACCGGTCCGTGCTGGGCCGGGAGATCCCCATCGCCGCGCTGGCGGGGGACCAGCACGCCGCGCTGTTCGGGCAGGGCTGCTTCGAGCCGGGCATGGTGAAGAACACCTACGGCACGGGCTGCTTCGTGCTGATGAACACCGGCGACGCCCCGGTGCGCTCCGCGCGGAACCTGATCACCACCATCGCCTGGCGCATCGACGGCAAGCCCCGCTACGCGCTGGAGGGCAGCGTGTTCGTGGGCGGCGCGGTGATCCAGTGGCTGCGGGACGAGCTGAAGCTGATTGCCTGCGCCGCCGAATCCGAGTCCGTGGCGCTGGAGGCGCCCGACAACGGCGGCGTGTACTTCGTGCCCGCCTTTACCGGCCTGGGCGCGCCGCACTGGGACATGTACAGCCGCGGCACCCTGATCGGCCTGACCCGCGGCGCGAACCGCGCCCACATCGTGCGGGCGGCGCTGGAGGCCATCGCCTACCAGTCCGCAGACGTCATCGCCGCCATGGAGAGCGACGCCGGCACGCGCACCCAACTGCTGCGGGTGGACGGCGGCGCCAGCGCCAACGGCTTCCTGATGCAGTTCCAGTCCGACATCCTGGACGTGCGCGTGCTGCGCCCCACGGTCACGGAGACCACCGCCCTGGGCGCGGCCATGCTGGCCGGGCGGGCCGTGGGCTTCTGGACCGACGCCGACCTCGCCCGACTGCAGGCCGTGGACCGCGAGTTCACCCCCGCCATGAACGCCGCCGAGCGCGCCGCGCTGCTCCGCCGCTGGCACAGGGCCGTGGAGCGCAGCAAGGGCTGGGCGCTGGAGGACTGACGCATCGGACAAGGCCATTGTTCAAACGCATCGCCCGGACGGGCGGGCCGCGCGCCTGCCTGCCCGGGCGATGCGTTTCTCTCCGGGGCGCCGCGCGCACAAAGACGCCCGTTCCCGCCGGAGGAAGGGGCGGGAACGGGCCGAAGGAGGGGGGAAGAAGCTCCGCGCTATGCGCCGGTCGGCGCGACGGTTCGGGTGACGTAACAGCGGGTGCGCTGCAGGAAGCGGGTGAACAGCGTCACCGCCGCGGCGCAGCACAGCATGTCGGCGATGGGTGTGGCCCACACGACGCCGTACACGGGCACGGCGCGCACCAGCAGGAACATCATGGGGATGTCCAGCAGGCCCTTGCGCAGCATGGCCAGCACGAAGGACTTGCCGCTCTCGCCCACCGCCTGGAAGAAGGAGATGAAGGCGTAGGCGCAGGCGGAGAAGGGCCCGCCCAGGCAGAGGATCCGCAGGAACGCCGCGCCGAGGTCCACGGAGCCGGTGTCGTGCCGGATGAACAGGGCGACCAGCGGGTGGCTGAACAGCAGGCTTGCGACCATCCAGGCCGAGGCCAGGCCCACGGAGATGCCCATTCCCAGCACCACCGCGCGCTTCATGCGGTGATGGTTGCGGGCGGCGTAGTTGTAGGCGATCAGCGGCAGCACGCCCTGCGACATGCCGCGGGCCATGCAGTGGGCCAGCATGTTCACCTTCTTGGCCACGCCGATGCCCGCCTGGGCCGCCGTGCCGCTGAGGGCCATCAGGTTGTCCAGCACCGCGTAGGAGATGTTCTCGCACAGCGTCATCAGGCAGGCGGGCAGGCCCGTGGTCAGCACGTCGCCGGGGATGCCGTCCGCCAGGCAGGCCCGCGAGGGCTTCAGCGACAGCACCGACTTCCTGCCGAGCGCGCGCAGCAGCACCAGGAAGTACAGCGACGCGATGGCGTTGGAGAGGCAGGTGGCGATGGCCGCGCCGGCGACCTCGTTGCCGCGGGGCAGGATCACGAACATGAACAGCGGGTCCAGCGCGATGTTCAGCACGCCGCCCAGCGCGATGCCGAAGCCCGCCTGGGCCGAGCGGCCCTCCGAGCGCACCAGGTGGCCCAGCAGCGCGTTCAGCGAGGTGCACGCGCCGCCCAGCACCACCGTCCACATCAGGTACCGGCAGGACAGGCCGTGCACCTCCGGCGCGCTGCCGCCCAGGGCGTCCACGAAGGAATGTATCAGCAGCCACGCGCCCAGGGAGTAGGCCAGCGTGACGCCCAGGCAGCCCCAGAACGCGAAGCCCGCTGTCCGCCGCGCGCGCTGCACGTCCCCGGCCCCGAGGGCGCGGGCGATGACGCTGGCGCCGCCGATGCCGAACAGGTTGGAGATGGCCGAGAGGAACATGAAGGCGGGCATGCACACCGTCACCGCCGTGATCATGGCGTCGCTGCCCGTAATGCCGATGAAGAAGGTATCGGCCATGTTGTAGATCACCAGGATAATCTGGCTGACCACCGTGGGCACGGCCAGCGTCAGCACCGCCCGGAGGACGGGCGCCGACTCAAACACCCAGGTTTCCCTTGCCCGGTCCCGCATGCGCCCGCCTCCCTTCATGAAACGCGAAAGCGGCCGGCTGCGTCTGTGCGCCGTCGCCGCCACCCCCGTCTTGCTGATTCCATTGTATGCGGCGCGTGAAATAATGTCAAATTCTGATCTGTTCGCAAACCATAAGGTATGCTTATTTTGAAGCCGGGCGGATGTTTTCCGATTCCTAACGCAATCTTCTTCAAAGGATTCGACGGGCGCGGCGCCGCTCCCCGATTTGCACCCGAAATCGCCCTGAAACGGCGCTAATTTGTCCAAAATGGACGGTTACGCCCGATTTTCCACGCTTTTGATCGGAAATAATCGAATTTTATCATGTTCCGTAAAGCCATAAGCGCGAGCAGCCGCGCCGGGCGGCGCGGCTTTCCGGGCATGAAAACGGGGCACGGGAGATTACGATTCCCATGCCCGTCATAATGAATCTCTATAGGAGCTCCGGGATCTCCCGCAGCCGATCGCACCGGTAACGGGCGCAACACGCGCCCACGAGGCCGTCGGGGTCCACCAGGATGCCGTCGATGCCCGCCGAGCGCGCGCAGCGCATGTCGATCTCCCGGTCGCCCACCATCACCGCCGCTTCCGCCGGGATGTCGTAATCCGCCATCAGCCGCAGCAGCGCGCCGGGGTCGGGCTTGGAGGTGAAGCCGGGGTCGTCGGGGGTCATGAAGCCGGTGAACGCCTCCGCCAGGCCGAATTCCTCCAGGAAGCGCACCGACATCCGCCGCCGGCTGTGCGTGTACAGGTAGTGCTTCGCGCCGCCCGCCGCCAGCGCCCGCAGCGCCTGTCCGGCGTCCGGGAAGGGCACGATGGGCGGCGGCAGGGTGAGGTCGCCGTGCAGCCCGCGGAAATAGCGCTTCTGCTCCTCCGTCAGCCCCAGCGCGTCGTAGGCCGTAGCGAAGCTGGTGCGCAGCCACCGGCTGACCTGCGCCGGGTCCACCGCCATCCCGAAGTGCGCCGCCGCGGCGCACATCGCCGCCGTGCTGTGCGGATAGCTGTCGAACAGCGTGCCGTCAAAATCCCAGATGTAGTGTCGATAGGCCAGCATGGTTCCTCCCCCTCGCGCGGCGCGGTATGCCATGAGGCGCGATGTCGCGCGGTCGCCTGCCTGCGGGCAGTTGCCCATACATTGTAACACAGCCGGCGGCGCGAATACAATGCGGCAGGATATTTCGATGATATTTCGAAATTATGACGCTCCGCCTTGAAATCGACGGGCCTCTGTGTTAGAATAAAATGTCAATATATGCCCGGAGGTTTCCTGTGAAGCGAGTGTTCAAGCGTTTCTTCGCGGCGCTGCTGGCGCTGTGCCTGCTGTGCCCGGCGTTCCGCCTGCCGGCGCGCGCGGAGGCGCCCTACTATATCACGGTGGACATCACCAACCAGATCGTCACCGTCTACGACAGCGGCAACATCGCCCAGTCCGGCATCGTGCGGCAGATGATCTGCTCCACCGGCCGGCCCGGCAACGACACCCCCACGGGCACGTTCATACTGCCCGCCAAGGTCTACGACAAGGAGCGCTCGGAGTGGTACTACTTCCCCGAGTACAGTTGCTACGCCAAGTGGGCCGTGCGCATCAAGGGCGGCATACTGTTCCACTCCGTGCTGTACAGCAGGAACAAGGTCGGCCCCACCAAGGCTTCGGTGAACGCGCTGGGCTCCAGGGCGTCCCACGGCTGCGTGCGGCTGCGCGTGGCCGACGCCAAGTGGATCGCGCAGCACTGTTTCAGCGGCACCGCCTGCCGCATCTACTACAGCGGCAAGGCTGACGCCGACCTGCGCAAGCGGCTCCTGAAGGGCAGCTTCTCCCGCGCCACCCAGACCTACGCGGAGTTCATGGGCCGCTCCGACGGCCTGCCGCTGAAGAAGGGCTCGAAGGGCGACCGGGTGCGCCAGCTCCAGGCGCGGCTGCAGGCGCTGGGCTACTACGCCGGGAAGATCGACGGCAGGTACGGCGCGACGACGGCCACCGCGGTGAAGCGCTTTGAGGCCGCCGCCGGGCGCAAGAAGACCGGCGTGACCAACCTGGCCGTGTGGAACGCCGCGTTTGCCGACACCGCGCCCGCGGGTATGTACGTGACGCTGTGTCAGGGCATGAAGGGCCCGGCGGTCACGGCGCTGGAGCGGACGCTGCAGGCGCTGAAGCTGTACGACGGTTCGCTCGACGGCAGCTTCGGCCCGAAGGTGCGCCAGGGTGTGATCGGCTGGCAGAACTACGCGGGCCAACTGGCCACCGGCGTGGCCACGCCCGCCCAGCAGCGGGCCATGGCGAAGCTGGCCGCCGGGCTGAAGGCGAAGTACCCGGACGGGCAGTTCGCGCTCGTGGCGTTCGAGCAGGACGCGCCGATGGCGCGGGCGAACCGGGCGCTGAAGCTGTACCGGAAGGCCTCGGTCCGCGCCAAGTGCCTCGGCACGCTGGGCGTCGGCGACGCGGCCCGGGTGCTGGCGCAGGGAAAGACCTGGACGAAGCTGCGCTTTGCCGGTGCGGAGGGCTTCGTGAAGACCGCGGGCCTCGACTTCTTCACCGGCCGCGAGACGGCCTGGGCGTACCGCGGGCCGGGGGACGATCCCACGCCCACGCCCGACCCCACCGCCACGCCGGAGATCTGGCTGCCCGTCGATCCCACGTCCTCGCCGGAGGTCTGGCTGCCCGTGAGCGCGGACAACGACGCCGACGGCATCCCCGGCGACGAGCCGACGCCGGAGCCGACGCCGGAGCCGGACCCCTCGCTGTGGGAGGGTACCGGCGTGGCGGGCCTGACCCTGGCCGATGAGCCGGGCGCGGCCCCGGACGCCCCCGACGAAGGGGAATAGCGCCGCAGGATAATACGATCGCTGGAAGGAGGGATGGCCGTGAGCCGTCTTGGAGATACCATCCGCACCGCGCGGCTGGGCAAGAAGATGACAGAGAAGGCGCTGGGCAAGAAGTGCGGCCTGGCGGAGAGCTTCATCAAGGATGTGGAATCGGGCCGCAAGATCGTGTCCGACGACCAGGCCCAGCGCATCCTGAAGGTGCTGGGCGTGGAGAACCCCGTGTCCACCGAGCTGGACGTGGCCGCCGAGCCGGAGGTCAAGCTGCGCCCCCGCCCGCGCGCCTACATACTGCCCGCCGAGGAGACACCCGCCCAGCAGAAGGCCGCGGCGGAGGCCTCCGACGCCTGGCTGGACGCCCTGGGCGGCGTGGTGAAGCGCGTGCCGGTGATGGCCGAGGACGGCCTGGTGATCGACCACGTGCTGACGCCCATCGTGCAGGGGAAGATCGAGGGCGGCGCGCCGGACAAGGTGCTGTACTACCGCGTGCCGGACGACATGCTGCGGGGCTTCCGCGTATACGCGGGCGACCTGCTTTTGACCGTGCCCGCCGCGAAGGCCGAGGACGACCGGCTGATGCTGGTGGAATACAAGGGCCGGCGCATGGTGCGCAAGCTCCTGAAGCTGGACGGCGGCCGCATCCAGATGCAGGCCTTCGACCACGAGTTCACCGCCATCATCGGCACGATCATGGACGTCAAGGTCCTCGGCCGCTGCGTCCGCCTGCTGCGAACGCTGTGAGCGCGCGACGCTTTGTATCAATACTGAATGCCCGGCGAAATGATCGCCGGGCATTCAATATGATGGTTCAGTCCTGTCGCCGAATCCGGGAGCGGTATCGGCCCCCTTGCCCGCGCGGAGTCAGGCGTCGCCCTCCGCCTCCACGATGCGGAACGCGGCGGCGCGGCCGAGGCGGTTCATCACGGCCAGGCCGACGCCGTCGGTGGGGACGGCCTCGCTGAACAGCACGTCGGCGTCCAGGGCGTCGGCGTCGCGCAGGCGGGCGAACATGGCGTGCGCCATGCCCGCGGCGTCCGCGCCCAGGGACAGCGCGCGGCGGTCGCCGTAGGCGGGGAGGTGCCCCTCCAGGGCCAGGATCAGCGGGCGCCGGCCTGCGGCCAGCGCGGCGTCGTACCGCGCGCAGATCGCGCGAATCACGGCCGCTTCCGCGCCGGTGACGATGGTCAGCTCCCCCGCGGGCGCGTAGTGCCTGTACTTCATGCCGGGGCTGCGGGCGACCTCGCCCTCGCCCAGCGGCCGAAGCACGGCGGGGTCCACCGTCGCGCCGCCCGCGGCGGCGGCCAGCATCTCCCGCGTCACGCCACCGGGCCGCAGGATGCGCGGCTCGGCGCCGGACAGGTCCACCACGGTGCTCTCCAGGCCCACGTCGCAGGGCCCGCCGTCCAGGATCAGCGGCACGCGGCCGTCCATGTCCTCGAGCACGTGGGCGGCGGTGGTGGGGCTGGGGCGGCCGGAGCGGTTGGCGCTGGGCGCGGCGATGGGCCGCCGGGCGGCGTCGATCAGCGCGCGGGCGGCGGGATGTGCCGGGAAGCGCACCGCCACGGTGTCCAGCCCCGCGGTGACCACCGGGGACACGCGGTCCGACTTCGGGAAGATCAGCGTCATGGGGCCGGGCCAGAACGCGGCCATCAGCCTGCGGGCGGTGTCGCCCGGTTCGGCGGCGATCAGCGGCGGAAGCTGGGCGAGGTCGCTGATGTGCACGATCAGCGGGTTGTCGCCCGGCCGGCCCTTGGCCTCGAAGATGCGGCGCACCGCGCCCTCGTCCAGCGCGTTGGCGCCCAGGCCGTACACGGTCTCCGTGGGAAAGCCCACCAGTTGCCCCGCGCGGATCAGCTCGCCCGCGCGGGCGAGGCTCTCCGGGGACACCGGCAGCAGTTCGGTTCGCAAGAAAAGGACTCCTTTACGGTCTTCGGCGGGCGGCTCAGTGCTCCGCCATCAGCGCGGTCTGCTCGGCCAGGGTCAGCGCGTCGATGATCTCGTCCAGGTCGCCCTCCATGACCTCGTCGATCTTGTAGAGGGTCAGGCCGATGCGGTGGTCGGTGACGCGGCCCTGCGGGAAGTTGTAGGTGCGGATGCGCTCGCTGCGGTCGCCGGTGCCCACCTGGGTGCGGCGGCGGTCGGCGTAGGCGCCCTCCTGCTGCTCGCGCTGCAGCTCGTACAGCCGGGACTTCAGCACGCGCATGGCCTTCTCGCGGTTCTGGATCTGGCTGCGCTGGTCCTGGCTGGTCACGACCAGCCCGGTGGGGATGTGGGTGATGCGCACGGCGGAGTCGGTGCGGTTGACGTGCTGGCCGCCCGCGCCGGACGCGCGGTAGGTGTCGATGCGCAGGTCGGCGGGGTTGATGCTGACTTCCACGTCCTCCGCCTCCGGCAGCACCGCCACCGTGGCCGTGGACGTGTGGATGCGCCCGGAGGATTCCGTCACCGGCACGCGCTGCACGCGGTGCACGCCGGACTCGAACTTCAGCTTCTGGAACACGTTCTTTCCCTGGATGAGGATGACGCTCTCCTTCACGCCGCCCAGCTCCGTGCTGCCGTCCTCCACCAGCTCCACCTTCCAGCCCTGGTGCTCGGCGTAATGGGTGTACATGCGCAGCAGTTGCGCCGCGAACAGGCCGGCCTCGTCGCCGCCCGCGCCCGCGCGGACCTCCAGCACGGCGTTCTTGTAGTCGTCGGGGTCCTTGGGCAGCAGGGCGATGCGCGCCGCGTGGGTCTGCTCCGCCAGCCGCGCCTCCAGTTCCGGCAGCTCTTCCCTCGCCAGCTCCGCCATCTCGGGGTCCTCCAGCAGTTCGCGGGCGGCGTCGATGTCCTGCAGCAGCCTGCGGTAGGCCACGGCGATGTCGTTCAGCTCGCTCAGCTCGCTGTGCTCGCGCATGAGCCGGGTGAAGGTGGGCGTGTCGGCGATGACCTCCGGCAGGGTGATGCGGATGGACAGCTCCTCGAACCGGCCCTCCACCGCCTCCAACTGCCGCGCGATGCGCTCCTGCTCGTTGAATTGGGGGTTGTTCTGCATGTTGCACCTCGATGGGGTAGATTCTGGGGGGAAAGCGGGCGACGGGCGGCTACGGCGCGGTCTTCGCCCACGCGACGCGCTCGATCCCGTTCAGGTCCCGGATCGCGCCGGAATCGGCGGGATCCAGGTGCGTGCGGAGCAGATCCAGCACGTCCGGCGCCTGGCCCGCGCCGACCTCAAGGTATACGGCGCCGCCGGGGTTCAGGTGATCCCCGGCCTCCCGGGCGATGCGGCGGTAGAAGTCCAGGCCGTCCGCGCCGCCGTTCAGCGCCGCCATGGGCTCGTACTGGACCTCCCGCTGCAGCCCCGCCAGCGCCTCCCGCGGGATGTAGGGCGGGTTGGAGGCGATGAGGTCGAACTTCTCCCGCCCCACGGCCTGGAACAGGTCGCCGCAGCGCAGCCTGGCGTCCAGGGACAGGGCCTTCATGTTGATGTGGGCGACGTCCAGGGCGTCCCGGCTGACGTCGGCCAGCGTCACCTCGCAGTCGGGCGCCAGGCTCTTCAGGCTCAGCCCGATGCAGCCGCTGCCGGCGCACAGGTCCAGCACCTTCGGCGAACGAAGCCCGCCCAGGGCGATCAGCGCGCTCTCCACCAGCGTTTCGGTGTCCTGGCGGGGGATCAGCACCCGCTTGTCCACGTGGAAGCGCAGGCCCATGAAGTCGGCGCGCTCCAGGATGTACTGCACCGGCTCCCCGGCGGCGCGGCGGCGCAGCAGCGCGTCCAGCCGGTTCAACTGCTCGGGGGACACGGCCTGGTCGGATTCAAAGCGCAGGCCGGCCCAGCTCATGCCCAGGGTATCCTCGGCGATCCAGCGGGCGTCTATCTCTGAATCGGGACACCCGGACTCTGAAAGCAGCGTCCGGGCGTGATTCAGCCATTCGGCGATATTCATAGGCAGGACAACACTCCTGTGGGAATCAAAATCGGAAACGAAAGACCGTGGACGGCGGCCGCGCGGGCGCGGACGCTCCCCCTGGGGGATCAGATGTCGTTCTCGCGGGCGGCGTTGAAGGCGAACACGGCCACTTCGACCATCTCGGGATGGGGCTCGGCCGCGAACAGCCGCTCCAGCCACAGCATGGGCTCGATGAGCGGCGCGGCGGGGTCCTCGGGGTTCATGTCCTCCAGCGCCTTCAGCGGCTCGTTCACCAGCGCGGCGACGACCATCAGCAGCAGCACCCGCACCAGCAGTTGCACCGGCAGCGTGTAGGTGCGCACCAGCGCGTAGGCCACGACGGACAGCGCCAGCACCAGCGTAATGAAGGCCATGTCGCTGCGGGGAGCGATGTAGAAGGCGTCCTTCGCGGCTTCGAAGGTGACGTGGCCGCTGTTCTCCTGGTAGGTGTTGATGACTTTGTTGATGGCGCCCTGGTACATGCGCAGCCGCCGCACCACCCGCAGCCGGGGGATGAGCGCCAGCGCGCCCACCAGGCCCAGCACGCGCGCGGCGCAGGCGATGGCGTTCGCGCCCGCGCGGGGCAGGTCGGCGCGCGACAGCAGCGCCTCGACGCCCAGCGGCATGGCGAACAGCAGCGCGCCCAGTATCAGCAGCATCAGTATGCCGCTGCCGAAGGCCACCATGCTCTCGGGGTGGAGCTGCAGCCAGCGCGCGGTCCTGCGCTCGGCGCGGGTGCCCTTGGCGATGTGCTGGGGCTCCAGGTCGGCCGATTCGGACAGGCCCCCGATCAGGTCGGCCACGCCGTAGGCAAACCGCGCGATGCCGCGCACGAAGGGGATGCGGGCCAGCGTGCGCCGCGCCCCCGAGCCGCCCCGGCGGATGCGCAGGGCCACGTCCTTGCTCTCCTGGCGCACGGCGAAGGCCGTGGCCCCGCCCAGCGTGAAGCGCGCGCCCTCCGCCAGGGGGGCCGCGTTGATTTCGGAAATGCTGTACTCTGCCATAGCGTCCACCTTTGTCAGCGTGTCAAAAAGAAAAGACCGGCGGCGCGTTCCGTCGGTCTGGGGGACAAACTCTGCGCCGCAAAACTGCAAAAGCACCGGCAAGGCTTACGCCCTGCCGATGCCTGCCTGCGGCTACATGCCGTAGCGCTTCTTGAAGCGATCCACGCGTCCGCCGGTGTCTACCAGCTTCTGCTTGCCGGTGTAGAAGGGATGGCACTTGGAGCAGATATCCACGCGCATTTCCTTCTTCACGGAACCCGTCTCAAAGGTCTCGCCGCACACGCAGCGCACGACCGCCTTGCCGTAATTCGGATGGATGTTCTCCTTCATGGTTTTCACCTCGCTCTAATCGGACTGTCGGCTCTCCGGCGGAACCGGCATCGGATTAATCAAACATATGGATTATAGCACATCCCCCGGCGCGCATCAAGGCTTTACGGCAATTTTTACAATGATGGAGGAATGCGGCCCAAATCACACCTCGCCGCGGTGGAAGGGGAGGTCGTTCTCCCGGCACCAGCTCTCGGCCAGCTCCCGCATGCGCTTCTGCTCGAAGGTGCAGAAGTTGTCATGGCCGGTGGTCAGGTCGTCCTCGGCGTACCACAGCGCGCGGCCCTCCACGAGCCGCGGGGCCTCGCCCTCGCCCGGGCGGACGCGGGCGTCCAGTCGGGCGGCGTATTCCCGGCGGATGGCCTCGTGGTCCAGCTCCGGCGCGGGGATGAGCCTGCCCGTCCGCAGCTCGGGGTTGTTGAACTCGCTGCGCTCCACAAAGCGCTGCGCCGCGGTGGAATAATAGTAGCGCTTCTCGCCCGGATTGTTGAACTTCATGACGTCATAGGTCAGGAACGGGTACATATCAACACCTCTTTCCCCCTTATTCTATCAGATTCGCGCCGCGTTTCCGTGCATTCACCAAAAATTTACATTTTTAAAGCCGCAAAGCCATTGACAAAATAGCAGCGGGGTGGTACATTATGTTCAGCCGTTAGCACTCATTAGTGTCGAGTGCTAACAGGCCGGACAGCTGCAATGCAGCCGATGAGAAAGGGGGCGTAGCCGCATGCAGCTTGACGAGCGAAAGTATCTGATCCTGCAGGCCATCATCGACGACTACATCAACACGGCCGTGCCGGTGGGCTCCCGCACCATTTCCCGCAAGGCCGGGGTGAGCTGCTCTCCCGCCACCATCCGCAACGAGATGAGCGACCTGGAGGAGCTGGGCTACCTGGACCAGCCCCATACCTCCGCGGGCAGGGTGCCGTCCAACAAGGCCTACCGGCTCTACGTGGACCATCTGCTGAAGGCCACCAAGCTCTCCAGCGACGAGCGCGAGCGCATCCAGGACCACCTGCTCAGCCGCTCGAAGCAGGTGGAGAGCGTGATCCGCAGCGCGGCGGAGGTGCTGTCGGACGCCACCAAGTACACCTCGGTGATCGTGGCGCCCAAGCTGGGCACGCTGCGCATCCGCCACGTGCAACTGGTGCCGGTGGCGGACCGCACGGCGCTGATGGTGATTGTGACCAACGCCGGCATCGTGAAGGACGCGGTGATCCGCGTGCCCGACGGGCTGGACGCTGACGACCTGTATTCCATCTCGCGGGTGCTGACCCAGCGCCTGGCGGACAAGCCGCTGGAGGCCGTGCGCCAGACGTTCTCCGACCTGCTGCGCAACGCCGACCAGAGCCGCAAGCTCCTGGGCGAGACGCTGGCGGTGATCGAGCGGAAGCTGGAGGCCGGCGGCGACGCCTCGGACGTGATCGTGGGCGGCAGCTCCAGGTTCCTGGAGTACCCGGAGTACAGCGACGTGAACAAGGCGCGGAACTTCCTGAGCGTGCTGGAATCGCGCGACCGGCTGCGCAAGCTGGTCAGCGGGAACGGCGACATGGAGGTCACCATCCGCATCGGCCCGGAAAACCACGCGCCGGAGCTGAGCGACTGCTCCATCGTCACCGCGAGCTATCGCGTGGGCGACCGCAGCACGGGAACGCTGGGCATCATCGGGCCCACCCGCATGAACTACAACAGGGTCATCTCGGTGCTGGACTTCATGGGGCGGGCACTGAGCGACATCCTGTCGGAATATAAATAAGACGAGGTTGAAACAGCATGAAGAAGAAGGACAAGGACCGGACGACCGTCGCCGAGGAACAGGCCACGGCGCCGGAGACCCCCGAAACCCAGGCCGCCGAGCCGGAGGAGGGGATCGTGGAGACCCCCGAGGCCAGCGTCGCCGAATGGCAGGCCGCGCTGGAGCTGGCCGTGAAGCAGCGGGACGAATTGAAGGATTCGCTGCTGCGGGCGCAGGCGGACTTCCAGAATTTCAAGCGCCGCAACGCCACCGCCCGCTCGGACGGCTACGAGGACGGCGTCCGGGAAACCCTGACCGCCATACTGCCCGCCATCGACAACCTGGAGCGCGCCATCGACGCCGCCGGGAAGGCGGAGAATGGCGAGGCGCTGGCCCAGGGCGTGCAGATGACCCTGAATACCCTGATGGACGGCCTGAAGCGCTTCGGCTTCGAGGAGGTTCCCGCCCTGGGCGAGGAGTTCGATCCCGAAAAGCACAACGCCGTGATGCGCGAGCCCGGCGAGGAGCCCGGCAAGATCCTCGAGGTCTTTCAGAAGGGCTACCGCGTGAAGGACCGCATCATCCGCTACGCCATGGTCAAAGTGGCGTCGGAAGCGTAGCCCGGCGGGGATTTGCGCCGGGATCGCTGATCCCGCCTTCCCGATTCCTCACGATAGAATCTACCCTAAAGCGACAACGAGCATTTTCGACAAAAACGAGCATTTCGACAAAATAGGAGGAAACGACAATGAGTAAGATTATCGGCATCGATCTGGGCACCACCAATTCCTGCGTCGCCGTCATGGAGAACGGCGAGCCCGTCGTCATCGCGAACGCCGAGGGCGCCCGCACCACCCCCTCCGTCGTGGCCTTTGCCAAGAACGGCGAGCGCCTGGTGGGTCAGGTGGCCAAGCGGCAGGCCGTCACGAACCCCGAAAGGACCATCATTTCCATCAAGCGCGACATGGGCAGCGACCGCAAGATCGCGATCGACGGCCACAACTACACCCCGCCGGAGATCAGCGCCATGATCCTGTCCAAGCTGAAGGCCGACGCCGAAAGCTACCTGGGCGAGACCGTCACCAAGGCCGTCATCACCGTGCCCGCGTACTTCTCCGACTCCCAGCGCCAGGCCACCAAGGACGCCGGCCGCATCGCCGGCCTGGAGGTGGAGCGCATCATCAACGAGCCCACCGCCGCGGCGCTGGCCTACGGCCTGGACAAGGGCGACGCCCACAAGATCCTGGTGTACGACCTGGGCGGCGGCACCTTCGACGTGAGCCTGATGGAGGTCGGCGACGGCATCTTCGAGGTGCTGGCCACCGCCGGCAACAACCGCCTGGGCGGCGACGACTTCGACCAGCGGTTGATCGACTATATCGCCGAGGAGTTCAAGCGCGAGAACAACATCGACCTCAGGCAGGACCGCATGGCGCTGCAGCGCCTGAAGGAGGCCGCCGAGAAGGCCAAGATCGAGCTGAGCGGCATGGTGTCCACCAACGTGAACCTGCCCTTCATCACCGCCGACGCCACCGGCCCGAAGCACCTGGACGTGACCATCACCCGCGCCAAGTTCAACGAGCTGACCAGCGACCTGGTGGAGAAGACCGTGGGCCCGATGAACCAGGCCATGCGCGACGCCGGCGTGTCCGCCAAGGACATCGACAAGGTCATCCTGGTCGGCGGCTCCACCCGCATCCCCGCGGTGCAGGAGGCCGTGCAGCGCATCACCGGCAAGGAGCCCTTCAAGGGCATCAACCCCGACGAGTGCGTGGCCGTGGGCGCGGCCATCCAGGGCGGCGTGCTGAACAAGGAAGTGCACGACGTGGTGCTGCTGGACGTCACGCCCCTGTCCCTGGGCATTGAGACCCTGGGCGGCGTGTTCACCCGCCTGATCGAGCGCAACACCACCATCCCCGTCAAGCAGACGCAGGTGTTCTCCACCGCCGCCGACGGCCAGACCGCCGTGGACGTGCACGTGCTGCAGGGCGAGCGCGAGATGGCCGCCTACAACAAGACGCTGGGCCGCTTCCAGCTGACCGGCATCGCGCCGGCGCCCCGCGGCGTGCCGCAGATCGAGGTCACCTTCGACATCGACGCCAACGGCATCGTGCATGTGTCCGCCAAGGACCTGGGCACCGGCAAGGAGCAGTCCATCGCCATCACCGCTTCCTCCAACATGAGCGAGGAGGAGATCAAGAAGGCCGTGGACGAGGCCGCCCAGTACGCCAGCGAGGACAAGAAGCGCAAGGAAGAGGTCGAGACCCTGAACCAGGCCGACCAGCTGATCTACCAGACCGAGAAGACCATCAAGGACATGGAGGGCAAGCTGGATCCCGCCGACAAGGCCAAGCTGGAGAGCGAGCTGGAGAGCTTCAAGAAGACCCGCGAGGGCGGCAACGCCGAGGAGATCAAGGCGGCCATGGAGAGCTTCAGCAAGAGCACCTACGACGTGTTCGGCAAGGTGTACCAGCAGCAGGCCCAGCAGGACCCGAACGCCGGCGCGGGCTTCGGCGGCAACGGCGGCCCCACCGTCAACGACGACGGCACCGTGGACAGCGAATTCACGGACAACAACTGATTTTCAGCGACCAGGGGATGGAACCTGCGGCGCCCCGCGGGGCGCTCCGCACTCCGATTCCCATCCCGTCCGGGGGCAAGGGCTGCGCCCTTGCCCTTCCGGCATGAATCAAGAACCTCCGGCAAAACCCGCGCTTCGGCGGGCGGCGGTTCACGGAACGTGGTGACATAAATGGCAGACAAGAGAGACTACTACGAGGTTCTGGGCGTGGCCAGGGACGCCGACGACGCGACCATCAAGAAGGCCTATCGCACGCTGGCCAAGAAGAACCATCCGGACGCCAACCCCGACGATCCCGCGGCCGAGGAGCGCTTCAAGGAGATCAACGAGGCCTATCAGGTCCTCTCCAACCCCCAGAAGCGCGCCCAGTACGACCAGTTCGGCCATGACGGCCCGCAGGCGGGCTTCGGCGGCGGCGGGTTCGGGGACTTCAGCGGCTTCAGCGGCTTCGGCGGCGGCGGGTTCGGCGGCTTCGACGACATCTTCTCCACCATCTTCGGCGGCGGCATGGGCGGCGGCACGCGCAACAACGGCCCCGTTCCCGGCGACGACCTGCGCTACGACCTGACCATCTCCTTCGAGGAGGCGGCCATGGGCTGCGAGAAGGAGATCAACCTGGTGCGGGACGAGGAGTGCCCCACCTGCGGCGGCACCGGCGCGAAGCCGGGCAGCAAGGTGGACACCTGCCCCGTGTGCCACGGCTCCGGCCAGGAGCGCGTGGTGCGCAGCACGCCCCTGGGCCGCATGCAGACGGTGACCACCTGTTCCCGCTGCCGCGGCGCGGGCAAGATCATCACCGAGCCCTGCCAGAAGTGCCACGGCCGGGGCAAGGTGCGCGTCAGCAAGCGCCGCACCGTGCGCGTGCCCGCGGGCATCGACAACGGGCAGGTGCTGACCATCCGCGGCCAGGGCGGCCTGGGCGAGCACGGCGGCCCGCCGGGCGATCTGCAGATCGTCATCACGGTGAAGCCCCACAAGCTGTTCCGGCGGCGGGAGGACGATCTGTACATCGACATGCCCATCACCTTCACGCAGGCGGCGCTGGGCGCGGAGCTGGACGTGCCGACGCTGGGCAAGCCCATCAAGTACAAATTCCCCGAGGGCACCCAGCCGGGACAGATCTTCCGCATCCGCGACCAGGGCGTGAACCACCTGCGCGGCAGCGGCAAGGGCGATTTGTACGTCACCGCCGTGGTGGAGATCCCCAAGAAGCTGACCAGCCAGCAGAAGGAGCTGCTGCGCCAGTTCGACGATACCGCCAGCGGCAACCAGTATGAAAAGAAAAAGTCGTTCTTCGACAAGCTGAAGGATGCGTTCAGCTGATAATCAGCAAACAGGGGACGGGGACGCCGGATCGCGCGTTTCCCGCCCCCTGTTTGTTGCCTTTCCCCGTCTCTGTTCATAGAATCTTCCTTGACCCCGGTGGGATTTCTTGCTACAATAGGTGGAAACCCGGGGACACACTCTGAGAAAGGAATTGCGGGGTCGCCGGCGCGGTGGGCGGGAAATCGGCGCGTTGCCCTTCCCGTTCCCCGCGCCCTGCGCCCCGTTCTCTGCCATGGACTGGATGCAATACACAATTCTCACCACCACCGAGGGCTCGGACCTGGTGTCGCAGATCCTGCTGGACGCGGGCAGCGCCGGCACGATGATCGAGGACAAGAACGACGTCGCCGCGAACCAGCGCCCCGAGGGCCAGTGGGACATCATCGACGAGGAGATCGCCCGGCGCATCGGCGACGACGTGAAGGTGACGGGCTACTTCGAGGTGAACGGCAGCCTGCGCGACCGCATCGCCCAGGTGGAGGCCGAGCTGCGCCGCGTGCGCGCGCTGGACCTGGGCTTCGACCTGGGCAAGCTGGAGACAAGCGCGGGCACCTTCGCCGAGGAGGACTGGGCGGAGAGCTGGAAGAAGGCGTTCAAGCCCTTCCGGCTGGGCGAGCACATCGTCGTAAAGCCCGGCTGGACGGCGTGCGAGACCCGGCCCGGCGACCACGTCATCGAGATCGACCCCGGCATGGCGTTCGGCACCGGCACCCACGAGACGACCGGCATGTGCGTGGCGCTGGTGGAGAAGTACGTGAAGCCCGGCGACCGGGTCATCGACATCGGCACCGGCACCGGCATACTGGCCATCGCCGCGGCGCACATGGGCGCGAAGCCCGTGCTGGCCACCGACCTCGACCCCGTGGCGGTGCGCGTGGCGGCGGAGAACGCCCGGATCAACGGCTTCGCGGACGTGATCGAAACCCGCTGCGGCGACCTGCTGGACGTGGTGTGGGAGACCGGCGACGTGGTGATCGCCAACATCATCGCCGACGTGATCTGCATGCTGGCGGCGCCGGTGCGCGCGCGCATTGCGGACGGCGGGCTGTTCGTCTGCTCCGGCATCGCCGCCGAGCGCCTGGACGAGGTGCTGAAGGCGCTGGACGACGCGCGCTACGAGGTGCTGGAGGTGCGCGAGCAGGGCGAATGGCGGGCCGTGGCCTCGAGGAAGCTTGCCTGACGCGGGGCGGGCGGCGTGAACGCCACGCCGCGCTTGCGCGTACCGAGGCAGGATCAGCGGCAGGAAAGGGAACGGGCCGGAGAGAATATGACGAAGCGTCCGGGAGAAGCCTATGCACAGTTTTTATATTGAACCGCCCGTGGACGGGCAGGCGGCGCTGCTCCCCGAGGAGAGCCGCCACGCGCTGAAGGTGCTGCGGCTGCGGCCCGGGGACGAGCTGTGCGCCATGGACGGCGACGGTCGGCGCTGGCGCGCGGAGCTGCTGTACGGCGGCGAGGACGGCGCGGTGGCGAGGCTGCTCGAGGAGCTGGACGGCCACGAGCCGCCGGTACGCGTGACCGTGTACCAGGGCGTGCCCAAGGCGGACAAGCTGGACCTGATCGTCCAGAAGCTGACGGAGCTCGGCGCGGCGCGGCTCACCCCGGTGAAGCTGGAGCGCTGCGTGGTGAAGCTGAACGCCCGGGACGGCCAGAAGCGCCGGGAGCGGCTGGAGCGCATCGCGCGCGAGGCGGCCAAGCAGTGCAACCGCGGCCGCGCCCCGGCGGTGGACGCGCCGATCGGCTGGGCGGAGCTGCTGGAGCGGCTCCCGAAGCACGAGCTCGTATTGGCGCCCTGGGAGGAGGCCGCCGGCCGGCGCATGAAGGACGCCTTCGCCGAGGCGTCCGGCGCGCGGGACATCGCCGTGGTGATCGGCCCCGAGGGCGGCATGACGCCGGCGGAGGTCGCCGCCATGGAGGCCGTCGGCGCGAGGACCGTCACCCTCGGGCCCCGCATCCTGCGCACCGAGACCGCCGCCGTGACCGCCGCCGCGCTGGCGATGGCGCTGTGGGGCGACCTGTAGCCGCCCGCGGACAGCGCCTGAAACAGAATCCGAAGGGAGCCGCCCCTGACCGTCGGCGAGTGCCGGGCTCTCGCGCTGCGCGCGACGAACCCGGCGCTGTCGAAGCGGGGCGTGCGCATCGACGCCGGGCATTCCCGGGAACGGACGGAGTAACCGCATGAAGACGATCGCCGCATATACGCTGGGCTGCAAGGTGAACCAGTACGACACCGAGGCCATGCTGGAGCTGCTCGAGCGGGCGGGCTGGACGCCCGTGCCCTTTCCCGGCCCGGCCGACGCCTGCCTCATCAACACCTGCACCGTCACCGGCACCGGGGACCAGAAGTCGATGAAGGCCATCCGCCGCGCCGCCCGCCAGAACCCGAACTGCGCCATCGTGGTGTGCGGGTGCCTGGCCCAGCGGGAGGCGGAGACGCTGCTGAGCATGGACAACGTGCGCCTGGTGCTCGGCGTGCAGCGCCGGGGCGAGGTGGCGTCGCTGCTGGAGGCCGCCATGGCCCAGGACGCGCCCATCAGCGCCGTCGCGCCGCTGAAGGGGGCGGGGTTTGAAAACCTGTCCGTGTCCCGCCACGAGGGCAAGACCCGCGCGACCATGAAGATCCAGGAGGGCTGCGACCGGTATTGCAGCTACTGCATCATCCCCAGCGTGCGCGGGCCGGTGCGCAGCATGGCGCTGGCGGACGTGCGGGCCGAGGCCGCGCGGCTGGCGGCGGCGGGGTACCGGGAGATCGTGGTCACCGGCATCCACCTGGGCAGCTACGGCCGCGGCACGGGGGAGGCGCTCATCGACGCCATACAGGCCGTGCACGACACCCCCGGCGTGGATCGGGTGCGCCTGGGCTCGCTGGAGCCCGTGACCGTCACGGAGGCGTTCGCCCGCCGGGCCGCGGCCATGCCGGGGCTGATGCCCCAGTTCCACCTGTCGCTGCAGTCCGGCAGCGCCGCGGTGCTGCGGCGCATGCGCCGCCGCTACACGCCGGAGGAATACCTCGGGGCCGTGGAGACGCTGCGTCGCTTCCTGCCCGGCTGCGCCGTGACCACCGACGTGATCGTGGGCTTTCCCGGCGAGACGGAGGCGGAATTCCGGGAGTCGATGGTCTTCGTGGAGCGCGCGCGGCTCGCCCGCATCCACGTGTTTCCCTATTCCCGGCGCGCGGGCACGCCCGCCGACCGCATGGAGGGCCAACTGGACGAGGCGGTGAAGCACGCCCGGGCGCGGGAAATGATCGAACTCGGGAACCGACTGGAGGCCGAATACGTCTCAGGTCTGGTGGGTACGGTGCAGCCCGTGCTGTTCGAACAGCCGGCGGGGGAGGGCCTCGCCGAGGGGTACACCGGCCAGTACGTCCGGGTCCGCGCCGACGCGCGGCCGGGCGACCTGCGGCCCGTGCGGATCCTGCGCGCGGAGGGCGCGCTGGCGTCGGGCGAGGTCGTCGACGATGAATCCAAACATGAAAGAGGTGAATAAGTATGCAAGATTGCCTGTTTTGCAGGATCATCGCCGGGGAGATCCCCAGCGATAAGGTCTACGAGGACGACCGCGTGTACGCCTTCCGGGACATCAATCCCCAGGCGCCGGTGCACGTGCTGATCGTGCCGAAGAAGCACATGGCCAACGTGCTGGAGTGCGACGGCGAGACCGCCGCGGCGCTCGCGGAGGCCATCGGCAAAATCGCGGCGCAGGAGGGCGTGGCGGAGCCCGGCTTCCGCGTGGTCAGCAACTGCGGCCGCGACGGCGCGCAGTCCGTGAACCACCTGCACGTCCACCTGCTGGGCGGCAAGGCGCTGAGCGAGCGCATGGCGTGACGCCCTGCGCGCACCCCACACCCCGTGGACGCGGATACGCCGATTCACCAAAAGATTGGCGAATCGTGGGCGCGTTTTCAAAGATTTGTGAAAATCTTGAATACTTTGCCGCCAAGGGTTGACGAGTACACAGGGTTTGGGGTATAATAAACGATGTGGCGAACCCCATGCTACATTGGCGTATGCCATTCAACTGCGAGGGGAGGGAAAGCACATGTCCGAGGTACGCATTCGGGAAAATGAATCATTGGAAAGCGCGCTGCGCCGTTTTAAGCGCAAGACGGCTCGTGATGGCATCCTGGCTGAGGCCAGAAAAAGAGAGCATTACGAGAAGCCCAGCGTAAAGCGTAAGAAGAAGGCTGAAGCCGCTCGCAAGCGCAAGTATTAATGCCAATGAAAGCCCCTCTGGTATGCCAGAGGGGCTGTTTTCGAACCCCGTTCATTTCACGGTTCCGAACCCGTCGGATCCCGCAAAACCCCATCACAAATCAACGGTTTCTTCCGCATAGACGCACACGTCGATGCGTATGTTTAGTGGTACGGTGATATCACGCGCCCGCCATGGAGAACTGCATATGCGTTATTTGATGCTGCTCTGGCCCCACGCCAACGCCCGCTATCAGGCCGAAACCGGCAGGCTGGCGGCGTCCGAGCTGCGGCTGATGCTGGACCGGGTCGCCCCGGCGGCGGAGATCCTTCCGGCGGCGGAGCTGGGCCTGGGCATGCCCTGCCTGGGCATCGAGACCCCGGAGGCGCTCCCGGAGGCCGCCGTCGCCGCGCTGCGCGGCCATTCGCTGCTCTACGGCCTGTTTCGCCAGGCGGAGGGCGGCGCGCTGCTGCCGGTGTGCGGCCGCGCCGAGCCCTGCCTGGGGGCCGACCTGCCCGCGGTGCTCAAGTACAAGGGCAAGACCAACGAGATGTTCCTGATGCTGCTGGTGAACGCCGCGCTGTACAGCAGCGATTTCTGGGATGCGCCGCCGCCGCTGACGCTGCTGGACCCCATGTGCGGCCGCGCGACGAGCCTGTTCGTGGCCGCCAACCTGGGCTGGAACGCCGTCGGCGCGGACGTGGACCGGGCCGACCTGAAGGAAGCGGAGAAGTACTTCAAGCGCTACCTGGAGTACCATCGCCTGAAGCACGCGACCGGGCGGGAGTCCCGCACGCTGAAGAAGGGGAAGGCCGCGGAGGTGTGCCGCTTTGACTTCGCCGGCGCGCCGGAGCGCTTCCGGGCCGGGCAGACCCTGCGCCTGAGCCTGGCGAACCTGGACGCGAGCCGGGTCGACGAGGCGTTCGGGAAGCGCGCCTTTCACCTCGTGGCCTGCGACCTGCCCTACGGCGTGCGCCACGACGCTCAGTTGCCCCAGGGCGCGAAGGGCCGGAACTGGCTGGAAGCGCTGCTCGCCCAGGCGTTGCCCGCCTGGCGGGAGGTTCTGAAGCCCGGCGGCGCGGTGGCCGTGTCGTTCAACGCCCAGACCTTCAAGCCCGACCGCCTGCGCGCCATGATGGCCGACGCCGGCCTGACGCCCCTGCAGGGCGGTCCCTACGACGGCTTCTCCCACTGGGTGGAGCAGGCCATCACGCGGGACGTCGCGGTCGGCCGGAAGCCCGTGTGACCCTTTGCCCGATAACGTTCACCCCCTCGCCCTCATCGGAGGTGTTTTATGGATTATCAATCCCTGCATGCCCAGACCGTGGTGGATCTGCGGAAGCTGGCCAAGGAGCGCGGCGTTCGCGTGCCCGCGGGAACCAACAAGCAGCGCCTGGTGGAGCTGCTGGTCGAGGCGGACGGCCGCGCGCAGGCCGAGGCAAAACCCGCGCCCGCCGAGGTAAAGCCCGCGCCCGCCGAGGTAAAGCCCGCGCCCGCCGAGGTAAAGCCCGCGCCCGTCGAAACAAAGCCCGCGCCCGCCGAAGCAAAGCCCGAACCCGCAAAGCGCGGGGCGGGACGGTCGCGGAAGGCGGCCCCGGCGGCGCAGGCCGGGAAGGCTCCGGAAGAAAAGGCATCGGAGCGCATCGACCGGCGCGCAAAGACCGGCGGGGCCGCTCGCTCCGGGAAGAAGGCCGAAAAGGCCGCTCCCGAGGCGTCGAACGCGGCCGCCAGGCCCGACCCCGCCGAGGCGAAGCCCGCGCGCACCGCGGCAAAGCAAACGCCCGACCCCGCCGAGGCGAAGCCCGTCCGCGCGGCGGCGAAGCAGGCGCCCGACCCCGCCGAGGCAAAGCCCGCGCGTACCGCGGCAAAGCAGGCGCCCGATCCCGCCGAGGCGAAGCCCGTCCGCGCGGCGGCAAAGCAGGCGCCCGCGCCGTCGAAGCCGGAGACGTCCGCCCAGGCGCGCGTCCGGGGCTTTGCGGGGCGCCGGGAGAACGGCGCGAACCGCGGCGACGTCGCATCAAAGGCAGCGCAGGCGGGGGATCGCGCTCGCCGGGACGGCTTTGTCCAGCGCGCGGCCAACGCCGCCGGGCAGGATCGCGCGCCGGTGCTGCGCCGCGCGCCCGAGGGCAGCGGACGCCTGCGCCGCGACCTCGCCGGGCAGAAGCCCCGCGTCCCCGAAGCGCCGCAGCCGCCGCAGGCCGCGCCGGTGCCGACGTCAGCGCAGGTCCCGGAAGCGTCCGCCGAGACGGAGAACCGGGTTCGCCGGGAGGGCGTTTCCGCCGTCGAGCCGAAGCCCGTCGCGCCGGAAGCGCCGCCGACGGAGGGCGGCGAAGGTGCGGGCGTGCTGGAGCTGCAGCCCGACGGCTACGGCTTCCTGCGCGCGGAGAACTGCCTGCCCGGGCCGAACGACGTGTACCTCTCCATCGCCCAGATCCGCCGCTTCAACCTGCGCATGGGCGACTACGTGGAGGGCAGGACCCGGCCCCAGCGCGAAGGCGACCGCTACAGCGCCATCATGTACATCACGCGGGTGAACGGCGCGCCGCCGGAGGAAGTCGCGGCGCGGCGGCGGTTCGAGGACCTGGTGCCCGTGTACCCCGACCAGCGGCTGCGGCTGGAGCGGCCGGGCGGCAGCCTGTCGCTGCGGCTGGTGGACATGCTCGCGCCGATCGGCAAGGGCCAGCGCGGCATGATCGTCTCCCCGCCCAAGGCGGGCAAGACCACGCTGCTGAAGCAGATCGCCAACTCCATCACCGCGGGTTACCCGGACGTGCACCTGATCGTGCTGCTGATCGACGAGCGGCCCGAGGAAGTCACGGACATGAAGCGCTCCATACAGGGCGAGGTGGTGTACTCCACCTTCGACGAGATGCCGGAGAACCACACCCGCGTGGCGGAGATGGTGCTGGCCCGCGCCCAGCGGCTGGTGGAGATGGGCAAGGACGTGGTGGTGCTGATGGATTCCATCACCCGCCTGGCCCGCGCCTATAACCTGGTCATCGCGCCGACCGGGCGCAGCCTGTCCGGCGGCCTGGACCCGGGGGCGCTGTTCAAGCCCAAGCGCTTCTTCGGCGCGGCGCGCAACATCGAAAACGGCGGCAGCCTGACCATCGTCGCCACGGCGCTGGTGGACACCGGCAGCCGCATGGACGACATCATCTACGAGGAATTCAAGGGCACCGGCAACATGGAGCTGCACCTGGACCGCAAGCTGTCCGACCGCCGCGTGTTCCCGGCCATCGACATGGTGCGCTCCGGCACGCGCCGCGAGGAGCTGCTGCTCACCGAGGAGGAGCAGGCCGGGGAGATGCAGGTGCGGCGCATGCTCGGGAACGGCAAGGACCCCGAGATGCCCGAGCAGATCATCAACCTGATGACCCACACCCACAGCAACGAGGACTTCTTCCAGCGCCTGAAGGGCTGGGTCGCCGTGGCGGAAAAGGAAGGCTTCGGAACCAGGCTGAGATAGGAACGCGAAAGACAAGACCTGCCCCGGTGCGGCAATCTGCATGTCGCGGATCGTCGCATCGGGGCAGGTTCGTCATTTTGGGTTCCGCGCGTTTCCGCCCGGGCGTTCGGTCGCTACTTGTCGAACATCTGGAAGCCGTTGCGCATGCCGGCGATGATGAAGAACGCCACCAGCGCCACGGCCATGGAGATGACCATGGCCATGCGGGCGCGGGGCAGCTTGCGGCCGCCCCAGCGCTCCAGGTAGCGGGGGGCGACCAGCGCCAGCACCGCGGCCAGCACCAGCGACCAGGTGCCCAGGTCCTCGCTGCCGAAGGTCAGCAGGGCGACGGCGATCAGGCCCACCGCCGCGCCGCCCAGGATCTGGTACAGGTTCCACTTGTCCTCGGGGATGGCGGCGATGCGCTTCTCCAGGTCGCTGGGCTCGGCGGGGGCGTCGTCGTCCTCGTCGTCCGCGTTGGCCCTGGGCCTGACCGGGGCGGGGGCGGGCGCCGCCGCCTCCGCGTCGTCCACGTAGGGCACGTCGCTCCAGTCCGGCTTCGGGGGCGCGTCCGCGGGCTCGGTCCGGCCCGGCAGGGCTTCGCCGCGCTGCAGCGCGCGCACGGCCTCCGCCTCCGCCCGCGCGATCTCCTCCGGGGTGGGGATGTGCCGGGGCTCGGCTTCGGGGTTGGGATGGTTGTTCTGTTCCATGGCGATTCCTCCGCTCGCGTAATCTCTGCCCTCTATTGTAGCACGGATTTGCCCGCCTGCCAAGGACCTGCGCGGGATTCCGCGCCAAAGAATCGCAGCGACGGAAAAAGTGCCCGGAACCGCGGGGGTTCCGGGCGCGAACGGCCTTCGCTATGCCTGCCCGGCCTTCAGCCGGTTCACGCGCTCGGTCATGACGAGCAGCAGCAGCGCGAACAGCGCGAGGTAGAAGGGGTAGAGGCGCAGCGAGAAGCGGTTCGCCAGCACGCCGAACAGCGGCGGCATGAAGGTGCTGCCCGTGTAGGCCGAGGCCATCTGGATGCCGATGATGGCCTGCGAGTTCTCCTCGCCGAAGTTGAAGGGCGTGGCGTGAATGATGGACGGGTACACCGGCGCGCAGCCGAGCCCGATCACGATGAGGCCCGCCAGCGCGGGCAGCGTGCCGGAGACCGGCAGCATCACCAGCAGCGTGCCGGCGAGCATCACGCCCACGCCGATGCGGATCATGCGCTTGTCGCCCATGCGGTCCGCCACGAAGCCGTTCAGGAACCGGCCGAAGGTGATGCCCAGGTAGAACAGCGACGCGAACCGCGCCGCGGTGCCGGGGTCCACGCCCCGCGCCTCCGCCAGGTAGCTGCTGGCCCACAGGCCCGTGGTGGTCTCCGCCGCGCAGTAGCCCAGGAAGGCCAGCAGTATGGCCGGCACGCCGGGGATGCGCAACGCGCCGCGGAGCCCCAGCAGGGGCCGGTCCGCGCCCGCGCCGCCGCCCTGCGCGCCCCGGCGCTCCTTCCACAGCGGCAGCGTGGCGAACAGCACCGCCGTGAGCGCGACCTGCAGGATGGACACCGTGCGGTAGCCGCCCTGCCAGTTGTCGCCGCGGCTCAGCCACGCACCCATGATGTACGGGCTGATGGACGCGCCCACGCCCCAGAAGCAGTGCAGCCAGCTCATGTGGCGGGAGCTGTAGTGGAGCGCGACGTAGTTGTTCAGCGCGGCGTCCACCGCGCCCGCGCCCAGGCCGTAGGGGATGCCCCACAGGCACAGCGCCGTCACGGAGCCGGAGACGGAAAAGCCGAACAGCGCCGCGGCGGTCATGGCCACGCTGACGGCGGTGACCAGCCCGGTGCCCAGCTTTCGGGTCAGCCGCTCCGACAGCAGGCTGGAGGCGATGGTGCCCCCGGCGATGATCATCGAGATCAGCCCCGCCATGGACAGCGGCGCGCCGAACTGAATGCGCATCACCGGCCACGCGGACCCCAGCAGGGAGTCCGGCAGGCCGAGGCTGATGAAGGCGATGTAGATGATGGCGAGCAGCAGCGTAAACATAATCCGTTCCTCCGCCGCCGGCCGCTTGACGGGCCGGCGCTTTTATACTATCATTATACAGACAGTATCGCGCCTCTGCTATCAGTATACAGCCGGATAATGGGAGGATATGGACCAATATGATCGAGATTCGCACCACCATCGACCGCGATACGCTGGAGGAGACCGCGGAATCCGTCACCGGCGATTTTCCCTACCGCGGCAACCGCGACATCCTCGAGGCGCGGGGCGTGGGGCTGTGCCCGTGGCACTGGCACAACGAGGTGGAGCTGTTCTACATCGAAAAGGGCAGCCTGCGCTACACCCTGCCCGGCGTCGTGCGGGACTTCGCGCCGGGGGACGTGGGGTTCGTGAACGCCAACGTGCTGCACATGACCCAGTGCCTGGGGCCGGTGCGCTGCGAGCAGCAGGAGCACATCTTCCTGCCCCGGCTGGTGGCGGGGACGCCGGGCGGCGCCATCGAGCGGCGCTACGTGCTGCCGCTGCTGCAAAACAAAGAGGCCGAGCTGCTGCACATCCCGGCGGACCATCCGCGCGCGGAGGCGCTGCGCCGCGCCATGGACCGGGCCTTTGAGGCCTTCCAGCGCCAGGAGGCGGGGTTCGAGCTGCGGATTCGCGCGGAGCTGGGCGCGCTGTGGCTGGCGCTGCTGGAGATGGCGCCGCAGGCCGCGGGGCGGCGGGGCGGGGCCGACGACGAGCGGGTGAAGGCCATGCTGCGCTGCATCGAGGCGAACTACGGCGAGCGCCTGACCCTGGCGGACATCGCCGCCGCGGCCAGCGTGAGCCCGCGGGAGGCCACCCGCTGCTTTCGCCGTCGGCTGGGTACCACGCCGGTGGAGTACCTGCTGGACTACCGCGTGGACCGCGCCGCCGAGCTGCTGCGGGGCGGCGAGCGCAGCGTCACCGAGATCGCGCTCGGCTGCGGCTTCGCCACGTCCAGCTACTTCGGCAAGGTCTTTCGCCAGCGCATGGGCGCCTCCCCCCTGGCGTACAGGAAGGGGCGGGCGCAGGCGTGACGCGGGCGCCGACGGGGCCCGCGACCGCGGAGGCTTCCCGAAAGGGCCGCTGATGGAAGCCTTCGCCCGCGGCGTCGGGCCGCCCGGCGGAGCGCGGTTTGCGGCAGGACGGGCCCCTTATTCCCCGCTCTCCTCCGCCAGCCGTTCCACCAGTTGGCGGATGCGGTCGCGGGCCTGGGACTGCTGGAGGAACTGATCCTCCGGGGTCTGGGGCCTGTCGCCCATGATGGCCACGAACTGGCTGACCTTCAGGCCCAGGGCGTCCTGCATGTCCCGGTCGCTGCCGCGGGGGCTGACCAGGTAGTAGCACAGCAGGGAATCCCGCTGGCCGATGCGGTGCGCGCGGTCCTCGGCCTGGCTGTGTACGGCGGGGGACCAGTCCAATTCGCCGAACACCACGCAGGTGGCCCGCTGCAGATTCAGCCCGCTGGCCGAGCGCAGGGACACGCACAGCAGGTCCGTCTTGCCCTCCATGAACGCCTGCGCGGCCTCGTCCTTCTGGCGGTCCGTCTCCCGGCCCGTGATGAACTTCGGCCGGAAGGCCCGCAGCTCCTTTTTATAAATGTCCATCACCGCGTGGTGGTGGGCCATCAGCAGCACCTGCTCGCCGCCCTCCAGCAGCGCGCGCACGAACGCGCACACGAAGGGCGCCTTGGCGATGCCCGTGGCCTGGCGCTGCTGCTGGCAGATGGCGTCCTCGATGAGCGCGCGGCGGGAGGGATCGTCGGTGCTGCGCAGCAGCCGGAGCTGCCCGGCCACCGGCTTCATCAGCTCCCGGTACAGCGCGTCGTCCCAGTCGATCTCCTGCACCAGGCGGCGCTTGGGGGCCAGCTCCGCGAGCACGTCGCGCTTCAGCCGGCGCAGCATGAGCCCCTCGCTGCGCAGGTAGTCGCCCAATAGCTCGGGCTTGGCGACGATGGCGCTGTTGTAGCCGTAGCACCACTCGCGGCTGAAGCTCTCCCAGTCGCCCAGGAAGTGGAAGTCGATGATGTTTACCACGTTCCAGATCTCGCCGCCGTGGTTGTAGATGGGCGTGCCGGACAGCCCGATGCAGTTCTCGCAGGCCTCGGACAGCAGGCTCGCGGCGCTGTACTTGCCGGTGCCGTTGCGGCGCAGCTCCTGCATCTCGTCGAAGATCACCGTGCGAAAGCCCAGCCCCGGCAGCACGTCCTTCCAGCCGCGCAGCAGCAGGTAGTGGACGATGTACACGTCCGCCTCCGGCAGGGCGTAGGGGGTGAGCCCGCGGATCACGTGCACCCGCAGCCGGCCGTCCGGGGACAGGAAGCGCTCCACCTCCCGCTGCCAGTTGCGGATCAGGTGGGGCGGCACCACCAGCACGGCGGGGTAGGCCGCGGTGGTGGCCAGGAACGCCAGCGCCTGCACCGTCTTGCCCAGGCCCATCTCGTCCGCCAGCAGGCAGCGCCGCGTGGAGAGCAGGAAGCCCAGCCCCTGCTTCTGGAAGGGCAGCAGCTCCCCGGCGAAGGTCTCCGCGGGCGGCGTGGCCGTCTCCGGCATGGACAGCGCCCGCTCCCGCCGCACGGCGTACTCCCGCGCGTCCGCGAGCGCGCTCTCCCAGCGGGCGCGGTCGGTCGCCTTGATCTCCAGCGGATAGCGCAGCATCAGCCAGTTCAGGTCGCCGATGATCCTGCGGTGCGCGGTGAAGCGCGCCACGCCCCGGCCCCGGCCGTCGCAGCCGGGAAACAGCCGCTTGGCCAGCTCCGTCACGCAGGGGTCGCCCTTGATGGTCCAGCACCGCGAGCGCCGGTTGTAGGACAGCGTGCCGTAGGTGCGCACGCCTCCCGGCGCGTCCTGCAGGTAGGCGGGGAATTCCGGCGCGGAGGGATAGTCGTCGTAGTCGTAGTCGTCCATGGTGATGGCGCCCTCGCCGGTGTACTCGTATTCGTCCGTCACGGCAGCGCCACCCCCCACAGTCGGTTCAGGGAGACCAGCCGCACCGGCTTGCCGTCGAGCGCCGCGGGCAGGGGCAGCGACTTCTGCGCCACCACCACGATGCCCTCCAGCGCGTCGAAGGCCAGGTAGCGGGCCAACTGGTCGCGGAGCGCGCGGGCGACGGGGCGGCCCTTCTTTACCTCGATGCCGATGCGCCCCACGCGAAAGTCCACCCGGCAGCGCGGGCCGAGGCGGTACTCGTGGTCATAGCAAAGCCCCGCGGCGGCCAGCGCCGCGGCGATCTCGCCGTGGATGTCGTATTCGCCCGGTTCGGCCGGCACCCGCAGCGCCGCCAGCGCGTCGGCCACGCGGGCGATTTCCCGCTCGACGGCCGCGTCGGCCCTACATGATGATGCTCGAATCAAAGTCCTGCTCCTGAAAGTGAACCTGTTTTATGATCTGCGCCGCGGTGAGTGACCCGCCCTCCGCGCTCCCCGGCGCGTCCGCGTTCCCGAGCAGCGCCGCCAGCGCCGCCGGCAGGGGAGAGGCGCGCTCGACGACCTCCCCGGTGACGGGGTGGGTCAGCCGGATCGACGCCGAGTGCAGCGCAAAGCGGCCCGGCAGGCGGGCGTCCTCGGTCCCGTAGAGGAAGTCCCCGGACACGGGATGGCCCAGCGAGGCCAGGTGCACGCGGATCTGGTGGGTGCGGCCGGTCATGAGCCGCAGCCGCACGAGCGAGTGCGCCGCGCCGGACAGCAACGTCCGGTAGCGGGTCACGGCGAGCTTTCCCCGGACGGGGTCGATCACCCGGCGCACGCTGGCGGCGTCGATCTTGGCGATGGGGGCGTCGATCACGCCCTCGCCGGTCATCCTGCCGTCCACCACCGCCAGGTATTCCCGCCGGAAGGCCTCGGTGTGCAGCTGCCGCTGCAACAGCTGGCAGGCGTGGGCGTGCTTCGCCGCGGCCATCAGCCCGCTGGTGCCCCGGTCCAGCCGGTTCAGCGGCCGGAACACGAAGCCGGGCACGTTGCGGTAGCGCCAGGCCAGCCGGTTCTCCAGCGTGGGCTCCGTCTGCTTCGGGGAGCACTGGCAGGCCAGCGGCGCGGGCTTGTCGAGGATGAGCAGGTCGTCGTCCTCCCACACCACGTCCACCGGCGTCGGGTCGGGCGCGACGGGGTCCCGCTCCGGCTCCGCCAGCGTCACGCTGACCTCGTCCCCCGGCCGGAGCGCGTAGTTCGCGTGCACCGGCGCGCCGTTCACCCGCAGCCCGCCCCGGACCTTGAGCGCGGCGAACTGATGGCAGGACACGCCCATGTCCCCCCGCACGAAGAACTTCACGGGGCGGCCCGCGTCCTTCCCGGCGGCAATGGCGGTGAGCGTGCGCATAGGCAACCTCCGGCGGAATGATAGCTACCATAGGATGGCCTAATCATTATAATATCATTCGTCCGATCGCGTCAACGTAAAGTTTCCCGCATTTTTCGGGGGAAACCATTTACAAATCCGGGAAAGCGGTTATAATAAAAGCAGGAATACATCCGCGATGACGAGGAGCGCCCATGATGGCGCGGCGCACAGCGAGCCGGAGCACGGTGCGAGTCCGGCGGCCGCCGTCCTGGGGAATCACCTCCGAGCCGCGGGTCGAGGGCGGGGCATCGCCCCTGCCGCCAGGCCCGCCGGGCGCGCCCGATACAGCGCAGGCAAGCGGACGCGCGGAGGCGCGTCAATTTGGGTGGTACCGCGAACGACTTCGTCCCAAGGTGGATGAGGCCGATTTTTATTTGGAGGGAACGCGAATGATCGAGAAGGTATCCACGGCCCTGGACTTCCTGACGCGCGAGAAGGAAGTCATCAAGTTCTGGAACGAGAACCATATCTTCGAAAAGTCCATCGAGCAGCGGGAGGGGAACGAGGTGTTCACCTTCTTCGACGGCCCGCCCACGGCCAACGGCAAGCCGCACATCGGCCACATCGAGACCCGCGCCATCAAGGATCTCATCCCCCGCTACCAGACCATGAAGGGCAAGAAGGTGCTGCGCAAGGCGGGCTGGGATACCCACGGCCTGCCCGTGGAGCTGGAGGTCGAGAAGCAGCTCGGCCTGGACGGCAAGGAGCAGATCGAGCAGTACGGCATCGAGCCCTTCATCAAGGAGTGCAAGAAGTCCGTCTGGAAGTACAAGGGCGAGTGGGAGAAGATGTCCGAGCGCGTCGGCTACTGGGCCGACATGGAAAACCCCTACATCACCTATGACGACAACTACATCGAGTCCGTGTGGTGGAGCCTGAAGCAGATCGCCGACATGGGCCTGCTGTACAAGGGCCACAAGGTGGTGCCCTACTGCCCGCGCTGCGGCACCGCGCTGTCCAGCCACGAGGTCTCCCAGGGCTACAAGGAGGTCAAGGAGCGCTCCGCCGTGGTGCGCTTCAAGGTCGTCGGCGAGGACAACACCTACATCTACGCCTGGACCACCACCCCCTGGACGCTGCCCAGCAACGTGGCGCTGTGCGTGAACCCGGACGAGACGTACGCCCGGTTCGACTACGACGGCCGCACCGTCATCATGGCCGACCCGCTGATCGCCAAGGTGCTGGGCGAGGACGCCGTGGTGGAGAACAAGACCACCTTCCCCGGCCGCGAGCTGGTGGGCCTGCGCTACGAGCCGCTGTTCGACTTCCAGCGCGAGGCCATCAAGGGCGTGGAGAACGAGGAGAACGCCTGGACGGTGGTGGCCGACGGCTACGTCACCATGACCGACGGCACCGGCGTGGTGCACCAGGCGCCCGCCTTCGGCGAGGACGACGCCCGCGTGGGCCGCGAGAACCACATCCCCTTCCTGCAGATGGTGAACACCCGCGGCGAGATGACCGAGGGCACCCACTGGCCCGGCGTGTTCGTGAAGAAGGCCGACCCGATGATCCTGGAGGAGCTGGAAAGGGAAGGCAAGCTGGTCTCCGCGCCGTACTTCACCCACGACTACCCGTTCTGCTGGCGCTGCGACACCCCGCTGATCTACTACGCCCGCAGCACCTGGTTCATCCGCATGACCGAGGTCCGCGACCAGCTGGTGGCCAACAACAACACCGTGAACTGGTACCCGGACAACATCCGCGAGGGCCGCTTCGGCAACTTCCTGGAGAACGTCATCGACTGGGGCCTGTCCCGCGAGCGCTACTGGGGCACGCCGCTGCCGGTGTGGGTGTGCGCGGACTGCGGCAGGATCCACGTGATCGGCTCCCGCGCGGAGCTTCGGGAGATGGGCCGGGACGTGCCGGCGGACATCGAGCTGCACCGCCCCTACATCGACGCCGTGACGCTGACCTGCCCGGCCTGCGGCGGCGCCATGAAGCGCACCCCGGAGGTCATCGACTGCTGGTACGATTCCGGCTCCATGCCCTTCGCCCAGTGGCACTATCCCTTTGAGAACAGGGAGGTCTTCGAGGAGAACTTCCCCGCGAACTTCATCTCCGAGGCCATCGACCAGACCCGCGGCTGGTTCTACACGCTCATGGCCATCTCCACGCTCATCTTCCACCGCGCGCCTTACGAGAACGTGGTGGTGATGGGCCACGTGCAGGACAAGGACGGCCGCAAGATGTCCAAGCACCTCGGCAACGTCGTCGATCCCTGGGACGTGTTGAATCGCCAGGGCGCCGACGCCGTGCGCTGGTACTTCTACGCCACCAGCGCGCCGTGGCTGCCCACCCGCTTCAGCCACGAGCTGGTCAGCGAGATGCAGTCGAAGTTCATGGGCACGCTGTGGAACACCTACGCCTTCTTCTGCATGTACGCCGCCATCGACGGCTACGACCCGGCCGAACACGCCGCCGACCCGAAGGATCTCACCCTGATGGACCGCTGGGCCCTCTCGAAGCTCAACAGCCTGGTGAAGTTCGTGGACGAGGGCATGGCCGAGTACAGGATCTTCGAAACCGCCCGCGCCATCCAGGGCTTCGTGGACGAGCTGTCCAACTGGTACGTGCGCCTGTCCAAGTCGCGCTTCTGGGGCAAGGACTGGACCGGCGACAAGCGCGCCGCCTATCACACGCTGTACACCGTGCTGGTGACGCTGTGCAAGGTCGCCGCGCCGTACATCCCCTTCATGACCGAGAGCATGTACCGCAACCTGGTGGCCGGCGTCGTCGAGGGCGCGCCGGAGTCCGTGCACCTGTGCGATTTCCCCGTCGCCGACGAGGCGCAGATCGACCGCGCGCTCGAGGCGGAGATGGACGAGGTCGCCCAGGCCGTGCAGCTGGGCCGCGCCGCCCGCAGCGCCGCCAACATCAAGGTGCGCCAGGCGCTGGGCACGCTGTACGTGAAGGGCGCCGCGCTGGGCGAGGAGTACGCCGCGCTGATCCGCGACGAGCTGAACGTGGAGGAGATCCGGTTCGTGGACGACGCCCGCGCCTTCACCACCTACCAGATCAAGCCCCAGCTGCGCACCCTGGGCCGGCGGTACGGCAAGCTGGTGCCCGCCATCGGCGAGTACCTGAAGGCCGTGGACGGCAGCGCCTTCGTGGACGCGCTGAACCGCGACGGCGCCGTGCGGTTCGAAATCGACGGCAATCCCGTGGAGCTGTCGGCGGACGACTGCCTGATCGAGCCCGCCCAGAAGCCGGGCTTCATGGCTCAGACCGAGGGCGACATGACCGTGGTCATCGACACCAACCTGACCCCGGCGCTGATCGAGAAGGGCTTCGTGCGCGAGGTCATCTCCAAGCTGCAGACCATGCGCAAGGAGGCGGGCTTCGACGTGGTGGACCGCATCAGCGTCACCTACAGCGCTTCCGAGGCGCTGGCCCCGGTGATCGAGCGCAACGCGGAGACCATCATGTCCGCCGTGCTCGCCACCGCGCTGACCGCCGGCCCCGCGCCGGAGGGCGCCTACGCCAAGGACTGGAAGATCAACGGCGAGGCCGCCAGCCTGAGCGTGAAGCAGAACTGATTGTATCATCCGCAACGCCGACAGAGGCCGCAACCGCGGAGATTCCCCCGAAAGACCGCCGACACGGAGGGGGGATCTCCGCTCGTTGCGTCCGGCGGCGTCGCCCGGTTCCGTCCGATTTTTGCCGGAAACGTTTCCCGGAAATGTCTTTGCATTTGCACGCGCCCGCGTTTATGCTGTAGGTATATCAGGTATATCAGGATTAGGAGAGTTATCCATGCGGCGCACCCTGTACCGACTGCTCGCGCTCGCCTCGCTGGCGGCGCTGTTTGCGCTGCCCGCGGGGGCGGAAGGCGCGTACTACGGCTCGCACCCCGCCGACGACGTGTACCAGGTGCAGACCTCCAGGCACACCTGCACGCTCATCGCCTGCACCATGATGCTGCGCAATTTCTCCAGCCTGCGGGGCAGCCCGTACATCCAGGTGACGGAGACCGGCGTGGGCCGCTACGGCTGGATCCAGGGCGTGGGCCTGAGCCACAGCTTCACCATCGGCGGCGTGACGGTGGGCATGAGCGCGGACATCCGCAGCGCGCGGGACCGCAAGGAGTACCTCATCCGCGCGCTGGAGGCGCACCCCGAGGGCGTGGTGATCTACGACACCGGCGCGCCGCACGCCGTGTGGCTGTTCGGCTACGATGCGGACAGCGACACCTTCTACTGCGCCGACACCTACGAGGGCAAGGGCGGGAAGGGCATCCCGCTGGCGGAGTCCAGCATCCGCGGCGCGACGCAGCAGGACAAGGTGAACACGATCGACCGCATCTGGTACATCGAGGAATAGAGGGCATCCGCCGAGGAAAGCGCCCTGACGCCCGCCGGGCGTCAGGGCGCTTTTGCGCCATCCGCGGGTCGCGTCAGAAGCTGCCGCTCCGCAGCGTCACGCCCGCCAGCTTCGCCAGCCGCAATACGCCCTCGGAGGCGATGGTCACGACGCTCTCCACGTGGATGAAGTCGGTGGCGCTGCGGTCGAACAGCAGGTTGGCCTGGGCGGGGAACTCGTCGTCGCCGTCCCAGAAGTGAAAGCGCACAGGAATGCACTCGAAGCCCTTCACCTCGAAGCCCACGTCGGAGACGGGCAGCCGGACCCCGCCCATGCGGCGAAAGGCCTCCTCCAGCGCCTCCGTCCGGCCGGAGAAGGTGGCGGCGAACACCTCGGTCACCGTCTTCTGGAAGGCGGGGCCGAAGGGAGACGCGCCCTTCAACTGCGCAAAGGGCAGCCATTCGCCCGTGCGCCGCGCGCCGTCCCGGCAATAGTGGAACAGCGTGTACACGTTGAGCCGCGTGTTCACCGACACCGGTTCGGCGTCGTCCGGCGCCACGACGGAGCCCTCCCGGCGGTGCACGCCCAGCCGCCGCCCGAAGTGCCGCAGGGTCAGGTAGTCCCCCTCGACCTTCAGCTCCGGCAGCCGGCGCAGCAGCGCGCCCTGGTCCATGGCCAGGAACCGCTGCCGCCATTGATCGCACTGCAATTCGTAGTTGGAAACGACGGGCTTCTTCATGCCGCACCTCCGGGGACGTTTTTCTTATCATAGCATGGATGGCGGGCGGGATCAATGGGGAATCGGAAGCGAAGGACGGGGGAAGAATACCCGGGCGGCGCGGTTGCGTTAAATTCCAATAAAACAAGTCGGAATTGATTGACACGGCGGGGGAGAGGTGATACAATACTCCTGCCAACACCGAGTGAAACGCTCGGAATTCCGCGGCGCAGGGGAGGCGGTTCCGATGAAGCTATCCACGCGGGGTCGCTATGGCATCCACGCCATGTACGACCTGGCGGTCAACGCCGACCGCGGGCCGCAGTCCATCAAGGCCATCGCCGAGCGGGAGGACATCCCCGAGGCGTACCTGGAGCAGCTCATCGCGGTGCTGAAAAAGCAGAAGCTGGTGAACAGCACCCGCGGCGCGCAGGGCGGCTACGCGCTGGCCCGCCGGCCCGAGGAGATCACCGTGGGCGACGTGCTGCGGGCCCTGGAGGGCGGGCTGAACCTGGTGGAATGCCTCCAGGAGACGGAAACCTGCGGCCGCACCTGCGATTGCCCGTCCCGCATCGTGTGGATGAAGATCCAGGCGGGGCTGGACAGCATCGTGGACGGCATCACCCTGAAGGACATGGTCGAAGATCACGAGCGCATCGGCGCGGCGCCGCAGACCCCGGTCTGAGTCGCCCGCAGCGCAGGAGGATAGATATTATGCGAGTATACATGGACAACGGCGCCACCACCCGCGTCACCGAACCGGTGATGGAGGCCATGCAGCCCTACTTCTGCCAGGTATTCGGCAACCCCTCTTCCGTGCACGCCTACGGCCGCGAGGCCCGCAAGGCGGTAGAGGCGGCCCGCGCGCAGGTGGCGAAGGCCATCGGCGCCGACCCGCGGGAGATCTTCTTCACCGGCTGCGGCACCGAGGCCGACAACTGGGCCATCCGCGGCACGGCCTACGGCTACGCGAAGAAGGGCCGGCACATCATCACCACCAACTTCGAGCACCACGCCGTGCTGCACACCTGCCGGCAGCTCGAAAAGGAAGGCTTCGAGGTCACCTACCTGCCCGTGGACGCGGACGGCCTGGTCAGCCCCGGGCAGCTCGAGGCGGCCATCCGCCCGGATACCACGCTGGTCACCATCATGTACGCCAACAACGAGATCGGCACCATCGAGCCCATCCCCGAGCTGGCGGCGGTGGCGAAGAAGCACGGCGTGGTGTTCCACACCGATGCGGTGCAGGCCATCGGCCACGTGAAGATCGACGTGAAGGCGCAGGACATCGACATGCTCAGCATGTCCGGCCACAAGTTCCACGCGCCCAAGGGCATCGGCGTGCTGTACAAGCGGCAGGGGCTGCACGTCCAGCAGCTGATGCAGGGCGGCGCGCAGGAGCGCAACCAGCGCCCGGGCACCGAGAACCTGGCGGGCATCGTGGGCATCGGCAAGGCCATCGAGCTGGCCACCGCCGACATCGACGCCCGCGCGGCGAAGATGCGCGCCATCCGCGACCACATGATCGCGCGCATCCTGAAGGAGATCCCCTACGTGAAGCTGAACGGCCATCCCACGCAGCGCATGTGCGGCAACGTGAACGTGTCCTTCCAGTTCATCGAGGGCGAATCCATGCTGCTGCACCTGGACCTGAGGGGCATCGCGGCGAGCTCCGGCTCCGCCTGCACCTCCGGCTCGCTGGATCCCTCGCACGTGCTGCTGGCCATCGGCCTGCCCCACGAGATCGCGCACGGCTCCCTGCGGCTGAGCCTGTGCGAGGAGAACACGATGGAAGAGGCCGACTACGTGGTGGACAGCCTGGTGGAGATCGTGGGCATGCTGCGCGCGATGTCGCCGCTGTACGACGACTTCCTCAAGGGCGAGACGACCGCTTCCCGCTGTCCCGCCTGCCCCGCCCGCTGACGGTCAACGAAAGCAAAGCGCTATCAGTTATAGCCAATGAAGGGAGCTACGCATATGGATTACACCGAGCAGGTCATGGACCACTTCATGCATCCCCGTAACATGGGCGAGATGGAAGACGCCAGCGGCGTGGGCACCGTCGGCAACGCCAAGTGCGGCGATATCATGCGCATCTACATCAAGGTGGAGAACGACGTCATCACCGACGTGAAGTTCAAGACCTTCGGCTGCGGCGCGGCCATCGCCACCTCCAGCAAGGCCCGCCGGTGAAGGTGCACTGTTCCGTGCTGGCCGAGGAGGCGCTGCACGCCGCCATCCAGGACTACCGCGAGCGCCTCGCCAAGGGCGAAAAGCCCCGCACCGAGGAGGACGACGAGGACATAAAGTACGTCTGATCCGCCGTTTCCGAGACCGCCATCCTTCCCGCGGAGGATGGCGGTTTGACCCATGGAGGGATGCCCGTGACCCCGGACGAGCTGCAATTCTTCGACGGAAAGCCCGGCGCGCTGGAGCTGTACGAGCGCTTCCGGGCACGGCTGTTTGAAATCGCCCCGGACGCGGCCGTGCAGGTCCACCGCACGCAGATCACGTTCAGGACCCGCTACGGCTTCGCGTTCGTCTCCTTTGCGCCGGTGCGCCGCGCGGCGGCGCGGGGGAAGGACTGGCTGACGGTGAGCTTCGGCCTGCCCGCCAGGGTGGAATCACCCCGCGTGGACGCCGCCGTGGAGGCCCGGCCCAACCGCTGGACGCATCACGTGCTCGTCGACGACCCCGCGCGGCTGGACGACGCGCTGTTCGGGTGGATCGCCGAGGCCGCGGCATTTTCCCGCCGAAAGTAGACCGAAAGGACGCGACATGGAGCAGAAGACCTGCGACTACAGCTACCTGCCCTGCCAGTTCTGCGTGGGCAAGAACCATTGCAGGCAGTGCGGCGAGGACATCCGCCGCGCGCTGCTGGGCCTCTCCGGCGTGGCGGCGGTGGAGATGGACGTCCCCGCCCGCAGGCTCACCCTGACGCTGGACGGCGCGGACTTCGACGACGTGGCCGACGCCGCCGACGCCCTCGGCGTGTTCCTCTGACGGCCCCGCGGCCGCCCCGTTTCCCGATCCCCACACCCTGTCCCGGAGGATAACGATGATTCACGGCAACCTGACCGGCATACGCGAGAGCGTATTGAACGAGCTGGAGAAGCTCTACGACGCGGAGTTCGAGCGGGACGTGTTCCTGCCCGACCGGCTGCTGAACCTGCTGGTGCGCTACACGGAGCAACTGAACCGCGAGCTGCTGGTGTACCTGGGGCGGGACGGCACGGTGCTGGAGATCGCCGTGGGCTCCATCGGCAGCATCGCCCTGCCGGAGCTGCACCTCAGGCGCAACCTGGACCGGCTGTCCGGCTTCCGCTGCATCCACACCCATCCCGGCGGGGGCGCGCGGCTGTCCGACGTGGATCTGCAGGCCCTGCGGCTGCTGCGCTTCGACAGCATGTGCGCCGTGGGCGTGGCGGAGGGCCGCTGCACCGGCATCAGCGCCGCGTTCCTGGGCGAGGTGGAGTACGATAACCTCACCATCGTCGTCAGGGGCCCGGTGAAGCCCGGCCGCATCCCCCAGCAGCTTTGGATGAAGGAGATCGAGCTCGCGGAGGAGCGCGTGCGCAGGGCCATCGAGAAGGGCGGCCTCGTGGAGGAGGCGGAGAAGGCCATGCTCATCTCCACCGACAGCGAGGAGAGCCTGGACGAACTGGCCAGCCTGGCGGAGACCGCCGGCGCCATGGTCATCACCCGCGTGCTGCAGAGCCGCCAGCGGCCCGACCCCGCCACCTTCATCGGCAGCGGCAAGGCCGAGGAGCTGGCGCTCGTCTGCCAGGCGATGGAGATCGACCTCGCGATTCTGGACGACGAGCTCACCGGCGCGCAGCAGCGCAACCTGGAGAACGCGCTGGGGGTGCGGGTGATCGACCGCACGGCGCTGATCCTGGACATCTTCGCCCAGCGCGCCCAGTCCGCCGAGGGCAAGCTGCAGGTGGAGCTGGCGCAGATGAAGTACCGCCTGCCCAGGCTCGCGGGCATGGGCGCGGCGCTGTCCCGCCTGGGCGGCGGCATCGGCACCCGCGGCCCCGGCGAAACGCAGCTGGAGGTGGATCGCCGCCGCGTGCGCCGCCGCATCGACGACCTCGAGGCGCAACTGAAGGAGCTGAAGAAGCAGCGCGACCTGCGCCGCGCGCGCCGGGAGAAGACCGGCCAGACTACCGTGGCGTTGGTGGGCTATACCAACGCCGGCAAGTCCACGCTGCTGAACGCGCTGTCGGGCTCGGACGTGCTGGTGGAGGACAAGCTGTTCGCCACGCTGGACCCCGTCATGCGCCAGGTGGAGCTGCCGGAGAACCGCAGTTGCCTGGTGGTGGACACGGTGGGCTTCATCCGAAAGCTCCCCCACCCGCTGGTGCAGGCGTTCCGCTCCACGCTGGAGGAGGCGCTGTACGCGGATCTGCTGGTGATCGTGTCCGACCTCTCCAGTCCCCACTACGCCCAGCAGCGTGCCACGGTGTACGACGTGCTGAACGAGCTGGGCGCCGCGGACAAGCCGATCCTGGAGGCGCTGAACAAGGCTGACCGGGCGAAGCTTCCGGACATCATCGAGCCCGCCGACGCCATCCTCATCTCCGCCAGGGAGGGCGAGGGCCTCGACCGGCTCCGGCTGGCGATCTCCCGCCGCATCGCGACCCTGCGGCACAGGACGGAGCTGGTGATCCCCTACGACAAGGGGAACGTGCTCTCCCTGCTCCACGACAAGGGGCAGGTGCTGGAGGAGGAATACCTCGCCGAGGGCACGAGAGTGAGCTGTATGCTGGACGCGGCGCTGTACCGGCGGGTGCTGGGGATGCTGGGCATCCGGCCCGCGCGGGACGAGGACGGAGAATAGGCGGGAGGCGGGAATATGACGCGCAGGGAACGGGCAGAGGCGAACTTCCGGGCGGGGTACAACTGCGCCCAGTCGGTGGCGCTGGCCTTCGACGATCTGGTGCCCATGGACCGCGCGCTGCTCGCGCGCATGGCGTCGCCGCTGGGCGGCGGCATGGGGCGGCTTAGGGAGGTCTGCGGCGCGGTGAGCGGCATGCTGCTCGTGCTGGGCGCGCTGTACGGCTACGACGCGCCGGGCGAGGACGCGAAAAAGGCGGCGCTCTACGCGCAGGTGCAGGCGCTGGCGCTGGCGTTCGAGCAGCGGCACGGCTCCATCGTGTGCCGGGAGCTGCTGGGAATCGAGGACAGGCGCCAGCCGCCGACGCCCACCCCGCGTACGGCGGACTTCTACGAAAAGCGCCCCTGCGGCCGCTTCATCGGCGACGCCGCGGCGCTGCTGGAGGCGTACATCGCGGAGCACCCGCCCGCGTGATCGCCGACAGTGCCCGGAACCGTGCGCGACCGCGCCACACCGCCGCGAGCGGCGGGACAGAAAGGCGGAAGCGAAAGGCCGTCGGCCCCGCCGACCGACCGGTAATTAGATGTTAACGCAAACCGCGGGCAACCGGGATTGACAGTATCAATGGGTGAACGCTACAATATTACCTGTGTAATTATGTGGCGTTTTTTCATGCCCGGAACCCCGGGCGCGTCGATAAAGGAGCATTGCCATGACCGGGCCGATTTGATTCTCGCGTCGGAAAACAGGGAAGAATCATCATCGTACGAAATCAGGAGGAAGCCATCATGCAGCATCCCGAATTAAAGGCCGAGGTGGCGCGCAGGCGCACCTTCGCCATCATTTCCCACCCCGACGCCGGCAAGACCACGCTCACCGAAAAGCTGCTGCTCTACGGCGGCGCCATCCGCCAGGCGGGCAGCGTCAAGGCCCGAAAGGCCGCCCGGCACGCCACCTCCGACTGGATGGAGATCGAGAAGCAGCGCGGCATCTCGGTCACGTCGTCGGCCATGCAGTTCGACTATAACGGCTTTCGTATCAACATCCTCGACACCCCCGGCCACCAGGACTTCTCCGAGGATACCTACCGCACCCTCGTGGCGGCGGACAGCGCCGTGATGCTCATTGACAACGCCAAGGGCGTGGAGGAGCAGACCGTGAAGCTGTTCAAGGTGTGCCGCCTGCGCTCCATCCCCATCTTCACGTTCATCAACAAGATGGACCGCACCGGCCGGGACCCCTTCGAGCTGATGGAGGACATCGAATCGGTGTTGGGCATCCGCTCCTGCCCGGTGAACTGGCCCATCGGCATCCACGGCGACTTCAAGGGCCTGTACCACCGCGACACCCGGTTCATCGAGCTGTATTCCGGCGGCGATCACGGCCAGGACCAGGTCAACGTGGAGACGGTGTCCATCGACGACCCCGCCTGCCCGGAGCGGATCGGCCGCACCTACTACGACAAGCTGATCGAGGACATCGAGCTGCTGGACGTGGCGGGCGACGAGTTCGACATGGACAAGATTCTCGCCGGCCAGCTGACCCCCATGTTCTTCGGCTCCGCCACCAACAACTTCGGCGTGGAGCCCTTCCTGAACCGGTTCCTGAGCTACACCAAGTCTCCCACGCCCCGCGTCGCGGAGGAGGTGGGGCCCATCGACCCCGCGGACGAGAAGTTCACCGGCTTCATCTTCAAGATCCAGGCCAACATGAACCCGGCCCACCGGGACCGGCTGGCCTTCATGCGCGTGTGCTCCGGCGTGTTCGAGAAGGGCATGACCGTGTGGCATTCCTCCAGCAATTCGAGGATCAAGCTGGCCCAGCCCCAGACCTTCATGGCCCAGGAGCACGAGAGCGTGGAGACCGCCTACCCCGGCGACATCATCGGCCTGTTCGACCCCGGCATCTTCCGCCTGGGCGACACCATCTGCACCGGCAATCCCGTGCGCTACTCGGGCATCCCGCTGTTCGCGCCGGAGTTCTTCTGCCGCGTCAGCCCCGAGGACTCCATGAAGCGCAAGCAGTTCTTGAAGGGCGTCAACCAGCTCTCGCAGGAGGGCGCGATCCAGACCTTCAAGCGGCCCAACATCGGCCGGGAAGAGATGATCGCCGGCGTGGTCGGCGTATTGCAGATGGACGTGCTGGAGTACCGCCTGAAGAGCGAGTACGGCGTCAGCATCCTCCGCGAAAACCTGCCCTTCCGCTTCGTGCGCTGGGTGGTGGAGACGCCGAAGCCGCTGGAAAAGCTGCGGCTGACCAGCACCACCGCCATCGCCGAGGACCGCGTCGGGCGCCCGGTGCTGATGTTTGAAAACGAGTGGTCGATCCGCCTGGCCGGCGAGAACAACGAGGGCCTCGTCCTCGCCGAGACCGCCGACCGCATGAACGCGGACGACATGGAATAATGGATTAAGCTGACGGCGCAAGGCTGACAGTTCAAAAGGAGTCTTACCCTTGAATACGACCAGAAACGATCTCCGCAATATCGCCATCATCGCCCACGTCGACCACGGCAAGACCACGCTGGTGGACGAGATGCTCAAGCAGGGCGGCGTGTTCCGCCAGAACCAGCAGGTCCAGGACCGCGTCATGGATTCCAACGACCTGGAGCGCGAGCGCGGCATCACCATCCTGTCCAAGAACACCGCCGTGCACTACAACGGCGTGAAGATCAACATCGTGGATACCCCCGGCCACGCGGACTTCTCCGGCGAGGTGGAGCGCGTGCTGAAGATGGTGTCGGGCGTGCTGCTGCTGGTGGACAGCTTCGAGGGCCCCATGCCGCAGACCCGCTTCGTGCTGAAGAAGGCGCTGGAGCTGGATCTGAAGGTCATCATCGTCATCAACAAGACCGACCGCCCCGACGCCCGCTGCGAGGAGGTCGTGGACGAGACGCTGGAGCTGCTGCTGGAGCTGGACGCCAGCGACGAGCAGTTGGACAGCCCCGTGGTATTCGCCTCCGGCCGCACCGGCACCGCCACCACCGACTGGAAGCAGCCCGGCAAGGACCTGCGGCCCCTGTTCGACTGCATCCTGAACCACATCCCCGCCCCCGAGGGCGACCCGGACGGACAGTTGCAGCTATTGATCAGCACCATCGACTACAACGACTACGTGGGCCGCATCGGCGTGGGCCGCATCGAGCGCGGCCACATCGACGCCGGGCAGATGGCCATTCGCTGCGTGCACGATTCCGCGTTCGTCTCCGCGCCGATGCGCCTGGCGGGCCTGTTCACCTTCGACGGCCTGAAGCGCGTGAACGCCGAGCACGTGGAGGTGGGCGACATCGTGGCCGTGTCCGGCTTCCCGGACCTGCTCATCGGCGACACCATCTGCAACCCCGCCATGGCGGACCCGCTGCCCTTCGTGAAGATCGACGAGCCCACCATCTCCATGACCTTCTGCGTGAACGACAGCCCCTTCGCGGGCACCGAGGGCACCTACGTGACCTCCCGCCACCTGCGCGCGCGGCTGGAGAAGGAGGCGCTGACGGACGTCAGCCTCCGCGTGGAGGAGACCGGCAGCACCGACGCCTTCCGCGTGTACGGCAGGGGCGAGCTGCACCTGTCCATACTCATCGAGACCATGCGCCGCCAGGGCTACGAGTTCGCCGTCACCAAGCCGGTGGTGCTGTACAAGGACATCGACGGCCAGCGCTGCGAGCCCATGGAGCGGCTGGTGTGCGACGTGCCCGCCGAGTACTCCGGCGCGGTGATCGACAAGATCGGCCGCCGCCGCGGCACCCTGCTGAGCATGACCGGCGAGGAGCGCATGCGCCTGGAGTTCATCGTGCCCAGCCGGGGCCTGTTCGGCTACCGCAGCGAATTCCTCACCGACACCCGCGGCGAGGGCGTCATGAGCAGCGTGTTCGAGGACTACGAGCCCGTGAAGGGCGACATCCCCACCCGCAACTGCGGCGCGCTGGTGGCGTGGGAGGACGGCGTGTCCACCGCCTACGCGCTGTTCAACGTGCAGGATCGCGGCGAGCTGTTCATCGAGCCGGGCGTGAAGGTGTACAACGGCATGATCATCGGCAAGAATTCCCGCCCCGGCGACATCGACGTGAACGTGTGCCGCAAGAAGCACATGACCAACAGCCGCAACTCCGCCGCCGCCGAGGAAGCGCTGAAGATCACCGGCGTGCACATCCCCACGCTGGAGGAGGCCATGGAGTTCATCGACGACGACGAGCTGGTGGAGATCACCCCGAAGTCCATCCGCATGCGCAAGCGCGTGCTGGGCACCGAGGCCAGAAAAAAGCTGGAGGCCCGGAAGAAGAACCAGGTGTGATCGCGGCGATCGGCCGAACGCGCGGCGACGCGACCCCGCCCGCCGGGGAAAGAGGGGAGGGACTGCGCTCATGGAACTGGACTGGAGCTTTCCGAAGCACGTGACGGAGGAAAGCGAGGGCGTGTACCGCTGGACGTACAAGCTGAAGGAAAACGGCAACAACGCCCCGCTCCGGACCATGGTCAGGATCTGCCTGGCCGTGTCGCTGCCCATCACGCTCATCATGCTGGTGCTGACCTGGCAGTACGACCCGCCCATCGCGCTCCTGAGTACCGCCTGCCTGTTCGCGGGCATGGTGCTGCTGCCGGCGCTGCTCTGGAAGCTGATGCCGCCGGACCCCAGCTTTCGCATGGACGCGGAGCAGATCGAGTCCTGGCCCAAGGGCAAGGGCAACAACATCCATTCCTTCAAGGGCGTGCGCAGGGTCGTGCTGCGCCCCGACATCGACCGCATCCGCCTGCGCTGGACCGTCACCGGCCTGGACGTCTACGTCCCGAAGGACGACTATGAATTCGTGACGGACTTCATCCTCGCGCACATCCCCGAGCGGGCCGAAGTCCTCCGGGGCTGATCCCGCTTCCCTCCCGACCCCACGGAGCGCCCGCCATGCACATTACCCAGGTCCGCTTGAAGGACTTCCGAAGCTACGAAGCCTGCGTCCTCGCCCCCTGCGAGGGCGTCAACGTGCTTTTGGGCGACAACGGCCAGGGCAAGACCAACGTGCTGGAGGCGCTGTACCTGTGCTGCACGGGCCGCTCCCACCGCACCCGGCAGGACCGGGAGCTGATCCGCTGGGGCGCGGACTTCGCCTCGGTGCGGGCGGAGGCCGAGCGCCGCGACGGCAGCCACCAGGTGGAGCTGATCCTGCCCGCCCTGGGCCGGCGCAGGCTGAAGATCGCCGGGCAGGAGGCGTCGAAGTCCGGAGAGCTGATGGGCCACGTGACCGGCGTGCTGTTTTCCCCGGAGGACCTGCGCACCGTGAAGGACGGCCCCGCCGAGCGCAGGCGCTTCGTGGACATGGCGCTCTCGCAGATCCAGCCCGCCTACTACTACGCGCTGCAGCGCTACGCGCGGGCGCTGAAGCAGCGGGGCGAAGTGTTGAAGGCCGCGGCGCTGTCGCCCGCCCTGCTGGGCACCCTGGATTCCTGGGACGAGCAGTTGGCCGCCGCGGGCGCGGAGCTGATGCAGCGCAGGCGCGACTACGTGGCGCGGCTCTCCGGCGAAGCCGCCCGCACGCACCGGGACATCGCCACGGGCCGGGAGACGCTGGAGATCCGCTACCTGCCCAGCGTGACGATGGGCGACGCGCCGCAGGACATCCTGGACGCGCTGCTGGCCGCGCGGGAGGGGGACGTGCGGCGGATGGTGACCTCCGTCGGCCCGCACCGCGACGACGTGCAGATCCTGGTGGACGGGCGGGACGTGCGCGCCTTCGGCTCCCAGGGCCAGCAGCGCACCGCCGCGCTGAGCATGCGCCTGTCGGAGCTGGACGTGATGCGCCGCCAGCTCGGCGAGTGGCCCATGCTGATGCTGGACGACGTGATGAGCGAGCTGGACCCCGGCCGGCGCCGCCAGCTCGTGAGCCGCCTTACGGGCATACAGACCTTCATCACCTGCACCGACGAGGACGACCTCGCCGGCGCCGAGGCCGGCAGGCTGTGGCGGGTCGAGGACAGGGCGCTGAAACAGGTATAGCAAATCCCCGGAAACGCCGTCAGGGCGCTGAAGCAAGTATAACAAATCCCCGGAAACGTTGTTTCCGGGGATTCATTTGCCCTGGCTGCGCGGGGGATTACAGGTCCGCGGCGATGTCCAGGTTCTCGCCCTTCAGACCGATGTGCGCGCCGCCCTTGGCCTCGCTGGACTCCGGGTGGGCCAGCAGCCACTTGTTGCGGGCGGTCATCCACTTGTCCTCCTCGCAGGCGGGGGTGAACTCGGGCTTTTCGGTGTTGGTGCCCTTCGGCAGCACGATGGCCACGCGGAAGCCGTCCTTCGCGTCGGTGTGGCAGGGCGCGTAGTGCAGCGTGGAGCCGAACACCTCCACCGGCACGCCGGCGGGCACGCGGAACGCCTTGGTCAGCGCCGTGTCGAACACGCCGTCCTTGATCTGCGCCTCCAGGCCCAGCAGCAGTATGAAGTCCTGGACGCCGATGTTCACCTCGCTGTCGCGATGGTACTCCAGGCAGTTGAGCCGGGTGTTGTGGCCCCAGCACATGCCGAGCTGGATGGGCATGCCGCCGTAGGCGCGGTCGCGCAGCGGCGCGAAGATGGCGCAGGCCTCCAGGCTGTCGATGCCCGGCTCGTAGGCCACGCCCGTCTCGGGCAGGTCGATCTTCTGCATGGCCTCGCGCAGCTCGGCGGTGTCGAAACCCTCCAGCACTTTGCCGTAGGCCTTGAACTCGAGATCGTAGACGGAATAGATCTTCATGAGCTTACCTCCTGTATGCAATATCGTCAGGAATACTATACGATCATTCGCGGCGTCTGTCAAGCAGAGTTTACATTGAATTCCTCAACCCGCAACCGGAAGCGACGGGCGGGCGGTGGACAAAGCGCGGCGCATCGGTTATAATATAAAAGGTTTACTATGCGCATCGGGGAGTGTCCGTTCGATGGTCTTTTCCAGCATTGAGTTCCTGTTCTTCTTCCTGCCGGTGGTGCTCGTGGGCTACTATCTGCTGAAGCGCTGGCGGAAGGCGGCCAACGTCTTCCTGTCGGCCATGAGCCTGGGGTTCTACGCCTTCGGCGCGCCGAAGTTCTTCCCCATCATGATGGCCTCCATCGTGATGAACTGGCTGTTCGGCCTGTGGGTGGACAGGGTGAAGGGGGACCGCAAGCGGGCGAAGCTGGCGCTGACGCTGATGGTGATCTTCAACCTGGGGCTGCTGGGCGTGTTCAAGTACCTGATGTTCATTATGAACAGCCTGAACCTGTGGTTCAGCCTCCGGCTCCCCGTGCCGCAGATCACGCTGCCCATCGGCATATCGTTTTTCACCTTCCAGGCCATGAGCTACGTGATCGACGTGTATCGCGGCAAGGGCAAGGTGCAGAAGAACCTGATGAACGTGTGCCTGTACATCTCCTTCTTCCCGCAGTTGATCGCCGGCCCCATCGTGCGCTACCAGACCGTGGCGGAGGAGATCGAGCACCGGCGGGAGAACCTGGACGACTTCATCGAGGGCACGCAGCGCTTCATGAAGGGCCTGTGCAAGAAGATGCTGCTGGCCAACAACCTGGGCCTGCTGGTGGACACCGCCTTCAAGCTGGAGACCAGCCAGTTGTCGGTGGTGAGCGCGTGGCTGGCGGCCTGCGCGTACCTGATGCAGGTGTACTACGATTTCTCCGGCTACTCCGACATGGCCATCGGCCTGGGCCGGATGTTCGGCTTCCACTTCCTGGAGAACTTCACCTATCCCTTCATCTGCAAGACGGTGGCGGAGTTCTGGAGCCGCTGGCACATCTCGCTGGGCAGCTGGTTCCGGGATTACCTGTACATCCCCCTGGGCGGCAGCCGCGTGAGCAAGCCCCGGCTGGTGTTCAACATGATGGTGGTGTGGACGCTCACCGGCCTGTGGCACGGCGCGGCCTGGACCTACTTCCTGTGGGGCGCGGGCTTCGGCGTGTTCCTGGTGCTCGAGCGCATGACCGGCATGGGCAAGTGGATGAGCAACCACCGCATCGGCCACTTCTACGCCATGTTCGTGGTGGTGACCATCACGGTGATGATCCGCTCGGATAATCTGCACGTGGCGCGCATATTCTATGGATCGATGTTCGGCCTGGGCGGCGCGCCGGTGTGGAACGGACTGACGAACGCCTTCCTGCGCGAGTACGGCCCGTTCCTGCTGGCGGGCGTGCTGTTCAGCCTGCCCATCCCCGAGCTGTTGCGCGACCGGCTGCGCGTGCCCGCGGACGCGATGAAGATCGCCGGCGGCGTCGCGCTGCTGTGCCTGACGTTCATCTCCGTTACCTACGTGGCCGTGGGGAGCTACAACCCGTTCATCTACTTCAACTTCTAAGAAGATATCGAAACTGTCCTTTCGGAGGTCATCCATGAACATCGACGCCCTTCTTTCCGAGCTGCGCGGCTTTGCGCGGGCGGAGCAGATCCTGTTGAACGAGCCCATGTCGCGCCACACCACCTTCCGCGTGGGCGGGCCGGCGGACGTGCTGCTGCTGGCGGATTCCGGCGAGCAGGTGCGCCGGGCCCTGGCCGCGGCGGTGGACGCGGGCGCGCCGGCGCTGGTGGTTGGCAACGGCTCCAACCTGCTGGTGCGGGACGGCGGCCTGCGCGGCCTGGTGATCCTGCTGGGCGAGGCGTTCTCGGAGATCGAGCGGGCGGGGAACGTCGTCATCGCGCAGGCGGGCGCGTCACTGGCCAGGGTGGCCGCCTTCGCGCAGGCCAACGCACTCTCCGGGCTCGAGTTCGCCTCGGGCATCCCCGGCACGCTGGGCGGCGGCTGCGCCATGAACGCCGGGGCCTACGGCGGGCAGCTCTCCGACGTGCTGCTCGACGCGCAGGTGCTGCTGGGCGGCGAGGTCCGCACGCTGACGCGGGAGGACATGCAGATGGGCTACCGCACCACCCTGCCGCTGCGGGAGGGGGGCGTGGTGCTCTCCGCGCGCTTCGGCCTGACGCCCGACGACCCCGAGACGATCCTGGCCAGGATGAAGGACTTGAACGCCCGCCGCCGGGACAAGCAGCCGCTGAACTTCCCCAGCGCGGGCAGCACGTTCAAGCGCCCGGAGGGCCATTTCGCCGGCGCGCTCATCGAGCAGTCCGGGCTGAAGGGCCGCGCCGTGGGCGGCGCGCAGGTCAGCGAGAAGCACGCGGGCTTCATCATCAACGCCGGCGGGGCCACGGCGGCGGACGTCGTGGGGCTGATCCGCGTGGTGCAGGACGAGGTGGAAGCCCGCTTCGGCGTGCGCCTGGAGCCGGAGGTGCGCATCCTGGGGGAGGATTGACATGTCCTTTGCATCCGACGTAAAGGGCGAGCTGGCCCGGCTGCCGCGGGGGGAGATCTGCTGCGCGCGCAGCGAGCTCGCCGCGGCGCTGCTGTTCTCCGGGGGCATCGCCTGGCGGGGAAGGGGCCGCTACGCCGCGACCATCACCACGGCCGACGCATCCATCGTGCGTCGGTTCTTTGCCATGCTCAAGGAGCGCTGGGGCATCACCGGGGAGATCCGCGCGCTGTCCGGCGACGGCCTCAACGGCGGCACCCGCTACCAGCTCGCGCTGTCGCAGCCGGACAGCCTGGCGCTGCTGAAGGCGCTGGACCTGCTGGACGAGGCCATGCCGTTTGGCCTGCGCGCGACGCCGACGGAGGCGCTGACCCACTATTCCTGCTGCCGGAAGGCCTTCGCCCGCGCGGCGTTCATGATGTGCGGGGAGATCATCCAGCCGGAGAAGGGCTACCACATCGAAATCACCGCCCCGACCGAGGAATTGGGACGATATCTGGGCGAACAATTAAATTATTTTGGAATAAATGTTAAAAACACATGCAGAAAAGGAAAACTTGTGGTATACTGTAAAAAGGCGGAGGAGGTTTCCGACATGCTGACGCTGCTGGGCGCGTCCCGGGCGATGCTGAGCATGGAAAACGTCCGCGTGGCGCGCGAGGTGCGCAACCGGGTCAACCGGCAGATGAATTGCGACGCCTCGAACATCAATCGCGCCGTGAGCGCGGCGGAGGCCCAAATCCGCGATATTCGCACCATTGACGAGGAGCTGGGGCTGGACAAGCTGCCCCGTACCCTGCGGGAGATGGCCGAGGCCCGGGCGCAGAACCCGGAGATTTCCCTGTCCGAGCTGGGCGAGCTGTTGGAGCCGCCCATCGGCAAGAGCGGCGTGAACGCCCGCCTGCGGCGCATCGCCGAGATCGCCGACAGGCTGCGCTCGGGCGAGGAGATCGAGCTGGGACGCCCCGCGAAGGGCGGGCGGCCCCGAAAGGCAGGGCCCGACGGACAATGATGCAGCCACCGCGAAAGCCCGACCGCGCGTCGGCCGGGTGGGTTCGCGTTTGATATTTTCTGGAAAGGGGGACGGAGCCGTGGTAAAGCTGAACGCCGTGCTGTCCTGTGCGGACAGCATGACGCCGGAAGTCGCGGCGCGGTTGACCCGGCTGGAGGAGCGCTATGATTCCGACCTGCAGCTGGAGTTCAACGGCGTGCGGGTGCGTATGGATTCGCTCATCGGCATCCTGTCGGTACCCTGCCGCAGGGGCAGCGGGCTGACGGTCATCGCCGACGGCAAGGACGAACAGGACGCCGTGCTGGCCATCCGGGCCGCGCTGCAGGCGTGACATACCGACGGCCGCGCAACCGGCGGCACAAAGACAGGCGGGAAGCATCGCGCGATGCTTCCCGCCTGTACGTCGGTGGTCTTTTATTTGGTTCTTCGCGTTTTTGTGGGATTTTTAATGACGCTCTTCTCCACGCGGCACGGCTGCCCGTGGGAAGACCGGTGACGAGGGGGAGGAGCGCAATTTGCGCAATCGGCGTGTTCCCAGAGCAAATCGAAATCCCGACGACTTCCGTGAAGAGCCCTTGTTGTTTACGTGCAAATCATGTCAATCCCCCGGGCGCTGAAAAGCGCTGCCCGGGGGCGGGACGGGGCGGCGTCAGCGCTGCGGGGCGGCGGGCTCCGCCTGCGCCGGCCGGACCGCCGGAATGGTGACGATGACGTCGATGTGGTCGGGCCGCTCCTCCACGCGGCTGCGCACCGGCACGCCGATGCGGGTGAGCCGCCGCACGGTGTCCAGCACGGCGTTGACGACCAGCCGGTTGTCCCGCGCCAGGCGGGCGACGGCCGTGGGGTGGCGGCGCTCGTGCTGGGTCCGATGGGCGATGCGGTCCTCCAGTTGCTTGACGCTCCACTGCTGCTCCGCCGCGAGGGACAGGTACTCCAACTGCGCGCGCTCCGAATCCAGCCGCAGCAGCGCGCGGGCGTGGCGCTCGCTCAGCCCCGCGCGGCGCAGCGCGGCCTGTACGGCGTCCGGGAGCCGCAGCAGCCGCAGCCGGTTGTTGAGGGCCGAGGGGCTCATGCCCAGCCCGGCGGCCAGGCGATCCTGGGTGATGGGCTGGGCGTCCAGCAGCGCGCGGCAGGCGCGGGCGACGTCCAGGTAGTGGAGGTCCTCCCGGTGCAGGTTCTCCACCAGCGCCAGCAGGCCGCCCTCGCAGTCCTCCGCCGGGAGCGGCAGCACGTCCACCCAGCTTCGGCCCAGCCGCTTCAGCGCCATCAGCCGCCGGGTGCCGGCGATCAGCTCCCAGCCCCCGCCCGGCGCGGGCCGCACCAGCAGCGGGTTCAGCAGCCCGTGCAGCCGGATGGACTCCGCCAGGGCGTCCACCGAGGCGCGGGAGAACAGCCGCCGCGGCGCCAGCGGGCTGGGGCGGACGTCCCCCACCGGCACGCGCAGCACGGCGCGCGTCCCCTGCCTGGCCGGACCCCGATCCCTCTCCATACGCCAACCTCCCCGCGACGGTGATGGCATTATATATTCAGCCGCCGCGGGTTGAATTCAGATTTATTTCGCAAATCGGGCTTGGCCGGTAACCTTTTCCCCGGCCCGGCCATCTAACAGACGTAGCTACCATGAAAGAGGCGCATGCGCATGAGCAACGAGGAATTCGCCCGCAGGATCGGGGCGCTGAAGCCGGTGCTGTTCCGGGTCTGCCGGACGCAACTGGCCCGGCCCGCCGACCGGGAGGACGCCGTGCAGGAGGCAATACTGAGGGCCTGGGAACGGCTGGACACCCTCCGCGAGCCCAGGTACTTTGAAACCTGGCTCATCCGCATACTGATCAACGAGTGCCACAACGTGCAGCGGCGCGGCAAGCGGCTGGTGCTGGCGGAGGTCCCGCCGGAGCCGGAGCCGCCCCGCGAGGACCGGAGCCGCGAGCTCACGGACGCGCTGGCGGCGCTGGACGAGGGCATGCGGCTGTGCGTGGAGCTCCACTACATCGAGGGCTACAGCGTGAAGGAGGTCTCGGCGATGCTGGGCATCGGCGAGAGCGCCGTGAAGCTGCGGCTGCACCGCGGGCGAAAGAAACTGAGGGCGCTGCTGAGCGAGGAGGTGTTCGGGGAATGATCGATCGGGAGGATTTCATTCGCGCCATGGGCGAACCGGACGCGGGCTTTGACGCCGCCGTGGACGCCGCGCTCTCGCGAATCGCGAAGCGAGAGGAGAGACCCGCTGTGAAAAAGAAGCTGACCGTGACCCTGATTGCCGCCGCTGCCGCCGTGCTGCTGCTGACCGGCGCGGCGCTGGCCGTGGGCATGAATTTGTTTGAATATTTCGGCGCGCAGGACGCGCGGCTCAGGGAGATCGCCCCGGAGGCGACGCTGTCGACGGGGTCGTCCGGGACCGTCGAGACCGAGGCGCTGGGCGCGACAGAGTGCGCGTTCAACTGCGGCTACTACGACGGCGAGAGCCTGATCCTGGGCTATACGCTCAAGAACAGCGTGCGGTGCGCGCCCTACGCGCCCACGGACGCGGAGCTGGCGAAGATGACCCCGGAGGACGACTGCGACGGGCCGATCCTTCCCCCGGGGCTGGAGGAGATCGAGGCCGGCGGGGCGTTCGTGCGGGGCTTCGACGAGGCCGCCGCCATGGGCGAGCCCTGCGGCATCGCCGTGTATCACATCGTGGCGCAGGACCGCACGTTCGCCGCGGACGGGACCGAGCTGCCGCTCTCCGCCGTGACCGAGGACAACCTGCCGGACGGTACGCTGCTCATCCTGCAGGAGTACGAAACTCCGCTGCCCGGGGCGGCTCGCGATTTGGACCGCCTGGACGTGCGCATCCCGCTGTACGCGGAGACGCTGTACTGGGTTTTCGACGGCGAGCGCCTGTTCAGCCGGACGGTGCGCGGCGACGCGCCGGTGGGGGAGATCGCCGCCACCGTGCCCCGGACGAAGTCCGTCAGGCGGACATTCTCGGGCGAGGGCACCCTCGGCGGCGTGCCGGTGAAGGTGACCGCCCACGCCTCCGCCGTGCGGGCCGACGTGCAGATCGTCGCCGACGGCGCGAGCATCCCGTCGCTCGATGCGGGGGAGGCCCTCGGGTACGCGCTGATCCTCGAGGACGAGGCGGGCCGCGAGCTGCGCTGGAGCAGCCTGGAGGAGGGCCCGGACCGCGCATCCGCCGACTTCAACGGCACCGGCTTTTTGCCGGAGGCGCTCACGCTGACCGTGCGGCGGCCGGACCTCGATGCCGGCGAAGCCATCCCGCTCAAGCCGGTGGAATGAGGCGGGGTAGATTAAAAAGGTTCATCACGGAAAGTTGTGGGATTGACAGAAATGCGATAGACAAAAGGAGCATGAAAGACTTCTAATTGTAGCTGCTAAACAAACAAGGAAGAAG
>CADBCY010000009.1 GCA_902793325.1 uncultured Eubacteriales bacterium
ACCTCTTTTGCTGCCCATTTTCGTTCCTTCCCTTGGATTCATCCCATAATGAAGAGGCTGCCTCAATATGACCTCTTCAAGTCATTTTGAGACAGCCCCCTTTTGTGCGGTGAAATGAAGGTGGGACAGCGGATTGCCTTCTCCTGCCGTCAGCCGTAGGTCTTCATGGTCTTCAGCTTCGCGCAGCCCTTGAAGGCGCGGGGGCCGATGGTCGCGGTGCCGTTGGAGAGCGTGACGGTGGTCAGGCCGCCGCAGTTCTCGAACGCGGAGGCGCGGATCTCCGCAATGCCCGAGGGGATCGACACGCCGGTGATGCTGCCGTTCCCCCGGAAGGCGCCCTCGCCGATGGCGGTGATGGCCTCGCCGTTCGCGTCCGCGGCCGGGATCGCCACGACGCCGCCGGGGCCCGTGTAGCCCGTGACCACGCCGTTCTCGATGACGAAGTCGTTCACCTGCGGCGCGGGATTGTCGTACTCGGTCACGGTGACCTCGCACGTGGCGGTCTTGTTGTTGAACGTGCTCACCGTGATCGTGGCCGTGCCCACGCCCATGCCGTATACGTGGCCGGTGTTGTCCACCGCGACGACGGCGGGGTTGGAGCTGGTGTAGGTCAGCTGCGACGCCGTCTTCTTCGGCAGCTTGACGGTCAGCTTCCGGATGGTGTCGAAGGCCATGGTCAGGGACTTGGGCGTCACGGTCACGCTCTTCGGCGCCTTCTTCACGGTGATCTTGCAGACGACCTTCTTCTTGCCCGCCTTGGCGGTGATCTTGGCGGAGCCGACCTTCTTCGCCTTCACCTCGCCGGTCTGCTTGTTGACCGTAACGACCTTCTTGTTGGAGGAGGTGTAGGTAATGCTGCCGGAGAGCTTTGCCGAGGCGTTCAGCGAGTAGGTCTCCTTCTGGCCCAGCGTGAGCTTCGAGGGGAAGGGGTCGAACGGCGCGTTCTGGATGAGGATGGTGGCGGCGTTGGCGTCGGCCGCTTCTTCTTCCCCATCATCGGCGGGCGCTTCGGCGGCGGGCTGCTCGCCTTCGGGGGCGGGCTGTTGATCTTCCGAGGCGGAGGTGTCCGCCGCTTCTACATATACGACCTCAACGCCCTCCGCGGGCTCCACGGCCTCCCCGCCGACGCCCGCGTCCTCGACGACGCCGAACGCCTCGATGACCGCCGCATCGTCCTCCGCGCAGGCAAAGGGAAGCAGCAGCGCAAGGGCGAGGATGAGGGAAAGAGTTGCTTTCAAAACGTTGTTCTTCATTGCAGGTGCCTCCTTGTGCGTGCGATGTCGAAATGAACAGATGTCGAAAAGCCTGTGGAGCAGTATCAGTCTACGATCCGAATGATGCCCCAGTAGCGGTCCTGGGTCAGTTCCGGGGCGATGTCTTCATAGATTGGCGCATAAGCGGGGCTCTGCCGACTGATGTACACCCTTGACAGGTTTGTGCCAAAGGCCCAGTAGGTCCTGACCCAGCGCTCGCTGCCGCTGTCATATACATAATAGTATTCGGAGCGATAATCTTCCTTGTAGATTGTCAGCCTGTGACATGCGCTCAGATCCAGCACGCCGCTCAGCGGGGCGTTGTTGTCAAAGATGATGGTAACAATGTTGGTCGCGCCGTTGATGTTCAGGTAAAATATCTGATTATCCCGACAATTCAGGGTTTCCAGACTGGTGCAGCCGCTCACGTCCAGGTAGCTCAGTTGGCCGTAAGAGCAGTCGAGATACTTGAGGTTGGCGAAATCGTGCAAATCCAGACGGGAAACCGCGCCGCTATACAGCCGCAGGTCCTCCAATTCCGGGAAGTATTCGATGCCCGTGAGATCCGCAGCGCCTGTAACGCTCAAACTTCCACCCTTGCGTTCCTCTTGCGACAGCTTCTCGTTCTCGTCTTTGTCCCGTGCGCTGACCGCGGCGCGGAACGCTTCATCCGGAAAGTGCTCTTCGTCGATGGGGATTTCGTCGCCCTCCAATTCCGCATCCACTCGGATGCCTTCACCCAGGATAAGAGCAACATCCTTCGATACACTGGCATCTTTATCATCAGAGAATGACTCCTCTGGGGTAAAAATCAATACAGTGTTTCCCGACATTGCATTATTGGGGACAATGTACATTTCATAATACCCGTTTTGGTCCGTAGTTGTTTCATTCGAGCCATCAGTGACATTTACGTTTTCAATTGGTTTCTTGTTTTCCTTGTCCGTCACCCAGCCGTAGACATAAGTGTGCAGCTTTTTGTGTGTCTCTATGATTGTATCGTACAGGTTGCCTTCTTTGAAAGCAAAGAAGTAAGTACTAATGGCGCTGTTGAGGATATTGGCAGCCCGCATGATCACGGATAAGGCACCAAGAGAAAGCCCCAGCGGTGGGGCGGCAAGAGAGATGGCCGCTCCAAATCCGGTGATATAGCTTGCAATATCTGTAACGAGTCCCACTGCACTTGACACGGCGTCTGCCAAGAGAATTTTCCGTAGATCTTCAATGTCATGGTTCATTTGCTCTACTAATTTGATCGCTGCAGAGGAATTGTCCTGTTTGTTGGGATGACCGTGGCTTTCAATATCGTCTAGATCTTTCCAGTTTTTTTGTATAATCAGCAGATTGGCGATGTTCCCGGGAATGCTTATACGGGCGATCCATTTCTTTATACCCGCAAGCATGGCTTTATTCGCCTTAGCTTTATTCATACTGTCAACATATTCTTTGATCGTTTTCCGTTTCTTCGCGTTCAAACGAGTTAAATCCTGTCCGAAATGCTCTTTGAGTTTCTTGATTCCCTGCATGAACTCCATTGTCTTAACAAACTCTGCATCGGCTTTGGCCATTGCAATATCTAGTTCATTTTTGAATGTATTCAACCAACTAGAAAGAGTATCATAGAGCTTTTTACAGCCATTCAGAATGTCAAAACCGCTATTATTGGCATACACCGCCTTACCACTCGCTGAGTAGGGTGTTCGTGTGAGTGCTACCGTATTCTCAGTCATTGTCAAATAGAGGATTGCCCCCTGTGAGGTTTTCAGTCGAAATATCCCTCCGTCGGTTGCTTCCATGTCGACGATTTCCACGTCAGGATTAAGCGCAAGGCCTGTGTCCACCACCATGCACATCCCGTCAATGTCCATGGCGACTCTGCCATTGGCTTCGGAGCATGAAATGTCTTCCATGAAACTTTTGTATTCCTCCATGAGCCCTGCCATGTTGTCACACTGGGCGTTGTACGCAGCCGCGGCTGCATTTACATCGGCAACATGATCGTTAAGTGCTTGGAGAACTGCAAGATCATCTGGATCTGTGAAGCTGTCAGTATCCAGCGGTTCCAGCATATCAAATCGTCCAAGATCTCCCTGCATTGAAAGACTCTGCAGCGTCGCAAGTTCGTTTTCGCGCGTCCGGCGGTCATGGCTTTCGCTGTCCTCCCACGCAAGCCCGTGGGCGTCGGCGTACTGTCTGGCGTAAGCATCCGCCGCCGAACAGATGGTGACGCTGGTGCCGGCGAAGGCGTCGTCGGCGATGGCGGTCACGGTGGCGGGGATGTAGATTTTCTTCACGCCGCTGCTTGCGAAGGCGCGGGACTCGATTGTCTCCGTGCCCCAGGCGACGCTCACCTCGTCCAGCGCGGGGTTGTTGCTGAACGATTCCGCCTCGATCGTCGTTAGGCTGCCCGGCAGTTGCAGCGTGTCGGCGAAGGCCCCGCCGTACAGCACCGTCAGCAGCGCGAGCACCAGGATCATCGAAATCTGCTTTTTCATGAGAAAACCTCCCGAAGCATGCTGGTCGTCGCTTCATTATAACATCATGGAAACGGAATTGCAACATAAATCCTGCCCGAAGGAGGGGCATAGCTCCAGATGGAGAATTCCGCCACGAACGCCACCGCGCAGCGCGGCACCGACACCTGGAACAGGCTCCCGCCGAACCAGGCGGCAGCAAGTCCTCCCGGCAATCAGAGGGGACCGTAACCAAGCGGGGGCACGTCGAAGGCCACCCCTTCCCCATTGATATCCAACGCCCAATGCACCACGCCAAGTAACCTCTCCCGCGAAAACCGCATCGTCTCCATTCCGAAGGCCGACGCGACGAGCATCGACTGACCGGCATAAACGGGCTGCGCCGGCGAAGGCTCATACCCCCTGGAACACTTCGTATCCTTCCAGGCCCACCTCTTGTCCGTAGCGGCAGGTGTGCGCGTAAAAATAACTCTTCTTGTTGACATAGATGACGCGAAACCGTTGCCTTTGAATTTGCACTCTGACAGGGTATCCGCCAGGCTCAAATCCAGCACGCCCGTAAGGCCGCAGCCCTCAAGGTGGACGTCGAACAGCTTACCGCAGCCCGCCACATTCAGGGACCCGAGTCGGCATTGATTGCACTTGAGCTCCTCCAGTTTTTCACAGCCGCTGAGGTTCAGGCTGCCGCAGGATGTTTCGAGGAAAACGCCGTCGTGCTCCGCGCTCAGCTCGACGTAGCGCAGCTTCGCGCAGCCGCTGGCGTCCACGGCGGACAAGAAGTTCCCGTAGCAATACAGGCCCTTCAGCTCCTCGTAGCCCCGCAGGTCCAGGCTGGTGAGTTCGTTCTGACAGCACCACAGCCAGGCGAGTTTTTTGTTTGCCCTCAAATCCAACGTCGTAATGCGGTTGTTCTCGCAGTACAGGCTGTCCATCTGCTCAAAATAGGCGATGCCCTGCAGCGACCTTATGCCCAGGCCGCGCACGGTCACCGTGACCACCGCGTCGCGCTCCTCCTGCGACAGGCGTCCGTCCTTGTTTTTATCGTACTGTCCGGCGATGTGGCTTCGGAACGCCTCGTCCGGGAAGTGTTCCTCGTCGATGGGAATGCCCTTTTCGCCGATTTTCAGCTCCATGTCCTGAAGCCGCGTGCCTTCGCCGGCGACGGGGGTGGCCACGATGCCGTCCTTCTCATAATCGTCATGGGTAAACACCAGCGAAGTCGGCTCCGGCATCAGGTAGAGCTCGTAATAGCCATTGCCGTCCGTCACGGTGGTCACCTCTCCGTCGGTCACCTTGACCCCCTCAATCGGCTTTCCCGTCCCCCTTTCCTTCACCCAGCCGTACACGTAGGTGTGCAGCTTCTTTTCGATTTCCTTTATTTCCATTTCCAGCGCATCGCCCCATATGCCATTGACCAGACCCAGCGCGATCGAAATAGCGCTGATGATCCTGCATGCCGCCGTCAGGGAAGCCAACGGCACGGACAGCGGCGAGAGCACGCCTGTGGCCGCGGTGACCAGCGCTGAAATGGAGGATATCAGGCCGATCGCCCCGGTGATGACATTCACAATGTCCATGCAGATCGAGGAGGCGTAGGACTTGGACAGGTTGTCTATATGGCTTCTCAGTCGCTTCGATTCACGGATGGCCTCCTGCGATCTATCGTTTAAGTTGGGATGGAAATGCGCTTCAATTTCACTCAATTGATCCCACTTGTCAAGCGTGATAAAGACATTCCAGGCGGAAAGGCCCGAGGTGATTGTGTTCAGCGCCACGCTGGCGACACGCAAATTGCGCAGGTTGGACTGAGCCCTGTGCAGTTCGTTCAACCTGCGTTTGTTCCAGTTCTTCCAATTCTCGTCCCTGTGCTTGACCTTTGTTTCTTCCAGCTTTTTGATTTTACGCTCCGCCTGCGAGGCGGCATCCGCCGCCTTGTCGATGAACGAATCGATCTTCTGATCCTTGATGAAAAACAGGGTATCCCGCACCGTGTTGGCCAGATTTCTCAATGCTTCGCGCCAATGATCCACGGCGCCGTTGCGCATTGCCAAACCGTTGGCGACGGCGGGAGAACGGGACAACACCAGCGCGTCCCCGGAAATGGCCAGGTACCCCACCTTGCCGTCCGGCGCGGTGAGCCTGAGCACTCCGCCCGTGGTTTCTTCCACCTCGGTGAAATCGACTCCCTGCGCCAGTGCCTCGTCCACCATCAGGTTAATCCCACCCATGGAAAGGGCCACCACGCCGTTTTTACTGGAAACCGAAATATCAGAAAGGCGATCCCCCATCGCCTCCGCTGCTTCGGACAAATCCTCTATTTCGGCGGTATAATCCTCTATCAGCGGATTGATTTCCGCGACAATGGAATTGTATTCCTCAATCCCGGCCAATTCCTCCGGGTCGGTAACGCCCTCGGTGGACAGGTACTCCCACACCTCCAGCTTCCCGCCCTCTACCGGCGTGTTCGCAAACTCCAGCAGCGCCGTCACCGCTTCGCGGGACGATGAGCCGCTGTCCTCCCACGCAAGCCCGTGGGCGTCGGCGTATTCCTTGGCGTAGGCATCCGCCGCGGAACAGATGGTGACGCTGGTGCCGGCGAAGGCGTCGTCGGCGATGGCGGTCACGGTGGCGGGGATGTAGATTTTCTTCACGCCGCTGCTTGCAAAGGCGCGGGACTCGATTGTCTCCGTGCCCCAGGCGACGCTCACCTCGTCCAGCGCGGGGTTGTCGCTGAACGATTCCGCCTCGATCGTCGTCAGGCTGCCCGGCAGTTGCAGCGTGTCGGCAAAGGCCCCGCCGTACAGCGTGACCAGCAGCGCGAGCACGAGGAACATGGACAGGCATTTCTTCATGGGATCGGCCTCCTTGAATGTGATTCCGCAGGGGAGACTATCGAATACGGTCGTCATCAGGGGGGCATGCCTCCGTTACACCTATTCTGCCACATCCGCCGCCCGTAGTCCACAGGTTTTATCTAATCCAGAGTCGTACTGTTTTTATCTTTGCGGACTATTCCCTTCGCCCCGTGACTCCCTGTGGTATACTGTCCCCAGAACACCAATGATGACGGGGGCGCGCCCGCATGAGCGACGATAAAAGCGTGAGAACAGGTTCCCTTCCTGTGATATACCGGTTCTATAATGCCACGTTATCATATGCATTCATTTTTGCAGTGCAGGATAAGTAGAGCAAGTCGGTTCAGTCTTATCCACGTTTTCGGGGCAAATCGATAACGCCAGGTAGAAGTCATTCGATACTAAACATGCCAGGGAGACATTGCGTCTCCCCGGTGTGTCGGTCTTGTTGGTCAGTCGATAAACGCCGCGTCATCCTCGGGAATGATGTCAGCTTCGATTTCCGTGGAATCGATGATTTCGTCCTCCACGATTGCGTCGTCCAGAACAATTTCCCCGCCGTCCACATCCGGCACCGTCAGGCTGTCGATCTGCAGCGCGTCCTCTTCCGTCTCAGGTTCCTCCACGGTGTTCGGGACCACCTGGCCCGGTGTTACAGTGACGGTTACGGTCTTATACAGGCCGTTCTGGGCGTAGGCGTAGAGGATCGCACTCCCCTCGCCCACCGCGGTGATCGTGCCGTTAGCGTCCACGTCCGCGCCGGTGATGGTCGCGGTAGTACCCGAGACCTGCACGGTCAGGTTCACGGTCGCCGCATCGCCGGACACGGGGATGGTGATGGTAGCCGGGGTCGGCGGCGACGGTGGGATATACGGATCCGCCGCATCCACATAGGCCAGCGCATAGGTGGAGAACAGGTTCGACTGGCAGTCAATGTATTCCTCGCTGCCCTGCGCGATGATCTCCGCCGCGCCGTCATGTACGCGCACGATGAAGAACCTCCTGCCCGCCTTCCGCTTATCCGCCGGGACGGGGGGTTTTCACCGTCAACGGGTTCGTCAGGCTGGAAATCGGCTTGGCCGCGGCGTTGCCGATCTGCTTGAACAGCGACATATCCAGGTACTGAGCAATTTTCGCGTCCGAGTCCAGTTTGTTCGCGGCGGCGGTCACCAGCGCCCTGTCGGCGTCGGAGACGCTACCGTCGATATTCGTAATCTCCAGGTACACCTGCAGCACCTCGCCGGCTTCGACGCGGGCCTTCTCCTCCTGCGTCATATGCGATTCCGCCACCGCCCGGGTCAAGCCTGTGACCTGCATCTCAGGCACGCCCTCGTGCGCCTTGACCGTCGTCTGGGCATTGTCCGCCGGGGTGATCTCGTATAGTACGTGCGCGGTCTTTGCGTCCTCGCCGGTCCCCGCGGCCACCTCGGCGCGGTATTTCCCCACCTCTGTCGGCGGGTTTGAAAGGGCGCTGCCGTTTGCGCTGCCGTCTGCGTTGGCCTTATAGTACTGGATGGCATACGATCCGGGGAAGGCAGTGGTGTTGTAGCCGGCGCTCAGCGACGCGGTTTTCTGTTGTCCATCGTAAACCGAATCCGCCGCGCTGATGCTCATGGTCAGACCACTGGCGATGTCGCAGGTCCCTTCCCCTCCGCTCCGCGCGGTAATGGTCGCGCCATCGGCGGAGTACGTCCAGCTATGGGTATGGGCCGGCGGGATGTCCTCATAGGTCGCCGTGACCTCAACCGCATGCGCGGGCATGGTGAAGGTGAGGCTCGCCGCCGCCTTTTGTTCGTCGGTCAGGGTGATCCCCGTCGCTGTCAATTCCTTGAACTTCTTGCCCTGTTCGGGCGCATTCGCCGTGACAGTGACGCTCGCGCCCTCGGCGTAGTTGCCGTCGCCCGTGCCGTTGTTGACGGTGACGTCGTAGAGCTCGGGCTCTGTGATCGTGTACATCGCCTCGGCAACCTCGCTGTTCCCGTAACCTTCCTTGACCGCAATCGCCTTGATCGTGGTTGTTTTGTCGACTGAAATCGCGCTGCTGTAGGACGCGCTGGCCGTCGTGGCTTCCGCAACGGTGTTGTCTGCAGTCAAAGCAACCCAGCTCGCAACTTCGATCTCGTTGACAAGGTCGGCCTCGGTCCCGCCGCCCTGCCCGTCCGCCAGCGCGGGCAGCGCCGTCCACGCCAGCAGCACCGCGAGCAGGGCAAGGGTTATAAGGTACGAGAGGATGCGTTTGGCCTTTATCTGGATGCCCTCCGTTTCCGAATCGCTATCGTCACGACAATCCCGAGGGCAAGCGCTGGTAGCGCTTATTTCTACATATTAAGCGTAGCACAAATCCGCGCTAGCGTCTGCCACAGTTTTTGACTCCGCCTCGAGGAACCCTTTTTCGTCTTGGGCGGCCGTTTACCGGCCCGCAGGCACATACTCACGTTTTTTTGATTACGGCGTATGATCGTTGACTCTTATAATACATGCATGTATAATATCAGTGGAGAAAAGGTACAGCGGCATTCTGCCATGGCTGTCATTCCGGCGTGACGAACCGGCGGGCAAAAGAAAACAGGTGACACAGATGATAACCGCAATTCATATCGAGCTCAATGCGCTGTGTATTTTGATACTGTACGCAATCGCGCATCAATCCCTCGCGAACGTCAACCAGCAGATGAACCGCGTGCTGTTCCGGTGCATGGTTTACGGCGTGATCATTCAGCTTGCGCTGGATATCCTGTGGCGTCTCGTCGAGGGGCGGCTGTTCCCCGGCGCGATCATGGCCAATCGCGTGATCAACGCGCTGTACCTGGCGACAGGCGTCATACTGGGCTGCATATGGTATCTATACGTGCTGGAGACGCTGGGCTATGCGATCAACCGAAGGCTGCAAACCATCGTCATGCTGCCGGGGCTGTTTTTCCTGGGGCTCAACGTCGTTTCCATAGGGACGGAATGGGTGTTCACCATATCTCCGGAGAACGTATACGCCCACGGCCCACTGTTCTGGCTGCAAATGATCGGCGCTTACGGTATGCTGTCCGTATCCCTGATCCACCTGGTCATCCGGTCACTAAGCCGGAATCGCAGTGTCCCGCGCCATGCCATTCGTTCGCTGTTGAGCTTTTATTTCATCCCTGTCGTCGGCGCGATCGTCGCGCTGTTCTACACGGGCATGCCGGGCGCCTGGACGTGCGCGGCGATATCCCTCGCCATCATCTATATCAACGATCAGGACAACGAGATCATCCGGGACGGCCTCACCGGGCTCAACAACCGCAAGACGCTGGACGGCGTTTTCGGCGAATATGTGAAGCAGGAAAAGCCCGATCACTCGCTGTATCTGTTCATGATGGACCTTGACAGCTTCAAGCATATCAACGATACGTTTGGGCATCCGGTCGGCGATCGGGCGCTCGTCGCAGCCGCGAATATGCTGAGCGCTTCCATGGTCAAACGCAAGGGCATACTCGTCCGCTATGGCGGGGATGAATTCCTGGTTATGGGCTTCTTTGACGGAGACGGAGACGCGGAGGCGTTCAGGCAATCGATACAACAGCACTTTGACGATTACACCCGCGAAAACAAGCCGCCTTACAGGTTCGCCGTAAGCATCGGATATGCGCGTCACACTGAGGGCATGACCTTGAATGCATTGGTGGAACAGGCCGACAGCGAGCTGTACCGGGAAAAACAGCGCACAAAGGCGGGGCTTTCGGGAGCATAGGTTCCCGCAAAGCCCCTTTATCCCTGTCATATGCTCCAGTCCGCACTGGCGGTTTGCAGCTGCGCCATGTGCCGGAACGCGCTGTCCTCCCGGGCGAGCAGCTCCTTTGGGCTGCCCTCCTCGGCGACGGTTCCGTCGGACAGAACCACAATTTTGTCCGCGCCGCTGACGGTGCGCATGCGATGGGCGATGACGATCACGGTCTTGTCGCGGATCAGCCGGGAGAGCGCCTCCTGGATGACCGTCTCGTTCTCCACGTCGAGGCTGGCGCTGGCCTCGTCCAGCAGTATGATCGGCGCGTCCTTCAAAAAGGCGCGGGCGATGGAGATGCGCTGGCGCTCGCCGCCGGACAGCTCGCTGCCGTTTTCGCCGATGATCGTATTATACCTCTGCGGCAGCTTCAGCGCGAATTCGTCGCAGTTGGCCAGCTTGGCCGCGGCAAGCACTTCCGCGTCCGTGGCGTCCTTCTTGCCGACACGGATGTTCTCCAGGACGCTATTGTTGAACAGCGTCACGTCCTGAAACACGATGGAATAGACGCCCAGCAGGGTCTCCGGGTCGATCTGCGATATATCCTGCCCGCCGACCGTGATCCGGCCTTTGCTCACATCCCAGAACCGCGCGGCCAGGCGCGAGACGGTGGTCTTTCCTCCGCCGGACGGGCCGACCAGCGCCGTGACCTGGCCCTGCTTCGCGGTAAAGGTGACGTCTTTCAGCACCGTCTTGTCGTCGTCATAGGAGAAGCCGACGTTTTCAAAGCGGATGTCATAGCCATTGGGATGGAAGTCCGTCGTCCCCGTCTGCGCCGGGGTGTCCGCGATCTCGTTCATCCGCTCCACGGGCACGGTGAGCAGGTTCAGCATGCCGAGGTTGATGAGGTTGCCGCTCATCGGCTCGTACAGCCGCGACGCCACCAGCAGGAAGGAGAAGAACTCCATCACCGTGAGCCGCCCCTGCATGAGCAACGCGCTGCCGGCCACGGCGACCGTGCCGATGCCGATCTTCAGGATCAACTGCGCGGAGACGACGAACGCCGCCTGCCCCAACTCCGCGCCGATGGCCTTCTTTTCCACGTCGTCGATCCTGTCGTCCAGCTCCGAAAGGTAGGAATCCTCCGCGTTACAGCTCTTCAGGTCGCGGGAGGTCTCGATGAACTCCTGCACCGCGTCGTTCAGCCGCACCTTGGATTCGGACTGCCTGCGGATGAAGTGCGCCTGCACCTTCTTGGACGCCGCCACGATGAAGATCGCGACGGGGATCGGCCACACCGCCGCCAGCGCCATCTCCCACTTGTAGAAGCACAGGCCGACGCAGATCAATACGGTGGAGATGAGGCTCCCGTAAAACTGCGGGATCTGGTGGGACGAGGCGTGCTCCAGGGTCTCCGCGTCCGCCATGATGGTGTTGGTCAAATCCGCCAGGTCCTTCTTTCCGAAGAACGACAGCGGGAGCTTGCGCAGCTTCTCCGCCAGCGAAACGCGCCGCTTGCCGGACTCGACGTAGGTCGCGAAGAACGTGGCGTTGTACTGCCAGTAGTTTGGGACGAAGATCAGTATGAGGCAGGCCACCGCGAAGAGCAGGTAGGTCGCCCAGCGCCCGGCGGCGGTGCCCGCCAGATACTCCCCGGTAAACGCGAACAGCAGCCACACTGGCGTCATCAGCGCGATGTTCGAGAGCGTCGTCGCCGCGATGGCTTTGAGCATGTCCGCGGCGCCCTTCTCCGTCAGGGCAAACCGTTTCATCATGGTGTGCTTCACGCCGCATCACCCACCTTCCAATTGACCGACTTTCGGTATTCCGCCCACATGGCCGCGTAGAGCCCGTTCCCGGCAAGCAGCTCGTCGTGCTTGCCCTGTTCTTCCACCTGACCGTCCTTCAGCACATAAATCCGGTCGGCGTTTCGGATCGTGGAGAGGCGGTGCGCGATCATGATGACCGTTCGCCCCTTCGCCATCTCCTGGAAGGCCCGCTGCACCTGCGCCTCGCACTCCGGGTCGGCGAAGGCGCTGGCCTCGTCGAGGATCACGATGTCGGCGTTTTTCAGCATGGCGCGGGCGATGGCGATGCGCTGCTGCTCGCCGCCCGAGAGATAAGTGCCCTTGCTGCCAAGTACCGTATTGATGCCCTCCGGCAGGCGCTCGAGGATGTCCATGCACTGGGCTTTTTGGAGGGCTTCCAGCATTTCGCCCTCGGTGGCGTCGGGCTTTGCGATGCGCAGGTTGTCCGCGATGGAGCGCTTGAGCAGGCGGCTGTCCTGAAAGACATACGCCACGTGCCGCATCAGTTCTTCTTTGGAAATCCGGCGCGCGTCCACGCCGCCGATGCACACCTGTCCCTCCTGCGGGTCGAAGAAGCGGGAGATCAGCCCGGCGACGGTGGTCTTTCCGCTGCCGGACGGCCCGACGATGGCTGTTATCTCATTGCACTCCGCCTTCAGGGACAGATGGGAGACCGCCGTTTGGGCGTCGGGCGCGTAGCGATAGGTCACGTCCGCAAGCTCCACCGACGCGCCCTCCGGCTCCTGTCCATGCTCCGGTTCCGGCAAGGGCCGGATGCCGAGGACCGCGTCCATCCGGGCCACCGCGTCCTTCACCTTCATGTCGTTCTCGCTCATGAACATCACCTTGGTCATGGTCGTGGCGATGGCTGGGGTGAATATGACGTAGAACAGGAAGTTCAGCAGGATGTCCATGCGGTAGTTGTCCCCGCGAATCAGGAACAATGTCAGCCCCAGGATGAAGGCGTATGCGCAGTTGATCAGCACCGTGTAGCCCACCATGGACGAGCGCATCATACGGGTGTAGTGCATGCAGAAATCGCGGTAATCGTCGATGGACGCCTTGAAGCGGTGGAAGGAGAACACGGTCTGGCCGAAGGTCTTGACCACCGGCACGCCGCGCACATACTCCACGGCCTCGTTGCTCATGCGCTCCAGCGCGTTCTGGTACTGCCGCATGTCCTCCTGCATGGCCGGGCCCGCCATGCGCATCATCACGGCAAAGCTCAGCGCGATGGGCACCAGGCAGGCGACGCCGTAGCGCCAGTCGTACACAAACAGCATGACCACCATGCAGATGGGCATGGTGATCGCGCCCGCCATGTCCGGCAGGTTGTGCGCCAGCAGGGTCTCCGTAGAGCCGGTCACCTCCGTCACGGTCCGGCGCACCTTGCCGGAGCCCATCTCGTCCGCGAAGCCGATGGGCAGGCGGGCGATGTGACGCATCAGCGCCTTCTTCATGTTGGCGGCGGTTCTGAACGCGCTGCTGTGGGAGCAGACCAGCGCGCCCACGTACACCAGCCACGCCAGCACCGCAAACAGCACGGCCAACCAGCCGTTGCGCACGATCCCGGTCGCCCGCGAGAAGTCCGGCTGCACCTCCAATACCTCCCGGATGATCCGCCACAGGCAGACGAAGGGCAAAAGCGACAGCACGCTTGACAGCGCGGACAGTATAAGCGACAGGTAGGTCAGCGCCTTATAGCGGCCCGCGTATGCCATCAGCCGCCCGAAGGCCGACGGCGACTTGCCCGGTTTCTTTGCTTTCAATCCAACTCCCTCGCTTTCCGTCAGCTAACAGCATGATATTAGTGTTAGCTAACCTCGATTTATGCATATCGCCTGCCCCACAATGGGAACAGGCGGTATCATCACATCTAACTCAAAACCCGAACAGCGCTTTCCATCCCGGCAGGAAGAAGACTTCCACCGTCTCCAGACATCGTAAGGACTCCTCCGGGGAATAGCGATGGATCACGGGTTCAAACAGCGCGGTCACGTAGGCGCTGTACAGCAGGTGCAGCTCCGTGGGGCTGATGGCGCGGATGGAAAGCCCCTTCTCCCGCAACACCGGGAGATATTCAAGCGTTCGCTCCTGCGCGGTCTGCGTCAGGTCGTGCAGGAAACGCTCGTATTTCGTGCCCGAAGCGCAGGTCAACAGCAGATGATATTCGTCCATGTGGGGATAGACGACCTCGCGCATCATGTCGATCCACGAATCCTGCCACTGGAGGTTGCCTTCCTCCCGCACCGCGGTCAGGTATCTGGACAGGTGCGTCTCTATCCAGGCATGGAGCCGCTCGACCGCGGGGGCAACCAGCTGGTCAAACAGATCCGCCTTGTCGCTGCAATGCCGGTAGAGCCCCGCCGCCGTAAAGCCGCACCGCTGACCGACGCGGCGCATGGAGGCTTTTTCAAAGCCGTATGCCAGGAATTCCTCCCTGGCCGCGGCCAAGACCTTGACATGGCTGGCGGTTTTGTCCCTGGGCATACGCACGCTCCATAGTTTACATCGTTAGCTTACAATGTAAACTATATATCGTTTCCTTCGTTTTGTCAAGTTAAGCTTTTTCACAGGGTTTGCTTTTCATTTTCTGGTATGGAATGATGGCGGCGGATGCCCGGAACGACACCTGCCGCCGCCTTCAGGATCACCGCCCAGGGTCACGCGGCGTCATCCTGCGCTTCATCCTCGGTTGCGGTTTCTTCCTCAAGCTGATCGGCGCTCTCGTACATGGTGGTCGTCTCGCCGACTTCGCCGGTCAGCGCTTCGCCGTCCAGGGTAGATGAAGCGGAACACGTCCCGCAGGTGCGCATGCATCTCCGGGGATTCGTTCTTTACATGGCGCGTTGTTCACGAGCATTCATGGTATTCACAACCGTGGTTTCGTGGTTGGGTTTACCAGCTTTATGTCGGAAAAAGCTGCCGCAGCATCCTTCCAGTTCTCCCGGTTGCGATTATTGAAAATGTTTATTCATACCCCGATGTCGGCTGCGCGCAAGCGTATATTCGCAAAACCGCGATCGGTTTTCGCCACAAAAATGATGGACAAACCCTGCGCGTCCGTGCTATAATCACGACATCGGGAAAACAATTAAGGAGGAACGCCTATGAAGAAGATCACCTGTTTCGTATTGATGCTCGCCATGCTGGCCTGCATCGCACCCGCAGCCCTGGCCGAGTACACGCCCGGCACGTACACCGCGGAAGCCCCGGGCCATGAACAGGGTATCGTGGTCACCGTGACGGTGGATGAAGCGGGCATCACCGCCGTCGATTTGGATCTGAGCAACGAGACGGAGAGCATCGGCGGCGCCGCCAAAGACGCCCTGATCGAACAGATCATGGCCGCGCAGAGCGCCGACATCGACGGCGTATCCGGCGCGACGGAAACCAGCACCGGCGTGAAGCTGGCGCTGACGGAAGCGCTGAACGCTGCGTCCGGCGCCACCGGCGGCGAGAAGCAGGCTGTGTCGGACGGCACCTTCAGCGGCACCGCGCCAAGCTTCGGCCTGCTGGGGCCCCTGACCGCCGAGGTCACGCTGGAAGGCGGGAAGATCACAGACATCAAGGTCGTGTCCGAAACCGACAGCGCCACCGGCGAGTGGTTCGCGTCAGCCGAGGAACTGCTGATCCCCCGCATCATCGAGAGCCAGTCCCTGGCGGTAGACGCCATTACCGGTGCGACGACCTCCTCCAACGGCATCCGCAACGCCGTGGCGGCGGCGATCGACGCTGCGGGCGGCAACAGCATGGAGTGGTACGCCGAGGTCCCCAAGAAGGACGACAAGGTCGTTATCGAGGACTACGACGTGATCGTGGTCGGCATGGGCGGCTCCGGCGTGTTCTCCTACTGCGCCGCGGCGGATCAGGGCGCGTCCGTGTTCGGCATCGAGGCTGCGGGCAAGATCGGCGGCAACTCGGTCTGCACCTACGGCCCGATGGCGCTCAACAGCGAGTACCTGAAGGAGAAGTTCACCGACGGCCAGGACTACATCAACGCCGACGACGTCTACAAGGTGTGGATGGATTACGTGGAGAGCGACGAGAAGGCCGACGTCATCGCCGAGGCCGTCTATAACTCCGGCTCCGCGCTGGACTACTTCGTAGAGAACTTCGGCTTTGAATTTGAGGGCCTGGGTCTGCTGGGCAGCTTCGTGGTGCCCGAGTGGGACAAGGAATGGTGCGTATACTCCGCCGACGACGGCAACACCTCCTGGAACGTCCTCGGCCCGAACAAGACCTTCCAGTTCCTGCGCGCGCTGGACATCGCCAACGCCAAGAACGAGAAGAACCAATACATGACCGAGCTGACCGCCGATTCCCTGATCTTCGACGGCGCCGGCAAAGCCATCGGCGTCCGCGCGACCTACTACGACGGAACGACCTATGAGATCTACGGCAAGACGATCATCCTCGCGACCGGCGGGTTCCTCGGCAACGACGAAATGATGAAGGAATACCTGGGTGCGACCGTCAACACCATCGGCGACACGGTGAACAAGGGCGCGGGCATTCGGATGGGCCAGTCCGCCGGCGGCGCGCTGTACATGATCGGCACGCTGCCGATGGTACACATCTCCCAGGTGGCGAACCTCATCCGCACGGACGACCTGACCGCCGACCAGAAGGCAATCCTGACCGCGCTGGCGCTGACCACCGACGTGCCCATGATCACCACCGCCGGCGAGCCCTGGGGCAACACAAACCAGAGCGGCACCGCGGACGAGGGCATCAGCGTGGAGATCGTGTTCGCGCCGGATTACATGTACTACAACCTGTACACCCAGGCGGACATCGACGGGATCCGCGAAACGGGTCTGTCCGAGGCGCAGGCCACCGCGACCTCCATGTTCCTGTCGCAGGGCGGCACGCTGCCCGAGGCGGGTACGCCGGTGGCCGACATCGACGAAATCCTGGCTGTGGGCGAGCGCTACGGCGACGTGATCAAGGCCGACAGCATCGCCGAGCTTGCCGCCGCCATCGGTTGCGACGGGGCGACGCTGAGCGAAACGCTGGGCGGCAAGGAGGATACCTACTATGCTGTGCCCTGCACCAGTTGGGCCTACGGCACCGTGGGCGGACTGGACGTGGACGTGAACATGAACGTGCTGCGCGCGGACGGCACGCCCATCGAGAACCTGTTCGCGGTCGGCCAGGATTCCGAGGGCGTGTGCAATAAGGACGGGAAGGCCTATACGCCCTGGGGCGGCCAGGCGCAGAGCTGGACCTTCGTCTCCGGCGAGATCGCCGGCAAGCAGGCTGCCGCACTGGCGCTCGCGGAATAAGCTTGCTGCAAGTTTGAGCAACAAAAACGGGCCTTGCGTCATCGCAGGGCCCGTTTCCCGTTCAGGACAATCCCCCACCATTAATGAGGCTCTTTTCAATAACGCCGGAAGCGTATTATGGAACACGTTCCAATCAACCCGCCGTGGCGGCGATCACGGTATCCGCTGGGGCGTCAGGATCAGCTGCTTCCCCTCCAGCTTTTCCCCGGACAGTATGCGCATGCCGTATTCAACCGCCTGGCTTGCGCCCGTCGGGTAGTAGATGGTTGAATCCAGTATGCCGCGATTGACGAGATCGACGCCACCGCCCTCGACATCCAGGCCGTCCGCGCCGATAAAACGTATGCCGTCCACGCGCAGATCCTTCGCCGCGAGCCATGCGCCGTATGCCATGGCGTCGTTCTGGGCGCAGACCACGTCCGCCGTCTTTCCGTAGACCACCAGGTATTCCTTAAAGCGGTTCTGCGCCTGATCCTGCATCCAGTTGGCGTAGAGGGCGCTCTCTATGGTGATCTCCGGATGGCCCTCCAGCGCGCGCAGGAAACCCTCCTGGCGCGCCACGGCGGGAGACGAGTCCTCTATGCCGAGTATTTCCACCACCGTGCCTCCCCCGTCCCCCAACAGCTCCAATACGCGCTCCCCGGCCAGATAGCCGATCTGGTCGTTGTCAGGGCCGATGAAGAGCGAATAATCCTCGCCGCTGACGGCTCGGTCGAGCACGATCACCGGGATCTTTTTGTATACCTCCGCCAGGGTCGGGCGCAGGGTTTCCGAATCGTCCGGGGAGACGACGAGCAGGTCGATGCCCAGGCCCATCAGCCTGTGGATATCCTCGATTTGCCGTTGCGGGCTCTCGGCGGCGTCGGTGTAGATGACGCGCAGCTTATCGTATTGCTTCGCCGCCTCGCGGAATTCCAGGTTCGTCGTGACCCTGCAGGTCTCGATCAGATTGGCCTGGCTCATGCCGATCAGGTACGACTTCTCCTCCTGCCGGGTGCGCGTGAGGGCGGGAAGGAACGCCAGGGCGACGACGGCGGCCAGGACCAGCGCCGGCAGCCATTTCTTCGGCTTCATTCCTGTTTCCCCTCCATTCGGTATTCCGCGGGCGAAACGCCGAGCACCCGCTTGAAGGCAGCGCTGAAATTGTTCGCGCCATGATAGCCGACCTTTTCCGCGATCTGCCAGATCTTCGCATTGGGATCGGCCATGAGCTCGATGGCCCGGCCGATGCGCACATGGGTCAGATAACGGGCGAAGGGCATGCCCAGCTCCTGCTTCATCAGGCGACTGAGGTAGACCGGATGGATGGAAAGCCTGTCCGCGACGCCGTTGACCTCCAGCTCGGGATCCGAATAATGCTTCGCGATGTATTCCTTGGCCGCGTCCACGATGGGCGAATAGTCTCCCTGCGCTTCAACCCGCTCCAACATCGCGTCGTAGGCTTCGGCGATGGCCGTGAGCTCCAGCTCGCCGGATACCTCCGTTCGGGCGCTGATCCCCAGCTCGCCTTCCAGGGCCTCCCGCGTCCTGGCGGCCAGGTCCTCATCCCCGAAGGCGCCCTGCTCGTAGAGCAGTACGATGTTGTCGCGATCGTCCAGGAACAGGCAGCGGAAGCCCTCGCCCCCAGACTTGTCCGCCTCGAGCGCATTCTGGAGCGTATACCGCCGGAGAAGCGGCGCCCATGGCTTCGCGCCGGAATTGCTGGATCGAACGACGATGAGCATCAGCTTCAGCCGGTTACCCGACGGAATGCTGAAATACACGCCGAAGTCCCGGATCTCTTCCACGTCGAGCCGGCCGGAGATGGCATCCCGCAGGAACACCTCCTGCAGGAAATCCCGCCGGCTGTTGATCTGCGCGATGGCCCACTCGAAATGCCTCCGGTGCGCCCGCTCCTGCTCAAGCTGATGGATGGCGGCCTGGATGACGCGCTTCAGCTCCTGGAGGTCGATGGGCTTGAGCATGTAGGCGTATACGTCCAGGTCCACGGCGGTGCGGGCGTATTCGAACTTTTCGTAGCCGGTGATGACGATGATCTTCACGTCCGAGCGCGTGCGCCTGAGCGCTTCGATGAATTGCAGCCCGTTCATGAAGGGCATGTTGATGTCCACCAGCAGGATGTCCGGGCGCTCCCGTTCCGCAAGCTCCAGGGCCATCTCGCCGTCCTCCGCGACGGCGCAGACTTCCGCGTTCAGGTTCATGCGGTCTGCCCGCTCAGCCCGGATCGGATCTTCGGTTCGTCGTCCGCAATCAGCACGCGCCAGGGCTTCATTCCAGCTCCCCCTTCCCGTCGTCGTCCCTGCCGGGAATCGCATCGGTCGCCGGGCAGGTCAGCGTCACCGTAATCCCGCCCAGCTCGTTGATATCGTAATGCAGGCCGTAGCCGTTGCCATAGGACAGGCGAATGCGGTTGTTGACGTTGAATATGCCGTATCCGCTTTCGGGAAGCGCGTCGTCGTCGGACAGCTCCCGGTTCAGCCGCTCGCACGTCTCGGGCGACATGCCCGCGCCGTCGTCCTTCACGGTAAACACCAGCATATCCTCCCGCCGTCGCGCCACGACCCAGATGTGCCCGGTGCCGCGCTTCTGCTTGATGCCGTGATAGATGGCGTTCTCCACCAGCGGCTGGAGGATCAGCTTAATCACCATCATGTCGTGCAGGCTTTCGGGAATGTCGATGCTGTACTCCAGCTTGTCTTCATAGCGTACCTTCTGGATGTACAGGTAGCTCTCGACGTGCGTCGCCTCCTCGGCCAGCGGGATGATCTCCCTGCCGCGGCTCAGGCTGATCCGGAACAACCGGGTGAGCGCGCCCACCATCTCGCCGATCTCCGGCGCATCGCGCTCCTGCGCCATCCAGCGTATGGTGTCGAGGGTGTTATAGAGAAAGTGCGGCTTGATCTGCGCCTGCAGCGTCCGGATCTCCGCATGGCGTTTCTCCCGCTGCTGCTTCACCACCAGCGCCAGCAGTTCCCGCATTTTCCCGATCATGCTGTTGAAGCTCTGGCCGAGGGCGCTGATTTCGGTCGGCGCGTTCCGGTCCTCGAAGCGCACCTCCAGGTCCCCGGTTTCCGCGTCGCCCATCAGCCGGGCAAGCTGCTTGATGGGGCGCGTGAACGAGATGGAGAAGCTCATGGAGACAAAGATCGCCAGGACGATCGAAGCCAATGCCAGCAGCAGCGTATACCGGCGCAGCTCGCGCACGGCGCCGATTTCCTCTCCGATCCTGAAAACGCCTACGGTATCCCACCCCGTCACATCCGAATGGGCTTTGAGGATCTGATACCGTTCGCCGTGGATCGTCTGAATCGACTGCTCGTCCTCCGCCCGGACGCGGTATACGGTCTCGTTGACCGGCGCGTACACGATCTCGCCCGCCTGGTCCTGCACGAAGACGTATCCCGTCTTGCCCAGCTTGATGTCGCTGACCCGCGCCTCGATTTCGCCCGTCAGCATGTCCACGCAGATCACGCCGATCAGCGCCCCGTTTTCGGGGTCCTTGACCGCCCGAACCACGGAGACCACGTCGCTCAGCGCCATGGAGCGGTAGCTTCGAAGGTTTCTTCCCATGGGATGGGATATGAGTATGCGCTCGCCGTTGGCGTCCACCGCGCTTTGATACCAGGCGTCCCGGGTCAGGGGGTATCTCGTGGCGCGATACAGCTCATTGGATACGTACAGCTCATTTTCGCCCGCGATCAGCATGCCGCCGATCAGCGAGGGATGGATCTCTTCAAACCGCCACATCTGCCTGCGCGCCATCGTCTCGGCCTCCACCCTGTCCGGCGCGTAGCTGTCCTTCAGGCGCAGGAAGCGGAGGATGTCCTCGTCCCGCGCCAGGTACTCGATGACCTGATCGACCGTGTGCACATAGGACTCGATGTTGCTGTGGACCTCCGCCAGCATCTCAACGGAAAACGCCGTCGCCTGTTCGTCCATGCCCCGCGCGTACACGACGTTTCCGACGATGGTCATGACCAGAAGAGGAACCGCAATCAGCAGCGCCATCGAGACCAGCAAACGGCTTTGTAAACTGCGCAGCACGACGATCCTCTCCTTTCGCTATCCATTATATTCGATGACGGCCGCGCTGTAAAGGCCGACAGGGCCGCCGGCGCGCCTGACCGAAAAGAGAGGCGGCATTGCCGCCCCTCTTGAAGGGTTCTCCCGTGAATCAGCCGCCGTACTTGGCCAGCACTTCCGCAGCGTTCTCGGGGGTGACGACCTCGGTGCCGAGGGTCACGTTCTTCTCCAGCTCTTCGCCTTCGACCAGCAGCTTGTAAGCGCTCTGGATGGCCTCTGCGCCGCCGGTGGGATACACCATGGTCAGGCTCAGGCGGCCGTCCATGACGGAGCGGATGCCGCCGTCGGGCGTGGGCAGGCCGTCGACGCCGATGAACTTCATCTCGTTCTGGCGGCCGGCGTTGGTAGCGGCGATGTAGGCGCCTTCCGCCATGGGATCGTTCAGCGCGAAGAACAGGTCGATCTCGTCGTTGGTCTGCAGCATCTCCTCAGCCACGGTGATGGCCTTCTCACGCAGCCAGTCGGCGTTGTTGTGCGCGATGATCTCCAGCTTCGGGTTCTTGGCAATGCCCTCGCGGAAGCCCTGATCGCGCTCGATGCCGCCGGAAGTGCCGGCCAGGCCCTCGATCTCGCAGATCTTGCCGCCGTCGGGCAGCAGCACGTCCGCGACGTACTCGCCGCACACGCGGCCGATGTACACGTTGTCGGCGCCGATGAACTGGGTGTAGGTGTCGCCGTCGATCTTACGGTCCAGCAGGATGACCGGGATGCCGGACTCATAGGCGCGCTTGATGACGTCGGTCAGGGGGGTCGCCTCGTTGGGCGAGGTAATGATCAGGTCCACGCCCATCTGCATGAAGTTCTCGATGTCGGCGATCTGCTTGGAGTTATCCTGCGCGGCGTCGGAGTAGATGACCTCGAACATGGGATACTTGGCGGCTTCCGCGGCGATCTGGTCGTTCATGGCCACGCGCCACGGCTCGCCCAGGTTGCACTGAGCCATGCCGATGGTGTACTTCTTCTCTTCCGCCAGCGCGAACGCGCCGAGCGCCAGGACCAGGATCAGTACGAGTGCCAAAACTTTCTTCATGGTTCTTTCCTCCTTATTTTTAAGCCCGAAGGCTTAAGGTACACAGTGACGGGACTCAGTCGTCCTTCTTGACGGCCTGCAGGAACACCGACAGTATGATCAGGAAGCCCTTGGCGACCAGCTGGACGTTGGAGTTCAGGCCCTTCAGGCCCATAATGTTGTCCAGCATGCCGAAGATGAGCGCGCCGACCAGCGTGCCGAACATCGTGCCCTTGCCGCCGGCCATGGAGGTACCGCCGATGGCCACGGCCGCGACCGCGTACATCTCGTAGCTCATGCCCTCGTTGGGGCCGCCCTGGAAGATCTGCGCCGAGTGGATCATGCCCGCGATCGAGGCCAGCAGGCCCGACAGCATGAAGGCGATCATCTTGACGTTCTTGACGTTGATGCCGGACAGATGCGCCGCCGTGGCGTTGCCGCCGACCGCGTAGATCTGGCGGCCGAAGCGCGTCTTGGACATCACGAACCAGAAGATGGACAGCAGCACCAGGAAGATGATCGCGGGTACCGGGACCACGCCGCCCACGCGCTTGGAGAGCACCTCGAAGGCCGGCGGGGCCAGGCCGGGGGCGTCGCCATAGGACAGCGGGATTCCGGCGCCGCCCGACCACAGGCGCGCCAGGCCGCGCGCGATGTTCATGGAGGCCAGCGTGACGACGAACGCCTGAATCTTCATCCGCGTCACGACGAAGCCGTTGAACAGGCCGTAAGCGGCGCCCATGCACAGGCAGATCAGCACCGTCGGCACGAATTCCAGGTCGTTGTGCATCATCAGCGCCGCGCATCCGGTGGACACCAGGCCCACGACCGAGCCGACGGACAGGTCGATATCGCCCAGCAGGACGATCATCGTCATTCCGATGGCAATGATGCCCGTCTCCGAAACCGCGCGCAGCAGGTTCATGATGTTGGTGATGCTCAGGAACGTGTTACGGCCGTTCTTGACGCATATGATGCTTCCGATGATAAAGATCACGACCAACGCAATATAGCTTTGAAACTTCTGAATGGTCTCCCGCACATTCAGGGCATTGTTCCCCTGCTTCATGCGCTTGCCTCCTCTCGCAATGTCGCCGCCGACAGCAGCTTTTCCTGCGTCGCATCTCCCCGCATGAACTCTCCGGTGATCTTGCCCTCGCACAGGGTCAGTATGCGGTCGGATATGCCTATGATCTCCGGCAGCTCCGAGGAAACGACGATAATGCCGATCCCCTGCGCCGCGAGGTTATTGATGAGCTGGTAAATCTCGGCCTTCGCGCCGACGTCGATGCCGCGCGTCGGTTCGTCCAGCAGGAGGATCTTGGGGCGCGTGATCAGCCATCTCCCCAGGACCACCTTCTGCTGGTTTCCGCCCGAGAGCGTCCCCGCCAGCGTGCCGGTTCCGGGCGCCTTGATCCGCATGGCCTCCATCTGGCGGTCCCATTCGACCTTCTCGGCCCCGGTATTCATCACCACGCCCTTCGTGAACTTCTTCAGGAGCGGCAGCGACATGTTCTCCCCGATTGAGCGCAACAGCACGAGCCCTTTTCCCTTTCGATCCTCGGTCGCGAACGACAGGCCGTGATCGATGGCGTCGCGGGGCGATTTGATGGTCACCTTCTGCCCTTCGATGTAGATATCGCCGCTCGTCAGCGCCGGGTGGACGCCGAACAGGCACTCGAAGACCTCGGAGCGCCCCGCGCCCAGCAGGCCGGCCAGCCCCCGCACCTCTCCCTTGCGAAGGGTGAAGGAGATGTCATGCAGGGGGCGGCTGGAAGAGCCCTGGGGCGTGTTCAGGTACAGGTGTTCGACCCGAAGCACCTCGTCGCCGATGGGCACCGCTTCCTTGGGATACATGTCTTTAATCTCCCGGCCGACCATCATGGAGATGATGTGATCCCGGTCGGTCTGCTTTGCGTTGACGGTTCCGATGTATTCGCCGTCGCGCAGCACCTCGAGCCGGTCGGCGATCTCAAAGACCTCCTCCATGCGATGGGTGATGTAAATAATGCCCACGCCCTCGGACGCCAGACGCCGGATCACGCGGAACAGCTGCTCCGTCTCCTGCTTCGAGATTGCGGAGGTCGGCTCGTCGAGGATCAGTATGCGGGCTTTGAGCGAAATCGCCTTGGCGATTTCGACCATCTGCTGCTCGCCGACGCGCAGGGACTTCAACGGCCGGTGCGGATTCAGATCCAACTCCAGCATCGAAAGCCACTTCTTCGCTTCCTCTTCCTGCGCCTTCTTGTCGACCAGTCCCAGCCAGTTGCACTTCTCGCGGCCCATGAACATGTTCTCCGCGATGGACATCTCCTTGGCCATCTGCAATTCCTGATGGATCTTCGCGATGCCCAGGGAACGCGCGACGACGGGGTTGCCGATCTGGACCGGCTTGTCGTCGATGTACACCTGCCCCTCGTAGCGCACCAGGGCTCCGCACAATATGTTCATCAGCGTTGACTTTCCGGCGCCGTTTTCTCCCATCAGCGCCAGCACTTCACCGCCGTCCAGTTCCAGGCTGACATTGTTCAGGGCGCGCACCTGCCCGAAGCTCTTCCCAATGCCTTCCATTCTCAGGAGCCTGCTCATGCTGTGCCTCCTTCCGTCCGGGTTTTCGATCCATTTTCGTTATAGTTATATCCGTCGGAATGTCCACGCAGATTTTCAACTTCGATCCTCGAATTTTAAACTTTTATCCCGGAAGAAGTGCATTCTCCCCCGCGTTCTGTTATAATGGAAAAAAAGCAAGGAGGTCGCCATGAATACGAAACAGATGTTCTGGACGCATGCGCCCGCGGTATACTCCGTGCGGCCGGACGCCATCGAGATCACCACGGAACCGGGGACCGATCTCTGGCAGAGGACGTATTACCACTTCCGCAACGACAACGCCCCCATCCTCCAGATGGAAACGGAGGAGCAGTTCTTCAGCTTCATCGTCAAGACCAGCTTTGAATCCAGCAGCCACCGCTTCGACCAGTGCGGGATCGCCATGTACCTCGACAGTGAAAACTGGCTGAAAGCTTCCATCGAATACGAGAACGACGTCTTTCAGCACCTCGGCTCGGTCGTGACCAATCACGGCTATTCCGACTGGGCGACGACGGAAGTGCCCGCAGACGTGAAGGCGATGTGGTATCGCCTGAGCCGCCGGAACGACGACTTCTGCATCGAGTGCTCCGAAGACGGCGAGCTGTGGCGGCAGATGCGCGTCTGCCACATGCACGAAGCGAAGGGCGCCGTCCACTTCGGCGTCTACGCCTGTTCACCGGAGGACTCCTCCTTCACCGCGGTATTCACCGATATGCGCGTGACGGCGTGCGCGTGGAAGGCGCACGACGGCCAGCAGCCAGACGCCGATCTATAGCGGCATAGCCTGTTTCATCGATCCGGGGGGGATGCGCGTCACCCGAAAGCAGGGGATCGGAAGGCGGCGTAGGTATAGGTCGCCGTGCCGAAGGTCGCAGTCGGAGCATTGCTTGCTCGCCTTTTGCCCAGCCCTTGATGTCCACGGTCACAGTATTGGCCGTGGACATCGTGATCTGGAATTGCAGCGTCTTTGCCGCATCCGTGCTGTCGCCCCACTTATATTTGTCAGCGTCTGTCTGGGTCAGCACGACACTGTAGTAGCCGACATCGGTGCCGCCTGCGTTCGTGGTAACGTTGTATCGGTCACTTGCCGCCACATCCGCCGTCTGCTTCTGGCCAGTGTATGCCTTGCTTTCGATGGTCGGCACGGCTGCTTCGGCCTTGGTTATGGTGATTGAAAGCTTCTGCGCACCCGTGTCATTGTGGTTTCCATCACCCTCGACTTTGTACCAGACGTGATAGCTTCCGGCGTTTGTTATTGTCGGAATCGATGTGGTATAAGATTGAACAGCACCGGTTTCTGTCCCAAGGGCATACTGCATTGTACCTCCCGTTTGCATGTGGATAATTCATTTGTTAAGAACTGTCACCCGGGAAAGTAACGCTTGTATTTCACGCTACAAGTGTTAAGTTTTTATGTCTATATGCTAACAATGGCCGTAACAGACGCTTTTGTGACGCAAAATGTGTTAGTATATAGAGAGATCGTTTGAAAGGGGTCCCATCGTCGCGGCCCAGACGCGGCAGACGCCCTGGCGCATCGCGCAGTTCCTTGAGGGCGCCGCCGAGACCTCCGGCCTGACCGTGGAGCAGCTTCAAGCCGTCAACGCGGTAGAGCGCATCGGCGGGTTCCCCCTACCTGTTCGGTGGTCATGGCCTGGGGCGACTACGCCTCCGACGCGCTGGTCGTGGGCCGGAACTACGATGATTCCGACGCCTTCGCGCTGCTGAAGGACGATGTCGCCGTGACGGTCTGCCAGATGGTGGTCGTGCCGAGGGATTTGACGCTGTGGCTGAGGGTTGTCGGGGGCACGGGCTGGGTCCGGGTCGATATGGCGCGCTTCCTGACAGAAGCCGCTTGATGTGTATACAATAGAACGTTCAACAAAAGGAGATGGTGCAAGTGAACATACTGAAGCTGTTGTCGGTCATCCTGCTGGACTCCAGTCTCGACTATACGCTGCCCTTTGCCGTATTGTACGTCGCGGGCCTGTGGGGACTGTTCAAAAAGTCCGGGCTCAAGCCCTGGTGGGCGCTGGTACCCGTGGCGCGCCAATACCAGTTGGCGCGCTGTGCCGGGCGCGAGTCGGAGGGGCGCGTGTACAGCATGGTTACGCTGGGCTCGATAGTCCTCAGCGTGCTCACGATCCTGATGAATTACACGCCCGCGGAGGCGGAGACGGTCACCGTCAGGGACCTGCTGCTCGCGGTCCTTGCCCTGAGCCTGACGATGGTGCGTCTCGTCTACCACATCCGCGTGGTGCTGGGCCTGATCGAGGTCTACGGCGTGAAGAGGCGCTGGTGCTGGCTGTGGCTGACCAGCGTGACCAGCTGGATCCCGGCGATGCTCTGGGGCTTCGGCAAAAAGTACCAGCCCCAGTGGAAGGTGGAGGACATCAAGGCCGAGCTGGCCCGGCTGGCCAGCCACGGCAGCGCGGCGGTCATGGACGAGGGGCTCACCGTCAACCTCGAGGAGCGCAGCGCGACGGATTTCTTCCACAAGAAGGTGCTCCTGCGCGACATCCACATGGCCATTCCCCAGGGCCACATGGTGCTGCTGCTGGGCGGCTCCGGCGCGGGCAAGACCACGTATTTGAACGCCATCAACGGCTACGAGCCCGCGAAGGCCGAGGTGCTTTTGAACGGCATCAACATGTACAAGCACTACAAGAAGATGCAATATGAGGTGGGCTTTGTGCCGCAGTCCGAGATGATGCGCGGCAAGGACACCGTGCTGAACACGCTTCTGGATGCGGCGAAGCTGCGCCTCCCGCAGGATGTCTCCGCCGCGCAGCGCAGGGAGCGCGTGAACGAGGTCATGGAGATCTTTGGCCTGACGCCGGTGAAGAACAACCTGGTCGAAAAGCTGTCCGGCGGCCAGAAGAAGCGGCTGTCGATCTCGATGGAGTTCATCTCCAACCCCTCCCTGTTCATACTGGATGAGCCCGATTCCGGCCTCGACGGCGTCATGGCGAGGGAGCTGTTCGTGCAGCTTCGCAAGATCGCCGACACCGGCAAGATCGTCATCGTCATCACCCATACGCCGGACCGCGTGATCGACCTGTTCGACGACGTGATCGTGCTGGCGAAGGACTCCGCCCGCACGGGTCGCCTGGCCTGGTACGGCAGCATCGAGGACGCGCGGGCGTTCTTCGGGCGCGATAAGATGGAGCAGATCGTCAAGTCCGTCAACCGCAAGGAAGAGGGCGGCGACGGCCTGGCGGACGAGTTTGTCATGAAGTACGCGGACAGGCAGAAGGTCGGAGGTGCGGCATGAGCGATATGAATAGCCGGCAATTCAAGGCGCTCCATCGCGGGCGCGGCGCACAGGTGTGGATCTATCTGGGCAAGCTGCTGCGCATGTTCGTCTACCAGAGCGACTGGAAGGTGCTGCCCATGGCGGCGCTGATCGCCGGCCTCGTGGGCATGGTGATCCGCAAGAAGATGTTCCTGAACATGGAAGGCACGATCATGGGGTCGTTCGCGCTGGTGTGCGTGTGCATCTGGAACGGCTGCTTCAACTCGATCCAGGTCATCTGCCGCGAGCGGGATGTGGTCAAGCGGGAGCATCGCTCCGGCATGCACATCAGCTCCTACATATTCTCCCATATGCTGTATCAGGCGCTGCTGTGCCTGATGCAGACGGGCGTGACGCTGTATGTGACCAAGCTGACCGGCGTGCGGTACGATCTGGCCACGCCGCTGTTCACCCAGTGGTTCATCGTGGATCTGGGCATTTCGATGTTTTTGATCGTCTACGCCTCGGACATGCTGTCGCTGTGGGTGTCCTCGCTGGCGCGGACGACCACCACGGCCATGACGATCATGCCCTTCGTGCTGATCTTTCAATTGGTGTTCTCCGGCGGCATGCTGACGCTGCCGGGGTGGACGAAGCCGCTGACGCATTTCACCATCTCCAACCCCGGGCTCAAGGTCATCGCCGCGCAGGCGGACACGAACAACCGCCCGTTCGTCACGATTTCCGACATGATCGGGAAGATGAAGGACAGCGAGATCGGCGGTACGGTCACGCTGGGCCAGGCGCTGGATCTGTTGCAGGATAAGGACAATCCCACCGTCGCCGAGCTTCGGGCCGTGAAAATCGGCAGCGCATTCACCGTCGGCGAGGCGTGGGACGCTCTGGAACAATCCGAAACCTTCGTAAAGCTGAAGGAGGAACCCGTGCTGACGGACTTGACCGTCGGCGATCTGGCGGCAGCCGTCGCTTCCTCGGGCTTGATTGAGGAGAACCGGGATCAGCTCATCAACGCCGAGACCACCGTCGGCGAAGCGGTGGACTGGCTGGCGACCAATCCGGATATACAGGCCGGTCGGGCGGCCAGCTACACCTTCTCGACAAAGCTCGGGAACATCATCGACATGATCGGCGAGAGCGATGTCAAAGCCTTCCTCGAGGAAAAGGCCGCCGCGGCCAGCTACAAGCCCGACTATGAAGCCACGGAGGGAAACGTCGTCGATTACTGGCTGCACCTGGTTGCGTTCATACTCGCCTTTGCGCTGCTTTCGACGATTACGCTGGAGTTTATCGACAAGGATAAGCGATAAACCGGCGAATCCGCGAGGAAGGCAGGAGAGCCTGTCATGAAAACAAGAATCCTCTCCTTCCTGCTGGCACTTTTGCTGGCATTGACAGGACTGAGCTGCATGGCTGAGCCTGCCACGGGCGACCCCTATGAGACTGACACCCCGGAATATGATTATTCCGTCCTTCCCCTCGAGCGCAATGGAGTCGCGCTGCACCTCGACTGTGTGAGCCTGAGGGGCAGCGCGACGCGGCGGAACATACTGCTGACTCACGGCGTGACCTATTCCTCCCACGAGTTTGACATCGACTACGGGGATTACAGCCTCGTGCGGTTCCTGGCCAGGAACGGCTACGCCGTTTGGCGGCTGGACATCGCGGGCTTTGGCCAGTCCGGCGATGTGGAGGACGGCTTCATGCCGGATTCCGATTACGCGGCCGAGGACATCGCCGCGGCAGTCGAGGCCATAGGCCGTCAAACCGGGCGCGAGCGTCTGGATCTGCTTGGCTGGAGCTTGGGCACCATGACCGCCAGCCGGTTTGCGATCAGGCACCCGGAAGTCGTGGACCGCCCGGTGCTCTACGCGCCGATCCTGTCCGGCATCGGGGCTTATGAAGTGACGGAGCCATTCCACCACAATACCTGGGAACACGCCGTTGACGATTTCCAGCGCGACGCGGAGGGACACACCGACCCGGAGATCACCGACCCGCTGGTGGTCGAACTGCTCCGCTCCAGCAGTTGGCATTACGAAGCTATGCTGCCATCAACACAGCACAGATTGGTGACTTCAGCAAATTCAGTATGAACGCATTCAGCAAGAATGCAAAGAAAGCGCATCATGATGCGCAGTTATGGCTTTCCGTCTCAAAGATCCGGAAACGGTATAATGGGGCATTGAGAAGCTTGAAGGGCCGGATCAGCGTTTCCTTTATCGATTCCAGTTCCCGCTCCGTGACGCGCTCCACTTCCAGCGTCGGCATATAGTCCGGATCGATATACTGGACATACATGAAGTCTTCATCCGGCCGGATAAAAGACTGGAGGGCCGGATGGCTTCGGATCAGCACCTCAAAGGCATGAAGGAGTTTATCCGTGTCCACGTCTTCCTTCGGCATCCGCCGGAAGGCCGGCATATTGCAAAAAGTGGAATACGGCGTATACAATTGATTGTCCAATAAATGGTACTGCATGGGAACCAGAGGCTGCGCATGCTCCCGGGCGTTTCCGTCCCGATGCTCGATGCTCTTCCCCTGATTGATCGTATCCGCCTGCATAGCCCTTGCCAGAGTGCGTACGGTTCGGTTTTTATAAAGGAGCGGCACGTTCAGGACCGGATCCCCGAGGTCTGTGATCAGGCAGATCGCCCTCAGGGAATCGCCGCCCAACTCATAGAAATCATCATTCACGCCGAGATGATCCATTTCAAGAACCTTCTCAAAACCCGCCAGCAGACGCTTTTCCAGTTCCGTCTCAGGCGCCGCGTATTCCGCCCGATAGAGGTTCAGATCCGGAACGGGCAGGGCCTTTTTATCCAGCTTTCCGTTTGGAAGCAGCGGTATCCTGTCCAGCTTGGCACAATACGAAGGCAGCATATAGCTGGCCAGAACCTTGGCCAATGCCGCTCTGCTCTCTTCCGGGTCCAGGTCCACATCGTCTGTATGGTACAGCACTATGAAGGAGCGCTCCGGGGTGACAAAGCCTTTGGCTGCTGCCCAGCCGAGGCCCAGAACCCTTTTGGCGGCGCCTGCAATCTCCTCCGGCTCGATGCGGTTGCCGGCGATCTTGATCATATCGTCATTGCGTCCCATTAGAATGACATTGCCGTCCGGAAGGCGTTTGCCGAGATCACCGGTATGGAACAACCCGTCATGCCAGGCTTCAGCCGTTTTCTCCGGAAGTCCGATATAGCCTCTGACATACTCATTTTTGAAGCAGATCTCTCCGATCCCTCCGTCTGGAACTGGTTTCCCCTCTTCATCCAGGAGAAAGATTTCTTCTCCTCCCTGGTTTTTCCCGATAGGAGTCAGTGCCATAGCCTCTTCGATCAGGAACAAGGCAATGTCCTTCCCAGCTTCACTCATGTTATAGCCATTATACAGGGTGATCTGATCATGAAAGATCTTAACGCAGGGTTCTCCGCCGATCCCGATCCAGCGCATCTGAGGATTGAACTGCATAATGGAGCGAAACAGTGACGGAGTCATGAAGGTGGCTGTAACTTTCCGGGAAGCATAGAAAGCGGTCAGTTTCTCCGGGTTTTTTACCGTATCCGTATCAACCACGATATAAGTGGATCCGGCAGCCAGGACATTGAAAAAGAATTCTATTGCTGCCACAAAGTTCAGCGGTGCATTCACTGCAAAAACATCCGATTCCCGGCAGAGAGGTTTCCCGTCATACTGCTTATCTCCAGCGATAAGGACGCGCATTCTTTCTCTTCCGTAATGACCCGGTACAGGCAGTCCTGCGGCGGGACATGAAAATCATCCGGCAGAAACAGCGCAATTTCGACAAAGCTCTTATCTTTCTTTCCGCATCGAATCCCGACCGCGATTGCAGTCCCGATCAGGAGAAGAATCTGGGCGATCAAAATAGCCCAGCAGACCCCTTCCACACCCAGAATAGCAGCCAACGCAAACGAGCCTGCCACAGCCAGAAGGAAGTCCCTCAGAATCGTCAGGCCAATGGAAGGCGCCCGCCTGCCCGCGCCACGGAAGAAGCATTCATATGCGACATTTGCAGTCAGGAACGGGAGCGCGGCAGAGATGATGCGGACAGCCGCCGCCGCCTTCGGTATCGCATCTGTATTCCCTCCGACAAACAGGGAAGACAGCGGGGGTGCCAAAAATGATCCCGGCGATTGCACTGCCCCCTGCCAGAAAGATGATGTATTTCGCCGCGACGCGGAAGAGCTCCGCCATATCATCCCGGTTCTTTTCGCCGTAAAAGAAGCCGGCAAACGTCATGACGACTCTTCCGACGGACTTGACGACACACGACAGGATATTGAATACATTTCTCTGTACCGTAAACACCAGCAACGCCACGCCTTCGCCAGCCCGGCCGATGATGATCCGGTTCATGATGATGAACATGAGCGCATTCCCCAGCAGTGTCCCCAATGCCACGGCGCCATTCGACAGCATGGTTCCCGTAAGTCTCCATGGAAGCTTTCGAAGTGTGGGTTTGAACAGGCTGCTCTTTCGCGCGAAATGAAGCAACAGCACGATCAACGCCAGATAGTTGGCGGCGGAAGTCGCAAGTCCCATTCCCAGCATACCGCCTTTGAGCACCAGAACCACCAGAAGGTCTCCGGCGATATCCGAAACCGTAAGGACGATCGTGGATGCCAGCGCCCTGCCACGGTCATTGTCCACCTGCATAAACGAGGTCAGGTACAACATCAGGTTGATGGCCGGAAAGCTGGCGGTGATCCCAAGATAATAGTTACGGGCCTCTATGAATATTTCTCCGGTATCCGGCGAGGCGCCCAGCAGCCGCGTCATTGGATCCGCCAGAGCAAGAAGGGCTGCCGTGATCACGACCGACAGCCCAAGGATCCAGAAAAAAGCGACCGAGAAAGCCCCTCTCGCCTCTTTTGTTTGACCCTTTCCGACGAGCCTGGTGCACAGGGTCACAGTGTCCACGGCAAATACTGAACCCAGCGCGTTATAGGCAATCAACAGCGGATTGATGATGCCGAATTCCTTGACCCCGGATTCTCCCAAAAAGTGGAGATAATGATCCCGTCAACCAAGGGGCCCATCAGCGAAGTCAATTCCGAAAGGAGCAGAACGATCAACGATGCCCTGAAAGAAGATTCAATCGCAGATTTTCGTTTGAAAAATCCCGTCAATTCTTGCCACCCCTGATCATGTTCACGCAGGACCCTTTCTCAAAGAATTCCTTGATGTTCTTCATGGTGGTATCACAGATATTGTTCAAGGATTCACTGGTAAAGTAAGCCTGGTGCGCCGTGATTACCACATTGGGGAATCCCAGCAATACCTGGAGCTGCTCGTCCGCCAGAATATCCTCTGTGTAATCCACGGTAAAGGTTCCCGCCTCATTCTCGTAAACGTCCAGACCTGCTCCCCTGATTTTCCTGGACAGCAGGCCGCGTATCAAGGCCTGGGTATCGATCAGCCCGCCTCTTGCCGTATTGACGATCACTACGCCGGGCTTCATTTTCGCGATGGCATCATCGTTGATCATATGCCTGTTGTCCTTCGTCAACGGACAATGGAGCTGTATGACATCACTTCTGGCGTAAAGCTCGTCAAGTCCCACATATTCCACGTCAGGGAGCCCCTGGGGATGCGGGGTATTGACCAGAATCTTCATGCCCAGACCTCTGCATATATCGATGGTACATTTGCCGATTCTTCCTTCTCCGATGATGCCTGCCGTTTTTCCGTGAATCTCAAATCCCGCCAGATGGTTGATGGAAAAATCATGGGCTCTGGTGCGGATGTAGGCTTTATGTGGATTGCGTATCACCGTCATCATCAGTGTAACGGCGAATTCCGCTACCGAGTACGGCGAGTAATCCGGCACCCGGACGATGGGGAGTTTCCCTCTGGCATATTCAACATCCACATTGTTGTATCCTGCCGAACGCATCGCCAGAAGCTTCACTCCGGCTTCTACCAGTTCGTCAAGCACCGCCGCATTGATCACATCAAACGGACAGGCAACGACGACATCACAGCCAAAGGCAAACACAGCCGTGCTTTCATCCAGTCTGGATTCCAGAAAAATCATCCTATAGTCTTTTTGGTAACGCTTATAACACTCTCTGTCATAATCCTGTATGCTGTAAAAAATCACCTTCATGTCTTTTGCGCCCTCCCATCCATTGTCATTCTACAACAGGTTCGGTTTGCGGGTTTGTGAATCCCTTCTTATTATGGTTGGCTGTCTGTTCACTTCCGACTTTTCCGTTCGTCCCGGGAGCTTATGTTACGTCCATTATAACGGATTTGGCCCGGTGTGTCCACAAAAATAACGCGCACGATTCTTTGATCTCGCTCCTGAGCATGCAAACGCTTTGGCGCTAAAACCAGATTCCCAGACAATCCCCTGCTTACTTTCATACCAAAATCGCAGCTTGCCGCCACCCCAAAGCGAAAAAGCTCCCCATACCGTGTATGATTACAACACATACCACCTCCCGCATACTCGCGGAAGGGGATTGACTTTTCGGGCTTACTGTTGTAGAATATCTACAACAGTACAGTGCATACTGTTTTCATGCCGGAGGGTGCGCCATGGGCAGGAACCTTGAGAAGGACGCCATCGAGATGGCGGCGAAGAACCAGCGAATCCTTGAGAACGGGTTCCGCATCTTCGCGGAGAACACCATCGAAAGGGTCACGATGGTCGACGTGGCGAAGGCCGCCGGCATCGCGGTCTCCTCGCTGTACCGCTACTACAGCACGAAGCCCAGGCTGGTGCTGGCCATCAGCACATGGGCCTGGGAAAACTATGCCCGGGAGGACGAGCGCAAGGAAGCGGCAAAGCCGGACAGGACGGCGGCGGGCATCTTTGAAGCCTACCTGGATTCCTTCCTCGACCTGTACCGCAACCACAAGAACCTGCTCCGCTTCAACCAGTTCTTCAATATCTACCTGGTGAGCGAAGCCATCTCCGAGGAAGAGATGGAGCCGTACCTGGATATGGTCAAGGGCCTGGAGCGCAGGTTCGGAAAGATCTATCAGAAGGCCCTGCAGGACGGCACGCTTCGCACGGACATCCCTCAAAAGAAGATGTTCTCCGCGACGCTTCACCTGATGCTGGCCGTCGTCACGCGCTACGCGGTCGGACTTGTCTACAACGATGAAACGGACGCGGAGGAAGAGCTGCTTCTCCAGAAGGAAATGCTGATGCGCCGGTTTGTCAATGCGCAATAGCGCGACCGACCCACGGGCCCGGTTTGCCCGATTGCCGCAGGCCGGCTACGGCGGCAGATCATGATGAATCCGGCTCTTTTCCGACATGCGCGGAAGCAATGAGCGAGAGGAACAGCGTTCGCGGACGGACCTGTTTCAGTATAGAGATCATGAAGAACGGAGGCAAGAACCCATGAAGAGAGCAATTCTGTTGATCCTGATCGTCTGCATGATCGCGCTGAGCAGCAGCGGCGTCGCCGAGGTCGCGGCGGCCGGGGACGCGGCGATGACGGGCGAGGAACTCTGCCAGGCCGGCGAGGACGCATGGAAGGCAAAGGACTACGAGAAGGCCATGGAATACTGGCAGCAGGCCGCGGATCAGGGCAACGCGGAGGGCTGGCGGAACATCGGCGGCCTGTATTACCACGGCGAGGGCGTGAAACAGGACTACGCCAGGGCGCTGGAATACTTGCAGATGGCCGTGGATCATGGCGACGCGCGGGCGCTGACCAACATCGGGCTTCTGTACCATAGAGGCGCGGGCGTGGAGCAGTCGGCCGAGAAGGCGATGGAGTACTATCAGATGGCCGCGGATCAGGGCGACACGAAGGGCCTGGTCGAGCTGGGCACCATGTACTACGGCGGCGACGGCGTGGAACAGTCCTACGACAAGGCCATGGAATACTGGCAGCAGGCCGCGGACCTGGACGATACGGAGGCCATGGTGTACATCGCCTATCTGTACGGACACGGCGAAGGCGTGGAGCTGGACTTCGATAAGACCATGGAGCTCTACCAGCGCGCCGCGGCAATGGGCGACATGGACGCGACGGCGTACATCGGCAACATGTACCTGTTCGGCGACGGCGTGGAGCAGGACTACGAAAAGGCAGCCGAGTACTATCAGCCAGCCGCGGAAGCGGGCAACGCCTACGCGCTGACCAACCTCGGCTGGCTGTATACCATGGGCTACGGTATGGAGCAGGACTATGCGAAGGCGGCGGAGTACTATCAGCAGGCGGCGGATCAGGGCTATGTCTACGCGCAGGGGAACCTGGCGTCGATGTATGCCGAGGGCAACGGCGTGGAGCAGGATTTCGCAAAGGCGCTGGAATACTACCAGCTGGCCGCGGACCAGGGCTACGGCTATGCCTTCGCCGGCCTCGGCGACCTGTACGCGCAGGGCAACGGCGTGGAGCAGGATTATGCAAAGGCCGCGGAATACTTCCGGCAGGCCGTCGATCTGGGAAATGCCTACGCGCTGCCCAAAATCGGCGCCCTCTACATGGAGGGCAACGGCGTGGAGCAGGACTACGCCAAGGCGCTGGAGTACTTCCAGCAGGCGGCGGAGCAGGACGTCGCGGACGGCTATGCAGGCCTTGCCTGTCTGTACGAGGAGGGCAACGGCGTGGAGCAGGATTACAAAAAGGCCATAGCGTATTACCGCCAGTGGGCGGCGCAGGGACAGGAGGCGGAAGAAGCGTCGAGCGCAACCGACGCGGCCGCGGAGGCGCCGACGTTTGCGGAAAAGACGGTGAAGGTGTTCTCCTCCGGGGAGGAAGCCGGCGAGCTGCCCCTGCGCTTCTACGATTCGACGCCCAACATTCCCTATCTGGGGATGATCGAGTATGCGCAATACATGTTCCAGCAGCCGCTGACCCTGCGGGAGAGCCGGGAAGGCGTCTGCATCCTGGCCAACGAAGCCGGCGTTGAAATCCTCTGCGACGCAGGCGTCGGCGTGATCGCGGCGCGGGATTGGAACAGCTTCTGCGATTTGCCCTATCCGCTGGAAAACCGGGGCAGGCGCTGGAAGGATACCAGCGTGCCCTTTATCCGCGTCATGGGCGTGGAATACGAAGGGGAGCCTATGCCCGTCGTATTTGACTTCGCGAAGTACGGCATCCGCATCTATTCGGACGAAAACGACATCTACCTGCCTGTCTCCACGCTGACCAACATGATGGCGGACGTCGCCACCAATCACCTGCTCTACAACGGCGAAAACCTATATGCGGAGGTCATGAGTCTCGAAGGAGATTCCCCCGAGGGCTTCTTCGATTCCGAACGATTTGCCGCCGAGCTCAAAGGGGCGGAAAGGCCGGCGGACATCGTAAAGCAAAGCTACGCCGATCTCTGCTTCGCTTTCGATTATTTCTTCGGACACCCCGGGAAGGCTGTGCTGGACGGCGCGATCGCCGAGGTCGGCCTGGACCGGGCGCTGACCGATCTGGGCGAAGCGGGAGAAGCCATCAAGGCGCGCCTGTTATCGGCGGATCTCCCGGAATACCTGTCCGCCATGAACGAGCTGTTTATGGAATACCTGAGCGACGGCCACACCGTTTTCATGGGCAACAGCGCGATCGATCACGCAAGCGCCGTAGACGCATGCACCATGACGATCAAAATCATCGGGGACTTGCTCGACAGCCCGACCAACATGAGGCAGCTTGCCAACATGTACATACCGATGCAGCGGGACGGTGTCTGGGGCGAGGAGACTTACATCGAATCCGGCCATACCGCGATCCTCCGCCTGGATTCCTTCATGCCGGACGAGGCCGCGTGGAACCGCTATTACAGCGGCGAAGGCGAACTCCCCCAGGACGGCTTCGGGACCGTCATCGCGGGGCTTAAAAGGGCTTCGGAAAACCCGGAGATCAAAAACGTGATATTTGACCTGAGCGCCAACGGAGGCGGCAGCTCGGACGTGTTGATGGCGATATTGGCCGTGACCACGGGCCAGGATCGGCTGTACGGCGTGAACAGGCTGACGGGGCAGAAGATGACGCTGATCTATGAGGCGGACGCGAATTTTGACGGCGTGTTTGACGAGAAGGACCGGGAAATCAGGTACGATTTCAACTACGGCGTGTTGACCACCCGCTACGCCTTCTCCTGCGGCAACCTGTTCCCGATCATCGTGCAGGAGGCCGGTGCGGTGCTCATCGGCGAAAAGACGAGCGGCGGCTCCTGCTGCGTTCAGCTCGCCAGCGACGCGGAGGGCCTGACGTATATGATGTCCAGCGCCCTGTGGTGCCTGATGGATTCAAAGGGGAACGGCGTGGAGGACGGCTGCAGCATCGATCTGCCGATCCCGGTGACGTCGAACGCCGTGCTGGACGGCTTCGCGGGCAAGCTGAACATCCGCGGCGGGCTGCCTTCCTATGAAGCGTACTTCGACGGCGCGATGCTGGACGCCATGATGAACGACTGGTTCGCAGATCAGTCGGAAACGACGCCCGCAGCCTGATACGACAAGCGGAGATTCCCCTCCTGCGCTTCGGCGGTTTCGGGGAATCTCCGCGGTTGCAGCCCTGATCGGTGTTTAAGGGTACTCCATGATGTCATGGAGTACCCTCTTTCTTCAATGCATCTGCGACGCCGGAGCGCCGCGCGGGGCGGTTATTCTTCGGTATCGTGCATGCGCCCGTCCCGGTACATGGAGAATTTGTCCATCGGATAGTTCTTCAGGTTGTCCAGGATCTTGCGGCCGTCCGCGTGGCGCAGCAGTTCCCCTCGGGCCTTGATGACGACGGTCTCCGCCTGGTGTTTGGAGGGGCCTCCGACGCAGCCGCCGGGACAGATCATGCCCTCGACGAAGTCCGCGTCGAGCTTCCCGTTCTTGAGGAGCATCATGGCCTTCTTGCATTCGTCGCCGCCGGCGCAGGTCATCAGGCGGATGCCGGAGACATCCTCCCCCATCTCCTGCATGGCTTCCATGACGGCGTTGGCGACGCCGCCGCTGCCGGCGAAGCGCTTGCCAAACACGGACGCCTCCTGATAGTCCTCCTCCACCGGCTCAATGGCGATCCCCCTGGAATCCAGCAGCGCGACGATCTCGCCGTAGGTCAGCGCGTAGTCGGCCGAGTCCACGACGAACGTATTCAGCGTCTCGCCCTTCTTGGCGATGCAGGGGCCGACGAACACGGTCACGCAATCGGGGTCCAGCGATTTCAGGTACCGGGACACCGCCACCATGGGCGACACCGTGGAGGACTTGTTTTCTTCGTAGATCTTCGGGAAATGGTGCCGGAGCATGGAGATGAACGCGGGGCAGCAGGAGGTGGTCATGATCCTGCCCTCCTTCCGCGCCTCGATCCATTCCATCGCCTCATAGGCCGCGGTCATGTCGCCGCCCAGCCCGACCTCCACCATGTCCGCGAAGCCCGCCTTTTTGAGCGCCGCCTTCATGGACGCCATGCCGATCTCCTTGCCGAACTGGCCCTCCGTCGCCGGCGCGCACATGGCGACGACGCGCTTTCCCGCCAGTATGGCGCGGATGACGTCCACCGCGAAGGTCTTTGAGCCGATGGCGCCGAAGGGACAGCTGTGGATGCAGTGGCCGCAGTGGATGCACTTCGATTCGTCGATCCTGCACAGGCCGGCTTCGTCATAGGAGATGGCGCCCACGGGGCAGGCCTTCTTGCAGGGGCGTTCCCGATGGATGATGGCCCCGAACGGGCAGGCCTTGGCGCACTGGCCGCAGGATTTGCACTTGTTGACGTCGATGTGCATCTTCTTGTCGCCCGGGGAGATCGCCCCGAAGCGACAGGAATTCAGGCACGCCTTGCCCAGGCAGAAGCGGCAGATATCCGATACGGAGTAGTCCTGGATCGGGCAATCGTCGCAGGCCGCCGGGATCACGGCGACCACGTTGTCCGTCGGGTTCAGCACGTCCGGGCTCTGCCCCATGGCGAGGCGTATCCTGCCCCGCACGATCTCCCGCTCCTTGTAGACGCAGCAACGGTACTCGGGCTTCGGCCCGGGGCTGACCTCGGCGACGATCCTGTCGGTGTTCTCCTGCGTCAGCGCGTTATCCCACGCCAGGCGGCAGACCTCGCGAAGAATGAAATGCTTCAGCTCAACGATGTTCATGTCATTCGTGATCATTCTTCTTCCCTCCGTCATCGGATTGTGGTGGCTTACGCCGGGTTGAACCTGTCCTTCCCCTGCTTGCACCGCGGGCACTTCCAGTCCCCGGGCAGGTCGTCGAAGGCCACGCCGTCGTGCTCGGCGGGGTCGTAGACGTAGCCGCACACGGAGCAGATGTACTTGCCGGTGGCCTGCGCCGCGGCGACCTCCGTCGGCGGGATGCTCTCAGGCGGGTTGTCCAGGTCGACCACGGCCCTGTTCTCCAGGTTCTCGACGCCCAGCGGCGTGTGAGTGGAGAGGTACACCGTCGGATGCGCGGCGATGAACGCGCGGACCTTATCCAGCGTCGCGCGCGCCGCGGTCACGTCCTCGAACACCACGGACAGCTTGTTCGCGTACAGCGCCTCGTCGGTGTAGGTCACGTCGCCGTGGATCATGTAAAACAGCCCGCCGTCCTCGACGATCACGATGCTGTTGCCCTTGGTGTGGCCCTTCGCCGGGAGGTAGTAAATGCCGTCGGCGATCTTCTCGCTGGCCTCGAAATTGTAGTAGGGGCCGTCCTTGAAGGTCACCGCCCGCACGTTGGGCAGGGTTTTCAGCTCGTCGCTGGCGGCCTCCTCGGGGGAGGCGCAGATCACGGCGTTCGGGAACGCCTTCAAAAGTCCCGTGTGGTCGGCGTGCTTGTGGGTGACCAGGATCTTCGACACGTTCTCCGGCCCGTAGCCCAGCGCCGCCAGCGCGGGCAGGTAGTCCTGAATCCGCGCGCCCATGTAGATGGGGGTCTTGGCGTCCGGCACCTGGTTCGGCACGCCGTCGGGCATGCCGGTGTCCACCAGGATCACCTCGCTGCCGGTGTCGATCACGTAGTTTTGCAGGCTGGAGCGGTAGCGGACGGACGGGTCGAGTCCCTCCATGCCCTCGCCGCCCATGGCGAAGGGCTGGAGCATGTAGCCGTTTTCATAGAGTCTGACCGCCTGGATCTTCATGGAAATGACCTCCTCGCAACGATTGTCGAAAGCGCATTGCGCCGCGGAACACGCACCTGTAAAAATTGTAACGTATCCTTTGCGATCTGTCAATGTCTCAGATCGGCCAAAATCGGCGCCATGCCCCGCAAAGGCACACATGTCCGCTCAATAGTACACCTTCGCCGTCCCCTTGCCCCGGGACAGCAGGTCCTTCTGCAGGCGCTTCGCCACGCGCGCGATTTCGGCGAAGTCCGGCTTCAGGGCCCCGTCGTACTTCAGGAATTCGCCCTCCACCATGGTATAGCGCACGTTTGCGCTGTTGGCGGCGTACAGGATCGCCGAAACCGGGTGGTAATACGCCATCGTGTCCGGGGTCTGCAGGTCCCAGACGACCAGGTCGGCGACGGCGTTCTCCTCCACCCTGCCGGTCCCCGCGCCGAATACGGCATGGCCCGCCATCAGCCGCCGCCACACCTCCAGCGCCGGGTACAGCGTCGCGTCTCCGCGGTTGAACTTCTCCAGCATGGCAAACAGCCGCGCCTGCTCCAGCGGGCTCACGTTTCCCGAGCTGGCCGCGCCGTCCGTGCCAAAGCCGTATTGCAGCCGGTCCGCCAGGTCGAAGAAGCCGCCCCGCCCGGACGCAAGCCGCATGTAGGTCTTGGGGCAGAACGCGAACCATGTGTCGGCGTTGATGCAGGCGAGATCGTCCTCCGTCACCCACAGGCCGTGCGCGACGAGCACCGGCAGGTCAAAGCCCCCGGCGTCGTACAGGCGGCGGAAGGGCGTCCTCCCGGTGCGCCGCAGCGACTGCTCAACCTGCAATTCTGTCTCGCTGAGGTGCAGGTGGATCGGCAGCCGCATCTTCTTCGCCTCGTCGACGATCTCCCCGAGCGTATCCTCCGGGCAGGTGTAATCCGCATGCGGGCCGAAGCGCAGGCGGATCCTCGGCGAATCGCCCTGGTGATCCCGTATGAACCGGCTGACCTGCGCAAGCCTGTCCCGGAAGTCGGGGGCCATGCCGAATACCGTCGGGGCGATGTCCATGCGGATCCCGGTATCCTTCGCCGCCCGCAGCACCTGCTCCTCTCCGAAATAGTGGTCCGCCGCCGCGGTCACGCCGTTGTTGAGCATCTCCGCGATGCCCAGCAGCGTGCCCGTATAGATGTCCTCCTCCGTCATCCTGCTCTCATAGGGCCAGATCATCTCGTTGAACCAAGTCTCCGCCGCGACGTCCTCGGCGATCCCCTTGAAGATGTTCATTGCGGTATGGGCGTGCAGGTTCACGAGCCCGGGGCTCACGAAATACGCCGAACAGTCGATTGTGTCCGACGGCGCCATCTCCGGCTGGGGCGTTCCCGAGTCGCAGATCCTCGCGATGCGCCCGTCCCGGATGTAGATGTCCTTGTGGAACAGGCACTCCCCCGTATGCGCGATAATCGTCGCGTTATGCAGTTGAATCATAGGCGATGCCTCCGTCCTGTGAAGAATGTGAGCCTCGGGAGGGACTCAATCCCGGCGGGATTGCAGGAAGCGTTCCTTCAGCGGAAGGCGAAACACCTCCGCCATGTCCCGAAGGTCCTGCGCGCCGGGCGCCTGCCTTTTCGCGGGGACGCAGGACAGCACCCGGATCAGTATGGAAGCGGCCTTCTCCGCGGTTTCCACCAGCCCGAAGCAGGCATCCGGGCCCTCCCCGACGGCAAATACGCCGTGCTGCGCCCAGAGTACGATGTCGAATTCCTCTATCTTTTCCATGGTCGCCGCGGCGATTTGCGGGGTTCCGGGAACCATCCACGGCACGATCCCGATGCCGGCCGGAAAGATCATGGCGCACTCGGGCATCATTTCCCACAGCTCGCGGGTAAAGACGACCTCGTCCAGGGGCAGTATGAACGAAAGCGCGATCAGGTTGTCCGGATGCGCGTGATAGACCATGCGCAGGCGTCCCCCGGAGCGGCGCTTGATGACCTCGTGGTTTGCGAGGTGCGCCGGCAGCTCGCTCGTCGGCCTGCCGCCGCCGCCAAAACCCCAGAGGACGCGGTACCGGGCGCCGTCCTCCGAAACCTCGATGATGCCCAGGGATTTCGCGGGATCGCGGGCCGTGTTGCGAAAGACCTGGCCGGCGGCGGTGATCAGCAGCACGTCCCCCGCCAGGCCGGGCACGCGGACGCCGATGGGATTCCAGTCGCCGGTCCGCGAAAGATCCTCCGATACGGCGGTGATCTCCGTCGCGCCGAGACGGCAGCTCAGGTTGCCGCCATGGCATTCGTGCCAGCCCTCCCGCCGCGCATCGTCGCACATGCGAACCAGCGCGGTGAAAAACGGCGCTTCCGTAACTCTCATGACAGTGCTCCTCACTCGCAGCGGATGCGCGCGTTTGGCATCGGGACCGGGAACGATCCCGCCTTTCCGCGCGGGGTTTTACTTCTTTTCCATGAGCTGCCGCATGAATTCGCTGAAGGGAATCGCCGGCTCCAGATCGGCGGTGGAGTCCACGCGGCAGACCGTGCCCTCCGGCGTCATGTCGATCCCGTGGAAGGCCAGCGCCTCGGTGATCTGGTCGCTGTTGATCGGGCGGAGCCTGCCCAGGCTGGCCAGCCCAAGGGCGAGGCGCGCGGAGGCTTCGGCGTTTTGCAGGCGGTACCAGGCCTCGCGGGGGGACTTCCCCCAGGCGATCGGCCCGTGATTTGCCAGGTTTACCACGTGATACTTTTTGACATAGGGGATGATGCATTCCGCCAGTTCCCTGGACCCCGAGCAGCAGTATGGGATCACCGGGATCCTGCCGCAGATGCACACCGCCGAGAGGGTGGTGGGCAGGTCCAGCTCGATGCCCGCGCAGGCGAGGATGGAGCAGTTCAGCGGGTGGGCGTGCGCCGTGGACACGATCTCGTCGTCGGTTCTGTAGGCATTGAGGTGCATCTCGGTTTCGCTGGTCGGCTTCCAGGTGCCCTCCAGGATCGCGCTGTCGCTGATGCGCACCTTGATGAGCATCTCGTCCTTCAATTCGCCCTTGTTCACGCCGGTCGGCGTGATCCACACCTCGTCTTTGCCGCAGCGCACGGAGAGATTGCCGTCGTTCGCCGCGACAAAGCCCGCGCTGCTCATGTTTCGGCCGATCTCAAGGATCAGGTCCTTGGCCTCCCTGTCTGAAAGATACATTTCGTTCCGCCCCTTTTCTTATTTTTACTTGTTTACTTGAATGCGCCGTTACCAGAGATTTGTGCGGATCACGCGCTCCGCAAAGACCGCATAGCGCCGGTTCCACGCTTCGACATCCTTCGGTTCATAGACGCTCTGCGGGAAGGTGTTCGCGGAAACCCGGCGCATGGACTCCTTGTCCTTCAGCTCGCCGCAGGCATAGCATTGCAGCAGCAGGTTGCCCACGCCGCTCCCCTCGTACAGCCCGGTATACACCGGATAGCCGCAGGCGTTGGCTGCGTACTGCGCAAGCAGGCGGTTGCGGCTGCCCCCGCCCATCATGTAGATCCGGTCGATCCTGCGGTCGGCGGCCTTCAGCAGGGCGTCCAGGTAGCGCCGGTATTCCAGCACCATGCTCCGGTAGACGATGCCGGCGATCGCGGGCACGTCGTTGCGGTCCACGTCCACGCCGAAGTCGCGCCGGATGGCGGCGGTGATCGCGCCCAGCATGTCCTCCGGGCCGTAGAAGTCCCGCCCGTTGATGTCGATGGAGAGGTCGTTCTCCCCCGCGCCCTCCGCCAGGTTGACGATCTCCTCGTAGGAATACCTGCCCCACTGGCTCTTGCACTGTTCGATGATCCACGTGCCGGTCATGTTGCGCTTGAACATGTTCTTGCCGAAGGGGGCGCTGGAATTGTTGAAGTTGTTCTCGTAGGCGATGTCGTTGATTACGGGCGCGTCCGTCTCAATGCCCATCAGCGCCCAGGTGCCGCAACTGATGAAGCCCCAGTTGCGTCCGTTGTCCGGCACCGCGGTCAGGGCGCAGACGGTGTCATGGGTACAGCTCGTGACGATGCGGACGGGCCCTTCCAGTCCCGCCGCCCTGACGATCGCGGGGTCCACCTGGCCGATGCAGGTGCCGGGGCCGACGACCCTGGTGCACAGGCCGGCGGGAAGGCCGAAGCGCTCGAACACCTCCGCGTCCCAGGCGTCCCGGCGGAAATCGTACAGCCGCCCGAAGGTGGGCATGGATCGCTCGCAGCAGGCCTCCGCGCCCAGCATATAGTGCATGGCGTCCGCCACGAACAACATGCCCCTGGGGTCGTCCAGCGAGGGATCGTCGTCCAGCTTCATGCTCAGCAGCATGCGCAGCGGATCGGAGGGCATGCGCTGGTTGCCGTTGCGCTCATACAGCGCCCGCTCTCCGAACGCCGCCTCGATCAGCGGCTGCGTGCGCTCGACCGTGTTGACGGTACGGTAGGAGACCGGCAGGTGGTTCAGGTTGCCGTCGCGGTTCAACACCGAGAAATCCCCGCCCCAGGAGCACACGCTGAGGCTGTCCAGGCGTGGGCCGTACTTTTCCGCGTAAAGGGACAGCGCGTGCTGGATATCATCGTTGAAGCGGTAGAGATTGCGGTAATCCCTGCCGTGGACGCGCGTGAATTGGGTCCGGAAGCGATAGATCGGGTCCGTCCTCAGGACGCCGCCGTCCAGATAGCCGACGATCGCGCGGCCGCTCTCGGAGCCCATGTCGATCGCAAGATGCATGCCCATTGGATCAGCCTCCTTCACTCGGTGAAAAGGATCGTTCAAGACCGGTCAGACCGTGGCCCGCTCGATGAGCTCGACGTCGAGGATGAGGTCCTCCACCGTTTCCCCCTTCAGCATGCGGATGATGGAATCCGCGGCCAGCGCGCCGAAGCGGCGGTACTGCTGGCGCACCGTGGTGAGCGGCGGCGTGATGCGCCGGCTCAGGGGAATATCGTCCATGCCCATCAGCGCGATTCCTTCGGGAACGGCCACGTGAGCCTCGTTCAGATACTGCGCGCCTCCGATCGCCAGGATGTCGGAGGTGTAGAACACCGAATCACAGTGGAGCCCGGAGCGCAGGATCCGCTCCGTAACCTGCCTGCCGCCCTCGTAGGTCACGTGTTCGACGTGGAAGATGCATCGCGGGTCGAGCGGCCTGCCGTGATCCGCCAGCGCCTTCCGGAAGCCCCGCAGGCGCTGGCGCTGTGTCTCCAGCTCGTCCTCGAAGAGCACGATCGCCGGGTTGTGCCTGCCGGCGGCCATCAGCCGCTCTCCGGCGAGGCAGCCTCCGCGGTAGTTGTCGCTTCCAATAAAGCAACTGCCCTTTTCCATGGATGCCGGCGGCGGCTTGCGGTCCACATAGATGATCGGCAGATCGCTCATCAGCGTCTTCGAGCGCTTTCCGCCCACGAAGATGATGCCCGAGAAGCGGAGATTGCCGAGCATCTCCATGAAGCGCTTTTCCGCCTCCTCGTTTTCAAAGGTGTCGCAGATCACCGCCGTATAGCCATGGCGGAACAGCTCGCTCTCGATCTCCTGCACGATGCCCGCGAAATAATCGCTGGTGATATCGCTCACGATCACGCCGATCGCCTTCATGCGATCCTCGCGCAGGCTCTTCGCCAGCATGTTCGGCTGGTAATTGTATCGATCGATCACTTCCCGCACGCGCTGCTCCGTCTCCTTGGAGAAGCGCCCGTTTCCGTTGATGACGCGGGACACGGTGGCCACGGAGGTATTCGCCAGGCGCGCGATCTCCTTGATCGAAAGCTTCCCGTTGTTCATGGCGATTCCTTCCTCCGTAAGCGTGATATTGCAGGAGCATTCCATAGATACTATATCACAGCCGGAGGAAGTCCGTCAATCACCTGTGCGCGCGAACCCGGACGGTTTTCTCCGGGAAAGCCGCCGCCGGAAGGCGCGGGCGGGCTGCGCCACGAACGCATGCCGTCCATGGGCGCGCGGGCGCGTTTTTCGGCGTTCGCGCGGGGATTTCTTCCGTTCGCCCTGTAACGTCAAGATTAAGTTTTGTTCGCTAACCGTTGTCTTTCCCATGGAATTTCCCGGCCTAAGCCGCGAAAAATGCCGGAAACTGCAATATAGCAAAAATTTCTTCGCAAAAATCTAGAGATACTGTTGACATTGTGTCTAAGATCGGTTAAAATATAATCGTATTCAGAGTAATCGTTTACCCTGTTTTCTCCACGCGCCGGAGAAATGGCGCCTCACCCCGATCTGTCGGCAGAGTGGTTGACTGCTGTCGAAAGATAATTATTAAATGGAGGAGCGAACAACATGAAGAAACTGCTTACCCTGATCCTGGTTGTTGCCATGATCGCCACCATCGCCGGCACGGCGCTTGCCGAGGGCTATCAGGTCCTGAACGGCTTCGATCCCGCGAACTTCAAGAGCGACAAGGATCCCTCTGAGTTCAAGATGGCCGTCGTCGTGAAGGGCGTTGCCGACTGGTTCTCCCGCCTGGAGGAAGGCGTGACCGAGTTCGCTGAGAAGTATGGCGTGGACGCGCACGTTGAGTTCCCCGCCACCACCGACGCCGCCTCCCAGCTGGAGATCATCGACCAGCTCAAGACCCAGGGTTATGACGCCATCATCGTGGTGCCGAACGACTCCGCCGCCCTGGAGAACACCTTCAAGGACGCCATGGAGAAGGGCATCGTCGTCATCGGCCACGAGGCTTCCAACCTGACCAACTGCCTGTATGACACCGAGGCCTTCAACGCGCAGACGAACGCCGAAGCCAAGGCAGACGCGCTGATCGAGGCCACCGGCGGCGAGGGCAAGTACGCCATCATGGTCGGCTACACCACTGCCATCACCCACATGGACTACGCCACCCGCGAGGTTGATTACCTGAAGGAGAAGGCCCCGGGCCTGGAGCTGATCAACGACGGCGCCATCCCCACCTGCGAGTCCAAGGAATCCACCACCACCGCCTATGAGCAGGCCAAGCAGGTCCTGAAGGCCAACCCCGACCTGAAGGGCTTTGTGTGCCACTGCTCCACCGACGCGGCGGGCGTCTCCCAGGCTGTTGAAGAGATGGGCCTCGACGGCCAGGTCATGATCATCGGCGCCGGCGTTCCCTCCGTGTACGCCGAGCAGCTGAAGGACGGCCTGATCTACTGCGTCACCACCTGGGATCCCAAGCTGTCCGGCTACGTTGCCTGCCTGACCGCCTACAAGGTGCTGACCGGCGAGCCCGTGGGCGACGGCTCCGACCTGTCTGACGGCGGCGCGGCTCCCGGCTACGAGGCTGTCAAGCTGGTCCTGGACGACGGCAACAACTGCCTGCTCGGCAGCGCGCCCTGCGTTGCGACCGCTGAGAACGTCGACGATCTGTTCTAACCACTGATACATCGGTTTAATACGCATTAAACCTGAGGCGCTGCCGGGCGGTTTACACTTGGCAGCGCCTTGTCGATGCAAGGCGAACACAACGAAGGGAAGGGAGGAATAACCGTTGTCTGAGTACATCTTGGACTGCAAGGGCGTATGCAAGTCCTTCGGCGGCGTGCACGCCCTGCAGAATGTCGACCTGAGAGTAAAGCGCGGCGAGGTGCACTGCCTGGCCGGCGAGAACGGCTGCGGAAAATCCACCATCATCAAGGCGATCTCCGGGTTCCAGCCGCAGGATTCCGGCACAATCGAATTCGACGGGACGGTCTATCAGCAGCTCTCGCCGTCGATCTCCATCGACCAGGGCATCCAGGTCATCTATCAGGATATGTCGGTCTTCCCGAACCTGACGGTGCAGGAAAACCTGGCCATCAACACCGTGATCTCCAACAAGCAGAAGATCTACAATCACAGGCAGCAGCGGGAGATCGCGAAGAAGGTCATGGCGACGCTGGACCTGGACCTGGATCTGGACGACTTGGTCGAAACGCTGCCCGTCGCGGCCAAGCAGCTGATCGCCATTGCGCGAGCGCTGTACGCCAAGGCGAAATTCCTGATCCTGGACGAGCCCACGACGGCGCTGACCCGCAAGGAGGTCGACCGCCTGTTTGAGATCATCCGCGACCTGAAGGCCAAGGGGCTCTCCATACTGTTCGTGTCCCACAAGCTGGATGAAATGTACGAGATCTCCGACAGCATTACCATCATGCGCTCTGGCCAGGCCGTGTACACCGGTCCCATGGCGACGCTGAGCGAGGAGGATTTCACCCACTACATGACCGGCCGCGACTTCAACGACGTGGACAACAAGCACGCCGAGGAGCGCATCCAGTACGACGCAAAGCCGGCCATCGAGCTGAAAGACCTGTCCGGCCCCGGCTTCGCGGGCGTTTCCTTCAAGGTGCAGCCCGGCGAGATCGTCGGCATCACCGGCCAGTTGGGTTCCGGCCGCTCCGAGCTGTGCAACACGCTGTTCGGCATCGAGCAGGCGACCGGCGGCACCATCACCTGCGCGGGCAAGCAGGTGACCATCTCCTCCGTGAAGGACGCGACGAAGAACGGCATCGCGCTGGTTCCCGAGGACCGACTGACCGAGGGCCTGTTCCTGCCGGTGTCCATCATGGAGAACATCACCGTCGTCAACTTCGACAAGTTCACCAAGGGTGTGACGCTGGACGCCCCGAACCAGATCGCCGAATCCGCGCAATGGGTCAAGGATATCCACGTCAAGACCGACGACCATATGCTCCCGGTGCAGACGCTCTCCGGCGGCAACCAGCAGAAGGTGGTTCTGGCGAAGTGGCTGTCCACAGACCCGAAGATCCTGATCCTCAACGGCCCCACCGTCGGCGTGGACATCGGCGCGAAGTACGACATCTACGCGCTCCTGCGCGAGCTGGCAAAGAAGGGCCTGGCGGTCCTCGTCGCCAGCGATGACCTGACCGAGGTTTCCAGGCTGTGCGACCGCACCGTGGTCATGCGGGGCGGCATCATGACCGGGGAGATCGCCGGCAAGGACCTGACCGTCGAAAACCTGACCAAGGCGATCATGTGAGGAGGCGAATAAGATGAATAAGAAAACGAAACGGCTCCTCGGCAGAAACGAGTTTTACGTTGCCGCTATCATCATCGTCCTCGCGCTGATCATCCAGGTGATCTCCGGGCAGTTTATCGCGGTCAACAACCTGGTCGACCTGGCCCGCGCGATCATCGTCAACGCGATCTACGCGCTGTGCGGCCTGCTGGCCTTCGTATCCACCGGCGCGGATGTCTCCTTCCCGATGATCGCCGGCATGACGACCTACATCATCTTCAAGGTGGCCGAGGTGACCAGCCTTCCGGCGATCGTGCTGGTGCTCATCGCGCTGGCCATCGGCGCGCTGTGCGGCTGCATCAACGGCTTCTTCATCGTCAAGTATCACTTCAACTCCCTGATCGTCACGCTGTCCACCTCCGCCATCTGCTACGGCATCGCCTTCGGCGCGCTGAAGGGCGTGCGCATCGACGTGCCGGAAGCGTTCAAGGGCTTCTCCAAGTGGAACCTGTTCACCGTGCGGAGCAACATCACGGGCCTGGGCGCGAAGATGCACGGCGCCATACTGATCATGATACTGCTGTACGTGATCGCCTATCTGGTGCTCCGGCACACGATGGTCGGGCGCTCGATCTACGCCATCGGCGGCGACGAGATCTCCGCGCGCCGCGCCGGTATCCAGGTCGACAGGGTTCGCTTCGGCGTCTTCGTCGTCAACGGCATGATCGCCGTGATCGGCGGCCTGTGCTACGCCTGCATGTGCAAGAACTGCTCCCCCATGGAGTACTACGGCGGTGAGAACATCGTCATCGCCGCGATCGTGTTGGGCGGCGTTCGCCTGACCGGCGGCCACGGCACGCTGCTGGGCTGCCTGCTGGGCACGTTCCTGCTGTCGATGGTCTCCAACTCGCTGACGCTGATCGGCGTGTCCGTTTACTGGCAGAACGTGTTTATCGGCCTGATCATCGTCGGTGGCGCGTCCATTTCCGCAATCCAGGCGAAGCGCTCCCTGAAGGCCAGTAAGGAGCTCGGAAAGGAGGCGGCTTGATATGACGACGGTGAAAAAGCTCAAGATCAACAGTGACTTCCTAAGAATGCTGGTCATATTGGTCGTGTTCATCGTTGCCGCGACCATCACCTCCGGTTCGAACTTCTTCAGCGTGGTCAGCTTCCAGACCATGGCGAAGCAGTTGACGGAATACGGCCTGATGTCCATCGCGCTGTCCATGGCCATGATCACCGGCGGCATCGACCTGTCCACCGTGTACATCGCCAACATGTGCGGCGCCATCGCGTCCCTGACCATCAGCGCCATCGCGCCGGAAGGCCAGTTCATCGGCATACTGTTCGCCTGCATCCTCGCCATCGCGATCGGCCTGTGCTGCGGCGCGCTGAACGGCTTCCTGGTCTCCGTGGTGGGCGTACCCCCCATGCTGGCGACGCTGGGCACGTATGAGCTGTTCTCCGGCATCACCATCGTGCTCTCCAACGGCCAGTCGATCCAGGTCATCCCGCAGTTTACCGTATTTGCGACATTGGAGGTCCTGGGCATCCCACTTCCGTTCATCGTGTTCGTGATCATGGCGGTCATATTCTCGATCCTGCTGGGCAAGACCGCCTTCGGCCGCAGGGTGCACCTGGTTGGCGTCAACCCGAAGGCCGCGCGCTTTGCGGGCATTAACAACGAAAAGACCATCATCATGGCCTATACGCTGGGCGGCTTCCTGTGCGCGGTCGCGGGCCTGATCTCGCTGTCGCGCGTGTCCTCTGTTAAGGCGGACTTCGGCTCCTCCTACGTCATGATGACGATCCTGATCGCCGTTCTGGGCGGCTGCAACCCCGCCGGCGGCTGGGGCGAGATCCCCGGCGTGGCCACGGCGGTGCTCGTGCTGCAGGTCATTTCCCAGTGGCTGACCGCCGTCCCGTGGATCAACGGCTACTATCGCCAGGCCCTGTACGGCATCCTGCTGCTCGGCTTCATGACCTACAAGTTCTACCGCGACAAGGGCACCCAGCGGCGCTGATCCGCACGGTAACCGACAACGGGCCGCCGTGTGCGGCGGCCCCTGGACCACAACCAAGAAAGGACGATTTGCATGAAGTACGGCATTTACTATTCCTATTGGGAGAAGGCCTGGCGCGCGGATTACATCCCGTACGTGAAGAAGGTCAAGGACCTGGGCTTTGACATCCTCGAGGTCGGCTGCCATCACTTCCTGGATATGGACGACGAATTCCTGACCTCCCTGAGGAAGGAAGCCGAGTCGCAGGGCATCGTCATCACCGGCGGCTACGGCCCCGACAAGGCCCACGACATCGCCAACGCGGACCCGGCCATCGTGAAGGCGGCCTTTGACAAGTACGAGGCGACCTTCAAGAAGATGAAGACCGCGGGCGTCAAGTGGCTCGGCGGCGGGCTCTACTCCTACTGGCCGGTTGATTACAGCCTGCCGATCGACAAGCCCGGCGACCGCGCGCGCTCCATCGCCAACATCCGTACCCTGGCCGACATGGCCGCCGAGTACGACATCTCCCTCGGCATGGAGGTCCTCAACCGCTTCGAGGGCTACATCCTCAATACCTGCGAGGAGGCCGTGGACTTCGTCGATAAGGTGGGCAAGAAGAACGTCTACATCATGCTGGACACCTTCCACATGAACATCGAGGAGGATTCCTTCGTCGAGGCCGTGAAGCTCGCGGGCGACCGGCTGGGCCACCTGCACGTGGGCGAGGCGAACCGCCACTGCCCCTTCCCCGGCGGGCGCATCCCGTGGAAGGAGATCGGCGACGCGCTGCACGAGGTCGGCTACAACGGCAACATCGTCATGGAGCCGTTCGTCCTCGAGGGCGGCGAGGTCGGCCGCGATATCCGCGTCTGGCGCGACCTGTCCAACGGCGCGACCATAGAGAAGCTGGATCAGGACGCCGCGGACTCCGTGAAGTTCCTGCGCGGCCTGTGGGGCTGATCGCTTCAATCCGCACCCAAATAAGCGGCTGTCTCGAAACCGAGGTTTCGAGACAGCCGCTTTCTCTGCCGCAGCGCCCATAAAGCCCCTAAACGCGCAACATCATCGCCCGGTTACGGCCCTCAGAGCGCCTTCATCTCACGCTTTCTCCGGTACATCGCCTTGTCCGCCCTGCTGAAGACGTCCTCCGCGCAACCGCCCTTCGATTCGTCGTACAGCGCGTAGCCTATGGCCGCCGACACGCGCCTCCACGGTTCCTTCCTTTCCTTTTCCTGCTCGCGGTTGAAGCGCACCGCCAATTCCTCCGTGCGGTCATAATCCTCGCCCTCCAGGATCACAACGAACTCGTCCCCGCCGATGCGGAACACCGGCGAATGGGAAAAGACCCGGCAGAGCAGGTCGCAACACTCCTTGATCGTGATGTTCCCGCACTCATGGCCGTAGGTATCGTTGATCTCCTTCAGGATGTTCACGTCCACCACGGCAAAGCCAAACTTCGTCTCTCCCTCCGCCCGGCGGCGCTCCAATTGCCTGAGCGCTTCCTCATAGGCGTTTCGGTTCCGGATTCCCGTCAGGGCGTCCTTCCTGGCGATCTCCGCTTCGACGTCCACCTGGGCCCGGGTGTGGGACAACTCCTCCGTGGTCTTCACCAGGCTCTTCATGTAGTTGTCCATCTCCAGGATCATGTCCGAGGTCTGGCCCATCAGCGAGCTCAGCTCGTCCGTGCCCTTTTGTTCAGGCGCCGAGGCGACGGACGCATTCTTGTTCTGCGCATACGCGCTGACGATGCGGGAGAGCCAGCCGATCTTCGCGATATAGCGCCGGTCAATGAACCACAGCGTTACGGCGGCCGTCAGAATCAGGATCAGCGCGATGGTCGCCAGCTGCCTCAGCGTATTCGCGGCGATCACCCGGTTGTAGTCCGTGATCTCGACCTCCGTGCCGATCACGCCCAGCTTCTCCCCTTCCAGATACAGCGGCACGTACCAGGCGTAGGTTTTGCCGTATTCGTTGTCGTAGGTGTCAAATCCGTGCGGCATCCCGCCGGTGTTCCATGCCTACCACATCTTCTCATGTTCTTCCAGCGGCTCGAATACGTCTATGCAGAGCTCCACGCATCCGTCTCCCCTGCTTTCCCGGACGCCGTCCAGCATATAGGTCATATGCAGTTCCTTGCCCGCGGGCACCACATAGTAGGTATAGGCGATCCCAAACTTTTCCGCCGCCTGTTCGAACAACAGCAGGTAGTGCTCATGGCAGGCGAGCGCATAGGCCTTGCGCATGTCCTCCGGCATGTCCTCCGGCTGCACGTCTTCCCCCAGGAGCTTTCCCGGATACGCCTCCGCAAACCGCCGGTCGAAGCGCCGCTTCGCCTCCACGGCATCTTCCGGCGTGAATTCCACCGGAATATCCGGCTCCGCCTTATGCGAGAGCAGATACTTCTGGTACATCGGGAAATCATTTCCCTCCTGCTGCAGCACCACGGCCAGATAATCCGCGATGGCCCGGAGGTTCTTCTCTTCCTCTTCCTGAAAGATCCTGTTCTGATTTGCATAGGTCGCGACGCCGCTGATCGTCAGGGTAACGACAATAAGAATCAGAAAAATGGCCCCGAATCGGAGCAGCAGGCCTGTCCTTTTCTTTTGCATCGCATTCACCCTGTTTCCCTTTACCTTATGCCCGGCGCGGCCTTCGCTACGGCTGCCGAACGCCGGCCTCATTGCCATTTTAGCCCGTATATAGTATACCAATAAAGCTGCGCCTCTGAAAGCTTTTTTCATCCCGTCGTTTTTCACGTAGACACGCAGGCATTTCTCCGATATAATTGTAATGGATTTATTGATACATCAACAGAGTGAGGTGGTATTTGTGCGGGATACTCATAAGGGGCGCTACACGTCGCCGTATTCGCTGGACGGGCGGATTCCGCTTCGCGAGGCGATTCCGCTTGGCCTGCAGCACGTGCTGGCAATGTTTGTCGGCAACCTTTCGCCGCTGCTGGTCATCATGGCCACGTGCGGCATCACCGACGGCGGCGGATTCAGCGCGCTGCACATCGCCCTGTTGCAGAACGCCATGCTGATCGCGGGCCTCATTACTTTTATCCAGTTGTACCCATCGGGCCGATCGGAAGCAGGCTGCCCATCGTCATGGGCACGTCCTCCGGCTTTATCGGGATCAACAACGCGATTGCGGCCAGCATAATCGGAAGCATCGCCGCGGGAACGATCACCACCGACGCTGCCGCGGGCCTGTACGCCTACGGGACGATCATGGGCGCGTGCATCATCGGCGGCGCGTTTGAAATGGGCCTCGGCTTCATCATCAAGCCGCTGCGCCGGTTCTTCCCGGCGGTCGTCACGGGCACCGTCGTCATGGCCATCGGCCTCAGCCTGATCCCGGTGGGCATCAACTTCTTCGGCGGCGGCGGTACGAATGTGCCGGATTTCGGAAGCATCCCGAACCTGCTCCTGGGCTTCATCACCCTGTCCGCGATCCTGGTCTTCAAGCATGCGTTCAAGGGCTTCCCCTCCGTCGCCTCCGTGCTGCTCGGCATCGTCGTCGGCTACACCGTTTCCTTCATCATGGGCCTTGTGCTGCCGCAGGTATTCGAGTACACCGCCGTCGTCGACGGCGTGGAGCAGACGCTCGCCGCCACACCCGCCTACATCACCCAGTGGTCCAGGGTGGCGGAGGCCTCGTGGTTCGCCATACCCAGGCTCCTGCCCGTCAAGCCGGTGTTCCGCCTCGATGCGATCATTCCCATGTGCATCATGTTCATCGTCACCGCGGTCGAAACCGTGGGCGATACCTCCGGCGTCACGGTGGGCGGCCTGAATCGGGAACCCACCGACAAGGAGCTTTCCGGCTCCGTCGTCTGCGATGGCCTCGGCTCGACCGTCGCCGCCTGCTTTGGCGTCCTGCCCAACACCTCGTTCAGCCAGAACGTCGGGCTGGTGGGGATGACAAAGGTCGTCAACCGCTTCACGATCGCCATGGGCGCGAGCATCCTCGTGATCGCGGGCCTGTTCCCGAAGATCGGCGCGATCATCAACGTCATGCCGCAGCCGGTTCTGGGCGGCGCCGCGGTCGTGATGTTCGCCAATATCGTCATTTCCGGCGTCAACCTGATCACGAAGGAGCCGCTGACCGGGCGGAACGCGACGATCGTCTCCATCGCGCTGGGCCTCGGGTTCGGCATCGGTTCCGCGACCGCGGTTCAGGCGTTCATGCCGCAGTGGATGAAGTACATCTTCGGCGGTTCCGGAATCGTTCCGGCTGCCCTGCTCGCCATCATACTCAACATCGTTATTCCCAAGGACGTAGATCACCTCGAGGACGTCGGGAAGCCGTAGGCAACCCCCGGCGATATAAACGAGCGCTCTTTCCGGGAGAAACCCTCGAAAGGAGCGCTCGTTTTCGGTTCTTCACGTTTTCTTGCGGAATTTGGGTATGACACGCTCGGCGAGGCGAGAAACCCTAAAGCTTGTCGGTCGGCTTCGCCGACTGCCGACGTTCGAATCGAAGGCTCGATCGCGGCGCCGGGGCGCCCATAGATGGGAACGATATATTCTTCCCGGGCGTCAAGATTGGCCAACCAGGACGAACCAACATAGCGACCTGTCTCGCCATGCCCGCAGCGCACGACGCCGCAGCCGCCGCGCTCCAGGCATTTCCAGACGAAGCTGCCCTACCCGATGGAGGCTGCTTTATGTCGAGGAACATCGTCCTCATGGGGAAGATGGGCTTCATGATCGCGGGCGGGATCCCCTCCCGCCCGGACAGGCACCGCATCGCGTTGATGATGCTGGCAGGGCCGCAGTCGTAGTTGGTCGTCCGGCTGATCGGCTTGTTCTTTACGTTTGGCGGGCCTTCCTTTGTGCTTCAGCTCAATCGTTCACAGCTTTTCCGGCGCGCGTATGGATTGCAGGAAATCCGCGGCGCGCTGGCTTTTGGGATGCGCAAAGAACGCCTCCGGCGCGTCCTGCTCCACGATGCTGCCTCCGTCCATGAAGACCACGCGGTCGGAGACGCGCCGGGCGAAGTTCATTTCGTGCGTGACGATGACCATGGTCATGCCGTCCTGCGCCAGCCCGGTCATCACATTCAGCACCTCGCCGATCATCTCGGGGTCGAGGGCGCTGGTGGGCTCGTCGAACAGCATGGCCTTGGGGTGCATCGCCAGGGCGCGGGCGATGGCGGCGCGCTGCTGCTGTCCCCCGGAGAGCTGCGCAGGCAACTTGTGGGCCTGGTCGGCCACGCCGACGCGCTCCAGTAGCTGCATGGCCTCCTCCCGGGCCTGCTTTTTGGGCAGCTTCAGCACGCCCGTGGGCGCGAGCGTCATGTTGTCCAGCACCGTCATGTGGGAGAACAGGTTGAAGGACTGGAACACCATGCCGATCTGCGCGCGAAGCTGAGCAAGCTCGCGGCCCTCCTGCGGCAGCGGCACGCCGTCGATCAGGATCTCGCCGGAGTCGATCGTCTCCAGGCGGTTGATGGTGCGGCACAGTGTGGATTTCCCGGAGCCGGAGGGGCCGATCACCACCACGACCTCGCCCTTGCCGACGGACAGCGAGATGTCCCGCAGCACGTGCAGCGATCCGTAGTGCTTGTTTACGTTTTTCAGTTCGATGACCGGCTTATCGCCGGGGGTCTGGATCTGGGTCATGCGGGCCTCCTTTTCGCCTGCCCGGCTTCGGCGGGCTTCTTTGTCCCCCGCGCCATGCGGTCGGACAGCTTGTTCAGGCCGTAGTTGATCAGGATATAGATGACGGCCACGACCAGATACACCGAAACCAGCGAGTCGTGGCTGGTAATCAGCACCTTCGCGTTCTGCATCAGGTCGGCGTAGGAGACGACGTAGGCGAAGGTCGTGTCCTTGAGCACGATCACGAGCTCGGAGATCAGCGACGGGATCACGAAGCGGATGGCCTGGGGAAAGACGATCTGATAGAACACCCGCAGGTTGGACAGCCCCAGCGAGAGCCCCGCCTCCGTCTGCCCCACCGGCACCGCGTTCACGCCGGCGCGGAAGGCCTCGGCGATGATGCCGCTGGCGGAGATCGCGCAGGGCAGCGTGATGCGCCAGAACGCCCCGATCGTAATGCCCATCCGGGGAATCACCAGGAAGAAGAAATAGATGAGCAGCAGCGTGGGCACGCCGCGGGTGAATTCGACCAGCGCCGCGCACAGCCAGCGGACGGGGCGGAAGCGGCGGAGCTTGCCGCGCATCATCAAAAAGCCCAGCGCGATGGCGATGACCGCCGCGGTCAGCGCCGCCTTCAGCGTGCTGAGCAGGCCCGCGCCGAGGTATCGCCAGGTGCTTCCCTTCAGGAAGAAATCCCAGTACCGGGGCTGAAGCTGCCCCTGCAGCGCAAACTGCCGGACGATCAAAAAGAGCAATAGCCCCAGCAGGATCAGCGCGACGCCGGTGAACGCCGCGATGCGCCGCCGGGTCTTCGGCCCCGGTGATTCATAGAGCCGCTCGCGTATGGAAGGCGCGCTCATCGCAGTATCCTCACTTTCCGGTCGATCCTGCCGCCGACCCAGCCGATCACCAGCGCCGTGGCGACGTACAGCGCCGCCGAGACGGCAAAGGCCAGTATGCCGCCGACGGCCCGGCTGTTGATGTAGTTCACGACGCCCGTCAGCTCCAACTGGTGGGGCCTCAGAGGCGCCTGGGAGCCCAGCGCCGTGGTCAGCATCGTGCCCACCGCCAGGCTCGTCATGGGCAGCACCGTCGAGCGCAGGGCCTGGGGAATGATGATTTTGACGATCAGTTGAAAGAAGGTGAGCCCCAGGGCACGGGCGGCTTCGATCTCGCCGGGGCGGATGGTGTTCATGCCGCTCATCAGGTGTTCCGAGCAAAAGGCCGAGGGGATCAGCACCGAAGCGACGATCACGCACATTTCGTAGCTGAGCAGTACCCGCAGCCTCGGCAGCGCGTAGACCAGTATGATGAGCATGGCCGCGCCGGGGATGTTGCGGAATACCTGCACGAAGAAATCCCCGAAAACCCGCAGGGGTTTCACGGGGCACACGCGCAGCACCGTGACGATCACACCGATCGCGAACGCGCCCGCGAAGGAGATGGCCGTCAGCCGCCAGGTGTTCAGCAGCGCGCGGAGGTAGAGATCGCCGTATTGCGTAAGCAGGGTGGAGAGGTTCATGATACTCCTTTCAGGATGCGGGTCGGATTTATACCGAGACAGGGCCTCGCGCGACGGCGGAGGCCCTGTCGTTGCCCAATCGGTCATTCAAGGCCGATGGCCGGGGGCTCGGGCGCGGTCTCGGCGCCGCCGGTACGATCGCCGAGGCTGATCTGCCACAGCTGCGTCCACAGGCCCTCGTCCTCGATCTGCTTAAGGAAGCCATTGACGAACGCCACGCCGTCGGAATCCTTCGGCAGCCCGATGCCGTAGTTGTCGTCGTTGCCGAAGATGCCGGCCACGGCGTACTTGCCGGGGTTGCGCACGATGGAGCCGAGGATCAGCGTGTAGTCGGTCACGTAGGCGTCGGCGCGGCCGGTCTCCACATCCTGGCGGGCGGTCTCGTCGTCGAGCTCCTCCTGCACGATGGCCTCCGGCGCGTATTCCGCCAGGATCGCCGGGCCGCTGGAACCCTGCTGGGTGGCGACCACCTTGCCGGCCAGGTCCTCAAGGCCCTTGATCTCCTCGTTTCCGGCGGCAACCAGTATGCCCTGCTTGGAGGTGAAGTACGGGCCCGCGAAGGAGATGACCTCCTGCCGCGCGGGGAGGATGGAGTAAGTGGCGAACACCGCGTCCACCTGGTCGCTGATCAGCACGTCCTCGCGGGTGCTGGAGGTGACCTGCGTGAACGCCCACTTGGTCGGATCGCCGAAGATGTAGTTTGCCAGCAGCTGGTACAGGCCCGCGTCGAAGCCGCGATAGTGGCCGTCTTCCTCGTTCAGCAGGCTGAACAGGAAGGACTGGGCGGTGGTACCCACGCGCAGCACGCCCGCTTCCTTGACCTTGCTCGCCCACTCGCTCGACGCGATCACATCGTCGCCTGCAACGGGGCCGCTGGAGATCAGGGCGTCAAACGCTTCCTTGTCGATGGCGCTCGATTGCGCCTCCTCGGCGAAAGCGGCGGCAAAGGCCGCGAGAATCAGGATCGCCGCCACCAGCGCGGCGAGAATCTTATTATACTTCTTCATATTTGTTTCCTCCTTGAAGCTGTTGGAATAATCGGTGATTCAATCGGCGCGTTGCGTCACATTCGATCCAGCGTCCGCTTCCAACATCGCCGCTGTTTGGTAATGCTCATCCAATCAGCTCCTCCCTGAAGAATTACACATATTCTATCATTTAGATAGGTTTTTGTCCAATACAAAGTATAAATGCAGAGTAATAGTCTGAATCTATAATTTTGCCTGCTATCCCCTCACAAACGGCGCGCGGTATTCGGCGTTGATCTCGCTGATTTCCTTCTCGCCGTCGATGTACGGCTGGTAGATGCCCTCGATGCGCCCGCCGCCGCGGTTGTCGCAGCCGGAGCAGAATTCGCAGTCGATGCCGCACGCGCCCCAAAGCGCCTGATGGACGATGCGCTCCCGCTCCTCGCGGGTGGTATTCTTGATCAATATGGATTTCATGTGCCATTGACTCCTTTCATTCTGTCATCCTCAGACAGGGTTTCGTTCATGCTGCCGGTGCGATAACCCAGTATATCCAGCGTCACATAATCAAACCCCATCGCCTTGAACGATTCGTACACCTTCAGGCGCACTTCATCGCGCAGGAACGCCTGAAAGTCGGCGGGCTCCAGTTCGACGCGGGCGATTTTCCCGTGGATGCGCACGCGCAGCTGCCGAAATCCCAGGTCGATCAATAGCTGCTCCGCGCGATCCACCATCCCCAGCTTCTCCCGGCTGATTTCGTCGCCGTAGGGGAACCGGCTGGACAGGCAGGCGAAGGACTGCTTATCCCAGGTAGGCAGCCCGAGGAATTTGGACAGTGCGCGGATGTCCGCCTTTGAAAAGCCGCAGGCGCGCAGCGGGCTTTTGACGCCCAGTTCCGCGACCGCTTGCAATCCGGGGCGATAATCGCCGTTGTCGTCCAGGTTCGAGCCTTCGGCAACGGCGGCGATGCCCTGCGCCCGGGCTATCGCGCCGATCTTTTCAAACAATTCCCGCTTGCACAGGTAGCAGCGGTTCTTCGGGTTATGGGAGAATCCCTCGATGTCCAGCTCCTCGGATTCCACCACAAAGTGGCGAATGCCCCGCGATGCGCAGAATTCCCGCGCCTCATTCAGCTCGCGCACAGGGAACGAACAGGATGCCGCAGTCACGGCAATGGCGCAATCTCCCAGCGCTTCATGCGCTGCGTACAGCAGAAAAGTCGAGTCCACGCCGCTTGAAAAAGCCACCGCTGCGCTGCCCAGGGATTCCAGATAGCGTTTGAGCGCTTCATACTTCGCAAGCTGTTCCCGGGTTGGATTCTTGACCGTCTCCATGTATTATCCCCCGTTGATGGTCATGATCTCATCATTCTCACATATCAGGCCGCCGCGAAGGACCCTTGCGAAGATTCCTTCTTTTGGCATGATACAATGTCCGACTCTGTCTCGAATCGCACAGTTGTGGTGACACTCTTTTCCGATTTGAGTGACCTCAAGCAGCGCTTCACCACACTTCAGGCGCGTTCCCACGGGCAGGTGCGCGCAATCAATGCCATCGACCAAAAGGTTTTCTCCGAAACTGCCGTCCTTGACTTCAAAGCCCTGCAGGTTGAATTCCTGGACCTTTTGCCAGCTCAACAAGCTGATCTGCCTGTGCCAGGACCCTGCGTGCGCATCTCCGTCAAGCCCCCAATCCTTCTTTGCCAGCGCCTGATGAACATTCGTTTTCTCTGTCCCCTTCCCGGCGCTTATACAAACCGCTTTGATCACTCCGCAGGCCACGTCCATTCTCCTCCATTCATAATCATCGCCCGTCCCGTGCGCATACACAGGTTATAATAACACCTATCTGCCTATTGGGTCAATAGGATTATTGGGCTTTCAATTCTGTTCGGTTGACTTGAATTCCCTGTTCCCTTGCGTTATAATAGGAATATAAGGAGAGGGAGGATGTGTCATGATCTCAACGAGAGGGCGCTATGCGCTGCGCGTCATGCTGGATCTGGCCGAGCAGAATTCCGGCGGCTTTGTGCCGCTGAGCGAAATCGCCCAGCGGCAGGAAATTTCCATAAAGTATCTGGAGCTCATCCTCAAAACACTGGTGCAGCATGGATTGTTGAAGGGGCATCGCGGCAAGGGCGGCGGCTATAAGCTCACGCGCGCGCCGGAGGATTACACCGTGGGCGAGATCCTTGAGCTCACGGAGGGCACGCTTGCGAGCATCGCCTGCCTCGCGCCCGGCGCGGAAGAATGCCCAAGGCAGGCGCATTGCCGAACGCTTCCCATGTGGCGCCGATTTGACGCGATGGTTCACGACTTTTTCTTTGGAATGACCTTAAGGGATTTGATGGATGAGGAACGGCAGGCCAAAGACAGCGCTTCGGACTGAGGCGCTGTCTTTTCATGCGATGCATTCACCCTGTCATCTGTACAGTCCCTTGCTGAAATAGCGATCGCCCCTGTCGGGAAACACGACCACAATGTTTCCCCGGGCGCCACCCAAGATCAGCTTCTTCGCGGCCGCCAGCGCCCCACCCGAGGAAGACCCGGCGAAAATGCCTTCTGTGCGCGCCAGCGTGCGCGCTGCCCGGAAAGCCTCGTTATCCGTGACCTTGACGACCTGATCCACCAGCGACATATCCATCGTATCCGGGATGAAGTCGTTGCCGATTCCCTCGATATCGTAGTCGGCGTGTTCGCCGCCGCCCATCGTGGAACCGACGGGGTCCGCCAGCACGCCCTGAATGGCGGGGTTCTGTTCCTTCAGATAGCGCATGATGCCCGAATAGGTGCCGCCGCTGCCGGCTCCGGCGACGAAATAGTCAATCCTGCCCTCCAGATCGCGCCAGATCTCCGGCCCCGTCGTCTCATAGTGCGCCAGCGGATTCGCAGGATTGTGGAACTGCTCTAGGGAGATCGCGCCGGGGATGGTCGCCCGAAGCTCGTTCGCCCTCGCCTCCGCGCCGAGCATGCCGCCCTCACGGGGCGTGTTGACCACATCTGCGCCCAGGGCCCACAGCAGCGTCTGCTTCTCCTGGGAGAACTTGGTGGGCACGACCAGAACGACGCGGTATCCCCGCTTCAGCGCGGCGAAGGCGATGCCCAGACCCGTGTTGCCGGCGGTGGCTTCCACGATGGCTCCGCCGGGCTTCAGGATTCCCCTGCGTTCCGCGTCCTCGATCATGATTTTCCCGATCCTGTCTTTCACGCTGCCCGCAGGATTGAACAGCTCCAGCTTGGCGTACAGGTTCACGCCATCCGGCAGATCCTGGTGGTTCAGCCTGACCAACGGCGTATTGCCGATCAACGCTTGCATGGAGTCATACGATGCGAACCTCTCTGGATTCCAGCAGCGCGGTCATAGTCATCACTCCTGCATGAACCTGCGAAGGGACTGCCGGGCAGGCAGTCCCATTGAATCGTCGGGCGTGGGTTTACTTCTGGGACACGTCGATGCTGAAATACTTCTGGGAGATCTCCGCGATGGTGCCGTCGGCCAGCAGCTCGTCGATCGCGCCGCTGATGGCGTCCCGCAGCTCGTCGCGACCCTTCTGGATCACCACGGCGCTGCTGGTGGCGTCTTCGGACTTGGCGGCGATCTTCGTGGAATCGAAGTCGCCGGTGGTCACCTGCCAGTAGGCGTAGGTCAGCTCGTCGTTGACCACCGCGTCGGCCTCGCCGCCCTTCACCAGCTCCACCGCCAGCGCGAACACGTCCTGGCCGACGATCTCCGCGCCATAGCTCTGGGCGATCTGGTTGTAGTTGGAGGTCAAGCCCTCGGCGGCCTTCTTGCCGGCCAAATCTTCAAAGGCTTTGATCTCCTCGTTGTCCGCGGCGACGATCAGCACCGGGCGGGTGTACACATACGGGGTGGAGAAGTCGTAAGTCTCCAACCGCGCGTCGGTGATCGTCACCTGGTTCATGATCACGTCGATGGTGCCCGCATCCAGCGCCGGGAACAGCGAATCCCACGCGCCCTCCACAAATTCCACCTCATAGCCGGTCTTCTCGCCGATGGCGTTGGCTACGTCCACCTCAAAGCCGGTCAGCGCGCCGCTGTTATCGTGATAGGTATAGGGCGCGTAGGTGCCCTCCATGCCGACCTTCAACACCTTTTCCTCGGCGACGGCCGAAACGCCCAGAGCCAGGACAAGGGCAAGCGACAAAATCACGGCAATAATCCTCTTCATGGTAATTCCCTCCGTTTTTATTTTCCTACCATGTTAATGGGTTGTTGCCATTATTGGCGATCGCCCGTTAAGTTTCAAGCATATTGGCCCGTGGATCGTTATTGCATTTGTCTTTTACGGAGTATAGAAACAAGCTATAGGGGCCTTCTTCCATGGCGGTCAGGAACTCCGCGGGCTTGGACAGGTATTCGTCCTCGCCCTTCTCGCAGGAGGCATTGTACATTTCAAACGTGGCTTTCAGGTGGTCGGCGTTGATGCTGGTCTTTCCGGCCAGCTCCTCCAGCGTGTCCGCCTTCATGACGCCGCCGGAGGCCATGTACTTGTCCAGCGCTTCGGTGAGACCCGTCCAGGGCTCGTCCACGGGCAACGGCCCGAAGCCGGTGTTGGCGGTCACGCGCCCCGCGGCGGCCTGGCCCTCGTTCTCCCAGATGTCCACGATCTTCTGGTTGATGACGGCATAGTACTGGTCGCCCTGGCGGGAAGCCGTATTGCCCAGATACGCGGTATCGTAGCAGATGTTTTCATTGGTGAAGCGATAGCCGTCGGCGTTGACCCACACGGCGGAGGGATCCTGCACCAGCAGGCCCACGAGATCGGGCGCGCCGAAGGCAAGGTCGGCGGGCTTCAGCTCGTCGGGAATCGCCACGCCGTGGAACTCCACGTTCTCCAGACCCTCGGTGGCCGCGCCGGCTTCCACGCCCATGTTGATGCCGTCGCCGGTCTGGGTGCCGGAGTTGATGCCGTTGGTTTTGAAGCCGAGCAGCTCTTCCATCATCTCGGCGGAAGCGCCGTAGCCGCCGGTGGCGATCACGACCGCCTTCGCGTGTATGTTCAGCGTGGTGCCGTCGGCCTGTTCAGCCACGATGCCGGCGGCGACGCCGTTCTCCATGATGATGGACTTGCCGGCGGTCTCGGTAAAGATCTGGCCACCGTTCTCGATGATGCGTTCCAGGTTCTTCTGCAGGTCCGCCGCCAGGCCCTCGCCGCTCCACACGTGGTAGGTGGCGATGGGGTTGCCCTACAGCGCGTCCTGCTCGTGCCCGGTGTAGTTCAGCTCCACCCCGTTCTCCAGCAGCCAGTCCACGGTCTTGCCGGACTCGATCATGTACTTGTAGATCATCGGCGCGGAGACCATGTAGTTCTGCTGCGCCATCCAGTCGCTCATCCACTGGGCGATGGTGAACTGGCCCATCTCGCTTTCCGCCTGCATGGAGGAGCCGACGGCGCCCATGCCCATGGACATGATAGAGGAACCGCCGATGCCCGCACTCTTTTCCACGATGATGACCTTGGCGCCGGCCTGGTTTGCCGCCATCGCGGCGGACATGCCGGAGCCGCCCGCGCCCACGATCACGACGTCGCAGTCCAGATCGACCACATCGGTGCTCTTCTCTGCGGTAACCTCGGCCCGGAAATCCGCTTCGCTGCCGCCGGCCTGCGCGATGCAGTCGGCCACGGCGTCGATGATCGCCTGGGAGGTCAGGGTCGCGCCCGTAACCACGTCCACCGCGATGGACTGATTTTCGACGATGGCCGCGGGAATGCGCTCAATGGCCGGTTCGCAGATCCCGGGGGTCTCGTTGTGCTCGCCGACTTCGACAGAAGCGATCCTGCCGCCCTCGAAGGTCACGGAAACCTGTACGTCGCCGTCCTTGCCCGTGCCGACGCCCGTATAGGTGCCGTCTGACACTTCCGCCATCGCAACGCCGCACATCGCCAGCATCGCAAGGCAGACCAACAGCGAGAGAATCTTTTTCATGGGAAACAACCTCCTTCATGATTATCATGATACGCGCCGAAAGAGCAGTTCTTCCGGCGCATATTGTTGGATGGATCAGCCGACTTCCACTTCGGCGCTCAGGATCAGGTCGTCGGAGGCCGCGCCGACGTAGATCGTGCGGGCGCCCGTGGCGACGGTCCACTTGCCCTTCGTGCCGTCCTCGCGCTCGGTCAGCTCCTCCTGGTTGGCGTTCCAGTAGGACAGCGCGCGCTCGGACACGTGGAGGGTCACCTCGCGGCTCTCGCAAGGCACGAGGTCGCGGACCTTCTCGTAGCCGGCCAGCTGGACCTTGGCGGACTGCAGGCCTTCCGGGAGCTGCGCCTCGCCCAGGTAGAGCTGCGCCACTTCGCTGCCGGTCACGTCGCCGGTGTTGGTTACGGTGAAGGTCACGTCGAAGCCCGCGGTTTCGTTCGCGGCGGGCGCGAAGGTCACGGCAAGGTCGGAATACTCAAAGGTCGTGTAGGACAGGCCGTAGCCGAAGTCAAACTGCGGCTCGATGCCGTTGGCGTCGTACCAGCGGTAGCCGGTCATGATGCCCTCGCGGAAGTTGGTCGTGTTGCCGCCCTCATCCTCGGTCAGCCAGTCGGCCCAGGCTTCGTCGGAGATGGTCAGTATGGTTTCCTCGTCCTTCTTCGGGATCGTGAAGGCCAGCTTGCCGCAGGGGTTGACCGCGCCGGTCAGCAGGTTCGCCGTGGCGACGCCGCCGCGCTGGCCGGGATAGTACATTTCGAGGATGGCGTCGACGGCGTCGATCCAGTCTTCCATCACGACCGCGGAATCGTTGTTCAGCACGACGACCACCTTGTTGCCCGCGGCGTGGGCGGCCTCGGCCACCTTCAGGATCATCTCCTGCTGCGCGGCGTCCAGCTTCAGCGACGTGCTCTGGCGGTCCATGCCGGGATCGGAGACCTTCGCGTAGGCGAACACCACCACGGTGTCGTTCCCGGCGGCGGCCTTCAGGGCGCGGGCCTCGTTATCGGCCTTCATGGAAGGCGTGATCCAGGCGAGCTGCACCTGCATGTCCTTGTTGGCGACCTCCTGGGCGCAGGTGATGACGACGTGGTAACGCTTCCCGGCCGTCAGCTCCACGTCCAGCGAAGCCACGTTCATGCCGGTCTCGGTGGGCACGATGCTGGAGTAATACTGGGTGCCCTGGTTGGCGTTGGGGCCGGAGACATTGCCCATTTCTTCCTCGCCGTCGTAGACGGTCATGCTGCCGGAGCCGCCCATGCTCTCGTAAATCAGGCTGTAGGCGCCGTCCTCGGGAGCCTCCACCCAGGTGTCCCAGGTATAGGCGCTGTTTTCCGCGGCGGGGAAGGCGTTGCCTCGCTTGCCGTTCCTGTAATTCTTCGTGCCGGTCGTGAAGGCGATCGTCGCGTCGGTGGCGGCGTATTCGCCCATCTCATGGCCCTCCATTTCGCGGGGATCGACCGCGCCGAAGTAGAAGGTCTGGCCCTGCATCACGATGGGCGTGCCTTCGGAGCCGGCCGTGCCGTAGCTTCGCACCGCGCCGTGCGCATCGCCGTCGGCCGCGGTAAAGAGGTAATCCTCGGGGATGGCCTCGTCGATGATGTCGTTGTAGACCTCGCCGGTCACCCTGTCCTCGCCCAGCAGGTCGACGAGCGCCTCGTAGGGGCTGGTCATGCTGGCGATGGTGCCATAGGAGCGCTCGCCGCCGATGCCGGAGGCCAGGGACATGCCCGTCACGCCGATCACGGCCACGGTGTCGTTGCCTTCCGCGCTCAGGGGCAGGGCGTTGTTCTCGTTCTTGAGCAGTACGCCGCCCTCCTCGGCAATCTTCTGAACCGCCGCGTCGCTCTCGGCGCGCTGTGCGGACAGCGCCTCCAGGTCGGCGACCACCGGAATGATCTCGGTGCGGCCGGCCTCTTCCTTCGCCATGCCTTGATCGTCCACTTCGACCAGCGTCAGGTAAAAATCAAGTCTTTAGCACAGGCGGAATGGTGGGTTCCCTTGTTCGTTTTGCCGTTCCCGTCCTCACCGCGCTTTTCCTACAGGCGATGTATGGCGCGGTCGATCTTCTTGTGGTTGAGCAGTTTGCGAACAAAGCCGATACTTCCGCTGTGGCCACGGATGTGCATATCACGATGACGCTCACCAACCTGGTGGCCTGCCTGGCGATGGGCGCGACCATTCTCCTCGGCCAGCAGATTGGCGAGGGCAAGGCAAAAGAAGGCCGCGATACCATCGGAGCCTGTATCGCACTGTTCGGAACGATTGGCGTGGCATTAACCGTATTCGTCTTTTGCGCGGGCTTCGGACAGCCCCCGAGGCCGCGTGCCCGTTCATCGCCGAATCATCCTGCAAACACGGTCTTTATTCTGAATAACCGCAGATCGCATGGTTTTTCACAGAGTCAAGCCAGTAGCATAAGCCCGAGCGCTCCGTGACGGTGATCATATCCTGAAAATCGTCCTGATCGGGGCAGATCTCCGGGTACAGATTCGGCAGATTCTCCAGGAGCGTCGGATCATAGGCCAGCGTCTTTGGATCGTCCCAGATGGCGCTGTAGCTCATCTCGGCTTCGACCATGTCCTGGAACATGTGGCTGCCGTAGCTCAATTCCGGCATGAAGCCGGCGTTTTTGTCCGAAACCTCGCAGATCACCGAGAAGCAGGAGATGTCCGAGAAGCGCGTCGGGATGCCCAGCTCCGGCGAGGACGTGCCCACACGGCCCGGCGCGAGCAGCAGCAGGTTCTTCCCGCTGTCGGCGTAGAAGCGGTTGATCTTCCCGATGGCGTTCGCCACCTCCGGCTTTCGGGCGTACGGGAGCGCGTTGTACATCGCGGGATCGACCCGCACGACCACGTCCACGGCCTTCTTTTTCGACGTCCCCATGGAGGCGTCGCGGACCTCGAACAGCACCTTTTTGAGCGACAGGTCCTCTGTGGAAACCTTCTCGCTCTCGCCGCCGACGTACAGCGGCCGGCACTGGAGCAGGTTCACCACGAAGTCGCCCTCCCTGTCCAGGTTGATGGCGTATTCGATGTCCACCGGTGTGCCGTACACCCGTTCCAGCGTCTTGAGGATGCGCTGCATGAGCCCCGTAAACGCCGCGTTTTCCTCTGTCCCATTTCCCGCAGATAGGATTCCGCCTCGTAGTCGTGCTCTATGACCGCGCGCTTGTACCACAGCGGCAGGTCGGGGAGCAGCTTTTCCAGCGCGACCTCGCAGTAGCGGTTCTCCTTGCAGTCCAGCGCGTCGATGAACCGCCGGGAGAATCGGTGCTTCTGCGCGACGGTGGTGTATAACGTGATTGTCACGTCCCATCAGGCCTTCCTGACTGAGGAGGCGCTGAACAATATCGCCGATACGACAGTGAACAACATCCGCTCCTGTTTTGACAACGATGGCGTCTGCGACAATGAGCTTTGCTATCGCTGCGGCAATATCGAGCGGTGCAAAAAGGAACGAAAGGAAAAGTGTTTTTAGGAGGATGGCAGCATGAGAAAGCACGTCAAGGGAAATGTCAGCTGGGTCGGCTATATCGACTGGGAGCTGGAGAGCTTCCATGGGGACGATTATTCCATCATGAACGGCTCCAGCCAGAACGCCTACCTGATCGAGGAGGGAAAGACCGTCCTGATCGACACGGTGTGGACGCCCCATCGCTTTGATTTCGTGGAGAACCTGAAAAGGGAGATCGACCTCAAGAAGATCGACTTCATCGTGGCCAATCATGGCGAATGCGACCACTCCGGCTCTCTGACCGCGCTGATGGACGAGATTCCGGACACGCCCATCTACTGCACAGCCCAGGCGGTCAAGAGCATTGAAGGACAGTATGGCAAGCGAGGCTGGAACTTCCAAGTGGTCAAGACCGGCGACAGCGTGGACATCGGCAATGGCAAGCAGCTGGTGTTCGTGGAGATGAAGATGCTGCACTGGCCGGATTCCATGGCGACGTACATGACCGGCGATAACATCCTGTTCTCCAACGATGCCTTCGGCCAACACTACGCCGTCGAGGAACTGTTCAACGACAAGGCCAATCCCTGCCTGCTGAACAAGGAGGCCATGAAGTATTTTGCGAACATACTGAACCCCTTCGCCGCGATCCTGACAAAGAAACTGGATGAGATCGGCAAGCTGAACCTGCCCATCGAGATGATCGCCCCCTCTCACGGCGCGATCTGGCGCGACAACCCCTTGCAGATCGTGGAAAAGTACGCGGCGTGGGCGGCGTCTTACCAGGAGGATCAGGTCACCATCGCCTATGATATACCTGCATGACCGCTCCGCCATCGCCGCGCTGGATGATCGCGTCAACGGACGCGAGAAGCAGCGCACATCCGTCCGGGAAAAGCTGGAGGAAAAGAAGAACCTGCTGAAATCACAGCGGGATGGGGCTGTGAATCGGCAGGCACAGCGGGCGGCAATATGAGAGTGATCGCACACAGGCTTTGCTTCACGGGAGGGAGGCGATAGATTGAGCCTGATTGTCTATGACCTGTTTGGAGAGAAGCGGGACAAGATACAGCGCGCCATTGAACTGGTGCGCAACTTTGAACCGCCCGATAAATACTACCTGGCCTACAGCGGCGGCAAGGATTCCGTCGTGGCGGAATCCATCCTGCGCATGGCTGGTGTAGGCTACGAAACGCACTACAACGTGACAACCGTTGACCCGCCGGAGTTGGTTCGCTTCGTGATCCGCCAATTCGAGGCGGTGATCTACGACCTGCCCGACGGGTCTTTCAAATACTTTGCCGTCAACAGTGGCGGCAAGCTGCTTTCCCCGGCGACTGCCAAGAGCGTAGCCGGAAAGCGGTGCATCCACTTCACCATCCCGAAGCTGTCCATGCGGCAGCTGCCTCCGCGCGCAGCGCCTCGTCCACAAGCAATTTCCGCCGACCCGACTGGCGCGGTATTGCTGCGAGGCGCTGAAGGAATCCCACGGGGAGGGCCGCGTGGTGGTGACAGGCGTTCGCTGGGACGAAAGCGTGGGTAGAAAACGCAACCAGGGGACGGTGACGATCTTCAACGGCAAGGCGGCGCAGATCGCCGAGCAGCAGGGGGCGCGGTACAACAACAACCGCGCCCGCGGTATCATAATGAACTACGATGACGTGGCCACCCGGCGTGTCGTGGAGATGTGCTACCGAACGCACAAGACGATGCTCAACCCGATCATCGACTGGACAGACGAGGATGTGTGGGAGTTCATTCACACCCACAACATCCCGTATTGCGAGTTATACGACACCGGCTGTACCCGCCTGGGCTGCGTTGGTTGCCCGATGGGTGGATACGCCGCCCAACGACGGGAATTGACGCGCTGGCCGCAGTATCGAAAGCTGTATGTCAGCGCTTTTGACGATATGCTGGCTGCCCGGCGGCGCGACGGCAAGCTGAACCACAGCAGCCTGTGGCAGAGTGGCGAGGGCGTTATGCAATGGTGGACGGGATATGAGCGAAAAATAGACTGCGCCCAAATCAGAATAGTTTAATAATAGTCCCATATGACACCTTGGAGGAATGATTGTGGAAAAGATTAAGAAGAACGGTCTTGACTCAACGTCCGAATTTACATATAATCAAAGTGACGTTGACCGGATTGTCGCTAATGCTGTTAGCCAAGCAATAAAGCAGTATGAAGGTCAACGCTCGCACCTTGATAACTGCATACGGGGCAATGAGATATCTATGCCATTATCGGAAGGAGATAATGACATGTACCATCGACAAAAACTCACGATTAACGGTGTTTCACAATGGAGAAGCTTTGGCAGTATGCAAGAATTGGTTGATATGGTAGCAGCTGCTGTCAGAGCAGATTGTGAACAGAAGTCAAGCACAGTTCTGTTTGGTGATTATATGCTTGATTGGTACCATAAGTATAAAGAACGTACTCTTAGTCCAGATACGCGTGAAGGGTATGTCTCCATAATGAAAAAGCGTATCCTACCTGCGATAGGGAAAACTCCTGTATCGGACATCACCGTTGCCGACGTACAGCTGATTATGGATGGGCTAAAATCTGCTTCATATGCAAAGCAGACAAAGTCCATCATTAATCTTGTCATGGATGCCGCAATATCCGATGAGCTGTATTTTCACCCTAATCCCACGAAGGATAGGCGGATTGTGATGCCTACTACTCGTAAAGCGCGTCAACCTGTCGTAGGGGACGATCTCTCAACAATCCTTGAGTTTCTACCCAGAATGCCCATTGAATACTCCAGGATACTGGTAATGCTAATTATGACTGGATGTCGGCGTGGCGAGGCGCTTGGCGCACGATGGGAGGATATAGATTGGGAAAGCAAAACCATTCACCTACAACGTGTTGTAAGGTTTAGACACAATCGTCCCGAAGTCAGCGAGAAAATGAAGTCGAGGGCAGCTAATCGTACCGTATCACTTTGGGATAATTTCATTCCATTTCTTGGCCAGCCAATGGACACAGGTTATATCATTCACAGCAACGGAGAGCCTCTCACCGAAACTCAATACCGCCATCGCTGGAATGCAATCATCCGCCTGTTGAAAGAGGTCGGGCTTGAGGAACGGTTTACAGCACATCAACTTCGGCACACCTACGCAACCATAGCTGCCAACAGTGGCAATGTGCCTCCAAAGGTACTACAGGGTATGCTCGGCCATGCCAATTTCCAGACTACCATGAATATTTATGCAGGGTTGGACAATGATCGTGTACGAGAAAGCAGTCAACGACTCAGCAATGAGTACGCGAAGTTATCCAAAGAAAGTTGCAGCGAAATTGCAGTCAACAAAAGCTCTAAAAGTGCTGCGCCATCGGGGATTTGAGACCATTTAGGACGAAAAAGAATCCCAAAAAGTTGCAGTTTTTCATTCTTCGCGGATGAAAAAAAGTGGGCTTTTCACTGACGACACCAGTGAAAAGCCCATATTCCCAAGGCTTTTAGCGCTTCGAGAACTGCGGAGCCCTACGAGCTGCTTTCAGCCCGTACTTCTTGCGCTCCTTCATGCGCGGGTCGCGGGTCAGGTAGCCGGCCTTCTTGATGGCGGGCTTCAGCTCCTCGTCGGCCTTGACCAGCGCGCGGGCGATGCCGTGGCGGATGGCGCCGGCCTGGCCGGTGAACCCGCCGCCCTTGCAGTTGACGATGACGTCCCACTTGCCCAGGGTCTCGGTGAGCACCAGGGGCTGGCGAACGACGGTCTTCAGGGTCTCATAGCCGAAGTAATCGTCCAGGGTGCGCTTGTTGATGATGATGTTGCCCTCGCCGGGGATCAGACGAACGCGGGCGATCGCCTTTTTCCTTCTGCCGACGGCATGGAAGTTCACATTACTCATTTTTCGTCCTCCTCCCTGTTACAGCTTCAGTTCTTCGGGCTTCTGCGCCTGCTGGTTGTGCTCGGGGCCGGCGTACACGAACAGCTTCTTCGCCATCTTGTAGCCCAGGGGGCCCTTCGGCAGCATGCGGCGGACCGCCTCGCGGAACGCGAATTCGCTCTTGTTGGCCATCAGCTTGCGATAGGGAATCTCCTTCAGGCCGCCCGGATAGCCGGTGTGATAGCGGTACATTTTGTCATCCAGCTTCTTGCCGGTGAGGACGAGCTTGTCGGCGTTGACGACGATGATATAGTCGCCGCAGTCGCAGTGGGGCGTGAAGGTGGGCTTGTGCTTGCCGCGCAGCATGGAAGCGACCTGGGAAGCCAGGCGGCCGAAGACCATGCCCTCCGCGTCGATGACGTACCACTTACGCTCGACGTTCTGGGGATTCGCCATATAAGTACTCACGAGTATTTCCCTCCAAATATCGATCAATGCTTTTGCAAAAGTGTGGTCAGTACCCTTGCAGCCATGTCTCGCCCGGGGCTAGTGAGCGGATTGACACAAGTTGTATTATACCGCCATTCTCACCCCGCGTCAACAGGATTTTCGATGGATTCGCAGAATTTAACAGGAGCTTTCCCTATTGCCGTTCGAGCCGCGCGGCGACGGCCGCCACGCCCAGCGCGGTGAGCCATCCCACGGCGGGATACGCGCGCTCCATCGCGCCGTCCATGCCGCGCGTCAGCGCGAGCGCCGCCGCCAGCGCCAGCAGCATGACGCCCGCCGCGCGCTCCGGGCCGCCGGCCTCCAGCTTGCGCAGCAGCGCGCCCAGTGTGGCCGCCAGTGTGCCGACGGCGCACAGGAACGAAAACAGCGCGCACAGCCAGAAGCCGGCGATTCCCCAGCGCGACGCCAGGATCACCGCGGGCAGCGCCTGCCCCAGCAGTTGCCGACCGCCGCGCAGTATGGCCCCGTTCGCGCAGGCCAGCAGCAGCGCCATCAACCCGCCGCCCCAGAGCCCGACGCGCGCAGGGTCCACGCGGCTCCCGGAAAAGCGCAGCAGGCAGTCGCCGCCCACCGAAGCGTTGAGCGCCGCGTACATCGCCGCCAGCAGCACGGCCGCGCCCGCCGAGTTCTCCAGCGCCAGCTCCGTCTCCGCCCGTGTGTAGACGCGCACCGGCCGGGGATCGAGCGCCAGCCCCGCGTACAGCCCCACTCCGACGACGGCCGTGACCAGCCCCAGCGCGGGCATCGCCTCCGGGTAGGCCAGGCACAGCCCCAGCGCCGCCGCGAGTCCCAGCGCCATGCCCCACGCGCCGCCGTGCTGTACCGGCAGCGTCAGCGCGCCGGTCTCTCCCGCGCTCACCAGCATCACCGCCGCGGTCAGGCTCATCAGCACGCCGTGCAGCGCGCTCGCCGCCGCGCCGGTCCCGCGGCCCAGGAGCCTGCGCAGGAACGCGCCCGGCGTCCGCCCGCCCGTGCGCATCGCGCAGCGGCACAGCGCCGAGGCCAGCAGGCCGTAGCACACCGCGGCAAAGACAATCCCCAGCCAGGACATCGCGCCCAACTGCGCGAAGAACAGCACCAGCTCCCGCCCCGAGGCATAGCCCGCGCCCGCCGTCGCCGCCACCGCCGCCAGCGCGGCGCGGCGCTCCCCGCCATGGTCCATGAAAGCCCTCCTTCGCCCGCGGTCTTCCTTCATTATATGTGCGCTTTCGCCGCGCCATGTGCCCGCCGCGCCGCATTCTCCGCCGGGAAATAGCCTAAAATTAACTTGCGCCTGTTGCCAAGGCCGGGGCGATTGTGTTATAATTCTTCGGTAAAACGCACTTTTGCCGATTTGTCCGGCGGTTGACCGTAGGGCGCAAGCTCATGGTGCCGGCCAAAGTTGAAGCAAAAGGTGGAAAAAACAAGGAGGTAGACCCCAATGGCAGTTATTTCCATGAAGCAGCTGCTGGAGGCTGGCGTCCACTTCGGCCACCAGACCCGCCGCTGGAACCCCAAGATGGCTCCGTACATCTTCACCGAGCGCAACGGCATCTACATCATCGATCTGCAGAAGACCGTCCGCAAGATCGACGAGGCGTACATGTTCGTGCGCGACCTGGCGCTGGAGGGCAAGTCCCTGCTGTTCGTCGGCACCAAGAAGCAGGCCCAGGAGTCCATCGAGACCGAGGCGAAGCGCTGCGGCATGTTCTACGTCAACAACCGCTGGCTGGGCGGCACGCTGACCAACTTCCGCACCATGCAGACCCGCATCAAGCGCCTGAACGACATCGACGCGATGGAGAAGAACGGCCAGTTCGACGTCCTGCCCAAGAAGGAAGTCATCAAGCTGTGCGCCGAGCGCGAAAAGCTGCTGAAGAACCTGGGCGGCATCCGCGAGATGAAGAAGCTCCCCGGCGCGCTGTTCATCGTCGATCCCCGCAAGGAGCGCATCGCCGTGGCCGAGGCCCGCACGCTGGGCATCCCGATCGTGGCGATCGTCGACACCAACTGCGACCCCGATGAGATCGATTACGTCATCCCCGGCAACGACGACGCCATCCGCGCCGTGAAGCTGATCGCCGGCAAGCTGGCCGACGCCGTGCTGGAAGGCAAGCAGGGCGAGCAGACCGAGGACGAGGCCGCCGCGCCCGTCGAGGCGTAAGCAAATCTCCCGATTCATGCGGCATCTGACAGCGGGTGCCGCGTGATTCACGTCATGGACCCATCGCGGAGCGCACCGCTCCCCCACAATATGTTTAGGAGGAATTTCCAATGCCCAACTTTTCCGCCAAGGACGTTATGGATCTGCGCGGCCGCACCGGCTGCGGTATGATGGATTGCAAGAAGGCCCTGACCGAGTGCGACGGCGACATTGAGAAGGCCATTGACTACCTGCGCGAGAAGGGCCTGGCCAAGGCCGCCAAGAAGCAGAGCCGCATCGCGGCCGAGGGTCTGGTGAGCAGCTACATCTGCACCAAGTGCGGCACCGGCGCGCTGGTGGAAGTGAACTGCGAGACCGACTTCGTGGCCAACACCCCCGAGTTCAAGCAGATGGTCAACGACATCGCCCAGCAGATCGTGCTCGGCAATCCCGCCGACGTCGAGGCCCTGCTGGCCCAGAAGTACCTGGACACCGACCAGACCGTGGCCGACGTCGTCACCGAGAAGACCGCCAAGATCGGCGAGAAGATCTCCGTGCGTCGCTTCGCCCGCTATGAGTGCGGCGAGAACGGCTTCGTGGACAGCTACATCCACATGGGCGGCAAGGTCGGCGTACTGGTCAAGGCCCAGGTGCCCGCGGTCGACGACACCGTGAAGGAAGTGCTGCACGACGTGGCGCTGCAGATCGCGGCGGCCTCCCCCGTGGCCCCCGAGTACGTGACCCGCGACCAGGTCAACCCCGACCACCTGAACCACGAGACCGAGATCCTGGCGGCGCAGGCCCGCAACGAGGGCAAGCCCGAGCAGATCATCGAGAAGATGGTCCAGGGCCGCATCCAGAAGTTCTACAAGGAAGTCTGCCTGGTGGAGCAGGTGTTCGTCAAGGACGGCGAGACCCCTGTGGGCAAGATGATCGAGAAGAAGGTCCCCGGCATGAAGATCCTGGAGTTCACCCGCTACAAGATGGGCGACGGCCTGGAGAAGAAGGTCAGCGACCTGGCGGCCGAGGTCGCCGAGCAGATCGCCAGGAAGTAAACGATTGATCAAAAGGGAACGTGTTCGCGCGTTCCCTTTTTTTGCAGGCCATGCCTGCGCCCATTCCATGAAATCCCCATCGAAAGGACGATTCACATGTACAAGCGCATCATCCTCAAGCTGAGCGGCGAAACGCTGGCCCCGGTCAGGGTCTCCGCCGACAATCCCTCCCACAGCTTCGACGCCGCCCGCGTGGACCGCGCGGCAAAGGCCATCGTCGACCTGGCAAACCTGGGCGTTCAGGTGGGCGTGATCATGGGCGGCGGCAACATCTGGCGCGGCCGCTTCACCGACGCCATGAACCCCGTCATCGCCGACCAGATGGGCATGCTGGCCACCATCGTCAACGCCCTGGCGGTGCAGGACGCCATCCAGCGGCTGGGCCGCGGCGCGGTGGTGTTCACCGCCCAGGAGATGACCCGCTTTGCCGACCTCTACCGCGCCGACCGCGCCGTCGCCGCCATGGAGCGCGGCGACATCGCGCTGCTGGCGGGCGGCAGCGGCAACCCCTTCTGCACCACCGACTTCGCCGCCGCGCTGCGCGGCGCCGAGCTGAAGGCCGACGCGGTGTTCAAGGGCACCACGGTGGACGGCGTGTACGACTCCGACCCCCGCAAGAACCCCGACGCAAAGCTGATCCGCGACATCACCTATCAGGAGGCCATCGACCGCGACCTGCGCGTGATGGACCCCTCCGCCTTCCAGCTTTGCAAGGAGCAGCGCGTTCCGGTCATCCGCGTGTTCAACATGGACGACCTGGACAACATCCTCCGCGCCGCCCGCGGCGAGGACATCGGCACGGTGGCGCACCTCTGACGCGCGCCCGCAGCAGATCCCCCGCGGCGCGCGGGACGGCCTTCAACGCCGTCCCGCCGCCGCGGGGGATCTTTGCTTGCCCGCTTCCGCCCGGAAACGCACTATTCCTTTAGCTCGGCGATCTCCGCGCCAATCAGCTTTCTCAGCTCCTTGGCGCTGACGTACATGTCGTTGGCGACGTAGAGCGGCATACCCGCGGGCGGGTCGTCGGCGTGCTTCAGCGAGGGCAATACCTGTATGCCGTCGTCGCCGCCGTGACGCCAGCAGAAGGTGGGCACGTAGGCGGCGTCCCGCACCTGGATGCCGCCCTGCTGATCCTCCAGCAGCGTGAATTGCAGGATGATGCCCGCATTGGTGTAGGGCTTGACCTGGTTGCTGCAAAAGTTGCCCAGGCTGTAGGCGACCAACCCCGTCCGCGCGCCGCCGTCGGCCTCCACGGTGAGGTATTCCACCGGCTGCACCACGTGCGGATGGCTGCCCAGGATCACGTCCACCCCGGCGGCGATCATATCCTTCGCCGTGGCGACGGTGCCCGCCGAGGGCGTGCGCTGGTACTCGTAGTCCCAGTGGACGACGGCGATCACGACCTCCGCGCCCGCCGCCCGCAGCTTCGCCGCCTCGGCGATCCAGTCCATGTCGCGGAGGTAGTTCACGCCGTAGCTTCGCGCCTCGGGGCTGCCGCCCTCCATGCCGTTGGTGCCCGCGGTGCAGCATATAAAGCCGATGGCGATGCCGTTCACCTCGACGACCACCGGCACCTCCCGCTCCTCGGGCGTGCGGTTCGATCCGCCGTGGGCGAAGCCCCACGCCTCCACCCTGTCCGCCGTCTGGCACATGCCCGCAAAGCGGCGGTCCAGCATGTGGTTGTTCGCCAGCGTCAGGAAGTCCACGCCCGCATCCTTCAGCGCGTCCAGCATGGCCTCCGGCGCGTTGAACAGCGGAAAGCCGGAATACGCCTGCCCGCCGACCTGCCCTATGCTCGTCTCTAGGTTGGCGATGGTGTAGTCCGCCGCCGCCAGCGAATCCGCCGCCAGCGCGTACTGGGGGTGGTAGTCGTAGCTGCCGTCGCTCCTGCGCGCGTAGCGGAGCTGGCGGTCGTGGCTCATCACGTCCCCCACCGCCCGGATCACCGCCCGCCGCAGGGGCACGTCCAGGATCTCCTCGTCCGGCGGCGCGGTGGGCATGTCGGCGTTGGTCAACAGCTCGTCCGGCGGCACCGTGGCCATGCCGGCGCCGAACATCGGCTCGTCCGGCGGCACCGTGGCCATCGGCTCCGCCTGCGCCGACAGCAGCAGAAACAGCATCAGCAGCGCGACGACCCGCGTAAGCCTCCTCATCGTCGCTCCGCCTCCCCCTTCAGCAGCCGGAAGCTGCTGCGCTCGCTCTCCAGCACGCCCTCGCGGCGCAGCCGTCCGATCTCCGCGGACAGCGCGCTACGCTCCACGCCCAGGTAGTCCGCCAATCCCTGCCGGTCCAGCGGAATGGTGAAGCGCGACGACCCCGCCTGCCCGGCCTGGGCCGTCAGGTACGCCAGCAGCTTCTCCCGGGTCGTGCGCCGCCCGGTGATCTCCAGCTTCCGGTTGAGCTGCAGATTCTTCGCGGCGATGGCCTTCAGCAGGTTCATCACCATGCGGTTGTGGAATTCGCAGGCGTTGGAGCACGTCTCGGTGATGCGCCGCAGCCGGATCAGCAGCACCTCGGCGTCCTTCGTCGCCTCCACCGTCACCGGCATGCGCTCCACGCCCGCGCAGGCGAAGGTCTCGCCGAACAGCTCGCCGGGCGACAGCACCGCCCGGATGGTCCGGTTGCCGTAGAAGTCGTCCCGCACCACCTGCGCCTCGCCGCTGAGCAGTATGCCCACGCGGTCGGCGGGACCGCCCTCCGGGAAGATCGCCTCGCCCCGCGCCGCGCGCCGCACCCGCGCGTCCAGGCAACCCAGCATGGCGCGGATGTCGCCCGCGTCGATCCCCGCGAACAGCGGGCAGGACCGCAGGATATCGTATTGTTCCGCCATTTTTCCTCCCGATGTTGGAAATCCAACATACCTTTCGCTCCCAGTATAGTAGAATATGCGCGTAAAGTCAAGGCGTTGAACGCGCTTCCCATACGGGACGGAAAAAGGAGTCGTGAACATGGTATTGGACGGCTGTCAGGGCAAGCCACGCACCCCCACGCTGGAAGAAAAGCGCTGTCCGCGCTGCGGCGCGATCGTGGAGGTCTTCTCCACCGACACCGAGGTCGCCTGCGACAGGTGCGGCCAGGTGGTGTACAACGACGCGCTGAGCTGCGTGCAGTGGTGCGAATACGCCCGCAAGTGCGTGGGCGACGAGATGTACGAGCACATGATGGAGGTCGCGCGCCGCCAGAAGGAGCGCGCCCAGGCCGAGCGCGCCGCCCGGCGCGAGGCAAAGCTCCGGTCGGGAAGGCCATAGAATGGGAGGAAGGAACATGAAACGCAGGATCATTCACATCGACGAGGAGAAGTGCATCGGCTGCGGCGCCTGCGCCGACGCCTGCCACGAGGGCGCCATTGCCATGGTGAACGGCAAGGCGAAGCTGATGCGCGAGGACTACTGCGACGGCCTGGGCGACTGCCTGCCCGCCTGCCCCGCCGACGCCATCGCCTTCGAGGAGCGGGAAGCGCCCGCCTACGACGCGGCCGCCGTGCAGGCCGCGAAGCGCGCCGCCGCCCAGCCCCACGCCGGCTGTCCCGGCACGCAGGCGCGGACCATCGCGGAGCCTCCCGCGGAAGGGCCCGCCGCGCCTGTCGCCAGCCGGCTCCGCCAGTGGCCGGTCCAACTGAAGCTGGTGAATGCCGCCGCGCCCTGTTTCGACGGCGCGCACCTGCTGGTGGCGGCGGATTGCACCGCCTACGCCTACGGCAGCTTCCACGAGGATTTCATCCGGGGCAAGGTCTGCGTGATCGGCTGCCCGAAGCTGGACGGCGTCGACTACACGGAGAAGCTGGAGGCGATCCTCACCGATCACGACGTCAAATCGCTGACCATCGTGCGCATGGAAGTGCCCTGCTGCGGCGGCCTGGAGCACGCCGCGAAGCAAGCCCTGCGCAACAGCGGCCGGTTCATCCCCTGGCGGGTCGTGACGCTCTCCGTGGACGGCCGGATCCTGGAGGACTGAGCGCTCGCGCAAATTTGCCCCGCATATTGAATAAAACCGCCCCGCCCCGGCCATACTGGAAACAGTTACCATCCGGGAGGGGCGATTATGGGGCGGATCATCGACGGCGTTGCGCTGCGGGTCGGGCTGGCCATCGGCGCGTACCTGCTGTTTCTCACCGCGTGGCGCAGCGTGCCGCTGGCCTGCGCGCTCACGCTGGCCTGCGCGGGCTGCGCCGCCGCGCTGCCGCGGCGGCGTTCGCGGGAGCGCCGGCAGACGGCCCGGGAAAAACTGTTGCGGCTGGCCTGCCTGGACGACGCCGAAGCGACGCAAATCCTCGAACCGCTGCTGCGGGAGCGCTTTCCGGAAGCGCCGTTCGAGCTGTGCCCGATCCTCAGGCACCCCATGGCTGCGCTGACCGCCGGGGACGTGCTCGCGCTGTGGAAGGCGCGGCGGGGCGCGGAACGGCTGGCCATCGCGGCCACGTGCCGCGCGGACGCCGGGGCGAGGGCCTTTGCGCGAAGGCTGTCCCACCCCGCCGTGGCGATCCTGGACGGCGACGCGCTGCGGCCCGTGCTGGCAGGATGGCGCCCTGCGCCGGAGCCGCCCGCGGCAAAGCCCGCCCCGCCCGCTCGCCTGCGACGGCTGGCCTCGGACGCCCTGCGACGGCCGCTGCCCGTCAAGCTTGCGCTGCTCGGCCCGGGGATGCTCTGCCTGTACCTGCTTCAGGGCAGCCCGCTCTACCTCTTCGGCGGGGTCTGGATCTGTTTCCGCTGGGCCGCGCCGAAGCTCTGCGGCAACGCGCCGGGGCGGCTGTTTGAATAAATCACGGGGCTGTCTCAAAACGAGGCAGCCTCTTTATAATGGGACACGAAAAAAAGCTCTTCACGGAAAGTTGTGGGATTCCAGCCAGGCAACCGGCAGAGCGAGGTAACGAATGAGGGTGAAGAAGTACTCGTCATCCCTGTAGCC
>CADBCY010000010.1 GCA_902793325.1 uncultured Eubacteriales bacterium
GGCGGCGATCCAGTTGGCGAAGCGCCCGGAGAACGCGGGCAAGACCATCGTGGCGCTGCTCCCCGACACCGGCGACCGCTACCTCTCCACGGCGCTGTTTGCGGAGGAATAGGGCTTCCCCGCGCGAAAAAGATGGAAAAAACCGCGCCGACCGGGGAACCGTTCCGGCGCGGCGCGCGTCTAAGATCTGGTAATCGTGCGGACGCCGTCGGCGCGCCCGCCCCCAAGAAAGGAAGGAGAATCATGAAGAGAGTTCTGGCAATCCTGATGGCACTGCTGCTCTGCGTGGCGATGCTGCCCGCTGCGGCGCTGGCGGAAACCAAGACGGTGTACGTCAATTCCTCGGGCAGCGGCACGCTCAACCTGCGCGGCGGCCCCGGCAAGGACTACGAACCCGTGGGCACCGTGAAGCACGGCGCCAAGGTCAGCGTGAAGAAGACCAGCGGCGAGTGGAGCAAGGTCACCGTGTCCTCCACAGGCAAGACCGGCTGGATCAAGACCAAGTACATCGACGGCACCACCAAGTCCCTGGGCACCGGCACGAAGACCGTCAAGACCAGCTCCGGCTCCATCACGCTGCGCTCCGGCCCCGGCAGCAGCTACGGCAGCAAGGGCAGCGTCAAGAACGGCGCGAAGGTGAAGGTGCTGGAGACCGAGAACAACTGGGTGAAGATCAGCCTGGTGTCCAGCGGCAAGACCGGCTGGATCCCGGAGAAGAATATCAAGGGTTCCTCCTCGGGCGGCTCCGGCGGCGAATCCTCCGGCGACAAGCTGAAGGTGCGCAGCGTGTCCAACTCCGTGCTGAACGTCCGCAGCGGCCCCGGCACGTCCTACAGCAAGCTGAACACCCTGTACGAGGGCGAGGCCATGAAGGTGCTGGAGACCTCCGGCGGCTGGTACCGCATCCAGACCTTCGACGGCGTCAAGGGCTGGGTCGCCGGCAACCTCACCAGCGCCGGCGCGAAGGCCAAGGTCACCAGCAGCACGCTGAACCTGCGCAAGAGCGCCAACGCCTCCAGCGCGAAGGTGGGGCAGATGGTCAAGGGCAACGTCGTCAAGGTGGATTACGTAATCGGCAACTGGGCGCACGCCACCTTCGGCAGCAAGACGGGCTTTGCGTCGCTGAGCTATCTGTCGTTCTGATAAAACCGAACGAAAAAACTGAACCGGGAAACCGAACCGGGAAACGGAATCGCCGTTTCCCGGTTCCGTTTTTTGCGCATATCGCGGCGGCGGGCAAGGCATACTAGCGCCGAGGTGATCGTGTGAACGGGATCGAGAGACGCGCGCGACTGTGCGCGCTGCTGGCGTTGGCGCTGTGCCTGACGGGCTGCATGCGGGAGGTTGCCAAGACGGCGCAGCCGGAGGGGCTTCGCTGGAAGGACGCTGCGGACGTGAAAAAGCCCGCCGTGCCGGAAAAACTGGAGCGGGACGCCGAGGGCGTGCCGACGCTGAAGGTGTACGATACCCGGGCGAAGAAGACCGTGGAGACGGACCTGGAGCGCTACGTGGAGGGCGTGGTGGCCGGCGAGATGAAGAACGACTGGCCCATGGCCGCGCTGGAGGCCCAGGCCATACTGGCGCGCACGTTCGTGCTGAAGTTCTGCCAGGACAAAGAGTCGAAGTATAAGGGCGCGGACATCTCCACCGACGTGGTCGAGGCGCAGGCCTACGCCGCGGACGACGTGAACGCGCGCGTCCGCCAGGCGGTGCAGGGCACGCGGGGCGAGGTCATGTCCGCGGACGGGGCGTATCCCTACGCCTGGTTCCACGCCCATTCGGGCGGCATGACCGAGCTGCCGTCGGTGGCGCTGGACTACCGGGACGACGACCCTGCCTATCTTGCCCCGGTCCGCTCCGAGGAATCCGAGGACGCCCCGGAGGAGGCGAAGCGCTGGACGGCGCGCTTCACGCTGGACGAGGTGGCGCAGGCCTGCCGCGACGCGGGGCTGAAGGTGGACCGCGTGGAGCGCATCGAGCTGGGCGAAAAGGGGGCGTCGGGCCGCGCGCGCACGCTGCTGGTGAACGGCCAGCCGGTGTCCGCGCCGTCCTTCCGCATCCAGATCGGCGCGAACCGGCTGCGGAGCACCCTCATCGACAGCGTGCGCCTGCGGGGCGACGGCGTCGTCTTTTCGGGGCGGGGCTTCGGCCACGGCGTGGGCCTGTCCCAGTGGGGCGCGTACAAAATGGCCCAGGACGGCGCCGACGCGGAGGCCATCATCGCCCACTACTTCCGGGACGTGGACATCGTGAAGCTGTGGTGATCCGAACGAAGCGAAAGGCGGGGCTGTCTCAAAACGACTTTCGGCAAGTCGCAAGAGACAGCCCCGCCTTTTTTATTCCCCGGCGGTTATTCCTCCGGCAGGTCCACCTTGATCTTCAGCGTTTCGAGCTGGTCGGGGCGGACGTCGGCGGGGGTTTCCATCATCAGGCAGTTGGCGCTGGTGGCCTTCGGGAAGGCGATGACGTCGCGCAGGCTGGCGCTGTCGGTGAGCAGCATGGCCAGGCGGTCGATGCCGAAGGCCAGGCCGCCGTGCGGCGGCGCGCCGTACTTGAAGGCATCCAGCAGGAAGCCGAAGCGGTGCTGGGCCTCGTCCTTGTCCAGGCCGATCATCTCGAACATCTGGGCCTGCATGTCGGCGCGGTGGATGCGGATGGAGCCGCTGGCCAGCTCGATGCCGTTCATCACCAGGTCGTAGGCGCGGGAGCGGACCTTCTCCTTGTCGGTGTCGAGGTAGCAGTTGTCCTCGGCGTACCAGTTGGTGAAGGGATGGTGCGCGGCCACGTAGCGGCCCTCTTCCTCGCTGTACTCGAACAGCGGGAACTCGGTGACCCAGAACAGGTTGTAGAGGCTGTGGTCGATCAGGTTGTGGCGGCGGGCCAGCTCGCAGCGCAGCGCGCCCAGCGCCTGCCAGACCACGGCCTTCTTGTCCGCGCCGAAGAAGATGATGTCGCCCGGCTCGGCCTTCATGGCCGCGCGCACCTTGGCCACCAGCTCGTCGGTCAGGAACTTGTTGAAGCTGCTCTTCACATTGCCGTCGGCGGTGAAGGTCATGTAGGGCAGGCCCTTGGCGCGGTAGGTCTTGACGAACTCGGCGCAGCTGTCGATCTCCTTGCGGGTCATGGAGGCCAGGCCCTTGGCGTTGATGGCCTCCACCCGGCCGCCCGCCTCGATGGCGCCGTCGAACACCACGAAGCCGGTCTTGCCCAGCGCTTCCGTCAGGTTCACCAGCTCCATGCCGAAGCGCGTGTCGGGCTTGTCGGAGCCGAAGCGCTCCATGGCCTCGATCCAGGGCATGCGGGGCAGGGGCAGCGCGAGGTCGATGCCCTTGACCTCCTTGAAGATGCGGGCGAACACCTTCTCCACCACGGCGTACACGTCTTCCTCGTCGATGAAGCTCATCTCGATGTCGCACTGGGTGAACTCGGGCTGGCGATCGGCGCGGTTGTCCTCGTCGCGGAAGCAGCGGGCGATCTGGTAGTACTTGTCAAACCCGGCCAGCATCAGAAGCTGCTTGTAGATCTGCGGGCTCTGCGGCAGCGCGTAAAAGGCGCCGGGGTGCAGGCGGGAGGGCACCAGGAAGTCGCGCGCGCCCTCGGGCGTGGACTTGGAGAGGATCGGGGTCTCCACCTCGGTAAAGCCCATCTCGTCCAGCGCGTAGCGGATGCAGTTGACCACGCGGCTCCTCAGCCGCAGCTTGTTCTGCATGGACGGGCGGCGCAGGTCGAGGTAGCGGTACTTCAGGCGCACCAGCTCGTTCTCGTCCACCTTGTCGTCGATGTAGATGGGCGGGGTCTCGGACTTGTTCAGCAGCACGGCGTCCTTCACGAACACCTCGATGGTGCCGGTGGCCAGATCCCGGTTGATGGCGCCCTCGTCGCGCAGGCGCACCTCGCCCTCCACGGTGAGCACGTACTCGCCGCGCAGGCCGCGGCCCAGCTCGAAGATCTCCGCGCCGCAGACGTCGGCGTCGAACACCAGCTGCACCAGGCCCTCGCGGTCCCGGAGCCACACGAACACCACGCCGCCCAGGTCGCGGGTGCGCTGCACCCAGCCGGACAGGTGGACGGTTTCACCGACGTTTGCCTCGGTCAGAAGACCGCAGTAATGATCTCTCTTGTGGGACAGCATGGGATATCATCCTCCTTGAAGTGGGTAGGGGAATGCGGTTTGCTAATCGCTCAGTTGCTTTACGATTTCGTCGGCGGGGATCTCCGCCTCGGTGCTGTTTTCCATGTCGCGGAGCTTGACGACGCCGCGCGCCAGCTCGTCCCCGGCGATGACGACCACCTTCGGCGCGCCGGCCTTGTTGGCGAACTTGAACTGCGCCTTCATGCTGCGGGCGGCGTGGTCCAGGTCGGCCTTCAGGCCCGCTTTGCGCAGGTCGCGCACCAGCTTCACGCCCGCCAGGCGCGCTTCGTCGCCCATCGTGACCACGAAGGCGTCCAGCGGCGCGGGCGCGGCGGGGGCGATGCCGCGCAGGTCCTGCACCATCATCATGCGCTCCACGCCCATGCCGAAGCCGATGCCCGGCGTGGCCGGGCCGCCCAGCTCCTCCACCAGCCCGTCGTAGCGGCCGCCGCCGCATACGGTCAGCGGGCCGTTGGGGGTGTCGGTGATGACCTCGAACACGGTCTTGGTGTAGTAGTCCAGCCCGCGCACGATGCGGGGATCGACGTTGTACGCCAGCCCCAGCGCGGCGAGGTAGCCCTTCAGCTTCTCGAAGTGATCGGCGCACTCCTCGCACAGGTTGTCGAGCATGGCGGGCGCGCCCTCCAGCTTCGCGACGTCCTCCTTGCAGTCCAGTATGCGCAGCGGGTTGCGGTCGAAGCGCTTGCGGCAGTCCTCGCACAGCGTGGGGAGCTTCGGCGCAAGCCAGGCGCGCAGCTTTTCCAGGTAGACCTTGCGGCAGGTCGGGCAGCCGATGGAATTGATGTTCAGCGACAGGTCGTCGATGCCGTTGGCCCGCAGGATCTCCATGGCGATCTGGATGACCTCGGCGTCCACGCTGGCGTCCTTCGCGCCAAAGACCTCGATGCCGTTCTGGTGGAACTGCCGCAGCCGCCCGGACTGGGGCTTTTCATACCGGAAGCACGGGCAGGACACGTAGAACAGCTTGCAGGGCAGGGCGTCCGCGTACATGTGGTTTTCCACGAAGGCGCGCACCGCGCCCGCCGTGCCCTCGGGCTTGAGGGTGATGGAGCGGTCGCCCTTGTCGGTGAAGGTGTACATCTCCTTCTGCACCACGTCGGTGGTGTCGCCCACGCCGCGCTGGAACAGCTCGGTGTGCTCGAAGATGGGGGTGCGGATCTCCCGATAGCCCGCCAGGGCGCAGATGCGGCGCACGCTCGCCTCGATGCCCTGCCAGCGGTGGGAATCCCGGGGCAGCATGTCCAGCGTGCCCTTGGGTGCCTGGGTCAGCATTGCGTGATTTCTCCCTTCGGTCAAGAGTAGGATGTTGCGGATGGGGGGGGCGGGAAACGCGGCGCGGCGCATGCGCGCGTCCGCGATCCCCGGCGATAAAAAACGCCTCCGTCCCATCCGTAGGGGCGAAGGTTTCGCGGTGCCACCCTGCTTGGAGCCGCCGGGGCTCCCTCTCAGTCTCCGTTATCGCCGGACTACGCCGCAGGGCGGATGCTCCGGGGTGTCGTTCGCCGGGCTTCGCGGAGGATGCTCTCAGCGCTGCATCCCTCTCTGCGCCGCTTGGGCCGGTTACTCTTCCCATCATCGCAACGGATATTCAACGATGCCATTATAGCCGCGGGGCGGGCAAAAGTCAATACGGCGCGGCGAATCTTAAAGAAGGAGGCGTTTTGCGCGCCCGCACTTGCGCGTCGGCGCGAAATGCGCTATCATAGGGGGCGGAGCGTGATACCGATGACCGAGAGACTGTATTATGACGATGCCTACCTGACGAGCTTCGACGCCGCCGCGACCTGCTGCGAGGCGAGGGACGGCGCGTACCATGTGAAGCTGGACCGCAGCGCCTTCTACCCGACCTCCGGCGGCCAGCCCCACGACGCCGGGACGCTGAACGGCGCGCCCGTGCTGGACGTGTACGTGGGCGAGGACGGCGACGTGTGGCACGTGACGGACGCGCCGCTGCCCGTCGGCGCGGCGGTGCATGGCGAGATCGACTGGCTGCGCCGGTTCGACCACATGCAGCAGCACGCCGGGGACCACATGATCGCCAGCGCCCTCTGGCGGCTGCTGGGCGGCGTGACCATCGGGCTGCACGTCAGCCACGACGTGTCCACCATCGACGTGGCCATGCCCGGCGGCGCGACCCGCATCTCCCCCGGGGACATCCTGCGCGTGGAGGCGGACGTCAACGAGCGCATCCAGCGGGACGTGCCCGTGCGCTGCTGGTTCCCGGAGCCGGAGGAGCTGAAAGCGCTGCCCCTCCGCAAGCCGCCGACGGTGGCCGAGCACGTGCGCGTGGTGGCCATCGGCGAGGACGAGATGGTGGCCTGCGGCGGCACGCACCCCTCTACGGCGGGCCAACTGGGCCTGGTGAAGATCCTGGACGCCGCGCCGGCCCGGGGCAAGATGCGGGTCAGCTTCGTGGCGGGCATGCGCGCCTTCCGCGACTACCAGACCTCCCGCGCGCTGGCGCACGAGGCGGCGGAGCTGCTGTCCACCGGCGTTGAGAACCTGCCCGCCCACGTGGCCGCGCTGCAGGAAGCCCTCCGCCGGGCGGAGTACGCGCTGAACCGGCTGCGCCGGGACGCGCTGCTGGAGGAGCTGGAGCGCGACCTGGAGACTGCGCCCCGCCTCCCGGACGGCACGGCGGTGCTGGGCCGGTTCGTGGAGGGCGACGCGGCGCTTCTGAAGGAGGCGGCCTCGCGGCTCATCCGGCGGCCCGGCGTGGCGGCGCTGCTGGGCGCGCGGGTCGCGGACGACCGGGCGGTGTACGTGTTCGCCCGCGCCCAGGACGTGGACATCCACATGGGCAGCCTCCTGTCCGCAGCGGCGAAACCCTTCGGCGGCAAGGGCGGCGGACGCCCCGACTTCGCCCAGGGCGGCGGCGCCCCGGAGATCCTGAACGCGGCGCTTGCGCTCCTGGAGGGCGGGGAAAACCCGTAGCATGGAATGCGAAACGACGACTGCCGCGCGCGGCAGTCGTCGTCCTTTCGATGAAACCTTAGCCCAGGTAGCGCTTCAATACCTCTACCTTGTCCAGCCTCTCCCAGGGCAGGTCGAGGTCGTCGCGGCCGAAGTGGCCGTAGGCGGCGGTCTGGGCGTAGATGGGGCGCTTGAGGTCCAGGTCGCGGATGATGGCGGCGGGGCGCAGGTCGAAAACCTCTTCCACGATTTCCGCCAGCCGCGCGTCGTCCAGCGCGCCGGTGCCCTCGCTGTTCACGAACACGGACACGGGCCGCGCCACGCCGATGGCGTAGGCCACGCCCACCTCGCAGCGCCGGGCCAGGCCCGCGGCCACCAGGTTCTTGGCCACGTGGCGCATGGCGTAGGCGGCGGAGCGGTCCACCTTGCTGGGGTCCTTGCCGGAGAAGGCGCCGCCGCCGTGGTGGGCGTAGCCGCCGTAGGTGTCCACGATGATCTTGCGCCCGGTGAGGCCGGAGTCGCCCTGCGGCCCGCCGATCACGAACCGGCCGGTGGGGTTGACGAAGTACTTGGTGTCCTCGTCCAGCAGCGCCGTGGGCAGCACGGGCCGGATGACGTGGGCCATCAGGTCCTCGAAGATCTGCTCCTGGCTGGCCTCGGGGGCGTGCTGGGTGGAGAGCACCACCGCCTCGATGCGCACGACCCGGTCGTCGTCGTATTCGACGGTCACCTGGCTCTTGCCGTCGGGCCGCAGGTAGGGCAGCGTGCCGTCCTTGCGCACCTCGGCCAGCCGCCGGGTCAGCCGGTGCGCCAGCGAGATGGGCAGCGGCATGTACTCCGGCGTCTCGTCGCAGGCGTAGCCGAACATCATGCCCTGGTCGCCCGCGCCCTGCTCGTCGGGGTCGGCGCGGTCCACGCCCCGGGCGATGTCGGGCGACTGCTCGTCCACGGACACCAGCACCGCGCAGGAGGTGCCGTCGAAGCCGTACTTGGCGCGGTCGTAGCCGATCTCCACGATCTTGTCCCGGGCGATCTTGTCGATGGGCACGTAGGCGCTGGTGCTGATCTCGCCCATCACCAGCACCATGCCGGTGGTGGCGGCGCACTCGCAGGCCACGTGGGCGTGGGGATCCTGGGCGAGTATGGCGTCCAGCACGGCGTCGGAGATCTGGTCGCAGATCTTGTCGGGATGGCCCTCGGTCACGGATTCGGAGGTAAACAGGTGTCTCATTTGATCTTCTCCCTTGCGTAGGTTCAACAAAAAGCCCGCCTTACGGCGAGCTTGAAGCATTTCAATCCCGCCTCATCTTTCGGATGTCGCCATCCGCAGGAATTGGCACCTCGTCGGGCGCGCCGACCGGTTGCCGGGCTTCATCGGGCCTGTCCCTCTGCCGCTCTGGATAAGGCACTTTCTGTTGTCGGTTTCATTATAACGCCGCGCGCATTAAGAATCAAGCATTTGCCGCGCGCCGCATGGGGGTTTGACAAATTTCGCCGCGCGGCTTACAATAGAACCGGAATCCGAAAAAAGACAGGAGGCGCGGCATGGCGCTGACGATGGTTCACCTGCTGGCGGCGGAGCGCTGGGCCCAGGCCCACCCGGAGTACCGCACGAGCCCGGAGTTCTACCTGGGCGCGATCTCCCCGGACGCCATCCACATCCGCGACCACGACGACAAGTCCCACAAGGACGAGATTCACCTGCACAACTGGCAGAGCCCCCACCCGCTGGAGGTGGAGGCCTATTGGCGCGCGCGGCCGGCGCCGTTCGACATCGGCTACGGCGTGCACGTGCTGACAGACGCCCAGTGGGTGCCCCGCTACAAGGAGCGCCTGAAGGGCATGCTGCTGCCCGACGGCCGCCTGGACGTGCGGATCTACTACCGGGACAGTTGGGTGACGGAATTCCGGCTGTACCGGAGCAGCGCGCGCCTGCGGGAGCTCGTGGCGCTGCTGGAGAACGCCCGCGTGCCCGGGGACCATCCGCTGCTCACCGCGCGCGAGCTGGACGAGTGGCGGCGGCTGACCGTCCAAACCTACCGCGGTGAATGCCCGAAGGAAGGCGAGCCGGCGTTCGTAACGGAGGCCTACGTGCTTTCGTTCGTGGAGGACTGCGTGCCGCTCATCGAGGAGACCTGGCGGCAGGCCGGGATAGCAGGACAGGCATAAAGACGGCGCCCGGCGATTCCAGACGGAATCGCCGGGCGCTGTCTGCCTGGGGGCTTCGTCACTCCACGCGGACGCCCAGCGGCACGACGGTCCAGCCGCGGCCGCTGTCGTAGTCGCCGTTGTAGGCGAGGTAGACGCGCACCTCGGCGGTCTGGCCGCCGCAGGTCAGCGTGACGGTCTGCTCGCCCTCGATCACCGGGGCGTCGGGCAGCAGCACGTCGGCGCTGGCGATCATGATTTCCCCGCCGTCCGCGCCGCCGGCCTCGTAGAAGCTCTTCTCCTCCACGCTGGTCACGCCCTGGCGGGTGTAGTTCCAGGCGGCCAGGATGTCCTCGTAATCCCGGTACACCGCGGGCGCCCAGGACACGGCGGACACCGTCATGGCGGCGGGCGCGCCTTCGTTGTAGAAGCTGATGCCGTAGACGATCTCCTCGCCCGCGGCGTTGTGGCCCACGGGGTAAAGGGCGCTGGCCGGGTCGCTCTCGCAGCCGCAGCCTTCGTTGATCTCGAGGTTTTTGAACGCGCCCTCGGGCAGTTCGAGGACCGCCGGGGTGGGGATGGGTTCGGGCGTCTCGGTGGGTTCGGGCGTCTCGGTGGGTTCGGGCGTTTCCGTCGGCGCGGGCGTTTCCGTCGGCGCGGGCGTCTCGGTGGGCGCGGGCCGCAGGGCCTCCTCCAGCACCCGGGCGGTGATGTCGTCCACGGTGCCCGTGGCGGGCAGCCAGTGGTCCTCCTGGAAGGCGCTGACGGCGGCGACGGTATTGTTGCCGAAGATGCCGTCGGCGGTGTCGTCCAGGTAGCCCAGGTCGATCAGCGCCTGCTGCACCACGGCCACGGCGCTGCCGCGGTCGCCCTTGGAGAGCTCCGCCAGCGCGCCGCCCTGCATCAGCATCAGCGCCAGCGCCAGGGCCAGCGCGCAAATCCGCCTGTTTACATGCTTCATAGGTTTGTTCTCCTGTACTTGGTCTGCGCGCCGGCGTCGGCCGTCCGCGCTTTGTCTATTATACCCTTTTCAAAACCCGGGGTCAATACAACACTTTCGGGCATTTGACCAAAGACGGCTTCCAATCTTTGGCAGGCCCTGCGCCCCGGATTTTGACGCAATTTGGTTGCAATGCGGGCAAAAATACGCTATAATATAGGCTAATGTTGACCCGGCGCGGGCATGCGGCGGGTCGGACCGGAGGGAAACGGCCATGCGACCGACGATCATGAGGATTTCCACCGAAGCCGTGGCGGCGAACGCCCGGCTGCTTCGAAGCAGGGTGCCCGCCTCCGTGCGCATGATGTGCGTGGTGAAGGCCGACGCCTACGGCCACGACGCCGTGCGCACCGCCCGCAAGCTGCTCGGCGCGGGCGCGGACGCCTTCTGCGTGGCCATCGTGGAGGAGGCGCAGTCGCTGCGCGACGCGGGCATCGAGGTCCCGATCCTGATCCTGGGCGGCGCGGGCGAGGAATCGCTGCGCGAGGCGGTGCGCTGCCGGGCGTCCCAGGCGGTGTACACGCCCCGGATGCTGGACGTGCTGGCGGACGAGGCGCGAAAGACCGGCGTCCGCGCGCTGGCGCACCTGAAGCTGGACACGGGCATGAGCCGCGTGGGCGTGCGCACCGACGCGGAGCTGGACGCGCTGCTGGCGCGCTGGCGCGACTGCCCGGAGGTGGAGATGGAGGGCGTGTTCACGCACTTTTGCGTGGCGGACACCGACCCGGTGTTCACCGAGGCGCAGAACCGGCGCTTCGAGGACGGCGTGGCGCGGATCCGCGCGGCGGGATTTTCGCCCATCGCCCACGCGGCGGCGACCTCGGCGATGCTGGAGCCCCGCTACCAGCACGACATGGTGCGCGCGGGCATCGGCCTGTACGGCACGGGCGTGCCGGGGCTGGAGGGCGCGCTGCGCTACGGCCAGCGGCTGACCACCCGGCCCATCCGCATCGAGAGGATCGGGGCGGGGGAGACCGTGGGCTACGGGCGCACCTTTACCGCCGCGCGGGACAGCGTCATCATGACCCTGCCCATCGGCTACGGCGACGGCTACCCGCGCATCCTGAGCAATCGCGCCGACGTGCTGGTGAAGGGCCGGCGCGCGCCGCTGGCCGGGCGCGTGTGCATGGACATGATCATGGCGGACGTGACGGACATCCCCGGCGTCACGCTGGAGGACGAGGTCGTGCTGCTGGGCGGGCAGGGCGGGGAGCGCATCACCCCGGACGAGCTTGCGGAGCGGGCGGAGACCATCCCCTACGAGATCATGCTGGGCTTCGGGTCGCGGATTCCCGTGGAAGTGATCGACTGATTCGGAGGCGAAGGAACCATGAGCGTTGGAGCGATGTGGCGCAGTAACGCGGTGACGACGGCGCTGCTGATCCTGCTGAACCTGGCGGTGATGTCCCTGGGCGACGCGGCGTGGATCGCCATTGGCGCGCTGGGGCTGCTGGGGGCGGCCTGGTTCGGCTTCCGCCAGGGCATGGCCGCCGGGCACGACGCCTGCGGCGTGCTGGACACGGTGCGCGCGCTGAGCGCCGAGGAGGCCACCTTCGGCCAGGAGAAGGCCGACCGGAAGTACCTCGCCCAGGCCTGGAGCGTTGGAAGCGGCGCGCGGGCGGTGCTGCTGTCGGCGCTCATTCCCCTCGCCGCGGGGTGCCTGTACATCGCCTGCACGCTGCTGGACGTCAGGCCCATGGTGCTGCCGACGCGCATCGCGGCCTGGTTCCTGGCGCTGCCGTGGTGGTGCGCGGTGCTGCCCTGGCAGAAGAGCTTCGAACAGCTCACGCCGCTGGTGGCCGCGGTGCTGATCGTCACGCCCTTCCTGCTGCCGCTGTGCCAGTTCGCCGGCTACATGCAGGGCCCGAAGCTGTGGGCGCACACGGAACAGGCCATGAAAGACGGCCGCAGGCGGGCAAAGGCGCGCTCCAGGGTGGCAAAAAAGAGGGCTCCGAGGGCACAAAAACCGGAAGTTTGATATTTTTTTGAAAAACCAATTGCAAATACAGCCCAATTGTGATATAATTACGACAATATCATAGGTGAAGCTATGCGAATTATCGCGGGAGAGGCCAAGGGACGCACGCTTTACGCGCCGCAGGGGTCCCAGACCCGGCCGACCTCGGACAAGCTGCGGGGGTCGCTGTTCAATATCCTAGGGCCGCGCGTCGAAGGCGCGCGGGTGCTGGATCTGTTCGGCGGCACAGGGGCTCTGGCGCTGGAGGCGCTGAGCCGCGGCGCAGCGTTCGCGGTCATCGCGGACAACGCGCGCGCGGCCGTACAGGCCGCAGAGCGCAACGCCCGCGCCGTGCTGGGCGAGGCGTTCGACGCCCGGGTGCGGGTGGTGAAGGCGGATTACCGCAGCGCCATCGCGGGGCTGTCGGGCGCGCCGTTCGACCTGGTTTTCCTCGATCCGCCCTATCGCATGGTGGATGCCTATGGGGACGCCCTGGGCAGGCTGGATGCGGCATGCATGCTGTCGGAGGATTGCCTCGCGGTGCTGGAGCGACAGAAGGCCGCCGAAGCGCCGCTGCCGGATGGGTTTGAATGCATTGACTCCCGTCTTTACGGGGATACGGCCGTGGATTTTGTCCGTCGGCGACAGGGCTCGTTTCCGCGCTTGTGAATCGCGTGGAGCCGCGGAGCGAGCTTTGGTTTCACAGGACAACATACGACGGATGAACGCCGGGTCTGCCGGTTAGACTAAGCTGCGTCGGGAAGCCGTCCGGCGCGGAAAGGAAGGGCAAAAGAATGGATCGCGATCAGGATAGATTCTACGAGGATGAAGAGCTGGATCCCCGCGGAGAAGCTGAGCAGACCCATGAGGAAGCAGACGAAGAAATCAACGACATGAAGTATTTCCTCGAACTGCTCAAGCATATCCGGGCGGCGATAAACGCGGGCAGAAGTGTCCCGCTGACCGGCAAGAAAATCATCGACGCAGAACAGTGCCTGATGATTGTGGACGACCTGGAGAACAACCTGCCCGACGCCGTGCAGTACGGCATGCGGATGTACGCCGAGCGCGACCGCCTGCTGAAGGAGGCGGAGACCACCGCCATCAACCGGGTCAGCTCCGCCGAGATGCGCGTGAACGCCGCGCTGGAGCGCGCCAAGGAGGACGCCGAGCAGCGCGTGCTGGACGCGGAGAACGAGGCCCGCGCCATCCTGGAGGACGCCCGCGAGCGCGCCGACCACATGATCGACGAGAGTGAGATCCTGCGCCAGGCGCGCGAGGAGGCCCGCATCCTGAAGAACGACGCCCGGGTGGAGGCCAGCGAGATGCGCCTCAAGGCCCAGCACGACGCCTACCAGTTGCTCGCCTCCGTGGAGGATCAACTGACCGAGGCCTGCAAGGGCATCCGCCGCCGCCGCGCCGAGCTGGGCGACGAGCAGCAGTAGGGTTATAGAATAATGAGGAACGCCGCCTTCGGGCGGCGTTCCTCGTTGCCGGGTCTTCTCCACCACAGGGCGGAAGGCGGCGGTCCGCGCTACCCCCGCACCGGCGTTTCCGCCGGGACGCGGCCCACGGCGGTGTTGTCGACCGTGCGGTTGCGCAGCGCGGGCACGGGGTTTTCCGCCGTCTCGAAGCGGTAGTCCCGCCCGACGCGATCGATCTCCCGCTGCACGGCGAGGTGGCTCTCCACCTGCGCGGGGTCGTCGTGCACGGCCTTCTGGTAGGTGAAGAAGTCCGCGCCGCGGTCCAGCCGGTCGAGCTCGATCCAGTCCTCCCGGTGGGCGGTCAGGTTCACCGTGCCGCCCTGCACGCCGCGCACGTATTCGATGTTGCTCGTGAGCTCCAGCGGGGCGGGGAAGGCGCCGCCGGGGAGGATCTCCTGCCAGTCGCGGCCCTCCCATTCGCGCAGCAGGCGCGCCGCCAGGTGCAGGTGGGCGACTTCCATGCCGTACAGGCGCTCCCACAGGGCGCGGATGCGGCCGTCGGGCTCCGTCTCCATGGCGCTCCAGTACAGGTAGCACTCGGTGTACTGGTGGTTCAACAGGCAGGCCAGCCAGGTCTGGGTGGGGTCCAGCAGGCTCCCGTACTGGGTCACGTGCTGCTCCTCCACCATGCCGATCTCCCGGTACAGCCGCCGGCCGTACTCGTTGGGGTAGAAGGGCGCGGTGTTCATATAGTAGTTCATGGTCTGCTGCTCGGCGGCGGTGATGATGGCCGTGCACAGCCGGGTCTCCGGGGCGCTGGATTCATCCCGGCCCGAGCGCTTGACGGAGTCGACGGGATGGCGATGGTGGGCGATGGTGGGGCGGCCGGGCATGATCTCGGTGTAGCGGCCCACCAGGTTCTCCGCCTTCTCGCCCGCGTCGAAGTCCAACAGGTCGGCGTAGCGGTACAGGTGGTCGAAGTCCTCCAGCAGCGCGAAGTCCAGCGCGGCCTTCACGTAGGGGTTTTTCTCCCGCTGGGCCAGCGCGGCGGTCAGGTCCACGGCCAACTGCTCGTAGCCGATCGTGTGCTCCAGCACAGTCTCGTCCACGGGCTTCAGCGCGCCCAGCAGCTTCTGCTGCTGCTGTTCCTGGCGGCGCAGCAGCGCCAGGTCCCGGCGCAGGTCGTTGTCGGCGCAGTTCCGGGCGAACTGGTGGGAGAACCAGACGGCCTCGAATTCCGTGCCGTTCATCAGGATGACGCGGGTCCTCGTGTAGGGGTCCACGCTCCGCTTGTCGTAGGGCGCGGGGGTCATGTCGTTCCAGGACAGGAACAGCTTCTCGAGCTTCTCGGGCTTCAGTTCGAATGGGTTCATGCGCGCACGCTCCTTTATATTGGATTATCGCCAGTATGCGCCAAAATCGGAAGAATCATGCGACGCGCGCAGCGCGGAATGTTGATGATAAATTTACATTGTGTCACTATAATATACGCTGAAATGAGGTGATTCCTTGAACGAGATCAAGAAACCCAGGAAACCCCTTATATTCTATTACGCCATGGTGCTGCTGGCGCTGCTGGTGCTGAACGGCTTCATCCTGCCGCTGATCCAGAGCCAGCGCATCACCGAGGTGGACTACGGCCAGTTCATGCAGATGACCGAGGCGAAGCAGGTCGCCGACGTGGAGGTGCAGGAGAACCAGATCCTGTTCACCGACCAGGAGGGCAAGATCTACCAGACCGGCGTGATGGACGATCCCCAGTTGACGGAGCGGCTGTACGCCTCCGGCGCGAAGTTCCGCACGCAGATCATCCAGCAGGCGTCGCCCCTCATGTCCTTTATCTTCTCGTGGGTGGTGCCCATCGCCATCTTCGTGGCGCTGGGGCAGTACCTCAGCAAGAAGATGATCGACCGGGCCGGCGGCGGCGCGGGCAGTATGATGTTCGGCATGGGCAAGAGCAACGCCAAGATCTACGTGAAGAGCACCAGCGGCATCAAGTTCGACGACGTGGCGGGCGAGGACGAGGCCAAGGAGATCCTCTCGGAGATCGTCGATTTCCTCCACAACCCCAAGAAGTACGAGGAAATCGGCGCGAAGATGCCCAAGGGCGCGCTGCTGGTCGGCCCGCCCGGCACGGGCAAGACGCTGCTGGCGAAGGCCGTGGCCGGCGAGGCCAACGTGCCGTTCTTCTCCATCTCCGGCTCGGAGTTCGTGGAGATGTTCGTGGGCATGGGCGCGGCCAAGGTGCGCGACCTGTTCAAGCAGGCCAATGAGAAGGCGCCCTGCATCGTGTTCATCGACGAGGTGGACGCCATCGGCGGCAAGCGCGACGGGCGCATCGGCGGCAACGACGAGCGCGAGCAGACGCTGAACCAGCTGCTGACCGAGATGGACGGCTTCGACGGCTCGAAGGGCGTGGTCATCCTGGCGGCGACCAACCGGCCCGAATCGCTGGACCCGGCGCTGCTGCGCCCCGGGCGCTTCGACCGGCGCGTGCCGGTGGAGCTGCCGGACCTGCAGGGCCGCGTGGAGATCCTGAAGGTGCACGCCCGGAAGGTGCAGATGCAGAACAACGTGGACTTCGACGCCGTGGCGCGCACCGCCGCGGGCGCGTCGGGCGCGGAGCTGGCGAACATCGTCAACGAGGCGGCGCTGCGGGCCGTGCGCGACGGGCGCAGGATGGTCAGCCAGGCGGACCTGGAGGAGAGCGTCGAGGTCATCATCGCCGGATACCAGAAGAAGAACCGCGTGCTCTCCGACAAGGAGAAGATGGTGGTGGCCTATCACGAGATCGGCCACGCGCTGGTCGCGGCGAAGCAGACCCACTCCGCGCCGGTGCAGAAAATCACCATCATCCCCCGCACCAGCGGCGCGCTGGGCTACACCATGCAGGTGGAGGAGGGGGAGCACTTCCTGCTGAGCAAGACGGAGCTGGAGAACAAGATCGCCACCTTCACCGGCGGGCGGGCGGCCGAGTCGCTGATCTTCAACCAGATCACCACCGGGGCGAGCAACGACATCGAGCAGGCCACCCGGCTGGCCCGGGCGATGATCACCCGCTACGGCATGTCCGACGAATTCGGCATGGTGGCCATGGAGCAACTGACGAACCAGTACCTGGGCGGGGACACCACGCTGGCCTGCTCCCAGGAGACCGCCAACCGCATCGACGAGGTGGTGCGCGCGCTCATCGCCAACCAGTACCACCGGGCTTACGAGATCCTGCACGACAACATCCAGCAGCTCCACGCCCTGGCGAAGTACCTCTACGAGCACGAGACCATCACCGGCGAGGAGTTCATGAACATCCTGGAAAAGACCGAGCAGCAGATGCTGCCGGGAGCGAAAGCTTGAAATTGTGGGCGGAGGGAAAACGCGACCTCCGCCCTCCTTTTATGCCATTTGGCCGGAAAAACCGCTTTACATCCCCGGCGGGGGATGTTATAATCGAAATGTGGCTTTCATACGGAAATCTTAAAATCATACAGATGCATACGCATTACGGAGGGATAGCATGGTATCGGTTACTTTCAAGGTCAACGGCCGGGACGTGGTGATCCACGCCAACGAGGGCGACAACCTGCTCACCACGGCGCAGCGGGCCAACGTGGCCATCGACGCGCCCTGCTCCGGCAACGGCGCGTGCGGCAAGTGCCGGGTGCGGCTGATCTCCGGCGAGCTGGACTCCCCGAAGACCCGCCACATCACCGACGAGGAGTACGTCATGGGCTGGCGGCTGGCCTGCGTCAGCCGCGTGACGAACGACGTGGTAGTGGCCGTGCCGGACATCGCCTCCGCCTATCGCAGCCGCATGAAGGTGGCAGACCTCTCCTCCCCGAAGGAGCTGGACATCTTCAACCGCACCCGCGCGGAGATCGAGGCGGCGGGCATCGCCTTCGGCAACAACCTCTCCGCCGCGGAGGTGGCCATGGAGGCCCCCAGCGCCGACGATACCATGCCCGACAACGAGCGCCTGGCCTGGGCGCTGGAGGCCGCGACGGGCGCGGCGCGCGTGAAGCTGACCTTCTACGCCCTCAACAAGCTGGCGCGCGTGCTGCGGGAGAACGACTTCCGCGTGCGCTGCGTGCTGGAGAGCGAGGGCGACACCGTTACCGTGCTGGACATCCTGCCCGCCGGGGACAGCACGCCCGTGGCGGGGCTGGTGGTGGACCTGGGCACCACGTCGGTGGCGGCGCTGCTGGTGAACATGGAGGACGGCAGCGTGCTGGCGAAGGCGTCCACCGGCAACGGCCAGATCCGCTACGGCGCGGATGTCATCAACCGCATCATCGAGTCCGGCCGGGAGAACGGCTCCGAGCGGCTGCAGAAGGCCGTGATCGACGAATCCATCCGCCCGCTGGTCAGGGAGATGTGCGCCACCGCGGGCATCGACATGAAGAACGTCTACCGCATGTGCCTGGCGGGCAACACCACCATGAACCACCTGTTCCTGGGGCTGTTCTCCGAGCCGGTGCGCATGGATCCCTACATCCCCAGCTTCTTCCACTGCGACGACCTGCGCACGTCCTCGCTGCGGCTGGGGCTGCACCCGGACGCGAAGCTGATCCTGGCGCCCAACATCGGCAGCTACGTGGGCGGCGACATCACCGCCGGCTGCTTTGCCTCCATGCTGTGGAACCGGGAGGAGATGGCGCTGTTCATCGACCTGGGCACCAACGGCGAGCTGGTGTTCGGCAACAACGAGTTCCTGATGAGCTGCGCCTGCTCGGCCGGCCCGGCCTTCGAGGGCGGCGACATCTCCTGCGGCATGCGCGCCACCGACGGGGCCATCGACAGCATGAAGATCGACCCCGACACCATGGAGCCGACCTACACCACCATCGGCAACACCGAGCACCCCATCGGCATCTGCGGCTCGGGCATCATCGACATCATCGCCGAGCTGTTCCGCGCGAAGATCATCAACGGCAAGGGCAAGTTCAGCCGCGAGGGCAGGCGCGTGCGCTTCGACGAAAACGGCATGGGCGAGTACATCATCGCCTTCCGCGAGGACACCGGCGCGGTGAAGGACGTGTCCATCAACGAGGTGGACATCGACAACTTCATCCGCGCGAAGGGCGCCATCTTCTCCGCCACCATGACGATGCTCGGCTCCATGGGCATGGATCCCTCGGTGCTGGGGCACGTGTACGTGGCGGGCGGCATCGGCTCGGGCATCAACATGGACAACGCCGTCACCATCGGCATGCTGCCGGACATCGACCGAAGCTGCTTCAGCTACATCGGCAACTCCTCCCTGTCCGGCGCCTACGCCATGCTGACCAGCACCCAGTCCCGGGAGAAGGTGGACGAGCTGGCCACCACCATGACCTACCTTGAGCTCTCCACCGAGCCCGGCTACATGGATTCCTTCGTCGGCGCCTGCTTCCTGCCCCACACGGACAGCCGGCTGTTCCCCAGCGTGGAGGTGTGAGCCATGGCAGACAGGCGCGTGCGTACCGTTGACGACATCGTATTTGAAACCGCCGACCCGCCGGTGACGCTGCCGAAGGGCGCGGAGTACTTCGTGGAGGAAGTGATCCCGGGCGGGATCGTGCTCTACACGGCGGAGGGCGAGCGCTTCCTCATCGACCTGGAGACCTTCGAGGCGGGCTTCGAGGCGGTGGGGTAGGGCGGTTCAGAGCGCCGATAAAGGCCGCGCCCCGACCTCTCTCCCCGCTCTGCATCATATCGACCTTGCAACATGCCGCCCCGTTCCGTTCGGAACGGGGCGGTTTTCGTTTACCTCGGGGCGGGAAGCTGCGGAGGGGCGGGTTTTCACGGAGGCAAACAAACCTTTACTTTTCAAACCGGAACGGCTGTGCTATAATCGGAAGGAAGTTGCTCTTTACCAGAGCATCATATTGAAGGGAGCATGGAGTATGAGAATCGGATGCGTGAAGGAGATCAAGAACAACGAGTTCCGCGTGGGCATGACGCCCGACAACGTGCGGGCTTATGTCGCCGCGGGCCACGAGGTGCTCATTGAGGCGGGCGCGGGCCTGGGCAGCGGCTTTACCGACGAGGAATACCTCGAGGCCGGCGCGCGGCTGGCCGCCGACCCCGCGGAAGTGTGGAAGTTCTGTGAGATGATGGTGAAGGTCAAGGAGCCCCTGCCCGAGGAGTACCCGCTGTTCCACGACGGCATGATCCTGTTCACTTACCTGCACCTGGCGGCGGACCGCGAGCAGTTGGACGCGCTGCTGGCGGGCAAAATCAAGGCCGTGGCCTACGAGACGCTGCAGGAGAAGGACGGGAGCCTGCCGCTGCTGATCCCCATGAGCCAGATCGCGGGCCGCCTGTCCATCCAGGAGGGCGCGAAGTACCTGGAGAAGAAGTTCGGCGGCAGGGGCATGCTGCTGGCGGGCGTGCCGGGCACCCCGAAGTGCAACGTGGTCATCCTGGGCGGCGGCACCGTGGGCACCAACGCCTGCAAGATCGCCGTGGGCGTGGGCGCGAACGTGACCATCATCGACATCAACCTCAAGCGCCTGGAAAAGCTGGACGACCAGTTCGGCGCGCGCATCCAGACCCTGGTGTCCACCGAGTCCAACATCCACCGCGCGGTGATGGACGCCGACCTCGTGATCGGCTCGGTGCTGGTGCCCGGCGGCAGCACGCCGAAGCTGTTCAAGCAGGCGTACCTGAAGGACATGAAGCCCGGCTCCGTGTTCGTGGACGTGGCCATCGACCAGGGCGGCTGCGGCGAGAGCTCCCACACCACCACCCACGACGACCCCGTGTACATCCAGGAAGGCGTGGTGCACTACTGCGTGGGCAACATGCCCGGCGCGGTGCCGCGCACCTCCACCATCGCGCTGACCAACGCCACCCTGGCCTACGGGCTCAGGATCGCCAGGGACGGGCTCGAGGCCGCCTGCCGCGCCAGCGAGGCCATCGCCCGCGGCGTGAACACCTACGACGGCAAGCTGACCTGCAAGAACGTGGCGGACAGCTTCGCCGACCTCGAGTACACCGACCTCATGACCCTGATCTGATTTCGGGGAACGACCGTACAAAACGGGGGAACCGCCCGGGCGGTTCCCCCGTTGTTTTCAGGGCAAAAGCGCGCCCGGCGCTTGACTTTTTGGGCCTTTTCGTGTAGCATAAGCCTGTAGACGGTACGATTTCACCGATACCCACAGGGAACGACGAAAGGAGTGCGTTTTATGCTGAGATTTCTGGGCTGGCTGTTTTCCGTGATGTTCGCGTTCTCCCTCGGCGCGGGCGTGAGTACGGACACTGCGACCGATTCCGAATTGCAGCAGAAGGTTCAGGCGCACATGGACGTGATCGTGGACGAGGCCGCGGGCATCGTGGACGACGTGCACGACGAGCTGCGCCAGAACGAGTACGTGCAGGACGCCGAGGACTTCGCCGACGACGTGAAGGAAATCCTCGACAACACGAGGGACGACATCCACGCCCACTTCGGCTCCGACGAGGACGAGGAGGACGAGGAAGAAATCGAAGAAGGGATCGAAGAGGAGCTCGAGGAAGCGGATCTGGGCGCCATGGAGCCGGAAGGGGACGCCGAGGAAGACGCGGATTGATCCCGGGAGAGACGGCGCGCGAACGACGCGCTGTCTCTCTGTTCATTTTTCCGGGGAAGGAGGCGGGGGACGGCCCGGCCCGGGCCGACGTATGCTGACCATCAGGAACGTTTGCAAGCAGTACCGCACGGGCAGCCTGATCCAGAAAGCGCTGGACGGGGTGTCCCTCTCCTTTCGCGACCGGGAATTCGTGGCGGTGCTCGGGCCCAGCGGCTCCGGCAAGACCACGATGCTGAACATCATCGGCGGGCTCGACCGCTACGATTCCGGGGAGATGACCATTCGCGGCGTGCCGACCAGCCGCTACGGCGACCGGGACTGGGACGCCTACCGCAACCACACCGTGGGCTTCATCTTCCAGAGCTACAACCTCATCCCGCACCAGACCATACTCTCCAACGTGGAGCTGGCGATGACGCTCTCCGGCGTCGGACGACAGGAGCGGCGGCAGCGCGCGCTGCGGGCGCTGGACCGGGTGGGGCTTCTGGAACAGGCCCAGAAGAAGCCCATGCAGCTCTCCGGCGGGCAGATGCAGCGCGTGGCCATCGCGCGGGCGCTGGTGAACGAGCCGTCGGTGCTGCTGGCGGACGAGCCCACCGGCGCGCTGGACAGCGATACCGGCGAGCAGGTGATGCGCCTGCTGCGGGAGGTGGCGGAGGATCACCTGGTGATCATGGTCACCCACAACCCCGACCTGGCCGAGCGCTACGCCAGCCGCATCATCCGCCTGCGGGACGGCCGGGTGCGGGAGGATACGCGCCCCTGCGCGCCCGAGGACGAACCGGCGCTGGCGAAGGCCGGCCGCGCGAAGCTGCGCAAGCCCTCGATGTCCTTCCTCACGGCGCTGTCGCTGTCGGTGTCGAACCTGCTCTCCAAGAAGGCGCGCACCGCGCTGGTGGCCTTCGCGGCCTCCATCGGCATCGTGGGCATCGCGCTGATCCTCTCGATGTCCAACGGCGCGAACAGCTACATCCGCCAGATGGAGCGCGATTCGCTCAGCCAGTATCCCATCGAGATCACCAGCTCGGCCTTCTCCATGGAGGAGACGATGCTCAGCTTCGCCGCCATGCGCAACGGCACGGCGCAGGCCACGGGGGATCAGGTCACCGAGCAGCAGATGATGGGCGGCATGCTGTCCTCCGCCAAGGCAAACGACCTCGCCTCGCTGAAGCGCTGGTTCGACAGCGGCGTCAGCGGCATGGAGGACTACACCCGCGGCATCGACTACCGCTACGGCATCACGCCGCAGATCTACCAGCGAAAGGGCGACGACTACCGCCAGGTGAACCCGGACCAGACCCTGTCGGCCATGGGCTTCAGCATGAGCGACAACCTGAACGGCATGATGGCGGGCTACGGCCTGAACGAGATCTTCCGCCCCCTGCCGGCCAACGACGCCCTCTACCGGGACGAGTACACCCTGCTCGCGGGCGCCTGGCCCGAGAAGGACACCGACTGCGTGGTGGTGCTGACGGGCAGCGGCGGCATCCCGGACGTGATGCTCTACACGCTGGGCCTGCGGGACGCGGACCAGCTCAACGACCGGATCGAGGGCATGGTGGCGGGCAGCGGCGGCCCGGGCGAAGGGCTGGACGAGAGCCGGGTCTACGACGCGAAGGAATTCCTGGGCATCTCCTTTCGCCTGCTGCCCGCCTATGAGTGCTACGAGTACGACGAGCGCATGGGCGTGTGGCTGGACATGTCCTCGGACGCGGCGCGCATGCGCGAGCGACTGGACGGCGCGGAGGAGATGCGCGTCGTGGGCGTCGTGCGCCCCGTGGACGGCGTATCCTTCGGCATCCTGGAGCTGGGCGTGGAGTACCCCGCGCGGCTGCTGGACCGCCTGATGCGCCAGGCGAAGGACAGCGACGTGGTGCGCGCGCAGTTGGACGACCCGGACACCGACGTGCTCACCGGGCTGCGCTTCGGCGAAGGCGCCGAGGCGAGCGAGCTGTCCCTGGCGGACATGATCACCGTGCATCCGGAGAAGCTCTCGGACGCCGTGACCTTCCACTGGGACGCGCTGGACGCGCTGGAGACGGAGGACACGCGGCTCACGGCCCGGCGCACGGTGCGCATCCTGCGGGAGCTCTCGCGCACCGGGAAGTCCGACACGCTCAAGGAGATGCTGGACGCGCTGCTGCCGCTGATGACGAACGTCGTGGAGTTCGACGAGGATCGCATTGGCGAGGTCATCGAGTTCGCCATGGACGAGAGCCGCATGCAGGAGATGTTCGCCGCGCGGGCCGCCGCGCAGGCCGCCACCTGCACCGGGAACCTGGCGCGCTTCGGCTACGCCGACCCGGCGGAGCCCATGCGGGTGACCATCTATCCCGCGGACTTCGAGAGCAAGAACGAGGTCGTGCGGCTGCTGGACGCCTACAACGCCGCCATGAAGGCGGAGGGCTACGAAGACAAGGTCATCACCTACACGGACTACGTGGGCGCGCTGATGTCCTCGGTCACCACCGTCATCGACGTGATCACCTACGTGCTGATCGCCTTCGTGGCGGTGTCGCTGGTGGTGTCCTCCATCATGATCGGCATTATCACCTACATCTCCGTGCTGGAGCGCCGCAAGGAGATCGGCATTCTGCGGGCGATGGGGGCGTCGAAGTGGAACATCACCGAGGTGTTCAACGCGGAGACCTTCATCATCGGCGTGCTGGCGGGCGTCTTCGGCATCCTGCTGACGCTGATCCTGCAGATCCCCATTAACCGCATCATCCGCGGCCTCGCCAATCAGGACGGCATTCGCGCCTTCCTGCCGCCCGGGGCCGGGCTGGTGCTGATCGGGCTATGCATACTGCTCACCATCATCGGCGGCTTCATTCCCTCGCGCAAGGCCGCCCGCCAGGATCCCGTGGCGGCGCTGCGCAGCGAGTGACCGCCAGGAAGCATCGACGACGCGATTCGAAAAGGAGTGGAATCGACATGAAGATGAAACTGTGCGCGCTGCTGGCGTTGGCGCTTGCGCTGTCGATGTGCGTCGGCGCGCTCGCGGCCATCGAACCGGGCGAATACGACAGCGCCCTGCTGGTCAACTGGACGGACGACGCCATCCGGGAGGCCTACGGCGTCAAGGCGTCGGCCTTCAAGCCCTCGGACCCGCAGCCGCTCACGTACATCGTGACCTGCGAGCCGGTCATCGACCCGCGCACCGGCAGGGCGTCCGATACGAGCTGGACGTACCTCCACCGCACGCAGCCGGCCTGCGCGGAGGACGTGCTGGACGCGGCCGCCGACCTGAGCGCGTTCTCGCTGACGCTGACGGACGACCCCAACCGGGCCACCTACCGCGCGGTCATCAGCTACAAGTATTCCTCCGACGGGTACTTCTCCTATCACTCCCAGAACGCCAGGATCCCGATGTACAAGGGCGTGCTGACCGTGACGCTGAAGAACATGCTGACCGGCGAGAGCGCGAAGGCGAGCCGGGACTGCTGGTGCTTCCCGGAGGATCGGATCGAGGTCAGCGTGCTGAACGAGGGCATCGGGGAGCGGTTCTACGCCGGCCCCAAGGCGCTGCAGAGCAGCGAGATCACCGCCTTCAACGACCTGCTGGGGCTGGGCATCGACGCGCTGTACAACTACTGCGACGACGAGGGCGGCGGCGTATGCATCACCGACTACCTCGGCGGGGACGTGAAGAAGCTGGAGCTGCCCGCGACCATCCACGGCAAGCCGGTCACGGGCATCGGCGAGTACGCCTTCAAAGGCGCGTACTTCACCTCCGTGCGGCTGCCGGAGACGCTGACGCACATCGACAAGGGCGCCTTCCAGCGTTGCTGGGAGCTCCGGTCGATCGACATCCCGGATTCGGTGACGAGCGTCGGCGCCAATGCGTTCAGCAACGACAGCAAGCTGGAGGAGGTCATCCTCTCGGACAACGTCACCGAGCTCGGCGATGCCGCGTTCTCCGCCTGTGATTCCCTGAAGCGCGTCCGGCTGCCCGCGGGGCTGACGAAGATCCCCGAGACGCTGATGTGGGGCTCTGCCATCACCTCGATCGACATTCCCGACGGCGTCACGGAGATCGGGAAGTCGGCATTCAGCGACTGCGACCGGCTGAAATCGGTCACCCTGCCGGAGAGCGTCCGCGTGATCGGCGACTCGGCCTTCAACGGCTGCGAATCGCTGACGGAGGTCACCTGCGCGGGCGAGATCGAGCTGGTGGACCACGCGGCCTTCGGCGACTGCGACAGGCTGAGCAGCATACGGTTCCAGAAGGGCGTGAAGGCGCTCGGCGACTACGCCCTGTGCAGTTGCCCGAAGCTCAAGAGCGTCGATTTGTTCGGGCTGGAATCGCTGGGCGAGGCGGTGTTCCGCTGGGATGTCGCGCTGACGTCCGTCAGCCTGCCGGAGACGCTCACCGAGATCGGCGTGCTCCCCTTCGGCGACCACCGTCCGATCGGCGAGACCTACGCCATCCCGAAGGGGCTCGTGCTCACCGTGGTCGAGGGCTCCTACGCGGAACAGTGGGCGCAGGAGGAGAATATGAACTATACCTCCGTCGCGCCGCCGACGGAGGAGGAGCTGCTCGCCATGCGCTATCCCGCCCTGCAGAAGGGCTCGAAGGGCGAGGGCGTGCGGCGGCTGCAGCAGGCGCTGATCGACGGGGGCTACCTCGACGACACCGCGGACGGCAGCTACGGCCCGAAGACCGCCGCCGCGGTCTCCGCCGCGCAGGAGGCCCTCGGCATGGAGGCGGACGGCGTCGCCTCGCCCCCGTTCCAGTCGAAGCTCTACGGGGAATAACGCGCCCGCATCCGCCCGACAGGGGCCTTCGGCGCGAAGGCTCCCCGAACCGAACGTACAGAAGGGAAGACGCATATGGCGGACTGGGTGATTATTGTCGACGACGATACGGCGAATTTGAAGATTGCCGGGTACGTTCTCAGCCAAGCCGGCATCCGGGTGACGGCCCTGCAATCCGGGCGGGCGCTGCTGGAGTACCTACGGGAGCACACGGTCCCGTCCCCGGACCTGATCCTCATGGATATCATCATGCCGGGAATGGACGGGTTTGAGACGCTGAAGGCGCTGCGGCAGCAGGCGCTTCCGACGGAGATTCCGGTCATCTTCCTCTCCGCGGACCACAGCCAGGAATTCGAAACCATGGGCCTGCAGCTCGGCGCGCTGGACTACATCCGCAAGCCGTTCATGCCGGACGTGCTGGTGAGCCGCGTGCAGAACGCCCTCCGCACGCAGGAGAAGCTGCAAAAGCTCGAGCGCTACGCCATGGTCGACCGCATGACCGGGTTTTTGAACAAGAACACCGCGGAAGACCGCATGGACGACATCTGCCAGAGCGAGACGGGCTTCCTGTGCGTGCTGGACCTGGATTCCTTCAAGCTCATCAACGACCTCTACGGCCACGACATGGGCGACCAGGTGCTGATCCTGTTCTCCAACCTGTTGAAGAACAACATGCGCGCGGAGGACGTCTGCGGCCGGATCGGCGGCGACGAGTTCATACTGTTCGCCAAGAACATGCGCACGGAAAACGAGCTGCGGCGCTTCACCGAGCGCATCAACCGGGACTTCCTCAACCTGATGAAGAAGCTGCTGGGCGAGCCGCTGAAGTTCTCGATGGGCGTGTCCATCGGTGCCGCCGCCGTGCCCGCCCAGGGGCAGGATTACAGCAGGCTCTTCCACCTGGCCGACCAGGCGCTGAACACCGTCAAGCAGAACGGAAAGCACGGCTGCGCCCTGAACGGCAGCCCGCAGACGAACCTGATCGACTCCGGCGGCGCGCTGAACCTGGAATCCGTCACGATGATCCTCGAGGAGCGCAACATCTCCACCAACGCGATGTGGATGGGCCGCGAGGCGTTCATCAATATCTACCGCTACATGATGCGCTACATGGAGCGCTATCACGGCGTGGCCTATCGCGTGCTGTTCACGGTGAAACCGGGGGTTTCCGTGAGCGGCGCGGATCAGCACGCCATGATCCTGGAGCACTTCAGGCGACTGATCCAGGAATCGCTGCGCAACAGCGACGTGATGGTCGAGGTCAGCGACAACCAGATCTTCCTGCTGCTGCCCGAGACCCAGGAGACGGGCATCGAGGTGGTCATCGACCGGCTGATGCGGAAGTGGAACCAGTCGGAATTCCGCGACGAGGCCGAGATCGACTGGGAGGCGGGGCCGGTGCACCTGGCGCCGCACGACGCGCCGAAGCCCGAGCGCAGGCGCGCGGACTGGGTCGTGATCGTGGACGACGACGGCATGAACCTGAAGAACGCCGAGCACATCCTCACCCGCCGCCAGATGCGCGTGACCACGCTGAAATCCGGCCCCGAGCTGCTCGAATTCCTGAAGACCAACCAGCCGGACCTGATCCTGATGGACGTGAAGATGCCGGGCATGGACGGCTTTGAAACCCTGCGCAGGATCAAGACGAACACGTGGGGGAGCAGGGATATTCCGGTCATATTCATCACCGCCGACGAGAGCCGGGAGGCCGAGACGCTGGGCCTGCAGCTCGGCGCCGAGGACTTCATCAAGAAGCCCTTCACCGCCGACATCCTCGCGCTGCGCGTCCGGCACACGATCGAGCTGAGCCGCTACCAGCGCAACCTCTCGCAGGAGGTTTCGATCAAGACGGAGGAGAACCAGAAGCTGTTCCTCCACGTTGTCGGCGCCCTCGCGACGGCCATCGACGCCAAGGACACGTACACCAACGGCCATTCCGGGCGCGTCGCCAAGTACGCGCGGGAGATCGCCCGGCGCTGCGGCTACAGCGGCAAGAGGCTGGACGACCTCTACATGATGGCGCTGCTGCACGACGTGGGCAAGATCGGGATCCCGGACGCGATCATCAACAAGCCCGCCAAACTGACGCCGGCCGAGTACGACGTCATCAAGGGCCACTCCGTCACGGGCGCGAGGATATTGCAGGCCATCGACGAGATGCCGTCGCTGGCCATGGGCGCGCGCTGGCACCACGAGCGCTACGACGGCGGCGGCTATCCGGACGGCCTGGCCGGGGAGAACATCCCGGAGGAGGCGCGGATCATCGCGGTCGCGGACGCCTACGACGCCATGAGCAGCCGCCGCAGCTATCGCGAGGATATGCCGCAGCAGGCGGTGCGCATGGAGATCGAGCGGAACGCCGGGACGCAGTTCGATCCCCGCTTTGCGGAGATCATGCTGGAAATGATCGACGAGGACAGGGACTACCGCCTCAGGGAGTGATTCGGGGCGCCACGGCCTGCGGGCGCGATGACCGCGCCCCTGTGGAAGCGCGGCGCTGCTTCAGACCGCCAGAGATATGCAAAAGCCCGGGCTCAACGGCCCGGGCTTTTTGCGTCGAAGCGTTTCTCAGCCCTTCACCGCGCCGGCGGTGAGGCCGCTCATGAACTGCTTCTGCATGGACAGGTAGAGTATGATGATCGGCACGGAGGCCAGGATCACGTTGGCGAACACGAGGTTCCACTGGGACGTGTAGGCGCCGATGGCGTTGTAGATGCCGGTGGTGATCGTGCGCCCCGCCGTGGAGCCGAGGATGTACATGGGGTTCAGGAAGTCGTTCCAGATCCACATGCCCATCAGGATCACGGCCGTCGCCGTGCAGGGCTTGAGCAGCGGGAAGATGATGCGGAAGAATATGGTGATCGTGTTGGCCCCGTCGATGTACGCCGACTCGTCCAGGCTGACGGGGATGGAATTGATGAAGCCGGTGTAGAGGAATATGGTGGTGCTGAAGTACGCGCCGCCGTAGAACATCAGCAGGCCCGACGGCTTGTACAGCAGGTGCAGCATGCTCAGCGTCTTGATGCTCGGCACCAGCGTGACCACCGGGGGCACCATAATGCCGATCAGCGCGAAGGCGTACAGGAACTTGCAGATGCCGTTGTTCCGGCGGATGATCACATACGCCGCGGTCGAAGAGATGAGGATCAGCATCGCCACGGAGCTGAACGTGATCAGTATGCTGGTGCCGTAGAGCGAGAGGATGTTGGAGGAGTGAAACGCCTCTACGAAGTTCTGCATCGTCGGATGGCTCGGCAGCGCCAGGGGGGACTTGAGGATGTCCGCGTAGGACTTGAAAGAATTCACGACGGCGATGTACAGCGGGAACAGATAGACCAGCCCGAACACGGCGATCAGTATGCTGCGAATCCACTGTCCGATTCCACGCTTATTCATGTCAGTATTTCACCTCGCGTCTCTTGGTAATGCTGAGCTGCAACGCGGATACGATGACGATCAGTATGAAGAGCACCAGTATGATGGCGGAGGAATAGCCGCGGCGGTTGTACTCAAAGGCCTTCTCCACGGAGAGCAGCGTGATGGTCTGCGTCGCGCCGCCGGGGCCGCCGCCGGTGATGACCTTCACGTGGTCGTACTGCTTCAGCCCGCCCGCCATGGAGAGGATGCTGTTGATGGTGATGCCGGGCATCATCAGCGGCAGCGTGATCTTGAAGAAGCGCTGCACGCCGTTCGCGCCGTCCACCTCGGCGGCCTCCATCAGCTCCGTGGGAATGGTGTTGAGCGTCGCCACGTAGATGACCAGGAACAACCCCAGTCCGTTCCAGGAGATGATGATGGAGATCATCACGATCGTGCGCAGGGGCGTCGCGTAGAAGTCGATGGGGGACAGGCCCAGCGCGCCAAGCAGGATGTTGATGACGCCGCCGTCGGTCTGCATGATGTAGGACCAGATGAAGGCCACGACGACGCTGCTGAGCACCGTGGGCACGAAGATCGCGCTCTTGGTGAAGGCGCACACGCGGTTCTTGCGGTTCAGTATGACCGCCAGCAGCACGCCCAGCACGTTGTAGATCAGCACGGTGATCACGGTGATAATCAGCGTTACCTTCAGCGCGTTGTAGAAGTCGGCGTCCGCGAACAGCCGGACGAAGTTCTTGAAGCCGATCATCTTGAACTTCTTGCTGATGCCGTCCCAGTTGGTGAAGCTGTAAAAGAAACACATACCCAGCGGGATGATCATGAAGATGGTGTAGATCAGATAGCCCGGCGCAACCAGCAGGGTATCATGCAGCTTGTTATGCTTCAATTTGCGCAGCCCCCTTATGAAAAGGGAGGGGTATCCCTGACGTCTACCCCTCCCGTATGATGCCTTTCAGCCGTCGAGCCGGTTATGCGGCGTCGTCGATGGCTTCCTTGGCGATCTCCCACTCCTCGTCGAAGGCGTCCAGCTCGGAGGCGACGTCTGCGCCGATGGCGATGTTCTGGGTCATCTTGTTGGTGAAGTAATCCTTGAGGCCCGGCAGGAAGGCGTCGTCGCCGGTCATGCTCTCAAAGCCCTCGACCTCCTGCATAGTGGAGATCTGCTCCTCCATGTTCTTGCGCAGCGGGATCATCTCGTACTCGACGGTCTCCTTGGTGGTGCTGAACAGCTGCTCGGACTTCAGGAACTCGCCGTAGAGCTCCTTGTCGGTGAAGAAGAAGTGGATGAAGTCCTTGCAGACCTCGGGGTACTTGGTGTCCGCGCCGATGGACAGGCCCTCGTTGACGAACACGGAGACCACGTTGGCGTCCTCGTCGCCGGGGATCGGGAACCAGCCGACCTCGAAGTCCTGCTCGGCCTTGGCGACCTCGGCGTTGACCCAGGAACCGATGGGCAGCATGGCGGCCTTGCCGGTGAAGAACTGCTCGAGCATCTGGGTGTAGGTGAGGCCGGTGATGTTGGGGCCGGCGTACTTGGTGCAGATGGTCTGGTACTTCTCCATGGCCTTCACCAGGTCGGGGTTGTTGAACTTCACTTCATCCGCGTTGCGCTTGGCGCCCCAGTGCGGATCCTTGGCCAGCAGGTCGGTGCCGGCGAACATGTTGGCGAGCTGTCCCTGCGGCCAGCCGTCCTTCAGGCCGATGGAGAAGGGGATGATGCCCGCCTCGAGCAGCTTGTCGCTGGCGTCGATCATCTCCTGATAGGTCTGGGGCACTTCGATGCCGTTGGCGGCGAACATGTCCTTGTTGTAGAACACGCCGATGATCTGCTTCTTGTAGTTGGCAACGTACTGCTTGCCGTCGATCTTGCCGACGTTGGGGTCGGTCAGGTAGTCCAGGTCGCCCTCGTCGAAGGCCAGCAGCGCGCCGGAGGGAACGAAGTCCGCGGGGTTCTGCATGACCATGATGTCCGGGAACTGGTCGGTGGCCAGCAGGGTCTTCTCGTACTGAGGCAGGGTGACGTTGGAAGACGGGTTGCCGATGATCTCAACCTTCACGTCCGGGTTCGCGGCCATGTAGCGGTCGGCGATGGACTGCCAGAACTCCAGCGGAAGCTGCGGCTGGATGTTCACGCAGAACACGATCTTGGTCTCGTCCGCGGCAAAGGCGGTGCACACCGTTCCGCAAACCAGGAGTACGCAAATGATGAGTGACAGAAGCTTCTTCATGTTGACTCTCCCTTTCCGTTCTTGATTGTGGCGCTCTGCGCCCGACAATCTGATTATATTTCAACTCATCATTGTGTACAATGTGCAAAATTCTTGATTATGGTATAAAATTCTCAGTTTCTCAAATCCGTCGGGGTAATGCCGGTCACCTTCTTGAAGATCTTCAGGAAATAGTGGTAGTCGGTGAAGCCCACCCGCTCGGCGACCTCGTACACCTTCAGCGTCGGGTTGGCGAGCAGCCGCTGGGCCTCGCGGATGCGCAGCGCGTTGACGTAGTCGGTGAACGCGCTGCCGGTCTCCTTGCGAAACACCTGGCCCAGGTAGGATGTGTTGATGTGGCAGTCCGCCGCGACCTGCTTGAGCGTCACGCCCTCGCGATAGTGCTCGGAGATGTAGGCCACGGCCAGACCGACCACGGACGTGTTCCGGCCGAGCACCGCCGCGTTCCGGGAGAACACCTCGTCGCAGAGCTGGAACAGCCAGCTTCGCATGTCGGCGTAGCGGTGCAGCGTGAACAGCTGCGCGTAGTTGAAGTCGACGGGCTCCCTGAAGGCGTTCATGCTGCCGTAGATCTCCCGGAAGCAGTCGGTGATCCGCACGGCGACGTGCATGAGCAGGTTGCACGCCTGGTTCAGCGAGGGCGCCGCCTCCGACATCAGCGCGTCCAGCTCGCGGGAGAGCTCGTCCTTCAGCGCCGCCGGGTCGCCCCGCCGGATGCAGTTCTTGATTTTCTCGAAGTCGATCCGGTCGAAGACGTGGGCCGGCATCGACGCCTCCGGCACGCCGTCGTACCATATGACGCCGCTGTTTTTCAGGAAGGCCCCGTACTCCAGGCTCTCCTTCGCGCTCTGGTAGGAGCGCGGGATGTCCTCAATGCGCTCCGTGGGCCGCCCCACGCCGATCATCAGCGCCAGGTCGCGTTCGCCCGCCGACCGGGCCGCGATCATCTCCAGCGCGCGCTGCAGCTCCATGCGGCAGTCCGGCGAGCCGTCGGACATCGCCAGCAGCGCGGGGTTGCCGTCGCCGTCGATGAAGGCGATCAGCCGGTCCCCGGGCAGGCTGTCCGCCATGTCGCGCATCAGGTCGCGGTTGAGCTGTTCGCGCCGGCCGGCCGGGAGCTGGCGGTTCATGGCGCAGACCGCGCACAGGTACGCCTCGGCGCGGATCGGGAGGTTCAGGAAGTCCGCCTTCTCCTTCAGCTCCTCGGCGCTGATGTTGCCGGCGACCAGGCGGCGCAGCGTGTTCGAGCGCAGCAGCTCGCTGCCCTGGCGGATCTGCTGGTCGACGACGGCCTCCTTTTCGATCTCGGTCACGGCGTTCTTCAGGTTGGAGATCAGCTCGTCGTTGTCGATGGGCTTGAGCAGGTAGTTGTCCACGCCCAGGCGGATGGCGGCCTTCAGGTAATCGTAGTCGCTGTAGCCGCTGAGGATCGTGATTTTCACGTCGAAGTCGAGCTTCTTGACCTCCTGGATCAGTTGGATGCCGTCCATGTCCGGCATGCGGATGTCCGTAATCAGGATCTCGGGGCGGATGGCGCGGATCAGCTTCAGCGCCTCGATGCCGTCGGCGGCCTCGCCCGCCACCTCGAGCCCCAGGCTGTCCCACTCGATGGTCTCGCGGAGGCCCTTGCGGATGACGGGCTCGTCATCCACGATGATTACTCTGTACATATGCTTCCAGCTCCTCCCTTCTCCTGGCGGGCATGACGATGCTGACCGCGGTGCGCACGCCGGGCTCGCTCTCGATCGTCAGGCCGTACGGCTCGCCGAACAGTATGCGAATGCGCTGGTGCACGTTGCTCAGGCCGATGCTGTACTCGTCCCCGGACTCCGCCTCGGGCCGGTCGAGCTGTTCCTCGATGCGCCGGACGGTCTCGGCGTCCATGCCACGGCCGTTGTCGGCGACGGCGATCACCAGCGTGCCCTCGGGCGCCTCCCGCGCCTCGATCGAGATGATACCGCCGGAGGACACCCCCTTCTGGCCGTGCTTGATGGCGTTCTCCACCAGCGGCTGCAATATGAACTTCGGCACGCCCAGCGCCAGCAGCTTTTGGGGCACGTCCGTCACCACGTCGAAGGCGTCGGCGTAGCGGATCTTCTGCAGCTCCACGAACGCGCCGGCGTAGTCGATCTCCTCGCGCAGCTCCACGAACAGCCCGCGCGTCTTGATGTTCCAGCGGAACAGGTTGCCCAGGATGTGGATCATCTTCGCGGTCTCCGCGTCCCGGTTCATCAGCGCGTTGACCCGTATTGATTCCAGCGTGTTGAACAGGAAGTGCGGGTTGATCTGCGCCTGCAGCGCCTTCAGCTCCGCCGTCTTGGACTGGAGCTGGTACACGTAGGCGATCTGGATGTGCTTGTCCAGGCGGGTGATCATGTTGTTGAAGCTCTGCTCCAGGTAGCCGATCTCATCCTTGGCGCGCACCTGCGAGTATTCGTTGAACTCGCCGCGCTCCAGATCCCGCATCTTCCGCGCGAGCCGTTCGATCCGCCGGGAGAACAGCATGGCGGACAGCAGGCTGATCACCAGCGCCGCCAGCACGCACACCACCAGGATGCCGTACAGGCTCCGGCGGATGGCGCTCGCCTCCCTGCGGATCACGTCGCGGTCGACGATGTTCACGAACCGGTAGCCGGTCCGCGCGGAGACCTGCGCGTTGACGACGTACTCGCCGTTCGACTCCGCGGCGTCGAGGTCCGCGATGCGGTACTTCTCCCCGTCGAACGGCTGCCCGGTGCTCCCACCCGAGGAATCGAACAGCGTCGTGCCGTTCCGATCCACCACGAACAGCGTGCCGTTCAGGCTCTCGGCGCTCTGCAGGGCCTCCTTGAAGTGGTCCGCCCAGACGTTGACCACGATGTACCCCAGCGGGTGGTTGAAGCGCACGGCGTTCGCGTCGAACAGGTAGATGCAGTACGACAGGACCGAGTAGTTGTTGACGCTGCTGGAGTTGATGTAGCGGGGGATGTGGTTGGGGATCATGCGCAGCGCGTTGTCGATCTCCCCGCCCGGCAGGCCCTCGCTCCAGAAGTCGTAGTTCAGGGAGGTATCCCTGCCGGAGACGTTGGAGAAGAAGAACACGTCCCGGTCGCCGTAGTCCACGATGAAGATGTCGGAGATGAAGGCGTTGGCGCTGCAGATGTCCCGCAGGTAGCCGGAGATGACCTCCCGCTTGGTCTTGCGGTTCAGCGTCTCCAGCCTGCGCGGGTTCAGGTAGTCCATGATGCTGTCGTTGCCGTAGTAGCTCAGCGGCATGTACAGCTGGGCGAAGATGTTCTGGATGGTCTTGTACTTGCCGTCGCTGTAGTCCCGCACCTGGAGGACGATCTCGCGGCCGATCCGCGATTCCTTCTCCGTCAGCTTGCGCACGACCCAGGACACGGTGAACGTGGCCACCATGCCCACGCCGATCGCGATGACGAGGCAATAGGAGAGCATCATCTTGAAGAAGTAGCCTTTCACGAAATGCGGTTCACGCCTGGCCATGTCCTCGCCCCTCGCCCGGAGTGTGCCTCCGTAATTCCATATTGTGCCGCCCGCGCCGCGCCCCCGTCACGGGACGCGCTTCAGCAGCACGGCAAACGCGCTGTCCGCGGGCAGCTCCGCGCTCAGCGCGCCGCCCGAGAAGCCGACGGCCTCCGGCCGCTCCGCGAATACGTCCTCCACGGCGTAATCGCCCTCCACGGGAAGCACAAGGCGCTCCGGCGCGCCGCCGAACAGGTGCGCCACGATCAGCTTGCGCCCGCCGTCCGGGGCGGTGCGCTCCACCGCCTGCCAGCCCGAGGGGTGGCGATAGCTCTCGATCTGCGGGCCGCGCCGCGCCGTGACGCCGTCGCGGATCACGCCCTCCGCGCGCCGGTAGAACGCGATGCCGCGCTCGACGATCGCCCACTGCTCGCCGCTGAGCGCCTCCACGTCGCCCGACAGGCACATCACGCCGAGGAACGTCGCGGCGATGGACCACACCAGTCGCCGGGGCGAATCGTCCCGGCGCAGCACCGCCCAGATCAGGCTCTGCTCCGGCAGTATTGCGCGGTGGAGGTTCGCCGCGATGACGGGCAGCTCGCGCTCCTCGTGGGCGTCCGTCGCCGACGCCAGCCGGCACAGCCCCAGGAAGGAAGGCTCCAGGCGATGCCCGCCCGACGCGCAGCTTTCGATCACGATGCCGGGGATGCGCGCCTGGATCTCGCGGAAGAAGTCCTGCGAGGCCGCGACGGTCGCGCGAAGGCCTTCGCCCAGGCTCTCCGCGCCGTCGCAGCCCACGCCGATCGACTCGTTGCAGTCGATCTTGAGGTATTCGAATCCATCCCGCGCCAGCCGCTCGACGACGTGCTCGCGCAGGTAATCGCGGACCCACGGGTCGCGCATGTCCCAGAAGCGGCGCACGCCCGCCGTCACCGGCGCGCCAAAGCGCGTCAACAGGTGCGCCGTGTGCGTCGAAAAGGCGTCGGATTCGCGCCCGCAGATCTCCGGCTCGAACCAGAGCCCCGGGCGCATGCCGGCCGCCCGGATCGCCCGCGCCGCCGCGCCGAGGCCGTCCGGGAACTGGTCGGGATTGACCCGCCAGTCGCCCATGTTGAGCTCCCAGCTCCGGCCCGCCTGCGCGTACCAGCCGCAGTCGATCACGAAGTAGTCGATATCCCTGCCCCGGAGCGCCGCCAGCATCGCCTCCAGCTTCCGCTGGCTCGGGCGGCCCCAGGTCGTGCAGAATTCGTTGAACACCACGGGCAGGCGCTCCGAACGCGGCAGCCGGGCCGTCGGGCGCTTCTGCATCCGCGTCAGGCGGGCGCACAGCGCGTCCAGGGTGCCAACGCACGCGGTCAGGTTCGCCGGGAGCGTCGAAAACGCCTCTCCCGGGCGGATCGACTTGGCCCAGTGCCCGAAGTCGTAATCCGCGAGCCCGCCCGACAGGCACAGGCCGTCGTCCCGGCGATAGACCTCGATCTGCCAGGACGCCGGCGCGTGCAGCTGGACGCCCCAGAACACGCCGCGCTCCCGGTCCTCGACGGCGGCGAACGGGAACCAGCGGCGCACCGGCAGCGAGCCGACCTGGCCGAACTTCTCGCTGGCCGCGCCGTGGCCGGACCAGGAGGGCTCGAGCTGCAGGTCCTCGATGTCCTCGCTGACGAGCCTGCCCTCGTCGCTCCACTTGCTGCGCAGGCGGTGCAGCCGCAGCCGCCCCGGGGCGTCCGCCGCGCCGTAGGGCGTCAGGCCGGACAGGCTGAAGCTCGAGAGCATCTCCAGCACCACCGGCGCGTCGCCGCCGTTCTCGAACGTCGTCCACACCTCCACGCCCTGCATCCCGCGGTCGTGGGCCAGGTGGTGGCGCAGGACGAGCCCGTCCGGCGCGGCTAGCGCGGTGACGATCTCCGTCCGCCCGTCCGCCCGGCGGACCTCCTGCTTATCAAACCGGAAGCGCCGCACGGACGCGCCGTTGCGCTGGGTGTGCCCGTTGGCGAAGCCAAAGGGAAAGTCGTCGCCGCGCAGCCGGAGCTGCACGAGCGAATCCACGCCCTGGCGCTTGTCCTGCCGCCGCGGCTCCAGGCCCGCGGGATTGAGCTCCAGGCCCACCGCGCCGTCTTCCTCCGACAGCCAGTAGCTCGCCTCCAGATCCCCCAGCGCCTCCATGCGCAAAAGCTTCCTCGCCATACGACATCCACCCCTGATCCTCTCTTCGCCCGACCGGAGCGGCCGCGCGCCTTTGACACGAATTCTAACATATCGCCCTGAAAAGATCAATCCCAAAGTTGCGCCGCCGCGGCGGGGAGGCGCTTCCTGCCGCAGACGTTTCCATAGAAAAGATCCCCGGCGCGAGGGCCGGGGATCGGGGTTTACCGGGTTGGGTTCGATCAGCCGATTTCGATGCCGTCCACGGGCAGGTCGAAGTAGGGCGCGGACTGGAACTCGGACTCGTGGAAGTAGCCGTCGGTGACATACTGCGCGGCGATCTGGTGGGTCGCAGCGTTGAAGCCGCCGTTGGCGGTATCCTGCAGGTAGTCCTCGGTCTGCACGTACTCTTCGGCGGTCATGCCGTTCACGGTGAAGGTGGAGGTGTCGAACACCTTCAGCTCGCCGCTCTCCAGCTTGGCCATGATTTCATCGAGCTTCTCCGCGGTGCCCTCGGCGGCCACGTTCTCGTTCAGCCCGGTCAGCATCACGGCGCCGTCGGCCATGGTGAAGCAGAGGTCGGTGCCGAATTCCTCGCCCGCCATAACCTTCTCAATGCCCATCTGCATGTAGGGCGTCCAGTTGATCTTGGAGGAGATCAGCGCGGTGTTGGGCGCGACGGCGGCGAAGGAGATGTTGTAGCCGACGTTGGGCACGCCGGCGTCCTCGCAGGCGGTGGGCGCGCCGACGGTGTCGGCATGCTCGCTCATCAGCACGCAGCCGGACGCGATCAGCGCGGTGGCCGCTTCCTGCTCCAGCGCCTGGTCGCCCCAGGAGTTGGTGAACTTCACGGTCATGGTGGCGGAGGGGCAGGCGTAGCGGATGCCCAGGAAGGTGGAGGTGTAGCCGCTGATGACCTCGGCGTAGGGGAACGCGCCCACGTAGCCGACCTTGGCCTGATCCTCGGTGATCTTGCCCTCGGCGATCATCTCGTTCAGCTTCAGACCGGCGGCGTAACCGGCGGCGAAGCGGCCCTCATAGATGGACGCGAAGGCGTTGTGGTAGTTGCTCAGGCCGGTGGACTGGGCCTTGAAGCCGGTGGCGTGGCTGAACTGGATCTCGGGGTACTCGCTGGCCGCGAGGATGATGTAGTCCTCATGGCCGAAGGAGTCGGCGAAGATGTACTGGCAGCCGGATTCCGCCAGATCGACGGCGGCGTCGTAGGCTTCCTGGCTCTCGGGGATGTTGGTCTTGATGGTGAGCTGGCTCTCGTCGATGCCCAGGTTCGCCAGCGCGCCCTTCATGCTGTCGATGAAGTTGGCGTCGTAGCCCATGTTCTCGTCGTGCAGGCAGATCAGGCCGACCTTGACGTCTTCCTTCGCGATCTCGGCGGAGGCGACGGCGCAGAGCAGCATGACCAGGATCAGGAGGAAGGATGCGATTTTCTTCATGATCATATCTCCTTTTTTGCCCCATTGGGGAGGCTGTATGATTATCATACACAAGGAAAGTTACAACTCAACGCTCCAATTGTAAATTGTGCGAAGAGATGATGATAAAGTTCGTATTTTGTCGGATTCGCGGCCCGCATACGGCGCCTGTGCCGCGCGATTCGCCGCTATTTCCGAACATTCCCGCCGCCCGCCCCGCGAATGAGGGCGCAGGGCCCGGCGGCGGGCAGACGATAACAAACCGCCTGACAGACAAAAGCAAACCGCCTGTCTGACAGGCGGTTTGACGTATCAGTGACCCATTGGAGACTCGAACTCCAGACACCCTGATTAAAAGTCAGGTGCTCTACCGACTGAGCTAATGGGTCGCGCTGGCTGGGGCGGCAGGGGTCGAACCTGCGAATGCGGGAGTCAAAGTCCCGTGCCTTACCGCTTGGCTACGCCCCATTAGAGAGCCGCACCATAATTGAAGGATGGGGTGGGTAGTGGGGCTCGAACCCACGACCTCCAGGGCCACAACCTGGCACTCTGACCAACTGAGCTATACCCACCATACCTGGCGCGCCAGAAGGGACTCGAACCCCTGACCCACGGCTTAGAAGGCCGTTGCTCTATCCAACTGAGCTACTGGCGCAATCCTGACGCGCGAGCGAGGTTTTCCCGCTGACACTTGTTTATTATAACATCGAAGCGGGGGTTTGTCCATAGCAATCCCTGAATAAACCAACATTTTACGATGCTTTCGGGCGGCCGCAAGGGCGATGGCAGCGCGCTTTTTCCCCAATTTCCGTGGGTACGGTGGTTGACAAGGCGCGGGCGGTGCGTTATAATCGTGTTATCAACGAAACGAACCCATGGATCGACAGACGACAGGAGGATAATACCATGAAGAAACTCGTCGCTACGCTCCTCGCCCTGCTCCTCGCCCTGTCCTGCATCGCCTGCCTCGCGGAGGAGGCGGAGACGGAGATCCTGTTCCGCGGCATCCCCTGGGGCACGTCCCTGGCGCAGTTGCAGCGCGAACTGCCGCTGCAGACCCCCTATCAGGCCAGCGGCATCTCCAGCATCGCCTACCGCATGTACGGCGGCGACCGGGGCAACTACAGCGCGGAGATCGCCATCAACGCCATGTACACGTCCGAGGGCATGAAGGGCATCAAGGTCGCCGGCTACGACGTGGGCCGCATCAATTTCAACTTTGCCTACGTGCCCCAGGACGGGAAGCTGGTGAAGGACAACGAGTGCACGGCGCTCTACTGCGCGCTGTACATGTTCGCGCCCGACAATCCGTCCGCGGCCGTGGACGACCTGATCAACAAGCTGAGCATCGTGTACGGCGACGTGGACCTGACCACCAACGGCTATTACGTGTGGTTCGGCGCGGAGGGCACGATGGTGTCCCTGAACCTGGACGGCTCGGAGATCTACGTGAAGTACTCCTTCGCCGGCGGCGAGGAGCTGCTGCAGAACGCCCAGCGCGCGCTGGACGGCGTGTCGGACACCCCGTCCGATATGGATACGGAAGGGCTGTAATCGATCCCGCGCGATGGCCCCGGCCGCATGGCCGGGGCCTCGGACCGCCGACGAAGGCCGCCCTGCGGATGTGGCGTAAGCACACACATCCGCAGGACGGCCTTGCCTGCCTTGCGGGGGCGGGGGATGGTATGTAAGCTCATCGCGGGAAGGGAGGTGACGGGCGTGCTCAGGCGCGTGCTTGCGCTGCTTGCGGCGCTGGTTTTATTCGGCGCGGCGACGGCGGAGGGCCCCTACTGCGTTGTGGAGGGAAGCGTGGCGCTGCTGGCGGACGCCTCCGGTCGCGCGCTGACCGATCCCGGCGCGTACCGCGACCTGTTTCCCGTGCGCCCGGGCAGCCTGTACGCCGCGGGCGATCCCGGCGACTACGCGCTGCTGGACGCCTCCGGCCGGGTGCTCTCCGACGAGCGCTTCGACATGATCGACGATGCGGGCGACGCGCTGGTGTTCCGCCGCGGCCAGCGCTACGGCGCGATGGACGCGCAGGGCAGGGTGATCCTGGAGCCGGTGTGGACGCAGCTCACCCCCGACGGCGCGGGCGGCTGGCTGGCGCTGGCGGACAGCGCGGTGGACGAGATCCCGGACGCGCTGGTGCACATCGGCGCGGACGGCGGGGCCGTCGAGACGGATGCGCTGGTGCTGGGTCGGCTGCGGGCGGTGCGGGAGGACCGCATGGCGTGCGCCGGGCCGGACGGGCGGTTCTTCTACGTGGACGGCACGGGCGCGCAGGCGTTCCCCGGGACCTGGCGCGCGGCGGGCGACTTCGCGGGCGGGCGCGCGATCGTCACCGGCGACGGGGGCAGCGGCGTGATCGACCGGGAGGGGCGCGCGGTCATCGAGCCGGTCTACCGCTTCCTGGCGGAGCTGGAGGACGCCTACGCGGCGGTGGACGCCGACGGCGGGCTGATTGTGTTCGACCGGGACAGCGGCGCGGCGCGGCTGACGCTGTCTGGTGGGCCGCTGGACGTGCGCGTCGCGGGGACGGCGCTGGCGGTGTCGGACGAGCGCGAGACGAAGCTGATGTCCACGGACGGCCGGGTGCTGTGCCGCGCCTCCGCCGCGGCTGTGTTCGAGGCGGGCGAGGGCGGGCAGTTCATCGCCACCGACGGCGCGATGGACGGGGAGGTCAGCTGGCTGGTGAACCCGGACGGGAGCCGGGCGTCCGGCGACTTCCGGCGGCTGCTGCCGCTGTGCGCGGACCGGTATGCCTGGATGACCCTGTCCGGCACGGCCTACCACAGCGACGCGCTGGACGACGCGGCGACGGCCTGGGATTACCGGAGCCTTCGCTGGGGGCTGATGGACGGCGGCGGCCGGACGCTGCTCCCGGCGCGGTACCGGAGCATCCGCGCGCTGGACGACGAGCGGCTGCTGCTGGTGACCGACGACGCGGTGGCGCTGGCGAACCGGAACGGCCGCGCGCTCCACGTGTGGTTCAGCGACGAAGCGTCCAGCGGTGAATGAGGGTGAGAAAGGCGCGGCGCAGGTCGCGCCTTTCCACGCTCCCGGCGGCGCGCAGCTCCCGCTGGGCCACCACGATGCCGTCGCTGACCAGTTGCACGCTGCCCACCACGTCCCCGGAGCGCACCGGGGCGTCCAGCGAGGGCGGCAGGTTCACCCGCGTCTCCGTGCGGCTGCCCACGGGCACGGCGGCGCGCAGCGGCTCCGCGGCGGCGACGGCCACCTCGGCCTCGATGCCGTTGACCACCGGCAGGCGCGCCAGCGCCTCCCCGGCCTCGGCGACGCGCTCCGTCCGGAAGGATTCGAAGCCGTAGTCCAGCATCGCCGTGGCGGTGTCGAACCAGGTGGGGCAGTTCAGCACGACGCCGATGAGGCTCAGCCCGTTTCGCTCGGCGCTGAACACCAGGCAGCGCCCGGCCTTGCTTGTGTAGCCCGTCTTGCCGCCGGTGGCGCCCTCGTAGGTGGTCAGCAGCCGGTTCTTGTTCTCCAGGACGCGGCTGTACTCGTTGCCCACCCAGGGGATCACCTTGCGCTTCGTGGCGGTGATGGTGCGGAACGTCGGGTTCTGCATGGCGGCGCGCATCACCCGCGCCAGCCCCAGCGCGGAAATGGCGTGGCCGTCGGCGTCCAGCCCGTGGGGATTGACGAACCAGGCGTCGGCGTCGAGCGCGCGGGCCTTCTCGTTCATCAGCTCCGCGAAGGCCTCCACGCTGCCCGCCACGTGCTCGGCCACGGCCACGGCGGCGTCGTTGCCGCTGCGCAGCATGAGCCCGTAGAGCATGTGCTCCATGGACAGCGTCTCCCCTTCGGAGAGGTACAGCGACGTGCCCGTGACCCCGGCGGCGTGCTTGCCCGCGGTGACCGGCTCGTCCAGGCTGCTGTGCTCCAGCGCGATCAGCGTGGTCATCACCTTGGTGGTGGAGGCCATGGGCAGCATGGCGTTCTCGTTCTGGCCGAACAGCACGCGCCCGCTGTCGGCGTCGATGAGCACCGCCCCGCGGGCCGCCACGGCGAAGGGTTCGGACGCTTCCGCCGCCCACGGCAGCAACATCACCAACAGCACAGCCAGCATCCGCTTCATGGCGTCGCCTCCCATGGAACCAAAGATCCTGCCCGGTCGGGGCAGGATCTTTGGTAGTTTTGGCCGCGCGGAGCGGCCTGCGGTATAGCTTATGCCGGGGCGTCGGGACTATGCGGCGCTTCCGCCTCGGCGGCGAGCACGGCGGCGCTGGCGGCGCTGCAGGCGGAGGCCAGTATGGCGAAGTCCAGCGCCGAGGCGGGCGTTTCGCGGAAGGCATCGCCGGTGGGCACGCCGCGCAGCGCCGCGCTCAGGCGGCGGCAGAAGGCGTCGTAGAGCTGCTCCACGCTCTCGCCCTCCTTCAGCGCGAGCATGCGCCCGATGGCTTCCATGCTGGCGCTCTGCTTCAGCGTGACGATCATGATCAGCAGCGCCAGCTGTTCCCGCCCGTACTTCTTGCCCGCGGGCCGGGGGATCAGCTTCGCCTTGACGTAGTTGTTGATCATGGAGGGGGTCAGGCAGCGGCGCACGTCGTCCCCGAACAGCGGCGCGTAGATGCGCCCGATCAGCGTGACCACCTGGTCCATGTACAGCCCGAGGTCGGGAATCTGCGCCCAGGGGATGGGCGCGTACTGCCGCAGGGATTCCGTGGCGCGCTCAATGTCGATGGGCATGGGCCGCCTCCTTTCTGCTCAGTCCGCCTCGGCCTGCCCCTCGGCGGGCCGGACGGTGAGGGTGCGCTGGTTGGTGTAGATGACGAACCCGGGGCGCGCGCCGGCAGGCTTCTTCACGTAGCGCCGGAGCGTATAGTCCACCGGCACGCGGCCGGACGTCTTTCCCCTGGAGTAGGCGGCGGCCAGCCGCGCGGCGAACAGGATCGTGTCCTCGTCCGGGTTCTCGCCGACGATGATCACGTGGCTGCCCGGCATGCCTTTGGCGTGCAGCCAGACCTCGTTGGGCTGGGCGGTGGCGGTGAGCTTGTCGTTTTGCAGGTTGTTCTTGCCCACCAGCACCGCGCGGCCCGATGGCGCCTCGAAGCGCATGGGCCGGGAGGGCGGCAACTGCTTCATCTGTCGGCGGCTGCGGTTGGGCTTTACGTAGCCCAGCTTTTCCAGCTCCGCGCGCAGCTCGTACAGCTCCGACTCGCCGCTGCACTTGGACAGGTTGTCGAGCTGCCCCTCCAGGTAGTTCAGCTCCGCGGAGGTCTTTTCGATCTGCTCCGCCGCCAGCGTCTGGGCGCTGCGGGCCTTCTGGTAGAGCTTGAAGTACTTTTGAGCGTTCTGGCCGGGGGACAGCTTTTCGTCCAGCTCCACGGCCAGCATGGGCATGTCCGGCTCGTAGTAGTTGGGCACCTCCACGCGCTTCATGCCCTTCTGCGCCAGGTGCAGGTTCGCGGTGAGCAGCTCGCCCTTCAGGCGGTACTCCTCCATGCGCCGGCTGCCCAGCAGCGCCTCCTGCTGCAGCGCCAGCTTGCGCTCGCAGCGCTCGACGTTCTTCTTCAGCGTGCGGTGCAGCGCGCTGCTCTTCTGCTGGATGCGCTCCAGCATGTCCCGCGAGCGGTAGAATTCGTCCAGCGCCTCGGACAGCGTGGGGAAGGGCTCCGAGCGCAGGTGGGCGAGGGAGCGACAGGCGAAGGCGGTCACGTCCAGCGGCGCGCCGTCCGCGTCGAAGTAGATGCGCGGGCTGAGCTCGCGGGGGATGTCCCTGAGCGCCGCGGCCACGGCTTCGCAGGCGGCGCGCAGGTCGATCTCGTCCGTGTGGGCGTCCTCGCTGCCGGTCGCGCGGAAGGCCAGCTCCCGGCCGAGCTGGGCGGACATGCCGCTGACGACCTGCGGGATGAGCTTTGCGAGCCTGCCGTTCATGCCCGCGAGGGCGGCGCGCAGGTTCTCCGCGTCCACCCGGTCGTAGGGGATCTTGCCGTGGGCGGGGGGCAGCTCGTAGCGCAGCCCCGGCAGCACCTCGCGCACCGAGGAGATCTGCTCGTTCACCCGGCGCGCGCTGTCGATGATCCGCCCGTCGCCGCCGACGAACATGATGTTGCTGTGCTTGCCCATGAACTCGCAGATCAGCTTCTTGCGCGCGGGATCGCCCAGCTCGTCGTGGTGCTCGATCTCGATTTCAAGGATGCGGTCGCTCTCCAGCGGCCGGACGGACAGTATGCGCCCGCCGGTGATGTGCTTGCGCATCAGCATGCACAGCGCCGGGGGCTCCAGCGGGTTGTTCTTCCTGACCTGCGTCAGGTGGGCGCGGGCGCAGTTGGCCGTGGCCGACAGCAGGAGCTGCCGGTTTTCGCCGTTGTTGCGGACGGTGAGTATGATCTCGTCCCGCTCGGGCTGTATGATGCGCGCGACGCGCCCGCCCGCCAGCGCCGCGTTCAGCTCCCCGGCCACCAGGCCGAGGGTAAAGCCGTCAAAGGGCATAGGTACCTCCGGGTGATTTCGTTTCTTTCCTGATTATAAACCATCTTGCCCGATTGCGCAACCGCTTCATTTATGCTAAAATATTGCCCGGTGGAACCGCCGCGCGGCGCATACCCTGTCGCTTCGGGGAATAGATTGAACCGAAACAGGAGTCGCAAGGAGGGTTCCGGATGAATCTATCAACGAATCAGCGCAAGATCTACCTGATGGCGGTGACGCTGCTGGTGGCGGCGGTGGCCCTGGCATCCACCTGGTCGCTGTGGACGAAGCCCGCGGCGCAGAGCGCGGCGCCCGTCGTTACCCCGGCCCCGGCCCCGGCGGCGGAGAGCGCCCCGCCCGTCGCGGACGCCGCGCCGGTTCCGGGGGCGGAGGAAGAGGCGGACGCGCCCGCCGCGAGCAAGGTTTCGACGATCGTCTACTACCAGGACGGCTACGGCCTGCTGGTGCCGGTGATGTGCCGCGTGCCCATGCAGGAGGGCATCGCCAAGGCCACGCTGGGCATGATGGTGCAGAGCGTGGGCAACGACATGCAGGCGGCGCGGCTGGGGCTGCGCACGGTGCTGCCGGAGAACACCACCATCGACCTGGACATCCACGACGGCCTGGCCCGCATCGACCTGAGCAAGGAAGTGCTGGACATGCCCGACGCCGCCGCCGAGAGCAACATGGTCAACGCCATCGTGCAGACGCTCACGGAGTTCGAGAGCGTTGACCGGGTGGCGTTCCTCATCGGCGGGCAGAAGCTGGACAAGCTGACCCACGGCACCGGCGTGGCGGGGGAGTTCACGCGGGGCGACATCAACCTGGAGGCCGCCGAGCCCACGCTGGCCCGCTCGGACGCCCAGCCGGTGACGCTGTACTTCCCGGCGGATTCCGGCGCGGTGATCGTGCCGGTGACGCGCATGGTGCATTCCCGCGCGGACGTGAACACGGCGGTGATGGAGCTGGCGAAGGGCCCCGCCAACGGGGACATGCTGGAGAGCGTGGTGCCTGCGGGCTGCGGCCTCATCGACGTAAAGGTGCAGGACCGCGTGGCGAAGCTGAACTTCACCAACGAGTTTGTGGACCTGGTGCAGAACTCCGACGGCGGGCGGCTGGCGCTCAAGGCGCTGGTGCTCACCTGCACCCAGTTCGACGGCATCGACGCCGTGGAAATCTACGTGGACGGGCGCAAGTACGACGCGGGCGAGCTGGGCGTGCCGAGCTTCATGAACGTGGCGGATTCCATCGTCTACGACGCCATACAGACCCAGTCCGCAATGATCTTTGAAGAATAAGGGCGGCTTTCTGCCCGCCGGATACGAATGGAGGAATACCTTATGGATACCGTCGATCGCGCTCCGGACGAGCTGCGCATGGTGCGCATCCTGCCGGACTACACCGAAATGGCCGCGGGCTCGGCGCTCATCTGCTGCGGCCGCACCCGTGTGATCTGCACTGCCTCCGTCCAGGAGGGCGTGCCGGGCTTCCTGCGGGGCAAGGGCAAGGGCTGGCTCACGGCGGAGTACGCCATGCTGCCCGGCTCCACCCCCCAGCGCAAGGCCCGCGACAGCGTGAAGAAGGACGGCCGGGGCGTGGAGATCCAGCGGCTCATCGGCCGCTCCCTGCGCGCCGCCTGCGACCTGACCCGGCTGGGCGAGCGCACGATCTACATCGACTGCGACGTCATCCAGGCGGACGGCGGCACGCGCACGGCCTCCATCACCGGCGCGTTCGTCGCGCTGTGCATCGCCGTGGACAAGCTCATGCAGCAGGGCGCGCTGGTGGATTCGCCCATCATCCGGCAGGTGGCGGCGGTGTCCGCGGGCGTGGTGGACGATGTGTGTACCCTCGACCTGGAGTACGCCCAGGACAGCCGCGCGCAGGTGGACATGAACATCGTCATGACGCGGGACGCGCAGGGCAGGCTGGGCTTCGTGGAGGTGCAGGGGACCGGCGAGGGCCGCTGCTACACCCGCGACGAGCTGGACGCGCTGCTGGCGCTGGGCGAGAAGGGCTGCCTGGAGCTGATGCAGGCCCAGCGGGACGCCCTGGGCGAGCGGGCGGCGGTCATCTGCAAAAAGCCGGTGCTGGCCCTCGCCAGCAACAACTTCGGCAAGCTCCGCGAGCTGAAGGCGATGCTGGGCGAGCGGTTCGACGTGCGCTCCATGCGGGAGATGGGCGTCGAGCTGGACGTGGAGGAGACGGGCGAAACCTTCGAGGAGAACGCCCTTTTGAAGGCCAACGCGCTGATGGCGACGGTCCACTGCGCCACGCTGGCGGACGATTCCGGCCTGTGCGTGGACCAGCTGGGCGGGCGGCCCGGCGTGCACTCGGCCCGGTACTGCGGCGTGCACGGCGACGACGAGGCGAACAACCGGCTGCTGCTGAAGGAGCTCTCCGACAAGCCCGCGCCGCACCGCGCGCACTACGGCGCAGCGGTGGCGCTGTGCCGCCCCGGCCGCGCGCCCATCGTGGTGTACGGGCGCTGCGAGGGCGAGATCCTCGGCGAATACCGCGGCGAGGGCGGCTTCGGGTACGATCCGCTGTTCCTCAGCGACGATCTGGGCGTGACCTTCGCCGAGGCCGATCCCGAGGCGAAGAACGGCGTGTCCCACCGGGCGCGGGCCATCCGGATGGTGCTGGAGGCGCTGGAGGCCGAGCGTGATTAGGCTGGGCGTGATCTCCGACAGCCACGACCGGACGGTCTGGCTGGAGAAGTACGCGGACAAGTGCCGCGGGGAGCGCTACGACGCCGTGTTCCACCTGGGCGATCACGATTCCGACGCGCGCTGGCTGGAGCGGCACGTGGACTGCCCGGTGCTGTTCGTGGCGGGCAACTGCGACATGTTTTCCAAGACGCCGCGCGAGGTGCAGGCGAGCTGGGAGGGCCACCGGATCCTGGCGGTGCACGGCCACATGCAGGACGTGAAGTACGGCCTGGAGCGCCTGTCCAACTGCGCGGAGGAGCGCGGCGCGGACATCGCGCTGTTCGGGCACACGCACGAGCCCTACGTGGGCTGGCTGGGCCCGGTGATGCTGATGAACCCCGGCGCGCTGATGAACGGGCGGTACGGCGAACTGCTGATCGACGGCAGGCGCCTGGTGCCGCGGCTGGGGAATTTGAGGGGCGAGCGCATCCCGCGGCCCTGATACACGTTATACGGATTTTACGACGATACGGGAGAGAGCATTATGGAGAGAACGGCATTTGTGTTCCGGGCGCTGCCCGGCAGGCGGGACGCCGTGGACGCCGTCGTGGGCGGCATGGCGGAGGAGATCGGGCGCGTCGCGGCGGCGGGCGGGGTGGACAACCTCTCCCTGTGGGGCGTGGCGGACATGCTCTACGGCTACGGCGAGTGCGCCGGGGGAACGGACGACATGCTTCCCCTGTGGAACCGGCTCGCGGAGGCGCTTTCGGGGACGGCGGAGCCGCTGTGCGCGCCGGGGACCATGCGCCTCATGTACCACGACATCGGCATCGTGCGGGCGGACAAGTCGCTCATCCGCCACCGCGTGTTTTCCACGGTGCTGAAGCCTGGCTGCGAGGAGGAGTACAAGCGCCGCCACGATGGGCTGATCGCCGCGCGGGGCGACGCCGTTTCCGAGGGCCCGGACAGCAACTTCACCATCTGGTACGGCGCGGGATACATCTTCGGCTACTGCGAGAAGGTCAAGTCCTTCGACCGCCCCATGACCGAGGCGGAGCGGGCGGATACCATCGCCTGGGAGACCCGCCAGCTCGAAATCATGGACTGGCTCACCGACGACGTGGACTGGATCACCGGCCAGAAGCACGAGCCCATGCGCAGGGTGCTCTAGCGCGCCAACCCCGCATCCTGACGGATGCGGGGTCGTTGTATGCAACACGGTTTTAATGAAAATGGGCTGACAGCGCGGGGGGAACTGTGCTATAATAACGTGAATGAATATGCAATAGCATGGGAAAGGCGGTTTCTGCCGATGAAGATTGTGGTTTTGTGCGGCGGGCTGAGCATGGAGCGCGACGTCTCCGTCACCAGCAGCACCAAGATTTGCCGCGCCCTGCGCGCGATGGGCCACCAGGCCGTGCTGGTGGACATGTTCTTCGGCCTGGAGGACATCGACACCCCCGTGGAGCAGCTTTTCGACGCGCTGCCGCCCATCGCCGACGCCCACGTGAGCGAGGGCATCCCCGACCTGGACGCCGTGCGCGCTTCCCGAAAGTGGAAGAGCCGCAGCAAGGTCGGCAAGGGCGTGTTCGAGCTGTGCGCGCTGGCGGACGTGGTGTTCCTGGGCCTGCATGGCGCGTGCGGCGAGGACGGGCGCATCCAGGCGACGCTGGACCTGCTGGGGGTGCCCTACACCGGCAGCGGCTACCTGGGCAGCGCCATCGCCATGGACAAGAACCTGACCAAGCAGCTGGCCCGCGCCGCGGGCGTGCGCACGCCGCAGTGGTTCATGTACTTCTACGACGAGGCGCTGGAGCGCTTCATAGCCCGCGTGCAGCTCCCCTGCGTGGTGAAGCCCGTGGACAGCGGCAGCAGCATCGGCGTGGCCATCGCCTACAGCGAGGCGGAGCTGCGCGACGCGCTGGAGGCCAACCGCCACCTGGGCAGGGTCATCGTGGAGCAGTACATCAAGGGCCGCGAGATCGACGTCGGCGTGCTGAACGACCGCAGCCTGCCCTCCATCGAGATCATCCCCAAGACCGGCTTCTACGACTACAAGAACAAGTACCAGGCCGGGGCGACCACCGAGATCTGCCCCTCGCCCATCGACCCCGCCATTGAGGACGGGCTGGGGGCCATGGCGCTGCAGGTGCACCGGCTGCTGGGGCTGGGCTCCTATTCGCGGTCGGATTACATCGTGGACGAAAAGGGCGACATCTACTTCATCGAGATCAATACCCTGCCCGGCATGACGCCCACCAGCCTCATGCCCCAGGAGGCCGCGGCGGTCGGCATCGACTTCAACGAGCTGTGCCGGCAGATCATCGCCGCCGCCGTGAAGGGGGACGAGGCATGAAGCCCTTCCTGCTGAAGGACGTCGTGGCGGCCACCGGCGGCGCGTTCCGCGGCGATGCGTCGGCGCTGGAGCGGGAGATCACCTTCGTGACCAGCGACAGCCGCACCGCCGCGCCGGGCGCGCTGTTCGTCGCCTTCAAGGGCGCGCGGGCGGACGGGCACGACTTCATGGCCGGGTGCCTGGAGAAGGGCGCGGCGGCCTGCCTGACCGAGCGCGAGCCCCGCGAGGGCGAGACGCCGTGCGTCGTCGTGGAATCCACGCTGGCGGCCATGGGCGCGCTGGCGGCCTGGCACCGCAGCCGCTTCCACATCCCCGTGGTCGGCATCACCGGCAGCGTCGGCAAGACCACCACCAAGGAAATGATCGCCGCGGTGCTGGAGCAGAAGTACGTCACCCACCGCACCGAGAAGAACTTCAACAACGAGCTGGGCGTGCCGCAGACGCTGCTGCGCCTGGGCGACGAGCACCAGGTGTCGGTGGTGGAAATGGGCATCAGCGGCTTCGGCGAAATGCGGCGGCTCACCGCCATGGTGCGGCCCACCGTCGCCGTGTTCAGCGTCATCGGCTACTCCCACCTGGAGTTCCTCGGGGACCGCGACGGCGTGCTGCGCGCCAAGTCCGAGATCTTCGAGGGTATGGGCAGGGACGGCATCGCCGTGCTGAACGGCGACGACGACAAGCTGGCGAACTGCAGGCCCGACATGCGCCGGATCACCTACGGCCTGGGCGCGGACAACGACGTGCGGGCCGAGAACGTGCGCAACCTGGGCACCGACGGCATCGAGCTGACCATCCGCCACGCGGGCGGCGCCTTCGAGGCCCGCATCCCGGCCTTCGGCAGCCACATGGTGTACGCGGCGCTGGCGGGCGCGGCGGTGGGCCTGGCGCTGGGCCTGAGCGAGGCGCAGATCGCCGCAGGCATCGCGGGCTACCGCACCGTGGGCGACCGCGCGCGGGTCATCGAGGCGGGGGAGATCACCGTCATCAGCGACTGCTACAACGCCAACCCCAACTCCGCGCGCGCGGCGCTGGATTCGCTGGCGTCGCTGCAGGGCCGCCGCGTGTGCATCCTGGGCGACATGCTGGAGCTGGGCGCGGAGACGGCGAAGCTGCACGCGGACATCGGCGCGTATGCCGCGAAGCTGGGCGTCGAGGAGATCATCGGCTGCGGCGCGCTGGCGCGGCACATCGTCGAGGGCGCGCGGGCCGCGGACGGCGAGGCGACGTACTTCCCGGACAAGGAGCGCCTCATCGCGGCGCTTCCCGGGCGGATCCGCCCCGGCGACCGGGTGCTGGTGAAGGCCTCCCACAGCATGGCTTTCGAGGACATCGTGAAGGCGCTGACGGAAAAATAGACGGAACGGGAGGGACAGGCATGCTGAATACGGCGCTGCGCTTCATGAGCGAGTGTGACCGCGTGGGCCTGAAGTACCGGGAGAGCCGGGACCTGGACGACGGTTCCAGCCTGGTGGCCTGCGGCGTGAGCGGCAAGAACAACGCCCGCTACGACGTGCTGTTCATCTTCGACAAGGACCAGCACACCGTGTCGGAGCGGGTCGTGGGCCTGGTGAGCTACGACGCGGAGAAGGAACAGGCCATGCGGGACGTGGTCAACGAGCTGAACGGCATCTACCGCTGGTTCAAGTTTTACACCAAGGACGGGGGCAAGGTGAACGTCCAGGCGGACGCCATCATCAGCGAGGAGACCAGCGACCGCATCTGCGTGGAGCTTCTGCTGCGCACGATGAAGGTGATCGACGACGCCTACCCGAAGTTCATGCACGTGCTGTGGGGCTGACGGCCCCACGAAATACAATTTGCGCCCTTCGCCGCATATGGCGAAGGGCGCCGGTTTGTTTTCCCGTCAGAAGAAGCGGACCTGCACCTGCTTGCCCATCTCCTCCAGGCGCTTGGAGAGGCTGTCGATGAGCTGGAACTTCGCGCCGAAGGCCAGCGAGAGCTTGGGGTTCTGGTGGGCGGGGTTCATGGCGCAGCCCACGAAGAAATTCACCTCGGTGGCGCGCTCGAACAGTTGGCGGCTGATCTGCGCCGCGCCGTCCTTCCGGCCCTCCCAGGTGGAATGCAGCTGCGTGCCGTCCAGGTACTCCCCGGCGTACTCCAGCACGCGCGAGATGGTCAGCGCGCCTTCCGCGGCGATGTCCACGCCCTCCAGACAGTACAGCGGCGGGAGGTCGGAATCGCAGTAGTCCAGGCTGGCGGACAGCGGCTTGCCCAGGTGCCGCGCGGCGATGCGGTTGGTGGTGCCGCCGCAGACGATGTGCGTGCCCGGCTGCGCGAAGAACAGCTCGCACATGGCCTCGTCCAGCGTGGCGGAGGAGGGCGGGCCGATCATCACGTTCACGGTGTGCGGGCGGCGCAAGCGCATGACGGCGACGGTGGTGTCGTCGCCGGGGCTGCCGCTGTACAGGTTCAGGCATTCCTCCGCCAGCGTGCAGGCGAGGCGCTTGGCGGTGGCGTCCGGGTCGTAGTGCTCCTCGAGGAAGCGCAGCGCGTTCTCATGGCCCCAGCCGAACGGGTACGCCCCGCCCAGCCCCGCGTGGATGACGCCGTCGCTCATCACCGCGAACACGTCATTCTCCCGGCACTCGAAGCGGCTCTCGTAGATCCGCTTGTCCTCGATGATGCGGGTATTGTACTCGAAGTTGTAGTTGCGCCCGTTGCGCAGCACGATCGTGTGGGGGTTGTCGAAGCGCGTGAGCTCCACGTACTTCCGGTCGCGGATCCTGATGATGGTGAACGTGGAGTAGGCGATCTTGCGCGTGGTGCTCTCCGGCAGCGAGCGCACCACGGTGTTCACGCAGTCCTCCACCGACATGCCGCCGGCGCTCATGGTGGCGAGGATCTGCGCGGTGAGGGTGGCGAGGATGTTGGCCTTCACGCCGCTGCCCAGCCCGTCGGCCAGCACGCAGATGCGGTCGCTGTCCGTGCCGCTGAACACCACGCGGTCGCCGCACAGCTGCTCGCCGTGCTTGATGAGGCTGATCCAGCCCGTATCGATGGTCAAGGCGTTGTTCATCATTCCTGTATCGCTTCCTTCAGCTTTTCGAGCATCACCTTCGTCTCGGCGGTGGTCTCGCCCAGTATGGAGGCGATGTCCTGCACCACGCGCATCTGCCGGTCGATGACGCGGTCGGCGGCGGCCAGCGTGTTATCCACGACTTCCTTGGAGTGGCGCTCGGCCTTCTCGTGCAGGTAGGGCAAGCACATGTCCATGTCGGCCTTGCCCAGGCACAGCGCGGCGGCCATCTCCCGGCAGGTGGGGTAGCCGCAGGCGCCGCAGTTCAGCGCGGTGTCGGGGCTGTTCTTGTTCAGCCGCACCAGCACCTGCTCCACCGCCTCCTCCGGCGGCACGATCCGCTCCACCGGCTCGGGGGTGAACGCCTTAAGCACCGACGCCGGCTCGCTCACGCCGAAGTCCCACTCGCCCGCGTAGCCGTTCACGGCCACGGTGCCGCGGATGCGGTTCTCGTAGCGGTTGCTGCGGATGGCGGGGCCGTTGACGCAACTGCCCTCGCAGGCGGTCATCTCCAGGAAGGCGTGGCTGACGCCGCCCTGGCGCAGCTCCTCCAGTGCGGCGATGCAGTCGCCCACGCCGTCGATGGACACGCGGCTCCAGCCGGGCACGCGGGTCATGGATTTCACGATGCCGTCCTGGCGGGGATAGCGCCGCGCGCGGATGCCGCGCTCGGCCTTCGTGTGGCTATTGATGCACCGCACGCCCTGCTCGTGCATCCACTGCTTTAAGTCGGAGAACAGTATGACCGCGTCCGCGCAGCCGGTGGAAATGGCCTCGTCCTTGCGCACGTAGCAGGGGCCGATGTACACCACCAGGGCGTCGGGATACTGGCGGCGCAGGCGGCGACAGTGGACCTCCATGGGGCTCTGCACGTTCGCCAGGTACTTGAGCATGTCGGGGTAATACTTGCAGATCAGCAGGTTGATGGCCGGGCAGACGCTGGAGATGAGGATGTCCTTCTCGTTCTCGCGCATGATGCGCTCGTACTCGCGGCTGACGATCTCCGCGCCGATGGCCATTTCCTCCACCTCGAAAAAGCCCAGCTGCAACAGGCCCTCCCGCAGGTCCTCGATGCAGGAGACGTCGAAGTCGGAGATGAAGGCGGGGTCGAGGCTGGCCACCACCTGGCGCCCGGCGCGCAACTGGCGCTTCACGGCGTCCAGGTCGAACTGGGAGTAGCCGCCGTGGCGGGGACAGGTCACCACGCACTCGCCGCAGCCGATGCACTCGTTCTGTATGATCTCCGCGTGGCCGTTCGTGAAGCGGATGGCCTTCAGCAGGCAGTTGCGGATGCACTTGTAGCAGTCGCGGCAGTTATCCTGGTTGAGGCGCAGGATGGGGTACATGCTCATCACTCCCGTCGTGTTATTGCTGCCGGAGGTCGTATCCGGGATCCCCGAAGCGCAGGTTCGGCCCCTCCCCGGGCCTGGCGCGCCGGAGAGAATGGAACCGCCGGCCGCGCGAAGGCGGGCCGGCGTGGAAACGGCGCGGGATTACCCGAGCCTGGCAAGGATTTCGTCGTTGAAGAAGCGTTCGGCGTCGTCCTTCTGGATGATGTGGGTGACGTCGTCGATGCTCACGCACACGCCCTCGCCGCACTTGCCCATGCAAAACGTGCCGGACAGGGAGACCCGGTCCTCCAGATGGTGCTCCTCCACCAGGCGCTTGAAGGTCTCCACGACGGACTTGGAGCCCAGCAGATGGCAGGTGCTGCCCACGCAGATGGTCACTTTCATGGTTGCGATACCTCCCACAGTGATTGGTTCGTGTTCGATACTATGATAGCATATCCCCGGGAAAAAAGCAATCCCGGCGGGAGCGGACGAAAAAGAAAGGGCTGTCCCAACTCGGGGTGCGAGCGCGCCCGGGACAGCCCTGTCGCTTCGGTCAGCAGACGATGTTCACCAGGCGGCCGGGCACGAACACCAGCTTCTTGATGCTCTTGCCGGCGATCAGCTTCTGCACGGCCTCCTGCGCGAGGAAGTACTCCTGGGCGGTCTCGCGGGTCAGGTCGGCGGGCACGTCCATGCGGCCGCGCACCTTGCCGTTGATCTGCAGCGCCACCTCCACGGTCTCCTTCACCAGCGCGGCCTCGTCGTACTGCGGCCAGGAGGCGAACACCAGCGCGCCCTTGGTCAGCCCGCACAACTCGTTGATCTCCTCGGTGATGTGCGGCGCGACGGGGTTCAGCAGCTTCACCAGCGCCAGCATCTCGCCGCGGGTCACGCTGCCCTTGGCGTACATGGCGTTCACCAGGGTCATCATGGCCGCGATGGCGGTGTTGTACTTCATCTTCTCGTAGTCCTCGCCCACCTTCTTGATGCAGGCGTTGACGTCGTAGGCCAGATCCTTGGAGATGCCCTCCTCGTCGGTGAGCATTTCCATCAGTCGCCACACGCGATCCAGGAACCGGCGGCAGCCCTTCACGGAGTCGTCGTTCCAGGGCGCGGCGGCGGTGTAGTCGCCCATGAACAGCACGTACACGCGCAGGGTGTCCGCGCCGTACTGGGCCACGATGTCCAGCGGGTCCACCACGTTGCCCTTGGACTTGGACATCTTCTCGCCGTCGCTGCCCAGGATCAGGCCCTGATAGCTGCGTTTGGCGTAGGGCTCGGGGGTGTTGACCTCGCCGATGTCGTACAGGAAGCGGTGCCAGAAGCGGCTGTACAGCAAATGGCGCGTGACGTGCTCCATGCCGCCGTTGTACCAGTCCACGGGCATCCAGTACTTCATCTCGTCCATCGAGGCGAAGGCGGTGTCGTTGTGGGGATCGACGAAGCGCAGGAAGTACCAGGACGAGCCCGCCCACTGGGGCATGGTGTCGGTCTCCCGCCTGGCCGGGCCGCCGCACTTGGGGCACGTGCAGTTGACGAAGCTCTCGATGCGGGCCAGCGGGCTCTGGCCGTCGGTGCCAGGCTCGAAGTTCTCCACGTCCGGCAGGGTCAGCGGGAGCTGGTCGTAGGGCACGCCCACGGTGCCGCACACCGGGCAGTGGATCAGCGGGATGGGCTCGCCCCAGTAGCGCTGGCGGTTGAACGCCCAGTCCTTCATCTTGTACTGCACGCCCTTGCGACCCAGGCCCTTTTCGGCCAGGAAGTCCAGCATCGCGGCGATGGAATCCTTTTTGTTGTCGTAGGCGTTGAGGAAGTCGGAGTTGACCATTTTGCCGTCGCCGGTGTAGGCTTCCTTTTCGATGTCGCCGCCCTCGATGACCTCGATGATGTCCGCGCCGAACTTTTTGGCGAACTCCCAGTCGCGCTGGTCGTGCGCGGGCACGGCCATGATGGCGCCGGTGCCGTAGCCCATCATCACGTAGTCGGCGATGAAAATGGGGATCCGCTTGCCGTTGACGGGGTTCACGGCCTCCAAGCCCTGCAGCTTCACGCCGGTCTTGTCCTTTGCAAGCTGCGTGCGCTCGAACTCGGTCTTCTTGGCGCAGGCGTCGCGATAGGCCTCGACCTCGGCCCAGTTGGCGATCTTTTCTTTATACTTGTCCAGCAGCGGGTGCTCCGGGGCCATGACCATGAAGGTCACGCCGAACAGCGTGTCGGGGCGGGTGGTGTAGATCTCCAGCTTCTCGGGGATGCCGTCGATGGCGAAGTCCACGAACGCGCCGGTGGAGCGGCCGATCCAGGTGATCTGCTGCTGCTTGATGCTCTCCGGATAATCGACGGTCTCCAGGCCCTCCAACAGCTTGTCGGCGTACTGGGTGATGCGCAGGTACCACACGTCCTTGGGGAGCTGCACCACGTCGCTGTGGCACACGTCGCACTTGCCGCCCTGGCTGTCCTCGTTGGAGAGCACCACCTTGCAGTGGGGGCAGTAGTTCACCAGCGTCTTGGCCCGGAACACCAGCCCGTGCTCGAACAGCTTCAGGAAGATCCACTGGGTCCACTTGTAGTAGTCCGGCAGAGAGGTGGAGATCTCCCGGCTCCAGTCAAAGGAGAAGCCGATCTTCTTCATCTGGTCCTTGAAGTGGTCCACGTTCTTGGTGGTGATGATGTGGGGATGGGTATTGGTCTTGATGGCGTAGTTCTCCGCCGGCAGGCCGAAGGAGTCGAAGCCCATCGGGAACAGCACGTTGTAGCCCTCCATGCGGCGCTTGCGGGCGATGATTTCCAGGCCCGAATACGCCTTGATGTGGCCGACGTGCATGCCCGCGCCGGAGGGATAGGGGAACTCCACCAGGGCGTAGAACTTGGGCTTGTCGTGGGCGGCTTCCGCCTCGAAGGCGTGGGCGGCTTCCCAGCGCTTCTGCCACTTCGCCTCGATGTTCGCCGGGGAATAGATGGGGATGTTGTTCATGTTCGGTTCGCTCCTTCAACTGGTTTGCCCGGGTGACCGGGTTGCTCGTGGGTAAAAAAACAAGCCTCCCGTCTCGCCAAGAGACGGAAGGCGCATTGCCTTTCGCGGTACCACTCTCGTTGATTCCCCGCGGGGAATCCCCTCGACGCCGGTAACGGCGGCCGCCGCCCCGCGCGATCGGCGCAGGGATGCTCCGGAACGAGTTCGGCGGGATCGCGGCGCTGCCTTTCAGCCATGGGCAGCTCTCTTTGGCCTGCGACGGTCCGCGTACTGCTTTCCTTCAACGCGATACCTATTATAGTGGCTCCCCGCGGCGTTGTCAAGCGCCGAACGTTAAATGGGCGGGAAGGGCGCGGGAATCGCGCGCAGCGCCCCGGGCGACGGGATGCGTCCGCGCGGGCAGAAAAAAGCGGGGCGGAAAACTCCGCCCCGCGCATTTTCAGGGGATCAGTTGTTGGTCGCCTCGGTGGCAGCCTCGGCAGCGCCCTCGGCGGCGTCGGCGACGGCCCCGGTGGCAGCCTCGGCGGTGTCGGCAGCGGCGTCGGCAGCACCTTCGACGGCCTCGGTGGCGGCCTCGGCAGCGCCCTCCGCGGCGTCGGCGACGGCCTCGGTGGCGGCTTCGGCGGTGTCGGCGACGGCGTCGGCAGCACCTTCGACGGCCTCGGTGGCGGCTTCGGCAGCGCCCTCGGCGGCGTCGGCGGCGGCCTCGGTGGCAGCCTCCGCGGTGTCGGCGGCGGCGTCGGCAGCGTCCGCAACGGTCTCGGCGGCGGCCTCAGCGGTCTCCTCGGCGGCGTCGGCGGCTTCCTCGGCGGCCTCGGCCACGTCCGCGACGGCCTCCTCCACGGTGCTCGGGGCAGCGGTGGCGGCCTTGTTCATGCTGTGGGTGGTGAAGATGGTGGCCAGGATGGCCAGCACGATGAAGCAGGTGGCTGCGATCTTGGTGATCTTCTGCAGCTTGCCCTCCATGCTCTTTCCCTTATTCTTTCCAAAGAAGGTCTCCGCGCCGCCGCCGATCGCGCCCAGACCCTGGCGCTGGCCCTCCTGCATCAGCACGACGACGATCAGTAAAATGGAAATCAGAATCAGAATGATATCGACGATAATAGACAAAGCGGCCATGAAGCATCCTCCTTAAGTATCTTGTGAACCTTGACGCGCCCGCGCCTGGGCCGCGCCATTCCGCACAAAGGCCCACGTTCACACATGCTTATGAATTATAGCACAGTTCGCGCCAAAACGCAACCGGGTTTGACGGGATTGCGTTTATTAAAAAAGTGTAATTCAGGGCGCGAAGCGGCGGAGGGCTAACACTTTTCCCCTTGATTCTTTCTATCCCGGGGCGTATAATGGCAGTATATTGTCGATAACGGGGGATGAATGCCGTGAAACCGGAGCTGCGCGCGCTCTTGGACGCGCCTGTGGATCGCAGGGGAACGCACTGTGAGAAGTGGGACGGGCTGGAAGAACACTACGGCCGCGCCGACCTGCTGGCCATGTGGGTGGCGGACATGGACTTTCCCACCGTGCCGCAGGTGACCGAGGCGCTGGTCGAGCGCGCGAAGCACCCCATCTACGGCTATACGGACAACGCCGAGGCGGACCGCAGGGCCGAGGTGGGCTGGCTGGCCCGCCGCCACGGGCTGCGGGTGGAGCCGGAGTGGATCCGCTTCAGCCCCGGCGTGGTGGACAGCCTGTTCTTCTGCGTGCGCGCGCTGACGGAGCCCGGCGACGCCGTGGTGGTGCAGCCCCCGGTGTACGGCCCCTTCTACACGGCGGCCAGGCTGTTCGAGCGGCCCATCGTGAAAAACCCCCTCGTCCTGGACGGCGACGGGTGGCGCATGGACCTTGAGGACCTGGAGGCGAAGTTCGCCGCGGGCGCGAAGCTGATGCTGCTGTGCAACCCCCACAACCCGGTGGGCCGCGTGTGGCGCGCGGACGAGCTCGAGGCGGTGGTGGCGCTCGCGCGGCGCTACGGCGCGACGGTGATCTCCGACGAGATCCACGCCGAGTTCGCGCTGGACGGCCGGCACACCACCCGCATCCTGAGCCTGGACGGCGCGGCGGAGTGCTGCGTGATGCTGACCTCCGCCACCAAGGCGTTCAACCTGGCGGGGCTGCGGCAGTCGTCGGTGATCATCCGCGACGAGGCCCTGCGCGGGAAGGTCGCGGCGGAGATCGAGCGCGCCCACGCCGCGGGGCCCAATCTGTTCGGGGCCATCGCCCAGACGGCGGCCTATACCCATGGCGACGACTGGATGGACGCGGTGCTGGAGTACGTGACGGAAAACCGGGACTGGGCGGTGGACTTCCTGCGCCGCGAGCTGCCGGAGATCCGCTGCGTGCCGCCGGAGGGCACCTACCTGCTGTGGCTGGACCTTCGCGGCCTGGGGCTTTCCCACCGGGAGCTCCTCAGCCTGATGACGGAGGGAGCCCATGTGGCCGTGAACGACGGCCTGTTCTTCGGCGAGGAGGGCCGCGGCTGGATCCGGCTGAACCTGGCGACCCAGCGGGCCAACGTGGTGAAGGCCCTCGAGAATATGCGCAGCGCGATACGGAGTCGGTAATACGTGATGGAGCTTTTCAAGAAATGGTTTTCCCGTCCCAGGCCGGAGAAGCAGATCGCCGTGGACGTGGAACTCGACGGACTGCACCCCAGCCATATCATCCAACTGTCCTACCTGATTATCGAAGGCAAGAGGGTGCGCGGCAAGAACTTCTACTTCCGCGCGCGGGCCATCAACCGCTACGCCCGCCAGGTGCACGGGCTGAGCGTGTCCGACCTGCGCCGCCTCTCGGGCGGGCAGACGCTGGCCGACCGCGCCGAGGAGGTCTACAACGACTTCAAGGATTGCAGCATGGTCATCGGCCACGACGTGGCGGGGGACGTGAAGTACATCCGCCGGGAGCTGGCGCAGTACGGCTACAAGCTGCCGCCGCTGCCCGTGTTCTGCACGCTGAAGCACTACACCGAGGAGGCGCACATTCCCCGCAAGGACAACCCGAAGCTCATCAAGCCGCCCAAGCTGGTGGAGCTGACGCAGTACTTCGGCCTGAGCGAGGAATTCATCGCCCGGAAGTGCCACCGCTGGTACGGCGAGGGCGGGGATCATCCCCACGACGCCCGCTACGACGCCGCCGCGGCCTACCTGGTCATGCTGGTGGGCGAGAAGCTGCCCTGCCCGAAATAACGCATGCGCCGCCGTCCGGGGACGGCGAACGATCAACCGAAGCCCCTCCCATTGCGAAAGCCCCTCGCATTGCGAGGGGCTTCGGTTTTGTCAGTTCGCTCCGTCCGCCCAGTTGCCGTTGCGGAACACGGGCACGGTGCGGCCGTCGCGGGTGATGGCGTCGATGTTCATGTCGGCGGTGCCGATCATGAAGTCCACGTGGATCATGGAGTCGTTGACGCCCAGCGCGCGGCATTCCTCCAGCGTCCTGTCCTGGTAGCCCGCGATGGTGTCCGCGAACCCCATGCCCAGCGCCAGGTGGCAGGCGGCGTTTTCGTCGAACAGGGTATTGAAGAACAGGATCCCGCTGTTGCGGATGGGGGAGTCGTAGGGCACCAGCGCGCATTCGCCCAGGCAGGCCGCGCCCTCGTCCATGGTGATGATGGTGGTCAGGGCGTCGTTGTTCACGTCGGCGTGCCACTCCACGGCCCTGCCGCCCTCGAAGCGAATCCAGAATCCATCGATCAACTGGCCCTCCCAGCTCAGCGGCATGGAGGCGTACACGACGCCCTCCGCCTGCCCGCGCATGGGGGAGATGAAGCACTCCTCGGTGGGGATGTTGGGGTTGAAGAATACGCCCTGCAGGCTGGTGTCTCCGCCGCCCTTGAACTCGGCCTCGGGGATCATGCCCACGGTGAAGTCGGTGCCGTTGCCGGCGGTGTAGTGCAGCTTCTCGATGCCCAGCCCGTTCAGCCAGGCGCAGCGGGCGTGCAGGTTCCGATTGTGGGCCTCCCAGGCGGCCACGGGGTCGTCGTCCACGCGGCTGGCGGCCAGTATGGCCTCCCACAGCTTCTCCACGGCCTGGCGTTTCGTGAGCCCCGGGAACAGGCGCCTGGCCCAGGCCGCGCCGGGCACGGCGGCGATGCACCACTGGTACCGGTTCTCCATCCGGTCGCGGTAGCCCTTGATGATGGGGTACTGGGCCTGGCGGCCCTTGCTCATCTTCTCCTGGTCCACGCCCTTGAGCACGTCGGGGTCCTGGTCGTCGATGTAGATGCGGCAGGGCAGGTTCGCCACGTAGTGCTTCCAGCGGGCCTCCTCCCAGTCGGACAGTGTGGACAGGTTCTCCAGGCTCCGGTACTTCACGTGGGTCCGGGTCAGCTCGGGGCAGTCCCAGTCCACCACCACGCGGGCCGCGCCGCAACGGTAGCATTCCTCCACCAGCATTTGCACGAACTCCGGCTGCTCCAGCCCGGCGGTGATGAACACCTCCTGGCCCTTCTGCACGTTCGCTCCGCTGGCGGCGATCAGGTGCGCGTACTTGCGCAGGATGCGCTTCTTCACGGTCGTCCTCTCCTTTATTTCGATATAAATGCCATTAATGGTTGCCCGCCGCTACGCCGGGCGGAGGGTCTCCACGTTCATCCGCCGCAGCAGCGCGAGGTAGGCGGCGCTGGACAGCGCCCACGTGAAGGGATAGATCCAGTACGCCAGGCCGATGGTGTGGAAGATTTGCCCCACCGTGAACAGCGCCACGATGCGCACCGCGCACCAGCAGCTCAGCATGATGACCATGGGCGTCATGGGGCGGCCCAGCCCGCGCATCACCGCCGAGGCCACGTGGGAGAAGCCCACCAGCCCGAAGAAGAGCGCGCAGGTGCGCGTGCGGCCCATGCCGAAGCGCACGACCTCGGGGTCGCGGTTGAACAGCGCGATGACCTGCGGCGCGAACAGGAACAGCACCGCGCCCAGCACCTCGATCACCGCCACCGCGCTCCACAGCCCGAAGCGCATGCCCCGGCGCACGCGGTCGTAGCGCCGCGCGCCCATGTTCTGGCTGATGAAGGTGGTCATGGCCATCGAGAACGCCGTGATCGGCAGGAACGCGAAGCCCTCCACCTTGAAGGACGCCCCGATGCCCGCCATGGCCAGGCTGCCGAAGGAATTGATGTAGGACTGGATCAGTATGTTGGACAGGTCGATCACGCAGGCCTGCAGCGCCGTGGGCAGGCCGTTGCGCGCGATGAACCGCAGGTTGTCCCGGTCCATCCGCAGGCGACGCGGCTCCAGGCGGATGGCGCTCTTGGCGCGCATGAGCCGCGCGGCGGCGAGGGCCATGCTCAGCAACTGCGAGAGCACCGTGGCGATGGCCGCGCCCTCCACGCCCATGCCGAAGCCCGCCACGAACAGCACGTCCAGCGCGATGTTCACCAGACTGCTGACGATCAGGTAGATCAGCGGGTGGCGGCTGTCCCCGGCGGCCTGCAGCACGCCCACCAGCACGTTGTACATGATGAGCCCCACGGAGCCGCCGAAGTAGATGCGCAGGTAGCGCACGGCCTCGGGAAAGACCTCCGCGGGCGTGTCCATCCAGCGCAGCACGGTGGGGGAGATCCACACGCCCAGCAGCGAGATGACCGCGCTGCCCGCCAGGCCCAGCAGCACCGCCGTGTGCACGGCCCGGCGCGTCTGTTCGTCGTCCTCCGCGCCGATGTGCCGCGCGATGACGACCCCCGCGCCGATGGCGAAGCCCAGGAAGAACCCGATGAGCAGGTTCACGAAGGCGGCGTTGGCGCTGACCGCAGCCAGCGCGGTGGGGCCGAGAAAGTTGCCCACGATGAGGGCGTCGGCGGTGTTGTAGAGCTGCTGGAACAGGTAGCCCACGAACACGGGCAGCGCGAAGCCGATGATCTGCCTGCGGATGCTGCCCTCGGTCATGCGGTTGGTCTCCATGCCGCGCCTCCCTCCTTCGACCGTGCAGGGTCTATTGTAGCACTTTGGGGGCGGCGCGTGTGTTATATCCCGGAAAAACTTCGGGCGTTGCGCGGGCGGGCGGGATGTGCTATAATCGGGGCAACGGGAAACGGAGGGATCGGAATGGACCGGGAGCTGCTGGAGCGACAACTGGCGGAGCTGCCGCTGTACGCCTGCGAGTTCATTCGCACGGACGAGCTGCTGTTCTCCGAGCGGGTGCGCTACATCTGCCGCACCGAGTGCGCCATGTACGGCCGGAGCTGGGCCTGCCCGCCCGCCGTGGGCACGGTGGAGGCGTGCAGGGAGAGGGTCATGGGCTTTGAGGAAGGGCTGCTGATCGCCACCATCACCGAGGTAAGCGACATCGCCAACATCGAGGAGACGCTCGCCACCCGCGCGCCGCACGAGGAGATCACCCGTCAGGTGGCGGAGCTCATCCGCGCGCAGGGTCTGGAGACGATGACGCTGTCCACCGAGGCCTGCGCCCACTGCGCGAAGTGCACCTATCCCGACGCGCCCTGCCGGCACCCGGATCGCATGTTCCCCTGCGTGGAGAGCCACGGCATACTGGTCACGGACCTGGCCGAGAAGCACGGCATCGACTTCATGGCCGAGGGCAACCTGGTCACGTGGTTCTCGCTGATCCTGTACCGCTGAGCGGCGGAAATTTCGCCCCAAAAGGGTATTGACATCCCGCGGCGAATGGTGTATAATTGCATTTGTCGCTTGGGGTTATAGCTCAGTTGGTTAGAGCGTCACGTTGACATCGTGAAGGTCATAGGTTCGAGCCCTACTAACCCCACTGTATCCACCGCCCGGAACAGGGCGGTGTTTTTTGCGCCCATAACCGCCGGAAGCGGGCCCCGGAAGCGGGCGGGAGCGCATCTGCGTCTTGCCATTTCGCCGCGTTCTGGTATAATAGTAGATAACCGGCGCCGGCGCGTCCGGCGGCCATCGAAGCAACATCGCCGCCCCGGCGGGGCGGGACGACCGAGCGTGAGGAGCGTGAAGCGAATGAAGGCATTGTTTATCGGCGGCACGGGCACCATCAGCGCCGCCATCGTGCGCCGACTGATCCGGGAGGGGAACTGGGAGGTCTGGCTGCTGAACCGGGGCAACCGGCCCGAGGCCGTTCCCGAGGGCGCGCGGGTGATCGTCGCGGACATCCGGGACGAGGAGGGCGTGCGGGCGAAGCTCGGGGACCTGCGCTTCGACGCGGTCTGCGAGTTCATCGGCTTCGTGCGCGCGGACGTGGAGCGGGACTACCGGCTGTTCCGGGACCGGACGAACCAGTACATCTTCACCAGCTCCGCCTCCGCCTACAACAAGCCCGCCGCGAGCCACGTGCTCACCGAGGGCACCAGCCTCGCCAATCCCTACTGGCAGTATTCCCGGGACAAGATCGCCTGCGAGGATTTCCTGATGGAGCGCTGGCGCGAGGACGGCTTCCCCGTGACCATCGTGCGGCCCAGCCATACCTACGACGAGCGCAGGATCCCCGTGGCGCTGCACGGCGCGCAGGGCTCCTGGCAGGTGATCGAGCGCATGCGGCGGGGCAGGCCCGTGATCATCCCGGGGGACGGCTCCTCGCTGTGGACGTTGACCTTCAACACCGACTTCGCCAGGGGCTACGCCGGGCTGATGGGCAACCGCCGCGCCATCGGCGAGGCCTTCCAGATCACCGGCGACGAAACGCTGACCTGGGATCAGATCCACGCGACCATCGCCGACGCGCTGGGCGTGCCGCTGTCGGCGTACCACGTGGCCAGCGACTACCTGGCGGAGGCGGGCGCGCCCTGCGGCTACGACTTCCGCGGCAGCCTGCTGGGGGACAAGGCGGTGTCGGTGGTGTTCGACAACGCCAAGCTGAAGCGCGCCGTGCCGTGGATGCGCACGGAGGTGCCCTTCCACCGGGGCGTGCGGATCGCGCTGGACTACGTGCTCGCCCATCCCGAGTGCCAGAGGGCGGACCCCGCGTTCGACGCCTGGTGCGACCGGGTCATCGACGCGCTCGAGGCCTCGAAGGCCGGGCTGAAGGCGATCGGCGCGAAACCGTGACGGAACCGACAGGGTTTTTCGCGGTTTCGGGGCAGAAACTGTCGGAATGCCCTTGACGCGCGGCGCGGGGATTTTTATAATAGAAGAGGCGCAACTCAGACCGCGAACCGGACTGCGAATACAGGGAGGATTGCAGCATGAGCAACAAGATCACCATTATCGGCGCGGGCAGCGTCGGCTCCACCATTGCCTTCATGATGGCGGTAAAGGGCCTCGCCGCCGAGATCGTCATTATCGATATCAACGAGAAGAAGGCCCTGGGCGAGGCCATGGACATCCGCCAGGGCACGGCCTTCACCGCCCCGGTGAAGATCTACGCCGGGCGCTACGCCGACGCCGCGGGCTCCGACATCGTGGTCATCACCTCCGGCACGGCCAGGAAGCCCGGCCAGAGCCGCCTGGACCTGGCACAGGTGAACGTGAACATCATGAAGTCCATTGCCGGGGAGATCTCCGCGGTATGCCCCGACGCCGTGTACGTCATCGTCAGCAACCCCGTGGACGTGCTGACCTACGTGTTCAACAGGGTCACCGACGTTCCCGAGCGCCACATCATCGGCACCGGCACGCTGCTCGACACCGCGCGCCTGCGCTCCCGCCTGGCGGACTACCTGGACGTGAGCCAGAGCGACGTGCAGGCCTACGTGCTGGGCGAGCACGGCGACAGCTCGTTCGTGCCCTGGTCCCTGGCGCAGGTGGGCAACGTGCCCATCGGCCAGTTCCAGCAGGCCGTGCATGGCCGCGACGACATCCAGATGGCGCTGGACTTCGGTCACATCGAGGAGTACATGCGCACCTCCGGCAGCAAGATCATCGCCCGCAAGGGCGCCACGTTCTACGCCATCGCCATGTCCGTGTGCCACATCTGCGAGATGCTGTACAGCGACGCCAACGCGGTCATCACCGTGTCCAGCATGATGCACGGCGAGTACGGCATCGAGGACGTGTGCCTCAGCCTGCCCACGATCATCAACGCCAAGGGCATGACCGGCAAGGTGCTGCCGAAGATGACCGACGAGGAGGCGGAGAAGCTCCGCCACAGCGCCGAAGTGCTGAAGGACATCATCCGCCAGGTGAACATCTGACGGCGCGCCGAACACCGCGAGCTATCGGCAAAGCCGATAGCTCAGCATGTTGACGAAGTCGACATGCTGCAGAGTGGCGAGAAAGGCCGGCGCAAAGCTTCGAATTTCAATTCGAACCTTTGCGGTTTTCAGCTTCGCTGAAAACTGGAAATCCCTTCGGGATTTCCAGGCGGCCTGACGCAGCAAGCGGAGATTCCCTCCACGTCAGTGGTCTTTCAGGGAATCTCCGCGATTGTGGCCTTTATCGACGCTCTGAGCTATCGGCAAAGCCGATAGCTCGTTGTATGCAATATAAGCGGAGGGAATCACATGGCTGAAATACTCAGGCAGGGCAACGTCTGGCACCTGCGGAACGGATCCGTCAGCTACGCGCTGGCCGTGCTGCCCGGCGGCGTGGTCGCGCACCTCTACTTCGGGCCCCGGCTCGCGCGGGTGAGCGCGGACAACCTGCTGAAGCACGCGGGGCTGCCCGGCGCGGAGGGCTTCGCCGTGCAGGAGTTCGGCCTCTCGAGGCTGCCGCAGGAGTACCCCAGCTTCGGCCTGGGCGACCTGCGGGCGGGCGCGCTGACCGTGGAGGCGCCCGACGGCACGCTGGCGGTGGACCTGCGGGCGACCGGCGCGGAGGTGCTGCCGGGCAAGCCCGGTCCGGAGGGCCTGCCCGCGACCTTCGGGGAGGACGCGCAGACGCTGCGCCTCGAGCTGAAGGACGCGCATACCGGCCTCGTGGCGGAGCTTTTTTACAGCATCTTCGACGACTGCGCCGCCGTAGCGCGGAGCGTCCGGCTGACCAACGCGGGCGCCGAAGCGCTGACGCTGACCCGCGCCTTCAGCCTGTGCCTGGACCTGCCCGACGCCGACTGGGACTTCATCACGCTGTCCGGCGCCTGGGCGCGTGAGCGCGCCGTGGTGCGCCGCCCGCTCGTCCCCGGGGAGCAGGGCACTTCCACCCGCAGCGGCGCGAGCAGCCTGCAGACCTCGCCCTTCCTGGCCCTGGCGCGGCCCGGCGCGGACGAGGACCGGGGCGACGTGATCGGCGCGGCGCTGGTGTACAGCGGAAACTTCGCCGCCACCGCCTCCGTGGATCAGTTCGGCACGACCCGCGCGCTGCTGGGCATCAACGACCAGGATTTCGCCTGGCGACTGGAGCCCGGCGAGAGCTTCCGCACGCCCGAGGCCGCGCTGGTCTTCTCCGGCAACGGCATCGGCGGCATGAGCCGCGCCTTCCACGCGCTGTGGCTCGATCACCTGCTGCCGCCCCGCTGGGCGCGCGCGCCGCGCCCGGTGCTGCTGAACAGCTGGGAGGCCGCTTACTTCGACTTCGACGCCGACAGGCTGGTGGCCATCGCCGAGGCCGCGAAGCGCGCCGGGGTGGAGCTGTTCGTGATGGACGACGGCTGGTTCGGCCGCCGCGACGACGACACCACCTCGCTGGGCGACTGGGAGCCCAACCTCGGCAAGCTGCCCGGCGGCCTCGGCGCGCTGGCGGACCGCGTGCGGGCGCTGGGCCTGCAGTTCGGTCTCTGGATGGAGCCGGAGATGGTCTCCCCTAAGAGCGAGCTGTTCCGCGCGCACCCCGACTGGTGCATCCACATCCGCGGCCGCGAGAGCATCGAATTCCGCCACCAGTTGATCCTCGACCTCAGCCGCCCGGAGGTACAGGACTTCATCGTGGACGCGGTGTCCCGCACGCTGAGGGAGAGCGGTGCCGCCTACCTCAAGTGGGACATGAACCGCAATTTCTCCAACATCGGCTCCGCCGCGCTGCCGCGGGAGCGCCAGCGGGAGCTGCCCCACCGCTACATGCTGGGCCTGTACGCGGTGCTGGCGCGGCTGACGAAGGCCTTCCCGGACGTGCTGTTCGAGGGCTGTGCCTCCGGCGGCGGGCGCTTCGACGCCGGCATGCTGGCCTATGTGCCGCAGATCTGGTGCTCGGACGACACCGACTGCCTGGAGCGCTGCCGCATCCAGTACGGCACGACGCTGGTGTTCCCGCCGTCCGCGATGGGCAGCCACGTGAGCGCCGTGCCCAACCACCAGACCGACCGGGTGACGCCGCTGGAGTCCCGCTTCGCGGTGGCGCTGGGCGGCAGCTTCGGCTACGAGCTCGACCCCCGCAGGCTGAGCGACGCCGAGCAGGCGGCCCTGCGCGTGCAGACGGACTTCGCCCGCCGCACGCAGGCGCTGCGCCTGACCGGCAGGCTGTACCGGCTGTGCTCGCCCTTTACCGGCAACGACGCCGCGTGGGTGACGGTGTCCGAGGACCGCAGCCGGGCGCTGTTCACGCTGGTGCGCGCCCGCGCGGTGCCCAACACGCCGCCGCGGCTGGTGCGCCTGCGCGGGCTGGACCCTGCGCGCAGCTACCGCATCGACGAGACCGGCGAGGTCTTCGGCGGCGACGAGCTGATGCAGGTTGGGCTCTGCTGCCCGCTGCCCATGGGCGACGCGGCCTCGCTGCTGTACGCGCTGGAGGCGGTGGACGATTGACGCCCGGCGCGATCTGAACCGAAAACACAATGACGGCGCCGCGATGCATCGCGGCGCCGTCAGAGCGTCGATAAAGGCCGCAACCGCGGAGATTCCCCGAAAGACCGCTGACGCGGAGGGAATCTCCGCTTGCTGCGTCATGCCGTATCGGCGGGTTTGGAGCCGGGGCCGGGGAAAGCGCGGGCGGGTCATACTTCGAACTCGAACAGCGTCACCTGGCTGGTTTCCGGCACGTCGTTCAGGCAGCCGGTGGCCTTGAGCTGGTCAATGACGGCCCGCGAGACCTTGCGCTGCAGCATGTCGTCCTGGCTGATGAAGGGCCCGGCCCTGCGCGCCTCGACCAGCGCCTCCGCCGCCGCCGCGCCGACGCCGGGCAGGGCGTTGATGGGCGGCAGGATGTTCCCGTCCACGATCTGGAAGTCCGTGGCGGCGGAGCGGTAGATGTCGATGGGCAGCGCGTGCACGCCGCGCAGGTTCATTTCGATCAGGATCTCCAGGATGGTGTTTTCGTCCTCGAGCTTGGCGGTGAGCTCGTTCTTGTCCATGGCCTTGATGGCGTCGATCATGTCCCGCAGGGCCTGCACGTCGTCGGTGCACATGCGCACGGCGTCGAACGACTCGGCGTTTCGCTGCAGGTAGCAGCAGTAGTAGGCCTCGGGGTAGTAGATCTTGAAGTAGGCGATGCGCAGCGCCATGGTCACGTAGGCCACCGCGTGGCCCTTGGGGAACATGTACTTGATCTTCTTGCAGGTGTCGACGTACCACGCCGGGCCGGAGCAGGCCAGCATGGCTTCCTCCATCTGCGGGGTGAGGCCGCGGCCCTTGCGGACGGATTCCATGGTCTTGAAGGCCATGGACGCCTCCACGCCGCAGGCGATCAGCGCGTTCATGATGTCGTCGCGGGTGCAGAAGCAGTCCCGCAGCGGGATGCCCTGGCGCACCAGGTCCTGCGCGTTGCCGAGCCACACGTCCGTGCCGTGGGACAGGCCGGAGATGCGCACCAGCTCCTCCATGGTGGTGGGCTTGGTTTCCTTCAGCATGCCGCGCACGAAGGGCGTGCCGAACTCGGGGATGCCCAGCGTGCCGCTCTCGGAGACGCCCAGCTCCTCCGCCGTCAGGCCCAGCGCCTCAGGGCCGGTGAACAGCGAGAGGATCTTCCCGAACACCTCCGGGTCGTGCAGGGGCACGGCCTGCGGGGCGATGCCGGTGATGTCCTGGAGCTTGCGGAGCATGGTGGGGTCGTCGTGGCCGAGCACGTCCAGCTTCACCAGCACGTCGTGCATGGAGCCGAAGTCGTAGTGGGTGGTGATGGTCGAGGTCTCCTGGTCGTCCGCGGGGTGCTGTATGGCGGTGAACTGGTAGATCTCGTAGTCCTTGGGCAGCACCACCATGCCCGCCGGGTGCTGGCCCGTGGTGCGCTTCACGCCGGTGATGCCCCGCGCCAGGCGCTCTTTTTCCGACCTGGAGAGGTTCAGCTCCCGCTCCTCGCAGTACTTGAGCACGTAGCCGTAGGCGGTCTTTTCGGCGATGGTGCCGATGGTGCCGGCGCGGTAGCAGTACTCCTCGCCGAACAGCTCCTGGATGTACCTGTGCGCGCGGGGCTGGTATTCGCCGGAGAAGTTCAGGTCGATGTCGGGCACCTTGTCGCCCTTGAAGCCCAGGAACACCTCGAAGGGGATGTTGAAGCCGTCCTTGTCCATCATGGTCCCGCACGCGGGGCAGGCCTTCGGCGGCAGGTCGAGGCCGGTGGTGTAGCGGGGATCGGGGTTGAACTCCGTGTGGCGGCAGTTGGGGCAGGCGTAGTGGGGCGGCAGGGCGTTGACCTCGGTGATGCCGGAGAGGAACGCCACCAGCGACGAGCCCACCGAGCCGCGGCTGCCGACGATGTAGCCGTCCGAGAGCGACTTGGCCACCAGCTTCACGGCGATCATGTACAGCGTGGAGAAGCCGTAGCCGATGATGGCGTTCAGCTCCTTGTCGATGCGCTTCTGCACGATCTCCGGCAGCGGGTCGCCGTAGAGGTCGTGGGCTTTGTCGTTCACCAGTTGCCGCAGCTCGCCCTCCGCCTCCGGCCAGAAGGGCTGGAAGGTCTCCTTGCCCTCGGGGTGGGGGATGAACAGCCGGACGTCGCCGATGCGGTCGGCGATGGCGTTGGGGTTGACGACGACCACCTCGCGGGCCTTTTCCCGGCCCAGGTAGCTGAATTCCTCCAGCATGTCGTCGGTGGTGCGGAAGTACAGCGGCGGCTGCAGGTCGGCGTCCTTGTAGCCCTCCTTGTTCAGCAGTATGGCGCGGAATATGCTGTCCTGGGGGTTGAGGAAGTGCACGTCGCCGGTGGCGCACACGGGCTTTCCCAGCCGTTCGCCCAGCGCCACGATGCGCCGGTTCAAGTCCCGCAGGCCCTCGTCGTCCTTCACGGTGCCCTCGCGCTTCAGGAAGGCGTTGTTGCCGATGGGCTGGATCTCCAGGTAGTCGTAGAAGGAGGCGATCTTCTCCAGCTCCGCCTCGTCGCGGTCGTCCAGGATCGCCTGGAACAGCTCGCCCGCCTCGCAGGCGCTGCCCACGATCAGGCCCTCGCGGTACTTCGCGATCAGGCTGCGGGGGATGCGCGGGCGGCGGTAGAAGTAGTTGAGGTGCCCGGCGCTCACCAGCCGGTTCAGGTTGGTGATGCCCACCTGGCTGTCCGCCAGCAGCACGATGTGGTAGCTCTGCTGGCTGGCGTCGGTGGGGTAGCAGGTGTTCAGCTCCCGCAGCAGGCGCACCTGCTTCTGGCCGCGGACCTCGCGGAGCACCTTCAGCATCATCAGCGCCGTGGCCCGCGCGTCGTGCACGGCGCGGTGGGCGTTCAGCAGGCTGATGCCCAGCTGCTTGCACATGCTGCCCAGGCGGTGGACCTTCAGTTGGGGGAACTGGTTGCGCACCAGCGCCAGCGTATCCAGCACGGTGAATTCGAAGGGCAGCCCCGACGCGCGGAAGGCCCTGCGCATGAAGGACATGTCGAAGGCGGCGTTGTGCGCCACCAGCACCGCGCCGTCGCAGAACCGCGCGAACTCGGGTATGACCTCCGCCAGCGTGCGCTTGTCCCGCAGCATGGCGGTGGTGATGCCGGTGAGCTTCGCCACTTCCTCGGGCACGTCCCGCAGGGGGTTGATGAGCTCGGAGAACTCCGCGACCTCCTCGCCGCGCTCGATGCGCACCGCGCCGATCTCGATGATCTCGTCCGCGTGCTTGTTGAGGCCCGTGGTCTCCACGTCCAGCACCACGTAGGTCGTGCCGTCGATGGGCTGGTCCTGGGCGTTCTCCACGATGGAGGCGTCGTCGTCGATGAGATACCCCTCGCAGCCGGGGATCAGCTTGATGTTCGCCTTCTTCGCCGCGCCGAACGCCTCGGGGAAGGCCTGCACCACGCCGTGGTCGGTGATGGCGACGGCCCTGTGCCCCCACGCCGCGGCCTGCTTGATGAGCGCGGTGGGGGTGGCGCAGGCGTCCATGGTGCTGAACGTGGTGTGCAGGTGCAGCTCGACGCGCTTTTCCTTCGCGGTGTCCTCGCGCACGGGCTTCTCCGCGGGCATCATGTTCTGCACCATCAGGATCATGGCGCGGTTGTATTCGTCGTACTGGTAGCTGCCCTGCACGCGCACCCAGGCGCCGTCCTTCACGGCGGCGGAGAACGCCTCCACCTGGGCCTGCAGCCCCTGCGCGTTCTCCCGCGTGCGCTTGCCGCCCAGGAACAGCTTGCAGTTGACGCTGTTGGTGTAGTCGGTAAGGGAGAAGGTGACGATCTTCGTCTGCCCGGCCTTGGTGTCCTTCATCTCCAGGTTGGACACCTCGCCCTTGACGGCGCAGCGGCCGATGTCCTCGGTGATGTCCCGCATGGGGATGACGGGGTCCTTGATCGGCCCGCCGAAGATGGCCTCGCCGGGGGCGGTCCGCTTCCTGGCCGGGGCCTCCGCGGACACGCGCTGGGCCAGCAGCTCGGCCTCCCTGGCGCGGGCCTCGGCGATGCGCTGCATGCGGCGCTCCTCGTCGCCGGTGACCTGGATCGCCACCGCGCAGGCGATGCCGAACTGATCCTTCATCTTGCGGGCCAGTATGTCGTCCACGCCGCTGGCCTTCAGGTAGGTCGCGCCCTCGGCGCTGGACACGCACACCGTCAGCACGCCGTCCTTCAGCGACCAGCCCTGGCCGTTCCAGTCGATGAAGGGCATGCAGCTCGGCCGCTCGGCCCGCACCAGCGACTGCATCAGCGGCCCGGCGAGGGTCACGTCCTCCAATACCGCCTCCTTCAGGGAGGGGTATTCGAGCTGCACCTTCACGGACACGCCGGGGAAGGCGGCGGCGATGAGCCGGCTCGCGCGCTCGAACTGGGCGTCCGTGAGGATCTTCGCGCTCTGGAAGCGCACGCGCATCGTGCCCGTCTTCTTCGAGATGCTCACCCGGGCGAGGGTCAATTGTTCCGCCAGCGCCCTGTCCTCCTGGGCGATCAGGTTTCGCCAAAGCTCCGACACGCATTTCCCTCCCTTCGTGCATCCTCCCGGGCGATCCATTCCTCGCGCAGCAGCAGGTACACCGCGCAGTCCTTCCACTGGCGGTCGTGCCAGGTGTGGGCGAGCAGCATGCCCTCCCGCGTGAAGCCGCACTTCCACAGCACGGTGCGGGAGGACAGGTTTTCCGCCAGGCAGGAGGCGGACACCCGCCGCGCTCCCTGCGCGAATATGAACCCAAGCGCGGCCTCCGTCGCCTCGGTGGCGAGGCCGTGGTTCCACAGGTCCGGGCGCAGGTAATAGCCCAGCGTCCAGCAGCCGCTGTCCGCGGGGCCGTCGATGTGCCGCAGCCCGACTTCGCCGATGCAAACGTCCTGCCCGTCGGCGACGGCCAGGTTGTAGCGAAGCCGCGGGTGCGCCTGCCGGTCCCGCAGCGTGGAGCGCAGGTAGCCCTCGGTGTCCCCGGGCTGGTCACGGTGCATGTCCGGGATGTACCAGGTCGCCGCCGGGTCGGAGAGTATGGCGTGCAGCGCCGGGGCGTCGTCCATGCGGTGCTCCCGCAGCACGAGGCGCGGGGTCTGAATGCGGATCATATCACGGCTCCGCCAGCCGGCGAATCTCCGCGATCAGCGCGGCGGCCAGGTCGCCGGTGACCTTCCTCGGCGCCTCGCCGCGCACGAACAGCGCGCCCGAGCCGTCCCCGCCGCCCGCGATGCCCAGGTCGGCCTCGCGGGCCTCGCCGGGGCCGTTCACCACGCAGCCCATCACCGCGACCTTCATGGGCTTCTTGATGTCCTGCGTCTCCGCGCGCACGCGGCGGGCGATGCCCTCCACGTCGATGGTCGTGCGGCCGCAGGTGGGGCAGGAGATGATCTCGATGCCGTCCCGCCGCAGCCCGCAGGCGCGCAGGATCGAGAGCCCCGCGGGCACCTCCTGCACCGGGTCGCCGGACAGGGACACGCGGATGGTGTCACCGATGCCGTCCAGCAGCAGCGCGCCGATGCCGACCGCGCTCTTGACGACGCCCACGTCCGCCGTGCCCGACTCCGTGACGCCGATGTGCTGCGGGTAGGCGCAGCTTCGCGCGGCCAGGCGGCAGGCGGCCACCATCTTCCGCACGTCCGTGGCCTTGAAGGAGAGCACGATGTCGTCGAAGCCCGCCCGCTCCAGCATGCGCGCGTGGTTGAGGCCGCTCTCCACCATGCCCTCGGGCGTGACGCCGCCGTACCGGGCCAGGATGTCCTTTTCGATGCTGCCGGAGTTCACGCCGATGCGCACGGGCACGCGGTGCTGTTTCAGGCAGTCCGCCAGCGCGCGCACCTTCGCCTCGCCGCCGATGTTGCCGGGGTTGATGCGCACCTTGGCGATGCCGTTCTCCACGGCGCGGATGGCCAGCCGGTGGTCGAAGTGGATGTCCGCCACCAGCGGCACGGGGCTGCCGTCCACCAGGTCGCGCACGGCCGCGGCGCAGGCGTCGTCGTACACGCTGACGCGCACGAGGTCCGCCCCGGCCGCCGCCATGGCGCGGATCTGCGCCAGCGTCGCGGGCACGTCCCGGGTGTCGGTGTTGGTCATGGTCTGCACGGTCACCGGCGCGCCGCCGCCGATGGCCACGTTCCCGGCGATCACCTGCCGGGTGGGGAGGGTTTCATTCATCATCGGTATCCTCTATGGGTTCTCGGAAAGGTATTGCAGGAGCTCCGGCGTCATCGACCAGTAGCGGACGCCCCAGCCCTCGAAGCTCCACTCGTCGGCGTAGGCGTTGCACTCGTAGTCCACGTAGACGAGGTTCCCGTCCCGCGGGACGAAGTTGCTGGGGAACCAGTCGAGGTTCAGGCCCGCCGCCCGCGCGCGGTCGGACAGGGCGCGCACCGCGGGGAGGAAGGCGTCGACGCCGCGCCCCGCCTTCAGCAGCTCCAGGATGGTCGGGCCGGGCACGTATTCCTTCAGGATGCGCTCGTTCGCCGCGTCCACGTCGCAGCGCTCGGGGATGGGGATGCCCGCGTCCTTCAGGCGCAGGTAGTCCCGACGCTCCGCCTCCAGCTTGTCCCCGAAGGCGTAGTAGTCGCAGGGCTCGTGGTGGAGCTGCTTGAGCACGAAGGCCCGACCCTCCCGCTCCACGAGCCAGGAGTAGCCGCCCTTGCCCTTGCCGAGCAGCCGCACGACGCCGTAGCGGACGCCGTTGACGTCCAGGAAGGCCGGCGCGTCCATCACAGGCTTCCGAACCCGCCGCTGAGTATGCGGGCGATGTCCCGGTAGGTGAGCACGAGGAACAGCCCGATCAGCAGGAACAGCCCGACGGCGTGCACCATGCCCTCCTTCTCCGGGGGGATGGGCTTGCGCCGCACGGCCTCGACGACCAGGAACAGCAGCCGCCCGCCGTCCAGCGCGGGGAAGGGCAGCAGGTTGATGATGCCCAGGTTCAGCGAGATGATGAACATCAGCCACAGCACCGTGGACATGCCCTCCTGGATGTGGGTGCTGACCACCGCGATGATGCCCACCGTGCCCGCGGTGTCCTCCAGGCCCTCGCCGTGGAAGAGCAGCCGCCGCAGGCTGTCGAGCATGGTGCCCGCGACCTCGACCATGTAGCTGCCGCCCGTGCGCAGCGCCTCCGGGAAGGTATAGGTGCGGGCGTCGAACACGATGCCCACCTGGGGCCGCGTCTCGCCGGTCTCCGCGTCGGTCACCGCCGTGGGCCGCATGGTGAGCGCGACCTGCTCGCCGTGGCGCAGGACCACCATCTCGATGGTCGCGCCGGCGCCCGCGCCGCGGATGATTTCGGAAACCGCCTGCACGCCCGGGGCGCCGTTGGCGATCTCCGTGCCGTTGACGGAGAGGATGCGGTCGCCCGCCTGCAGCCCGGCCTCGACGGCGGGCATATCCTCCATCACCTGGCTGATCACCGGGATGGCCTCGGCGTAGTAGTAGGCGTCCAGCATGACCACGCACACCGCGAAGGCCAGCACGAAGTTCATGGCCGGGCCGGCCAGCACCGTGAGGAACCGCTTCCACACGGGCTGGTTGTTCATGGCGTGGGGGTTGCTGTTTTGCTCGTCCTCGCCCTCGAACATGCAGCTTCCGCCCAGGGGAATGGCGCGCAGCGCGAACTGGGTGCCCTTGCGCTTCCAGCTCAGCAGCTTCGGCCCGAAGCCGATGTTGAACTCCAGCACGCCGATGCCGCACAGCCGGCCGACGAGGAAGTGGCCGAACTCGTGGGCCATCACGATGATGCCCAGCATGACCAGGGCGAGGAAGATATACAGGATTCTCAGCATGGGGATGCCTCCGGGGGTTGAGTTTCTGTGGAATGGCTTACAGGGCGGCCCTGACGACCTCGCGGGCGGCGCGGTCGGCGTCGTAGACGTCGGCGATGGCGCGGATGTCCGTTCGCGGCACGGCGTCGAGCGCGCGCCCGATCAGCTCCGGGATGCGCCCGAAGGGGATCTGCTCCTGCAAAAACGCGGCCACCGCGGCCTCGTTCGCGCCGTTCAGGATCACCGGCGCGCTGCCGCCCTCCTTCAGCGCCGCCACGGCCATGCCCAGGCAGGGGAAGCGGTCGGGGTCCGGGGCGGCGAAGTCCAGGTGGCCCAGCGCGGCGAAGTCCAGCGGCTTCGCGCCGTAGGGGACACGCTCGGGCCAGCCCATGGCGTAGCCGATCGGCCCGCGCATGTCGGGGTTCCCGAGCTGCGCCAGCACCGCGCCGTCCTCGAACTCCACCATGGAGTGGACGATGCTCTGCGGGTGGATTACCACGTCGATCCGATCCGCGGGCATGGCGAACAGGTGGTGGGCCTCGATGACCTCCAGCCCCTTGTTGACCATGCTGGCGCAGTCCACGGTGATCTTGCCGCCCATGTTCCACGTGGGGTGGGCCAGCACGTCCCGCACGGTGGCGTGGTAGATCCGCGCCCGGTCCCAATCGCGCAGCGCGCCGCCCGAGGCGGTGAGTATGAGCCGGCGCACCGGGTTGCCCTGCCGCGCCTGCAGGCACTGGAAGATGGCGGAGTGCTCGCTGTCCACGGGCAGCAGCGGGACGTTCCGCGCCGCGGCCTTCTGCGTCACCAGGTCGCCGCCGGTCACGAGCGCCTCCTTGTTCGCCAGCAGCACGCGCTCGCAGACGTCCAGCGCCGCCCACACGGCGTCCAGGCCCGCGATGCCCACGATGGCGCACAGGGCGTCCTGCGCGCCGCTGGCGAGCAGCGCCCGCACGGTGGCGTCCGGGCCGAAGAACCACTCGATGTCCCTGAGGTCGTCGGGGATAACCTTCGGCTCCGCCCGGAGCGCGGCGACGCGCGGCCTGAATTCCCGCGCCAGCGCAAACAGCGCCTCGCTGGAAAACTGGGCGGTGAGGCAGGTGGCGCGGAAGCGGTCCGGGCAGCGGCGCACGATGTCCAGCGCCTGGGTGCCGATGGAACCGGTGGCGCCGAGCACGGCGAGGGTACGTTGACTTGTCTGTTGCATAGAAACAATCCCTTACGCTGGTTTATGGTTCTGAGTTTACCTCAGAACCATAAACCGTGCGTGAATATTCGATTAAGGTTGGGGGCAGGATTGAAGCCTGCGCCCGGATCGCCGCGGCGTCCGCGGCGGGCGTGCCGCCCTCGCTTCGCCTTACAGGCCCGCGCCGAGGAAGAACGCCCAGCAGGCCGCGCCGCAGAAGAGTATGCCGTCCAGCCGGTCCAGCATGCCGCCGTGGCCGGGGAAGATGCTGCCGTAGTCCTTGACGCCGCAGTGGCGCTTCACCAGCGAGGCGACGAGGTCGCCGATCTGCGAGAGCGCGCCCGCCGCCAGGCCGAGTATGGCGAAGGCCCACAGCGGGGGCAGCGGCGCGGCTTGCAGCTCCGCCGCCAGGCCGGGGAAGCGCGGCGCCAGCAGCGTGGTCACCCAGGGCACCAGCATCGCAAACAGCACGCTGGACGCCAGCCCGGCGACGGAGCCCTCGACGGACTTCTTCGGGCTGATCTTCGGCGACAGCCGGTGCCTGCCGAAGCGCAGGCCGATGAACAGCGCGAAGGTGTCGTTCACGGAGGCGATGAAGAACGTCAGCACCAGCGCGAGCGTGGCTGCGGTGCGGGTGCTCAGGTCCTGCAGCGTCAGCAACAGCGCGAACAGCAGCCCCGGGTACAGCATCGGGAACAGCGTCGAGACCATGCGGTCGTAGGCCACCTCGCCCTCCAGCACGATGACGGTCATGGCCAGCAGCAGGCCGACCGCCAGCGAAAACGCGGGCGGGCTGACGGCGTCCAGCAGCCGCAGCAGCGGCGCGGGGCCGAACCGCCCGGCGCGCATGGCCTGGGCGAGCACCGCCACGGCGCAGTAGACGTAGCCCGTCCAGGCGGCGGGCCGGCTCCCGGCCTTCCGCAGGGCGGCGTACACCTCGTAGGTGCTGGCGAGCATGCCGATCAGCAGGATCAGGCGCAGCGGCCAGCCCAGGAACCAGATGCCCAGCCCCATCAGCACGATCAGCACGATGGCGGTCAATATGCGTTTCAGCAAGGGATTCACTCCTAAAGCGCCCGGCTCGGCGCGTCAGTCGTCGGCCTTCTCGGCTTCTCCGTCGTCCTTCGGGAAGATGACGGGGGTGATGTTCAGCACGAAATCCTCGGTTTCATCCCCGGCGTCCGGCTCGGAGGGGATGTCCTCCGGCGCGTCCGGCCCGGATTCCGGCTCATACTCCGGCGCGGGTTCCGGCGCGGCTTCGACGGTCGCTTCGGCCGCTTCTTCCGGCGCTTCCTGCGCCTCGGCGTCCCGGGCCTCCGTGCCGCCGAAGCGACGCTCCCGCCCGGCGTAGGTGCGCAGGCACTGCATGTAGCGGTCCCGGTCGAAGTCGGGCCAGAGGATGTCGTCGAAGATGAACTCCGCGTAGGCCAGTTGCCAGGGCAGGAAGTTGGAGGTGCGCTGCTCGCCGCTGGTGCGGATCAGCACGTCCACGTCCGGCGAGTCGGCCGCGTACAGCTCGGCGGCGAAGGCGTCCTCGTCGATGGCGGTGGGCATGATCTCGCCGTCCAGCGCCTTCTGCGCCAGGATCCGCGCCGCGCGGGTCAGCTCCGCCCGCCCGCCGTAGTTGAGCGCGATGTTCAGCTTGAGGCCGGTGTTGTCCTTCGTGCGCTCCATGGCGCTCACCACGGCCTCGCGCTGCCGGGCGGGCAGGCCGTCCACGTCGCCCAGGATCTTGATGCGCACGTTCTTCTCGTCCAGCTCGTCGATCTCCGAGTTGAAGTATTGCAGCAGCAGCCCCATCAGCGCGTCCACTTCCTCCTTGGAGCGCGCCCAGTTCTCCGTGGAGAAGGCGTACAGGCTCAGCGCCTCGATGCCCCAGTCGTCGCTGGCGCGGATGATGTCGCGCAGCGCCTCGGTGCCCGCGGCGTGCCCGGCGGAGCGGGGCAGCCCGCGCTGGGTGGCCCAGCGGCCGTTGCCGTCCATGATGATGGCCACGTGCCGGGGCATGCGCGCGGGGGGCAGCGCCGCGACCGGCGCGGCGGTGACCGGGGTGACGGTGATGTACCTGGGCTTGGGCCGGAAGGCGTTCGACAGGAGCTGGGTCAGCTTTTCAAAGAACACGGCGGTCACCTCGTTTCAGGTCGTCCATACGGCGTATTGCGTCCATGATGCGCCCATGGGCAGCCCGAACGGGCTGCCCATGCCTGCGCTTGGCGGAATCAGACGGACATGATCTCCTTTTCCTTGTCCGCGCCCACCTTGTCCAGCTCTTCGATGTGGGCGTCGGTGACCTTCTGCAGGTCCTTTTCGGCGACCTTCTGGTCGTCCTCGGTGATGACGGAGTCCTTCTTCATCTTCTTGATCTGCTCCATGGCGTCGCGGCGGATGGAGCGGATGGCGACCTTGCCCTCCTCGATCTGCTTTTTCACCTGCTTGCACAGCTCCTTGCGGCGCTCGCCGGTCAGCTCCGGCACCAGCAGGCGGATCACCTTGCCGTCGTTGGAGGGGTTGATGCCGATGTCGGACTTCTGGATGGCCTTCTCGATGGGGCCGATCATCTTCGGCTCCCACGGCGCGATGACCAGCAGCCGCGGCTCGGGGGAGGAGATGTTGCCCACCTGGTTCAACTGGGTGGGGGTACCGTAGTAATCCACGGTGATCTTATCCAGGATCTGGGGGTTGGCGCGGCCCGCGCGCAGGGTATTCAGGTCCTTCTGGATCACGGCGATGGTCTTGTCCATCTTGTTGCCGGCGGTTTTGATGGTCTCCTTATACATAATCGTACCTCCCAACTTCTGATAGTGCGAAACGAAGAATTTCTGACTTATATTGTAGCCGAAACGGCGGGAAATAGCAAGCCTTTTTTTAAGAAAAGGCGACGATCCGGGGCAGGGAAGGACACAGAGAAACCGCCGCCCGGGTATACCGGGCGGCGGCAGGCGGTCGGCGGGTTATTTCCCCAGCGTGCACACGCCGATGCTGGCGGTGGTGTCGTTGGTGGAGGCGCCGACGAAGTACTTGGTCACGTCCGACAGCTTTCGCGCGTTCCGCAGGGGATGGCCCTCGGGAATGTAGATCATGCCGAACTTGCGGGTGCTCTTGCAGCGGGCGGAGGCGATCTTGTGGCTGTAGGTGCAGATCGTCACCGTGCGGTGCATGTTGCAGGGCGTGGTGGGCACCGTGCCCTGCAGGAAGTAGTCCGTGGTGGGGGCGTAGCCGTTGGCGTCCTCGCGGCAGGCCGTGGTGGGCGCCATGCCGGACACGCTGCACACGGTGCCCGCCACCAGGCCGTAGTCCCTGGGCGAGCCGGACAGTATGGGCCGGTCGGTGGTGCAGCCGGTCAGCGCGTGGACCTGCGTCATGATGGCGGCCCACAAGGGCGCGGCGTACGTGCCGCCGGTGGCGTCGGAGGAGAGCGGCTTGTAGTTGTCCGAGCCGATCCACACCGCGCCAGAGTAGTAGGCGGTCATGCCCGCGAAGGTCACGCCGATGTTGTTGGTGTTGGTGCCCGTCTTGCCTGCCACCGTCAGCCCGCCGAAGTTGGCCGCGGAGCCGGTGCCGACGCCCTGGGTGACGCAGCCCTTCAGCACATCCACCAGCATGTAGGCGGTGGAGGACTTGAAGGCCTGCCAGGTCTGCTGCACCTCGCCCACGTCGATGTACACCGTGCCGTCGGGGTTCAGCACCTGGGTGAATGCATAGGATTCCTGGTAGATGCCGCGGTTCGCGATGGCGCCGTAGGCGGCGGCCATCTCGATCATCGAAACGCCCGAGGAGCCCAGGGCCAGGCCGGAGCCGGTAGCCAGGATGTGGTTGGCGTTGATGCCCAGCTTCAGCAGGTACGTGACGGCGTTGGTGACGCCGACGTTGTCCATCAGCACGTGGGCCGTGGAGGTGTTGTGGGACTTGTTGATGGCCTGCCGCATGGACTCGACGCCGGTGTAGTCCCCGCCGCTGAAGTTGGTGGGGAAGCCGGATTCGCTGTTCCAGCCCTTGATGGGGATGGGCAGGTTCAGCACCGGGCTGCCGGGCGAATAGCCCATGTCAAAGGCGGGGCCGTAGACGGACAGCGGCTTCAGCGACGAGCCCACGGGCATGTCGTTCTGGTAGGCGCGGTTGAGCTGCTTGCGCGTCACCGGCTCGCTGCGCCCGCCGACGATGGCCACCAGCTCGCCGGTGTGCCAGTTCATCACCGCCGCGGCGCACTGGGGCTGCACCACCGTCAGGTATTCGCCGCCGCCCAGGGACGCCTGGGTGGAGCTGTCGTTGGAGTAGCGCATGCTGGGGTAGCGCGTCCAGTCGGTGATGGTATCCTGCACGGCCTTCTGCACGTCGGCGTTCAGCGAGGTGAACACCTTGTAGCCGCCGTTGCGCAGCTTGGTCTCCATCTGGCTGCGGTTGAAGGAGTTGTCCTCCAGGCCCTCGACCCGCAGCATCTTGGTGACCACGTCGTAGATGGAATACTCCACGTAGTAGGCGTTGTCGTACATGTTGCTGCTGGCGGCGGTGGAGGTCTGCACGATGTTCAGCCGCTCACTGATGGCCTGGTTGTATTCCTCGTCGGTGATCAGCCGCTGGTTGTGCATCTGCTCGAGCACGTAGTTGGTGTTGTCCTCGATGACGTTCGGGGTGTTGCGCACGTAGTAGTTGGTGCGGGGGTTGTAGCGCCAGGGGTTTCGGATGATGCGGGCCAGGCAGGCGCACTCGCGCAGGCTGAGCTGGTCCAGGTCCTTGCCGAAGTAATCCTGGGCGGCGATCTTCACGCCGTAGCTGGAGCCGCCCATGTAGATGACGTTCAGGTAGGCCTCCAGGATCTGCGCCTTGGTCATGCGCTTCTCCAGCTCCAGCGCCAGGTAGGCCTCCTGCATCTTGCGCTTGTAGTTCTGGTCGCTGGTCAGCAGCGTCAGCTTTACCAACTGGCAGGTGATGGTGGACGCGCCCTGGGTGTTGCCGCCCAGCAGGTTGTTCACCAGCGCGCCGGCGATGCGCTTCAGGTCGACGCCGTGGTGCTCGTAGAAGCGGGCGTCCTCGACGGAGGTGACGGCGTTGATGAGCTGCTGCGGGATGTCCTTGAGCTCCACGTAGATTCGGTTTTCCGAGCCCTTGAACTCCATGATGAGGTGGCCGACGCTGTCGTAGATGAACGAGGTCTGCGACTGCGCGCCGATGGCTTCGAGGTTCAGGTCCGGCGCGGTGTCCACCCAGGCCTTGGCGATGCCGCCCACCAGGCCCGCGCCGGTGACGCCGATGAGCAGCACCACGAAGAACAGCATCTTCGCGGTGGTGATGACCACGGAAAACAGGAAGTTTCGCTCTGCTTCCCGGGGCTTGAAGAACGAATATTTCAATTCAGCGTTTCCTCCTGAGGGAAAGATTCGATCTGGACAGAGTACACCTCTTCTATTATAGCACACATGGCGCATGCGTGCGCGCATTTTTCATGTCAATTTGATGAACATTGAAGGTTAAATCATGGTGAACCTGCGCGCGCCGGGCGCGTGCGCCGCCGCCAAAACGCCCTCGCCCCGCCCGCAACGACGGCAGCTGCGGGCGGGGCGAGGGGTTCCGGCGGGCGATCAGCCCTTGTTGGCCTTGCGCCTGGCCATGCGGTACATCTTGCTGACCTTGTTGTAGATGAGGCCGTTCATGATCAGGTTCAACCCGATGAGCAGGCCGACGAACGCGAACACGCAGATGATGCCCACCATGACGGAGGTGTTGGAAATCTTCGCCAGGGCGGTGATGTTCGCGGACAGGGTGACCTTGTAGTCGATCAGGGCATTGGCCGCCAGCGCGCCAAGGCCGGTGAAGCCGAGGAAGGTGATGATGCCCAGCAGTACGCAAATAACACCCATCGTGATTCTCCTAACATATAATTGATGGATTCATTATACTGTTTTTTCCCCGCACTGTCAAGGGAAGATTCCCGGCGGCGTTTCATCGCAAGTTGACAAAACCCGCGGGGGGTGTATAATGGTAGGGAAGGGGGAGATACTCCCCTTCGGGACCGGAATATCGGCCCGGCGCGCCGGGCACAAACAGGAGGTAGATTCCCATGGCTGTCAATCGCTTTGTTCTCAACTCCATTTCCTATCACGGCAAGGGCGCCATTCAGGAGATCCCGGGCATCGTAAAGGCCAGGGGCTTCAAGAAGGCGTTCGTAGCCTCCGACCCCGACCTGGTGAAGTTCGGCGTCACCGCCAAGGTCACCGACCTGCTGAAGGCCAACGGCATCGACTTCGAGCTGTATTCCAACATCAAGCCCAACCCCACCATCGAAAACGTGCAGGGCGGCGTGGAAGCCTTCAAGAAGAGCGGCGCGGACTTCATGATCACCATTGGCGGCGGCTCCTCCATGGACACCGGCAAGGCCATCGGCATCATCATCAACAACCCCGACTTCGCCGACGTGCGCAGCCTGGAGGGCGTGGCCCCCACCCAGAAGCGCACCGTGTTCACCATCGCCGTGCCCACCACCGGCGGCACCGGCGCGGAGTCCACCATCAACTACGTCATCACCGACGTGCAGAAGACCCGCAAGTTCGTGTGCGTCGACCCCAACGACATCCCCGACATCGCCGTGGTCGACCCCGACATGATGTCCTCCATGCCCCGCGGGCTGACCGCCTCCACCGGCATGGACGCGCTGACCCACGCCATCGAGGGCTACACCACCAAGGCGGCCTGGGAGCTGTCCGACTGCCTGGACCTGGAGTCCATCCAGTTGATCGGCAAGAACCTGCGCAAGGCCGTGGAGAACGACCCCGAGGGCCGCGAGGGCATGGCCCTGGCCCAGTACGTGACCGCCATGGCCTACTCCAACGTCGGCCTGGGCATCGCGCACAGCATGGCCCACACCCTGGGTGCGCTGTACGACACCCCCCACGGCGTGGCCTGCGCCATGATGCTGCCCATCGTGATGGAGTTCAACCAGGAGTACACCGGCGAGAAGTTCAGGAACATCGCCGAGGCCCTGGGCGTGGATACCACCGGCATGGACCAGCCCACCTATCGCAAGGCCGCCATCGACGCCGTGCGCCAGCTCTCCGTGGACGTGGGCATCCCCACGAAGCTGGAGAAGCTGAAGGAGGAGGACCTGGACTTCCTGGCCCAGTCCGCCGCCGCCGACGCCTGCACCCCCGGCAACCCCCGCGAGGCCACCATCGACGACTACAAGGCCATGTTCCGCAAGCTCATGTAATGCGAGCGTCCGTTTGAATCGAAAGCGTCCGTTTCCCCCCCCGGATCGGGCCCGGTTGTACGGCGCTTTCACCCCCCCGCGCCCCGGCTGTCGCCGGGGCGCGCTTCGTTGGAATCGCGCGGCGGCGCGCAAAACTCGCGGCCTGCAGCAATTTCCGGTTGATTTACGCCATAAAATAGGGTATAATCATTTCAATGGATAGGATTCATGGATTTCTGCGGCTTCACGTGCAGGGCCGGAGGCGCGTCGCGCTCGCGCTGCTGCTGGCGGCGTGCCTGTGCGCGTCGGGCTGCGCCCGGAAGGCGCCGGCGCCGGCCGCGAAGGTGCTGCTGGACGGCGCGCCCTGGGACGGCGAGCCGGTTTCGACCGCCGCGGACGACCTGCGGGTGTACGTGACGCTGGACGGCGACGCGCTGATCGACCTTCCCTTCGGCGAGGCGCACGCGGTGGAGATCGTCCAGGCGGACGGCTCGGTGAACGCGCTCCGCCTCACCGGCGAGGCGGTGTTCATGGAGCATGCCAACTGCGAGAACCAGGACTGCGTGCAGATGGGCGAAGTGACGCGGGACAACCTGGAGCTCAGGGTGATGGGCGGGTTCATCGTGTGCCTGCCCCATCGGGTGTCCGTGGAGGTGCGCGGCGAGTAGCGCGCCCGCGGGCCGGGGAGGAGACGAATTGAAATCGACTGCGAATCGGGTCGCGCGCTTCGGCCTGCTGGCGGCGCTGTCGCTGGTGCTGGGCTGGCTGGACCGGGCGATCCCGCTGACGATGCTGCTGAGCGGGGCCGTGCCCGGCATCAAGCTGGGGCTGGCGAATACCGTGCTGCTGTACGGCGTGTACCTGATGGACTGGCGGGGCTGCGTGCTGCTGATGCTGACGAAGGTCTTCCTGTCCGGGTTCCTGTTCGGCTCCCTGAGCGCCATCCTCTACAGCCTGTGCGGCGGCGTGCTGAGCCTCGCGGTGATGCTGCTGGTCCGGCGGAACCCGCGGGTGGGGGCGCTGGCCATCGCGCTGCTGGCGGCGCTGAGCGACGCCATGCTGCTCCGGCGGCACCCGAAGCCGGGGGGACAGATGTTCTGGTGCGTGCTGCTCATCGCGCTGGCCTGCGCCGCGGCGCTGGCGGTGTTCTTCGTCATCCGCCGCCGTCCCGGCCTCGGGGTGATCGGCACCTCGCTGGCGGGGGCCGTGGCGCACAACGTCGGCCAGGTGCTGGCGGCGAGCTCCGTGCTGCACACGCCCCAATTGCTGTACACCTACCTGCCGGTGCTGGTGGGCATCGGCGCGGCGGTGGGCTGCCTGACGGGCTTCGTGGCGCGCCGCGTGTTCACGGCGCTGCGGCTGCCCGTCGAAACATCCGGGAATGCGGAGGGTCGCACATGAGAAACGCTCGCGTTTGGGCGCTGGCCCTGGCGCTGCTGTGCCTCGTCTCGCTGGCGGGCTGCGGCGGGGCGGAGGCGAAGAAACAGTCCGCCGTGGGCTTCTACCTGGATACGGTCATCACCCTGACCGCCTACGTGGACGACCCGGCGGTGCTGGAGGACGCGCTGGCGGAGTGCGGGCGCTACGAACGGCTGCTGTCCCGCACCGTGGAGGGCAGCGACGTGTGGCGCGTCAACCACGCCGGGGGCGAACCGGTGGAGGTGTCCGCGGACACGCTGAGCATCCTCGACGCCGCCCGGCAGGTCAGCGAGCGCTCCGGCGGGGCCTTCGACGTGACCATCGCCCCGGTGTCCACGATGTGGGACTTCACCTCCGGCGCGGCGGCGCTGCCCGACGCGGACGCGCTGCGCGCGGCGGCGGAGCGGGTGGACTACCGGCAGGTCGCCGTGGACGGCAGCGCCGTCACCCTGCCCGCGGGCATGATGATCGACCTGGGCGGCATCGCCAAGGGCTACATCGCCGACGCCGTGAAGGCGTACCTGGAGGGCCGCGGCGTGACGAGCGCCATACTGTCCTTCGGCGGGAATATCGTGGCCATCGGCCGCAAGCCCGACGGCACGCCCTGGAAGGTGGGCATTCAGGACATCGACCGGCCCACCGGCGCGTACATGCTGGTGGCGCGCAACTTCGGCGGCTCCACCGTCACCAGCGGCATCTACGAGCGCGGCTTCGAGCTGGACGGCACCTGGTACCACCACATCCTCGATCCCGCGACCGGCTGGCCCGTGCAGAACGAGCTGGCCTCCGTGACCATCTTCTCGGAGAGCTCCATGTGGGGCGACGCGCTGGCCACCGCGGCCTTCGCGCTGGGCACCGAGAAGGGTGCAGAGCTGATCGAGGAACTGCCGGGCGTCGAGGCGGTGTTCATCGCCCACGACCGGTCCGTGACCGCCACCTCCGGCGCGGAGGAATACCTGATGGAATCCTGAGGCCGCCTCACCCGGGCGGCGACGACAGAATACGAACTGACGAAGGGGGAAGGGCATGTGAACAAGAAACTGCCGACATGGGTTGTGATCCTGGTCGTGCTGGTCTGCGCGGCGCTGCTGCTGAGCGGCGTCAACATGGCGGCCGGCAGCCGGATCGGGCAGCAGGCGGCGATCGCCGGAAACGCGGTGCGCGCGAGCCTGATCGAGGGCGCGGAGCGCTTTGAGCCGCTGGAGCTCCAGGAGGGCCGCTACGCGCTGGACAGCCTTTACGCGGGCTATTCCGGCGCGGACGAGCTGCTGGGCTACGTGGGCCAGGCCACCGTCACCGGCTACAACGGACCCGTTGAGGTCACCGCGGGCGTGGACCCGGCGGGCGTCATCACCGGCGTTTCGGTCGGCGGCGACGAATTCCGCGAGACGCCCGGCCTGGGCGCGCTGACGAAGGAGGCCGCGTTTACCGGCCAGTTCGCCGGCAAGGGCGCGGGCATCGTGCTGAATTCGGACGGCGTGGACACCGTCGCCGGCGCGTCCATCTCCTCCCGGGCCGTGGTCAGCGGCGTCAACAGCGTCGTCAACTACGTCGCCACCTATGAGCTGGGCCTGGTGGAGGAAGAGACTCCGACCTTCGTGGGCACGCTGCGCTCGGCGTCCGGACAGGGCTTCGGCGGCACGGTGACCGCGACCATGGGCCTGGCCGACGACGGCACCGTGGCCTACCTGGCCATCGACACGCCCGACGAGACCGACGGCCTGGGCAAGATGGCGTCCGAGCCGGCGTATACCGAGCAGTTCCTCGGCAAGGCCGGGCCGTTCGCCTACGGCGAGGGCGGCATCGAGGCGTTGTCCGGCGCGACGGTGACCTCCACCGCGGCGCTGGCGCTCATCAACGAGCTCGCGGCGGGCGGCGGCGAGGTGGCCGCGGAGCCGGTGACCGCCACCGCGCAGGGCTTCGGCGGCCCGGTGACGGTGACGGCGATGCTGAACGCCGATAATTCCATCGCGTCGCTGGCGGTCGATACGCCCGACGAGACCGACGGCCTGGGCAAGCTGGCCTCCGAACCGGCGTTTACCGACCAGTTCATCGGCAAGTACGCGCCCTTCGCCTACGGCGAGAACGACATCGAGGCGCTCTCCGGCGCGACGTTCACGTCCACGGCGGTGATCAACGCGCTGAACGAGGCCGTGCCCGGCGGCGAGGCCGCGGCGCCCGCGTCCGCGCCCGTCGAAGCGCCCGAAGAGCCCGAGGCACCCGCGGAGCCCGAGGAGCCCGCAGAGTCTGAGGCGCCCGCGGAGCCTGAAGCACCCGCGGAGCCTGAAACCGAACCGACCGAAGTCGAGGAAGCTGCCGAGGGCGAAACCGGCGCATACGAGCAGTACATGCGCCCGCGCCCGGTAATCGCGGCGATCGGGGCAGAGACCGAGGCACCGACCGAAGTCGAAGAAGCTGCCGAGGGCGAAAGCAACGCTTACGAGCAATACATGCGTCCGCGCCCGGCAGGCATCGCTGCTGCGGCGGCAGAGGAACCGACCGAAGTCGAGGAAGCTGCCGAGGCCGAAAGCGGCGCATACGAGCAGTACATGCGCCCGCGCCCGGTGATCGCGGCGATCGGTGTAGAGGCTGAGGAACCGACCGAAGTCGAAGAGCCTGCCGAGGCCGAAAGCGGCGCATACGAACAGTACATGCGCCCGCGCCCGGTGATTGCGGCCATCGGGGCAGAGGTTGAGGAACCGACCGAAGTCGAAGAAGAGGCTGCGGATGCCGCCGAGGAACCGACCGAAGTCGAGGAAGCTGCCGAGGCTGAAACTGGCGCATACGAGCAGTACATGCGCCCGCGCCCGGTGCTCGCCGGGGGCGACGATGCGGCGGAAGCGCCCGAAGCGGAGCCCGCGGCGGACGAAGCCGATGCGGCGGAAACCTCCTTCTATGAAAAGTACATGCGCCCCAGGCCGTTCGCGGCGTGAGCGCGTTCCCGAAAGTGATCGGCGGGACGACCGCCGGATTCGATGATTGACAACTGGAGGTGCTGACATTGTCGAGCAACAGAACCTTTCGCGGGGGCGTGCATCCGCTGCATGGCTCGCACGAGGGCAAGGCGCCAACGCGCGGCGAAGCGGTGCGCGACTACATCGCGCAGACCGTGACCATACTGATGGGCATGCACCTGGGCGCGCCCAGCACGCCCTGCGTGCAGGTGGGTGACCACGTGAAGCTGGGCCAGCCCATCGGCGAGCCCGTCGGCTTCCTGGGCCTGCCGGTGCACGCCAGCGTGTCCGGCGAGGTGGTTGCCGTCGGCCCGGTGCAGTCGGTGACCAACCCCTCCGCCATGGCCGTGACCATCAAAAACGACTTCAAGGACGAGTGGGTGCCGCTGAATCCCCTGGGCGATGTGGAGACCTGCCCGGCGGACCAGATCGTGCCCGCCATCAAGGCCGCGGGCGTGTGCGGCATGGGCGGCGCGTCCTTCCCGACGCACGTGAAGTTCGCGGTGAAGGAAGGGCAGTACTGCGACACCATCATTCTCAACGGCGCGGAGTGCGAAACCCACCTGACCTGCGACCACCGGCTGATGCTGGAGGACAGCAAGCGCATCGTGGACGGCCTGCGCGCCGCCATGCGGGCCCTGGGCGTGAAGAAGGGCGTCATCGCCATCGAGGACAACAAGCCCGACGCCATCGAAGCCATGCGCAAGGCGGCGCAGGGTCGCGAGGGCGTGGAGGTCATGCCGCTTCTGACCAAGTACCCGCAGGGCGGTGAGAAGCAGCTGATCCACGTGGTGACGGGCCGCGAGGTGCCCACCAAGAAGCTGCCGCTGGACGTGCACGTGATCGTGCTGAACGTGGGCACGGCCAAGGCCATCGCCGACGCGGTGATCGACGGCCGCCCGCTCATCTCGCGCATTACCACCGTGACCGGCCACGTGAAGAAGCCCTCGAACCTCCGGGTCCGCGTGGGCACGCCGGTGTCCGACCTGATCCGGGAGTGCGGCGGCTACAGCATCCCCGAGAGCGACGTCGGCAAAGTGGTCATGGGCGGCGCGATGACCGGCTTCCCCTGCCCGCACGACCGCGTGCCGGTGGCCAAGGCCAACAACGGCGTGGTGGTGTACAGCCAGCGCGAGGCCGTGGAGCTGGAGGAATCGCCCTGCATCCGCTGCGGGCGCTGCATCGACGCCTGCCCCATCGGGCTGAATCCCTGCAAACTGAAATACCTCTGCGACGCGGGCGACATGAAGCGCGCCGGCGAGGAAAACGTGATGGACTGCGTGGTCTGCGGAAGCTGTTCCTATATTTGCCCGGCCCGCCGCAGGCTGACGACGTCGTTTAAGGCCATGAAGGACAAGATCGCCGCGGAGGCGAGGAAAGGAAAGGGGTAAGCGGTCATGAATCTGCATCTGTCTCCTGCGCCCCACGTGCACAGCCCTCAGTCCACGCGGGTGCTCATGCTCAATGTGATCGTCGCGCTGCTGCCCTGCGTCATCGCGGGCGTCTGGGTGTTCGGCTTTGCCGCGCTGGCGACGGTCCTGGTATCCACGGTCGCCGCCGTGCTGGGCGAGCTCGTCTGGCAGGCGCTGACGAAGCAGAAGGTGCGCGTGGACGACCTGTCCGCCGCCGTTACCGGCCTGATCCTGGGCCTCAACCTGCCCGCGGGCGCGCCCTGGTGGCTGGCCGCGCTGGGCGGCGTGTTCGCCGTGGTGATCGTCAAGGGGCTGTTCGGCGGCCTGGGCGACAACTTCATCAACCCCGCGCTGGCCGCGCGCGCCATGCTGCTGGCCTCCTGGCCGAAGTACCTGACGCACTGGCCCGCCCCCGCGGGCGTGGACGCGGTGACCGCCGCCACGCCGCTGGCGAGCCCCGGCAGCTACACGACGGCCCAACTGTTCCTGGGCAGGATTCCCGGCGCCATCGGCGAGGTGTGCAAGCTGGCGATCCTGATCGGCTTTGTCTACCTGGTGGTCACGAAGACCATCTCCTGGCGCATCCCGGTGGCCATGGTGGCCTCCGCGGCGCTGTGCGGCTGGGTGCTGGGCGCGAATCCCGTGGCGACGGCGCTGTCCGGCGGCCTGCTGTTCGGCGCGGTGTTCATGGCCACGGACTACGTCACCTGCCCGATGACGGTGCCCGGCCAGTGGGTGTACGCCGTCGGCGCGGGCCTGCTGGTGGCGATCTTCCGCCGCTTCAGCGTCTATCCCGAGGGCGTTACCTACGCCATACTGCTTGCGAACATCTCCGCGCCGCTGCTCGACCGTTGCTTCAGGCGGCGCGTGTACGGACATGAAAAGGGGGAGAAGGCGTAATGGCTGAGATGAACACTTCCCTGGGCGCGAGGGTCGAAACCGCCCTGACGACGAAGAACCCGGCGCTTCGCCTGGCGCTTGGCGCGTGCCCGCTGCTGGCGGTCGCCACGCGCGCGGCGAGCAGCCTGGGCATGGGCGTCGCCACCGCCTGCGCGCTGGTCTGCGCCGCGCTGTTCGGCGCGATTTTCGGAAAGATCACCCCGGAAAAGGGCCGCCTGCCCGTGTTCCTGCTCATCTGCGCCGCCTTCGCGGGCGCCGCGCACATGGTGCTGCAGGGCTGGTTCCCCGCGGTGAGCGAGGGCCTGGGCCTGTACGCGCCGATGATCGCCGTGAGCTGCCTGTTCCTGGGCGGCGCCGGGCGCATCGGCGAGGACGGCATCGGCAAGGCCCTGGCGGACGCCGTCGGCATGGGCGTGGGCTTCATCTGCCTGATGACGGCGCTCGGCGCGGTGCGCGAGCTGATCGGCTGCGGCACGGTGTTCGGCGCGGCGGTGCTGCCCGCGGGCTTCGAGCCGATGCTGATGCTGGCCATGCCCGCCGGCGGGTTCCTCGCGCTGGGGCTGCTGATGGGCGTGTGCAACGCCGTTTCCGGCAGGAATAAGAAGAAGGGGGCGTCGGCATGAGCGATTTTTCCCGCATACTGCTGTTCCTGGTGAGCTGCGTGTTCACCCAAAACATCGTGTTTGCCCGTGCGCTGGGCTTTACCGCCATGGGTGACGAGCGCCGCGTGGAGACCGCCGCGGGCTACGGCCTGGTTGTGGCGCTGGCGATGACGCTGTCCTCCGCGCTGGCGTGGCTGCTGGACATGCTGGTGCTGGTGCCGGCGGGCATGATTCACCTGCGCATCGTGGCCTTCGCGCTGGCGGTGCTGGTGGCCGTGTGGCTGGTGGAAAAGCTCGCGGTGGCGGCGCGGCCCGCACTGGCGGAGTCGCTGGGCGGGAGCCTGATGCCCGTCGCGGCCAACTGCGCGCTGCTGGGCATCGCCGTGCTGAACTACGAGGCGGGCTACACGCTGGGCCAGGCGGTGCTGTCCGGGCTGTTCGGCGGCCTGGGCTTCCTGGTCGCCATCGTGCTGATGGCGGGCGTGCAGGAGCGCCTGGAGACCTCCCGGATTCCCGAGACCCTCAAGGGCATGCCCATCGCGCTGATCTCCGCGTCGCTGATCGCCCTGGCCTTCATGGGCTTTACGGGCATCGCGTGACGGAGGAAGGCCATGGAGAAACTGAGCAGATGCCTCCTGGCGCTGCTGGCGGCGCTCTCGCTGTGCGCCTGCGCGGCGGCGGAGGAGGCGAAGCCCGAGGCGGAGGCGGGGCAGGAAGCGCCCTCGCCCGCCAGCGCCTACGTGCTGGTGACCACCGCGACCGGCAGGGGCTGGCTGCCGCTCCCCGAGGAAGGGGAGCAGTCCTTCCCGCTCACGCAGGTGCTCCCCGACGGCACGGAGGCGGTGAACGTCATTCACCTGACGCCCACGGGCGTGTACATGGAGGATTCCACCTGCGAGAACCACGACTGCGTCCAGCAGGGCGAGGTGACGCTGGAAAACCGGGGCGACCGCATCCTGGGCAACATGATCATCTGCCTGCCCAACCAGGTGGTGCTGGCCCTCTACACGCCGGAGGAAGTGCTGGAGCTGGTTCAGGGCGAGGGACAGTGATCCCGGCAGGGGAAGCCCCCGGGCGCCGACCGTCTCCGATGAACGGCGCTTCACCATTCAACGACAGATCAACAACCGATCGAACGCAACAAAAAAGAACCGGGGCGGGACGCGAGAAATGCGTCCCGCCCCGGTTTTGTCCGGGGATTACTGGTTGTCCGCGGTCAGCGCCTGCGCTGCGGTGCGGCCGGAGACGAAGATCTCCACGATGGCGTTGCCGCCCAGGCGGTTGCCGCCGTGGATGCCGCCGGTGACCTCGCCCGCCGCATACAGGCCGGGGATGATCTCGCCGTATCCACCACGACGCCGCCCATCGTATGGTGGGTGGAGGGCGCCATCAGGCGGATGGTCAGCAGCGCGTTGTCCAGATCATAGGACTCCACGTTGTAGGTGCCGTCGGGGTTCATTTCCACGTTGCCGACGGTGCGGGAGGCGATGGCCTTGCCGCAGTCGGGGTACTCGCCCTGGCCCATCACGGCCATGTCGTAGTCGCGGATGGTCTGGATGACGACCTCGGGATCGGCCTCGATGCCGAGCTCAGCGAACAGCTCGGGGAGCTCGCCGATGGTGCGGCGATAGTAGCGGCCCTCGTAGTCGCCCTCGGCCAGCTGCATCGGCGCGGGCATCATCTGCTCCTTGTTGTAGAACTCCAGGAACACGCCCTTGGTGCCGTTGACCTCCATGCCGTTCTGGAACTCAGCCAGGGACAGCACGTCGCGCTCGGAGCCCTCGTCCACGAAGCGGTGGCCGGTGGTGGGGTTGATCCAGCAGGCGTAGTTGCCGCCGCCGAAGGCCAGG